>DASYSP010000117.1:0-98255 GCA_036003195.1 Casimicrobiaceae bacterium
CCACGGCGCCAGCACCGGCTCGCGCACGAACATCTCGCCGGCGATGTAGCCCAGCAGCGCGCCGCCGGCGACGACCAGCACCGGGTAGCGCTCGATGACCTTGAGGATCAGCTGGCTGCCCGCGATCACCAGCGGGATCGACACGAGGAGACCGAACGTCAGCAGCACGACGCTGCCGTTCGCCGCCGCCGCGACGCCGAGCACGTTGTCGAGGCTCATCACGAGATCGGCGATCACCACCGTCTTCACCGCGGACACGAGCCGGTCGCTGCCCGCCACTTCCTCGCCGGCGCCCTCCTCCTCGGCGATCAGCTTGATCCCGATCCACAGCAGCAGCAGGCCGCCGACCAGCTTGAGCCACGGCAGCTGCAGCAGCGACAGCGCGAATACCGTGAGCACGATGCGCAGCGCGATCGCGCCGAAGGCGCCCCAGAACACGCCCCAGCGCCGTTGCGCGGGCGGCAGGTTGCGGCAGGCGAGCGCGATGACGACGGCGTTGTCGCCCGACAACAGGATGTTGACGGCGACGATCTCGACCGCAGCCACCCAGAACTGCGGCTGCGCCAGTTCCGACATCACGCTACAGCACCGACTTGAGCAGCTTGCCCATTTCCGCGGGGTTGCGCGTCACCTTGATCCCCGCGTCTTCCATCGCCGCGAGCTTTTCCTGCGCGGTGCCCTTGCCGCCGGAGATGATCGCGCCGGCGTGACCCATCCGCTTGCCCGGCGGCGCCGTGACGCCGGCGATGAAGCCGACCACGGGCTTCTTCATGTTGGCCTTCGCCCACGCCGCCGCGATTTCCTCGTCGCCGCCGCCGATCTCGCCGATCATGATGACGGCGTCGGTGCCGGGGTCGTCGTTGAACATCCGCAGGATGTCGACGTGCTTGAGGCCGTTGACCGGATCGCCGCCGATGCCCACCGCCGTCGACTGGCCGAGGCCGAGCTCGGTGAGCTGGCCCACCGCCTCGTAGGTGAGCGTGCCCGAGCGCGACACCACGCCGATGCGACCCTGCTTGTGGATGTGGCCCGGCATGATGCCGATCTTGATCGCGTCCGGGGTGATGACACCCGGGCAGTTGGGGCCGAGCAGCAGCGTCCTGCGGCCCTGCATCCTGTCGCGCGTGCGGATCATGTCGCGCACCGGAATGCCTTCGGTGATGCAGACCACGAGGTCGAGCCCGGCATCGACCGCCTCGTCGATCGCGGACGCGGCGAACGGCGGCGGCACGTAGATCACCGACACCGTGGCGCCGGTCGCGGCCTTCGCTTCCTGCACCGTCGCGTAGATCGGGATGCCTTCGAAGTCCTCACCGGCCTTCTTCGGGTTGACGCCGGCGACGTAGGCCGCGCGGCCATTCGCGTAGTCGCGGCACATCCGCGTATGGAACTGTCCGGTCTTGCCGGTGATCCCCTGCGTGATCACCTTCGTGTTGCGGTCGACGAGGATGCTCACTTCGCGCCTCCCTTCGTGGCGGCGACGACTTTTTCCGCGGCGTCGGCCATGTTCGTCGCGCTGATGATCGGCAGTCCCGAATCGGCCAGTATCTTGCGCCCGAGCTCCTCGTTGGTGCCCTTCATGCGCACCACCAGCGGCACCTTGAGGCCCACCGCCTTGGACGCCGCGATCACGCCTTCGGCGATCGTGTCGCATTTCATGATGCCGCCGAAAATGTTGACGAGGATCGCCTTGAGTTGCGGATTGCGCAGCATGATCTTGAACGCCTCGGTCACCTTCTCGGCCGTGGCGCCACCGCCGACGTCGAGGAAGTTCGCGGGCTCGCCGCCGTACAGCTTGATCACGTCCATCGTCGCCATCGCGAGGCCGGCGCCGTTGACGAGGCAGCCGATGTCGCCGTCGAGCGAGATGTAGGAAAGGTCGAATTTCGACGCGGCGATCTCGTTGGGATCCTCCTCGTCGAGGTCGCGCATCTCGACGATGTCGGGATGGCGGAACAGCGCGTTGTCGTCGAAGTTGAGCTTGGCATCGAGCGCGATCACCTTGCCGTCGCCGGTGATCACCAGCGGGTTGATCTCGGCGAGCGAGGCGTCGGTCTCGTCGAACGCGCGGTAGAGCCCCTGCAGGATCGTGCGCGCCTGCGGCACGCTGGCGTCGGGCACGCCGATCTCGCGCGCGACGCCGTCGGCCTGCGCGTCGGTCAGCCCCGCCCGCGGATCGATCGTCACGCGCCGGATCTTCTCCGGCGTCTTCGCCGCGACCTCCTCGATGTCCATGCCGCCCTCGGAGCTCGCCATCAGCACCACGCGCTGCGACGCGCGGTCGACCACCATGCCGACGTACAGCTCCTTGCGGATGTCGGCGCCTTCCTCGATCAGGAGCCGCCGCACCTTCTGCCCGCCGGGACCGGTCTGGTGCGTGACGAGCTGCATACCGAGAATCTCGCCCGCGCGCGCCTTCACGTCGTCGATCGACTTCGCCACCTTGACGCCGCCGCCCTTGCCGCGGCCGCCGGCGTGGATCTGCGCCTTCACCACCCACACCGCGCCGCCCAGCGACTTCGCCGCGGCCACCGACTCGTCGACGCTGAACGCCGGTACGCCGCGGGGCACCGCCATGCCGTAGCGGCGAAAGATTTCCTTGCCCTGGTATTCGTGAATCTTCATCGATCGCACTCCACAACGTCAGGCAACCATGGTGAGCGGCGACGCATTGTTCGCCAGGGAGGTAACACAGTCAGCCGGCTGGGCCGCGGTACCACGCCGGATAGTAGCGGCGCACGGTATCGGTCGACGTCTCGAGCGCGTGGCAGCGATCGAGCTGGAACGGCTTGGCGTCGCCGTGGATCTCACGGGTGAGCCCGGCGAACGCCTGGATCGCCGTGGTCGGAAGATACCCGAGCAGCTCGGTCAGGTGCGTGCAGCCCTTGACGCCGCCCATCGCGTCGTGGAGCGCCAGGCGGAAGTTGCGCGCGAGGTTGCGGCCGACGAGCTTCGCGTACGCCGCCTCGATGCGGTTACACGCGTCCGGATACGGCATCCGGTCCATGCGCGCCTCCACCGCATGGATGGTGAGCTCGCGGTCGATCGTCACGCGCACCCACATGTCGTGCACCGGCTCGCCGGCGTCGCGCGTGCCCGCCATCAGTTCGTAGCGGTGATCCTTGACGTCGGTGAGATGGGCCTCGACGTCGAACAGCCCGTCGTCGCGCGCGAAGCATTCGCAGACGGCGGTTCGCGTGTGAAGGCGCGTGCGGGCTACGGAGGGTTTGAGCGGCATTCGCGTCAGGATCGCAACGGCGTGCGCGAAGCGCGCGGGCGACTACAATCACGGGAAAGTCGGCATTTTACCGGCTTTGATCCGCGCCCGCGGAACGGCGTGCAGGTATCCAGGAGGCTTCCCGTGTACGTACTCGCGCTCGACCAGGGAACCACCAGTTCCCGCGCCATCGTGTTCGATCATGCGGGAGCGGTGGTCGCCAGCGCGCAGGCGGAGTTCGGCCAGATCTTCCCCAAGCCCGGCTGGGTCGAGCACGACCCGATGGCGATCTGGGCGTCGCAGTCCGGCGTGCTGCACGCGGTGATGGCGAAAGCGCGCATCACCGGGCGCGACATCACTGCCGTGGGCATCACCAACCAGCGCGAGACGACGCTGCTGTGGGATCGCGCCACCGGCGTGCCGCTCGCCAACGCCATCGTCTGGCAGGACCGGCGCACCGCCGACATCTGCGACCGCCTGCGCGCCGCCGGCCACGCGCCGATGATCGCGCAGAAGACCGGTCTCGTGATCGACGCCTATTTCTCGGGCAGCAAGCTCAAATGGATGCTCGAGCATCTGCCCGGGGCGAAGGAGCGTGCGGCGCGCGGCGAGCTCGCGTTCGGCACCGTCGATACCTGGCTCGTCTGGCAGCTCACCGGCGGCGCGGTGCACGTCACCGACGCCTCGAACGCGAGCCGCACGATGTTGTACGACATCCATCGCGGCGAGTGGGACGACGAGCTGCTCGCCCTGTTCGGCGTGCCGCATTCGCTGCTGCCGCGCGTCGTGCCGTCGTCCGGCGTGTGCGCCGAGATGACGCTCGACGGCGCGCAGATTCCCATCGCCGGCATCGCCGGTGACCAGCAGGCCGCGCTGTTCGGGCAGGCCTGCCTCGCGCCCGGCATGGCGAAGAACACCTACGGCACCGGCTGCTTCATGCTGATGAACGCCGGGCGCAAGCCGGTCGCCTCGACGCACAACCTGCTCACCACCGTGGCGTGGCAGCGCGGCGACACGCGCGACTACGCGCTCGAAGGCTCGGTGTTCATCGCCGGCGCCGTCGTGCAATGGCTGCGCGACGGTCTCAAGGTCGTGCGCAGCGCCGCCGAGGTCGAAGTGATGGCGACCAGCGTGCCCGACACCGGCGGTGTCTATTTCGTGCCGGCGTTCGCCGGGCTCGGCGCGCCGCACTGGGACCCGCATGCGCGCGGCGCGATCGTCGGCCTGACGCGTGGCACCACCACCGCGCACATCGCGCGCGCCGCGATCGAGTCGATCGCCTTCCAGAGCGCCGACGTGCTGCGCGCGATGCAGAAGGATGCGGGCATCACGCTCACGCAGTTGCGCGTCGACGGCGGCGCCACCGCCAACAACCACCTGATGCAGTTCCAGGCCGACGTGCTCGGCGTGCCGGTCGTGAGGCCGCGCGTCGCCGAGACCACCGCGCTCGGAGCGGCGTACCTCGCAGGGCTCGCCACCGGCTACTGGAAGGACGACCACGAGGTCGGCACCAACTGGCAGGTCGACCGCCGCTTCGTGCCGTCGATGCCGCGCGACCGCGTGGCGGAACTGGTCGCCGGCTGGAACGAGGCCGTCGGCCGCGTGCGCACGGATCACTGATCGGCGCGACGCCGGCGGCCAGGCGGGCGCCCCCCATCGCGCCATTTGCGCGCCGGCAAAAAGGTGTATATGCTCGCAATTAACGTGCATATGCGCCTTTTGTCCCGATGCCACGCACTGCCCGCCCTTCCGTTCGACCCGCCGCCCGCGCGCCCGCCGCGCTGTCCGCCGCGTGCACCTGCGGTCGCCTGCGCCGCGCCGCGCGCTCGCTGACGCAGCTCTACGACGATGCGATGGCGCCTTCCGGGCTGCGGATCACGCAGTTCTCGCTGATCCGCACGCTGATCCGCGAAGGACCGATGCGCATCGGCGACCTGGCGTCGATGCTGCTCCTCGACCGCACCGCGATGTCGCGCAACCTCGAGCCGCTGTTCGCGCGCGGACTGGTCTCGATGACCACCGGCCGTGATGCACGCACGCGCGTGGCCGCGATCACGCACAAGGGCGAGACGGCTTTCGGCGATGCGGAGCCGCACTGGCGCCGCGCGCAGGCGACGGTGGCGCGGATGCTCGGGCGCGAGCGGCTGGGCACGCTGATCGGCGTGCTCGGCGAGCTCGAGGCGCTGCATCCCGACTTCACGATCGAATCGACAGCGCCGCCGGCACGCGCCGCAGCGGGCGCCTGAAGCCTCTCATCCCATGAACGATCGCATCGACTGGCGTACGCCGACCGTGGTCCTCGTCGCCTGCGGTGTCGTGCTCGTGCTGAGCACCGGCATCCGCGCGACTTTCGGGCTCTTCCTGCAGCCTGTCTCGCACGACCTGGGCTGGGGGCGCGAAGTGTTCGCGCTGGCGATCGCCGTGCAGAACCTCGTCTGGGGCGCGACCCAGCCATTCGCCGGCATGATCGCCGACAAGTACGGCGCGGGTCGCGTGGTGCTGGTCAGCGCGCTGCTCTACGCGCTCGGCCTCGTGCTGATGGCGTTTCCGATGTCGCCGCTGGCGTTCGCATTGAGCGCGGGCGTGGTATTCGGCACCAGCCTGTCGGGCGTCACGTTCAGCATCGTCGCCGGCGTGCTGGGCCGTGCGTACCCGCCCGGCAAGCGCAGCATGGTGCTGGGCATCTCGGCGGCGGCCGGGTCGTTCGGCCAGTTCGCCATGCTGCCGTTCACGCAATGGCTGCTGACGCGCTTCGGCTGGCATGGCGCGCTCATCGCGCTGTCGATGATCGCGCTGCTGATGGCGCCGCTCGCCGCCGCGATGGCGTCGCCGCGCGGCGCGGTCGTGCACACGTTCCGGCAATCCGCCTCGCAGGCCATCCACGAGGCGCTGCGGCACCGCGGTTACCTGCTGCTGACCCTCGGCTTCTTCGTCTGCGGCTTCCAGGTGGTGTTCATCGGCGTGCACCTGCCGTCGTACCTGCTCGACAAGGGGATGCCCGCGAGGGTGGGCGTCACGGCGCTGGCGCTGATCGGCCTCGGCAACATCGTCGGCACCTACCTCACCGGCTGGCTCGGCGGGCACGTGCCCAAGCGCTGGATCCTGTCGTTCATCTATTTCGCGCGCGCCGTCGCCATCGCCGTGTTCCTGTGGGCCCCGCTGTCGACGGTATCGGTGTACGTGTTCGCGGTGACGATCGGCCTGCTGTGGCTGTCGACGATCCCGCCGACCAACGGCATCGTCGCGCAGGTGTTCGGCGTGCGCTACCTGTCGATGCTCGCGGGCATCACGTTCTTCAGCCACCAGGTGGGCAGCTTCCTCGGCGCGTGGCTCGGCGGCAAGGTGTTCGACACCACGGGCAGCTACGACCTCGTCTGGTACCTGTCGATCGCGCTCGGCATCGTCGCCGGCATCATCCACCTGCCGATCGACGAGCGCGAGATCGTGCGCGACGTGCCTGCCGCTGCGTGACCTGCGCGCGGGCGCCACGGCGGCCGGCGCAGCGCGGTGTCAATGTCGCCGTCTGGCGCGCTTCGAGAACGCGTCCGCGGCGAGCGCCGCGGCGATGCCCACGCCGAGCGCGAGCCAGAAATTGCCTGGCGCCGGCGCACCGTCCCGCGCCGCCGAATAGGCATGGTCGGCAGAGATTCGCTGCGCGTGCGTCAGGGCACTCCACGACGCCGAGCGATCGTCCGCCGGCCGGGCCGGCGTGGTCCCGGCGGCGAAAGGCACCACGGCTGGCGTTCCGGTACCCGAAGTCGTCCTGCCCCGCAGCGAGCCGAATTCGTGCGCGTAGGCGTAGGTGAACTCGGCGCCGAGCAGGAATATCTGCGCGGAGTAATACACCCAGAGCAACAGCACCGCGAGGGAGCCGGCCGCGCCGAACCCCGACACCACCCCGCTCTTGCCGATGTAGAGGCCGATCAGGTACTTGCCGACGGAGAACAGGATCGCCGTGACGATCGCGCCCGTCCACACGTCGCGCCAGGCGATCGGCACGCTGGGCAGGAGCTTGTAGATCATCGCGAACAGCAGCGTGACGACGACCAGGCCGATCACGAAATTGAGGAATTCCAGCACGACCTGCCAATGCCCGACCAATGGCGACCACCACGTGCCGACCGCTGTCAGCACTGCGCTCAGCACCAGCGAGACGAGCAGGATGAAGCCGATGCCGAGGATGAGCCCGAACGACAGGAAGCGCGCACGCAGCAGTCCCCAGATGCCGGAGGGCCTCGATGTGGGCGGCGCCTGCCAGATGCGGTCGAGATCCGACTGCAGCTCGCTGAACACGGTCGTCGCGCCCACCAGCAGGACGCCGAAACCGACCAGCGAGGCGACGATGCTGGCTCCCTTCGAGCTCGCGCTGCGAATGAGCCCCTGCACTGCCGCCGCGCCATCGGTGCCGATGAGTCCGCCGAGCTCGGCGATGATCCGCCCCTCTGCTGCCTCGGCGCCGAAGGCGAGTCCGGCGACGGCGATGACGATCACGAACAAGGGGGCGATCGAGAACATCGTGTAGAACGCGAGCGCCGCGCCCATGCTGGGGGCGTAGTCGTCGATCCAGGCGTCGACCGCCTGGCGCGCGAGTCGCCACAGTTCGCCGGCACGAAGGAAAGGGGGCATTCAGGGCCTCGCCATCCCGCGCCACGGCGGCGCGGGCCGATACAGCAGCACGATGTCGCCGCACCATCGCGGCTGGCCATACATTAATGCAGGTTGCGCCCCGCATGCCGACGCGCGTGCAACGCGCGGCGCGCCCGGCGAGGCCGCGGTGCGCCGGCTACTCCGCCGAAACCGCGTCGATGGCGTCGGTAATCACCGTGTCGACCCCCATGCGCCGCAGCTCCTCGACGCGCGCGGCCTCGTTCGGCGTGTAGCACGCGACGCGGTAGCCGCCGCCATGCGCGCGGCGCACGATGCCGGCATCGAGCGCTTCGTGGTTGGTGTCGAGGGCGACGCAACCGAGGCGGGCGAGTCGCACGAGCCAGTCGTCGGCGAGGTCGTCGAGGAGCAGCGCGCGCGGCAGGGCCGGCACCGCCTCGCGTGCCGCCTCGAGCGCGACCTCCGAGAACGAGGACAGCAGCGGCTGCACCTCGGCGTCGCGCCACAGCGCGGCCGCATCGAGCGCGACCGCCGCCCCGGTCTCGCGCTCGCGGCCGGGCGTCGGCTTGATCTCGACGTTGCAGCGCACGTCGTGCGCGCGCGCCCAGCGCGCGATCGCGGCGAGCGTCGGCAGCATCTCGCCTGCGTATTTGGCCGAATGCCAGCCGCCGGCGTCGAGGCGCGCCAGCTCGCGCCACGGCAGCGCGTCGGCGCGGCCGCGACCGCTGGTGGTGCGGTCGAGCGTCGCGTCGTGCAGCAGGAACGACACGTTGTCGGCGGACAGCTTGACGTCGAACTCCACCATCCGGTAGCCATGCGCATGACCGACGCGCATGGCCGTCAGCGTGTTCTCGGGGGCGAGCTTGCCCGCGCCGCGGTGGGCGCACAGGTGCGGGTAAGGCCAGTCGGGCAGGACACTCATGTTGAAGGTGCTTTCAGGAAGTTGGTCGCGTCGCGCGCGGCGAATCGCCGCACTGCGGATCGCATCGCGGGCACCCTGGCGAATTCCGCCATGGCGCGTACGGCTTGGATTGGCGTCAGGCGCGCAGCCGCGCGCCGCTCGCCGCATCGAAAAGATACACGCGCGACGGCTCCGCCGCCACCGAAAGCGTCGCGCCCACGGTGTTCTTGGCGTCGTGCGGGGTGCGCAGGATGACGGTGGTCCCGCCGTGCGCGATGTGCGTCAGCGTGTCGGCGCCGAGCTGCTCGATCATCTCGATGCGGCCGCTGACGCTGGTGCCGCCCGCGGTGCTGGCGGCGAGGTGCTCGGGGCGCACGCCGACCACCACCGCCCGACCGGCCTCGATCGCGCCCTGGGTGTGCGCGATGCGCCCTCCGCCGTCGAGCTCCACCACGCCCGGCGCCGTCGCCTTGCCGGGCATGAAATTCATCGCCGGCGAGCCGATGAATCCGGCGACGAACTGCGTCGCCGGGTTGTCGTAGACCTCCATCGGCGAGCCGATCTGCTCGGCGCGCCCGGCGTTCATCACCACCATCCGGTGGGCGAGCGTCATCGCTTCCACCTGATCGTGGGTGACGTAGAGGCTCGTCGTGCCGGTCTCGCGGTGCATCTTCTGGATCTCGAAGCGCATCTGCACGCGCAGCTTGGCGTCGAGGTTGGACAGCGGCTCGTCGAACAGGAACACCGCCGGCTCGCGCACGATCGCACGTCCCATCGCCACGCGCTGGCGCTGGCCGCCGGAAAGCTGCCGCGGCCGCCGCGCGAGCAGCGGCGCCAGCTCGAGGATCGCGGCGGCACGGTCGACGCGCGTCTTGATGTCGTCCTTGGCGAACCCGCGGATCTTGAGGCCGTAGGCCATGTTGTCGAACACGCTCATGTGCGGATACAGCGCGTAATTCTGGAACACCATCGCGATGTCGCGGTCCTTGGGCTCCAGGTTGTTCACCACGCGCGTGCCGATGGCGATGTCGCCCGACGTGATCTCCTCCAGTCCCGCCACCATGCGCAGCAGCGTCGACTTGCCGCATCCCGAAGGCCCGACGATGACGATGAACTCGCCGTCGGCGGCATCCAGCGAGATGCCGTGGATCACCGCCTGCGCGCCGTAGCTCTTGGTGACGTTGCGTAACTCGACATTGGCCATGGATTACCCGTCGGCTTCCTATTTCTCGGTTTCGACCAGACCGCGCACGAACAGCCGCTGCATCAGCACCACCACCGCGACCGGCGGCAGCAGCGCCAGCATCGCCGTGGCCATCACGAGCTGCCACTCGGTCGCCTGGTCGCCGCCCGCCACCATCCGCTTGATGCCGATGACGACCGTGTACATGTCCTCGCGCGTGGTGACGAGGAGCGGCCACAGGTACTGGTTCCAGCCGTAGACGAACATGATCACGAACAGCGCCGCGATGCTGGTGCGCGACAGCGGCAGCACGACGTCGATGAAGAAGCGCATCGGCCCCGCGCCGTCGATGCGCGCTGCCTCGGCAAGCTCGTCCGGGATCGTCATGAAGAACTGGCGGAACAGGAACGTCGCCGTCGCCGAGGCGATCAGCGGCAGGATGAGGCCGGGATAGGTGTCGACGAGGCCGAGATCCGACACCACCTTGTAGGTGGGGTAGATCCGCACTTCCACCGGCAGCATCAGCGTGATGAAGATCATCCAGAAGCACGTGCGGCGCAGCGGGAAGCGGAAGTACACGATGGCGAACGCCGACAGTATCGAGATCGCGATCTTGCCGAACGCCACGCCCAGCGCCATGACGAGGCTGTTCCACAGCATGCGGCCGACCGGCGCCTTCGAGCCCAGCGTGCTGCCGTGCGCGATCACGTCGCCGTAGTTCTTGACGAGCTGCGTGCCGGGCAGCATCGGCATCGGCACCGTCGTCACCTGGTCGAAAGAGAGCGTCGACGCGACGAATGCGACATAGATCGGCAGCGCAACCACCGCCACGCCGATGATCAGCACGACGTGGTTCGCGACGGCTCGCAGGGGACGGTGCTCGACCATGGCGTCAGTACTGGACCTTGCGCTCGACGTAGCGGAACTGGATGACCGACAGGATCACGACGATCGCCATCAGGATCACGGATTGCGCCGCCGAGCTGCCGAGGTCGAGCGCCTGGGTGCCGTCCTGGTAGACCTTGAACACGAGGATCGTCGTCGCCTGGACCGGACCGCCCGCCGTCGACGCGTCGATGATCCCGAACGTGTCGAAGAACGCATACACGACGTTGACCACCATCAGGAAGAACGTGGTCGGCGACAGCAATGGAAACACGATTGTCCAGAAGCGCCGCGACGGCCCCGCGCCGTCGATCGCCGCCGCCTCGATCAGCGAGCGTGGTATCGCCTGCAATCCGGCGAGGAAGAACAGGAAGTTGTAGCTGATCTGCTTCCATACGGCGGAGGTGACGACGAGGATCATCGCGTGCGTCGGGTTGAGCAGATAGTTCCAGTCGACGCCCATCGCCCGCAACACGTGCGTCAGCACGCCGAGGGTCGGATTGAGCAGGAACACGAACAGGATCGCAGCCACGGCGGTGGCCACCGCATATGGCCAGATCAGCAGCGTCTTGTAGATGCGCGCGCCGCGCACGACGCGGTCCGCGAACACCGCGAGCAGCAGCGAGATGGAAAGCCCCAGCACCGTCACCAGCAGCGAGAACACCGCGGTGACGCGGAACGACGCCAGGTAGCGCGGATCGTTGAAGAGGTCGCGGAAGTTGTCGAACCAGACGAACTGCGTCTTGGCCGCGAACGCGTCCTGCAACAGCATCGACTGGAACAGCGCCTGGCTCGCCGGCCAGAAGAAGAACACGAGCGTGATCGCCATCTGCGGCGCGACCAGCGCGTACGGCAGCCACGACGACTTGAAGACGACCCGCTTTTCCATCGATGTCCCGGACGCGACGACGCGCCGCCCGCACAGGCGACGCGTCGTTCAGTCGCGCGGGGGCCGCCGGCAGGCGCCCCCCGGGCTCGCGATGCTACTGGTTCGCCTTCTGGAAGCGCTCGATCTGCTCGTTGCCGCGCTTCACCGCTTCATCGAGCGCCTGCTTGGCGGTCTTCTGGCCGCTCCACACGCCTTCGAGCTCCTCGTCGACGATATTGCGGATCTGCACGAAGTTGCCGAAGCGCACGCCCTTCGAGTTCGCCGTCGGCGGCTTGTTGGTGAGCTCCTTGATCGCGATGTCGAAGCCGGGACGCTGTTCGTACAGGCCCTTCTTCTTCGCGAGGTCATAGGCCGCCAGCGTGATCGGCACGTAGCCGGTCGATTCGTGCCAGTCCTCCTGCACTTCGGGAGACGACAGGAACGTGAAGAACTTGGCGATGCCCTTGTAGTACTTCGGATCCTTCTGGTTCAGCACCCACAGCGTCGCCCCGCCGATGATCGTGTTCTGCGGCGCGCCCTTGACGTCGGGGTAGTACGGCAGCGTCGCCACCCTCCACGCGAACTTGGCGTTGGCCTTGATGTTGGCGTAGGAGCCGCTCGATGTCGTGATCATCGCGCACTCGCCGCTGTTGAACGACGCGAGCGGCTCGTCCTTGCGGCCCTTGTAGACGAACAATCCCTTCTTCTGCCAGTCCGACATGTTCTGGATGTGCTTCACCTGCACGGGCCCGTTGAAGTCGAGGCGCGTGTCGAGGCCGCCGAAGCCGTTCTCCTTGGTGCCGTAGGACACGTTGTGCCAGGCGCTGAAGCTTTCCAGCTGGACCCACGCCTGCCAGCCCGTGGTGAACGGGCACGACGCGCCCGACGCCTTCAGCTTCTCCATCGCCTGCGCCATCTCGGGCCAGGTCTTGGGCGGGTTGGCCGGGTCGAGCCCCGCCTTCTTGAATGCATCGTCGTTGATGTAGAGCACCTGGGTCGAGCTGTTGAACGGCATCGAGATCAGGTTGCCGTGCGTATCGGCGTAGTAGCCGTACACCGCGCCGAGGAAGCCCTTCGGATCGAACTTCTCGCCGGCCTCGTGCATCAACTGATAGACCGGCTTGACAGCGCCCTTGGCCGCCATCATCGTCGCCGTGCCGACCTCGAACACCTGCACGATCTGCGGCGGGTTGCCGGCGCGATAGGCGGCGATCGCCGCCGCCATCGACTCGTCGTATTGGCCCTTGAACACCGGCACGACCTTGTACTCGCTCTGCGACGCGTTGAACTTCTCGGCGATCTGGTCGACCTTGGTGTTGAGCGCGCCGGTCATCGAATGCCACCACGTGATCTCGGTCACGGCGTTGGCGGCCGTGGCGGCGCCGGCCAGCGCGAGCGCGGCCGCGACCTGCACGAGCCTTGAAGTGCGATGCATCATGGATCTCTCCTCCTGGAAACTGTCAGAATATGGGATGCGGGTTGCGATTTTAGGGCAATTGCGGCGCGCACACGATAGCAGACCGCAAGGGGTTCCGGGAGACCGGCGCGCTTGCCTTTGCGCGCGGGTCCCTGCCGGTCCCCGCAGGCCATGATCGGCAGGCGCCAGCTTCTCGAACGTGCGCTCGTGCTGGCTGCGGCGCCCGTCGCGCGCGTCGCCCGCGCGCAAGCGCCGCCCGCCGCAGGCAGCGCCTTCTCGCCGCACGCGCGCGGTACGCCGCAGGCGTTCGACTACGCGATGCTCAAGGGCATCGCGCGCAAGCGCGCGGCTGCCCGCTACGAGGCACCGTCCACGGCGCTGCCGGCAGCGCTGGCGGGCATCGGTTACGACGCGTTCCAGGCGATCCGCTTCGTGCCGCACGAGTCGTTGTGGGCGGGCAGCGGTGCGCATTTCGAGATCCGCTTCTTCCATCTCGGCTACCGCTACCGCGAAGCGGTGCGCATGCACGAGGTGAGCGGCGGCATGGCGCGCGAGATCGCCTACGACCCGGCGATGTTCGACATGCAGGAGGCCGGCATCGACACGCGCGAGTTGCCGCGCGACCTCGGATTCGCCGGCTTTCGCGTGCATTTCCATACGAACTGGGATGCCGACGTCGCGGCGTTTCTCGGCGCCAGCTATTTCCGCGCGGTGGGCGCCGACCGCCAGTACGGATTGTCGGCGCGCGGTCTCGCGATCGGCGTCGGCGACCCTGCGGGCGAGGAATTCCCGCGATTCACGGAGTTCTGGTTCGAGCGCGCCGCCGCCACGCCGGACCGCATCACCGTCTACGCGCTGCTCGACTCGCCGAGCGTCGCAGGCGCGTATCGCTTCGACGTCGCGCCGGGCGGCACGACGACGATGGACATCGACGCCGCGCTGTATCCGCGCCGCGCGATCGACCGCATCGGCATCGCGCCGCTGACGAGCATGTACCTGTGCGGCGAGAACGATCGCCGCGTCGGCAGCGACTGGCGGCCCGAGATCCACGATTCCGACGGCCTCGCCATGGCCTCCGGCAGCGGCGAATGGATCTGGCGGCCGCTCGTCAACGCGCCGGGCACGCGGCTCAACAGCTTCGCCGATCGCCATCCACGCGGCTTCGGCCTGCTGCAACGTGATCGCGTGTTCGATCACTATCTCGACGACGGCGCGTTCTACGACCGCCGTCCGGGCGCATGGGTCGAGCCGAAGCCGCTCGCCGGCGGCGGCTTCGACGCCGGCGCGGTGCAGCTGCTCGAGTACCCGGCGCAGGACGAGGCTACCGACAATATCGTCGCCTGCTGGCGGCCGGCGGCGCCGGTGCAACCGGCCGGGGAACTGCTCTACGCGTACCGGCTGTACTGGGGTGCTGCGCCGCCGGTGCGCGCCGCGCTGGCGCGCGTGGTGGCGACGTACACGGGCATCGGCGGCGTGGTCGGCCAGCCGCGCCGCCATTTCGCGTGGCGCTTCGTGGTCGATTTCGTCGGCGGCGACCTCGCGGCGCTGCCGATGGACGCGACCGTCGAGCCGGTCATCACCGCTTCGCGCGGTGCGGTCGAGATTCCGTCGGCGCGCCCGCAACGCGAGATCGACGGCTACCGCGCGATGTTCGACATCCGGCCGGACGATGCGCCGGATCCCGTCGACCTGCGGCTCTATCTGCGACTCGACGGTGCAGCGTTGAGCGAGACGTGGCTGTACCAGTGGACGCCGCCGCCATTGGTCGCGCGCCAGGCCTATCTCGCGACGTAACCTTCGGCATTTGGCCGTTGCAGGCGGACGGCGCGCGTAGCCGCACCCGATGTCGCGCGATTGGCGTCGCGGACGCCGGCTATTCCGCCGACGACAGCGGCGGCGCCACTGATTCGAGCGGCTTCGATTCGGCCCGCACGCCGAGCGTCGCCGCGACGACTGCAGCCACCAGCATCAGCACCGCACCCAGGCCATAGCCGGCGGCGATCGCCGTCGGCTCGCCGGTGCCGATCAGCGCGCCGAACAGCCACGGCGCGCCGACACCGCCGATCGCGGTGCCGAGGGCGTAGAAGAGCGCGATCGCGAGCGCGCGCACTTCCAGCGGAAAACACTCGCTGACGGTGAGGTACGCGGAGCTCGCCGCCGCCGAAGCGAAGAAGAACACGCAGGTCCATGCCAGCGTCTGCGTCGCCGCGTCGAGCCTGCCGGTGACGAACAAGCCGGCAGTGAGCGCGAGCAGGATGCCGGCGAGCGCGTACGTGGTGGCGATCATCTGCCGCCGGCCCCAGGTGTCGAACAGAGGGCCCAGCAGCAGCGGCCCGAGGAAGTTGCCGACGGCGAACGGCAGCAGGTAAACGCCGACGTCGCTCGCCGGCACGCCGTAGAAGCGTCCGAGCACGAGCGCGTAGGTGAAGAAGATCGCGTTGTAGCAGAACGCCTGCGCGGTCATCAGCACCAGCCCCAGCACCGCGCGCCGCGGATAGTGGCGAAAGAGGCTCGCGCCAAGATCGGCGAAGCTCGTCGGCCGCGCGCGGATGCGCAGGCGCAGCGGCGCCAGCGAAGCGATGGGCGGGGCTGGCGCGGCCGGGCCGAGCGCCGCGCGCTCGATGTCGGTGGCGATGCGCTCCGCCTCGTCGACGCGTCCATGCAGCACCAGCCATCGCGGGCTTTCCGGCAGCAGGCGCCGCAGCAGCAGGATGCCGAGCCCGAGCACCGCGCCAATCCCGAACGCGGCGCGCCAGCCGACGTCGGGCGCGAACAGGCCCGGCCGCAGCAGCACGCTCGAGCCCAGCGCGCCGAGTGCCGCGCCGATCCAGAAGCTGCCGTTGACCGCGAGGTCGCAGCGGCCGCGGTAGCGCGCCGGAATGAGCTCCTGGATCGCCGAATTGATCGCCGCGTATTCGCCGCCGATGCCGGCGCCGGTGATGAAGCGGCACAGCGCGAAGATCGCGAAGTCCGGCGCGAACGCGGTGGCGCCGGTGCCGGCGATGTACACGCCGAGCGTGACGAAGAACAGCCGCTTGCGGCCGGCGAGATCGGCGAGCCAGCCGAAGACCAGCGCGCCGAGCACCGCGCCGGCGAGGTACGCGCTTGCCGACAATCCGACCTGGGTCTCGCTCATCCGCAGCGCCGGGCTTTGCTGCAGCGCGCCGGCGATGGATCCCGCGAGCGTCACTTCGAGGCCATCGAGCACCCACGTGATGCCCAGCGCCAGGATGACGAGCGAATGGAAGCGCGACCACGGCAGCGCGTCGAGGCGCGCCGGAACGCGCGTCTCGACCGTCGTGCCTGCCGCGGCGAGCGCGGGTGGCACCGCTCAGCCCGGCCGCGCGCGCCGCATCATCTGCGGCGCGACGGCGGCAACACCCGTGACCATGCTGCCGTCAATCGTCGGCGTGCGCGGGGGTCGCCGATGCGTGCGGGTCCATGTCGAACGAGTCCGAGCGGCGGCGGCGTGCCAGCAGCGAGTACGCCGTGGGCACGACGAACAGCGTGAGCGCGGTGCCGAACAGCATGCCGCCGACGATCACGAGGCCGATCGGTATGCGCGACTCGGCGCCGGCGCCGAACGCCGTGGCGAGCGGCACCGCGCCCAGCACCATCGCGCCGGTGGTCATGATGATCGGCCGCAGCCGCAGCGTCGCGGCGTCGACCACGGCGTCCATCAGGTTTTCGCCCTTGTCGCGGAGCTGGTTGCTGAACTCGACGATCAGGATGCCGTGCTTGGTGATGAGGCCGACCAGCGTCACGAGCCCCACCTGGCTGTAGATGTTGAGCGTCTGGCCGCCGAGATACAGCGCGAGCAGCGCGCCGGTCATCGACAGCGGCACCGACAGCATGATCACGAACGGATGCACGAAGCTCTCGAACTGCGCCGCCAGCACGAGGTAGATGAACGCCAGCGCCAGCACGAACGTGAAGTAGATCTCCGAGCCCGACTTGCGGAACTCGCGCGACTGGTTGTCGAGGTCGGTCTGCGCGGTCGCCGGCAGCGTCGCCGCCGCTGCCGCATCCATCGCCTTCAGGCCGTCGTCGATCGAGTAGCCGGGCGCCAGCGTGGCAGTGATCTTCACGGCGCGCAGGCGGTTGAAGTGGTTGAGCGACTGCGGCGCCACCCCCTCGTGAACGTCGACCAGGTTGGAGAGCTGCACCATGTTGCCGTCGCGCGCCCGCACGTACGCGTCGCTGATGTCGGCCGGCACCACGCGGTCGGGAGCGGCGGCCTGCACGATCACGTCGTATTGCTCGCCCTCCTGCTTGAAGCGCGTCACTTGGCGCCCGCCGAGGTAGGTCTCGAGCGTGCGGCCGAGCGTGTCCACCGGCACGCCGATGTCGGACAGCTTGTCGCGCTTGATGTTGACGCGCACCTCCGGCGTGTTGAGCCGCAGGTCGGTCTGCAGGTTGAGGATGAACGGCGACTTCGCGCGCACCTCGTCGAGCATGCGGTCGACGATGCGCGACAGCTCGGGATACGCCACCTGCGACATCACGATGTACTCGATCGGCGTCGAGCGGAACGACTGGCCGAGCGAGGGCGGGTTGATCGCGAACACGATCGCGCCCGGGGTTTGCGCCATCTTCGGCCGCAGCTCCTCGACCAGCTGCTGCTGCTTGCGCTCGCGCTGCTCCCAGGGCTTGAGGCGCAGCACCGCCGTGCCGTCGACCACCGTCGGGTAGCCGGAGATCGCCGTATAGGCGACCGCCTCGGGGACGGCGCCGTACATGCGCTCGATCGGCTGGATCAGGTCGGCCGTGTACTGCGGCGTCGAGCCCTGCGGCGCGGTGATGGTGCCGAATATCACGCCGCGATCCTCGGTGGGCGCGAGCTCGCTCTTGAGCTGCGTGAACACCAGCCCGCCGGTGGCGAACACCGCCACCCACGCCACCACCACCACCGCGCGGTGATGCAGCGTCCACGTCAGCGCCCGGCGATAGGCGTTGGTGAGGCCGACGATCCAGCTCTCGATGATGTTGTAGATCCGCGAATGACGTTCCTGGTGGCGCAGCAGCAGCGAGCACATCATCGGCGACAGCGTCAGCGCGACGAACCCCGACACCAGCACCGCCCCGGCGAGCGTCAGCGCGAACTCGATGAACAGCCGCCCGGTGCGGCCGGTGGCGAACGCCAGCGGCGCGAACACCGACGTCAGCGTGAGGGTCATCGCCACGATCGCGAAGCCGATCTCCCGGGCGCCGGTGATCGCCGCCTGCCGCCGCGGCATGCCGTCCTCGATGTGGCGGAAGATGTTCTCCAGCATCACGATGGCGTCGTCGACGACGAGGCCGATGGCCAGCACCATCGCCAGCAGCGTCAGCGTGTTGATGGTGAAGCCCATGAAGTACATCAGCGCGAACGCGCCGACCAGCGCCACCGGGATCGTGACGATGGGGATGACGGTGGCGCGCAGGCTGCGCAGGAAGAAGAAGATCACCAGCACCACCAGCAGGATCGCCTCGCCGATGGTCTCGAACACCGAGTGGATCGAGCGCTCGATGAACACCGAGGTGTCGTACGCCACCACCAGCTTCATGCCCGGCGGCAGCGACTGGTTCATCTTCACCACTTCGGCGCGCACCGCGTTCGACAGGTCGAGCGGATTGGCCACCGCCTGCTTGATCACGCCGATGTTGAGCGACGGCTTGCCGTTGAAGCGCGACACCGTGCGCTCGTCGACCGGCCCGATCTCGGCGTTGCCGATGTCCTTGATGCGCACCGGGGAGCCGCCGACGTTGGCGACGATGATGTTGTTGAACTGCTCCGGCGTCGACAGGTCGGTCTCGGCCACCACGGTGAACTCGCGCGTCGACGACTCGACACGGCCCGCCGGGATCTCGGCGTTCTGGCGCGTGATCGCGTCCTCCACGTCCTGCGCGGTCAGGCGGTAGCCGGCGAGGCGCGTGCGGTCGATGTTGACGCGCATCGACACCTGGCGCTCGCCGAAGACGCGCACGTCGGACGCGCCCGGCAGCACCGACAGCCGCGGCTGGATGTAGCGGTGCACGTAGTCGGACGCCTCGATCGCCGACAGCGAGCCCGCCTCGACCGCGATGTAGATCACCGGCTGCGAGTCGGCCTCGACCTTGGCGATCACCGGCTCGTCGATCGTGTCCGGCATCTTGGCGCGCACCCGCGCCACCTTGTCGCGCACGTCGGCCGCGGCGGAATCCGGGTCGCGCTTCAGCGTGAAGCGCACGTTGATCCGGCTCGTCTCCGAGCGGCTCTGCGACGTCATCACCTCGACGCCCTCGATGCCGGCCAGCGAGTCCTCGAGGATCTTCGTCACCTGCGATTCGACCACTTCGGCGGACGCGCCGCGATACGTGGTGCTCACGCTCACCACCGGCTCGTCGATGCGTGGGTACTCGCGCACCGGCAGGCGCTGGTACGAGATGAGGCCGATCAGCACGATGACGAGCGACAGCACCGTGGCGAACACGGGCCGCTTGATGCAGATTTCCGGAAGCTGCATCTAGGAGCGCGGCGGCGGCGTGTCCGGCCCCGGCTTGGGGGGTGCCGAATCGGCCTCGCGCGCGCCGGGATCGGCCTTGGCCGCCTGCATCGGCGAATCGCGGCGCAGGATGTTCACCGGCGTGCCGTCACGCAGCTTGATCTGGCCGGCGACGACGACGACGTCGTCGATGCCGAGGCCCTTGACAATCTCCACCTTGGCGTCGCGGCGCTGTCCGGTCTCCACCTTGGTGCGCACCGCCTTGCCGTCCATCACGCGGAACACGTACTGCTCGTCGCCTTCCGGCACGATCGCCTGCTCGGGGATGGCCATCGCATCCTGCACGTCACGGGTGACGAGGCGCACCCGCGCAAACATCCCGGGTCGCAACCTGGCGTCGGTGTTGTCCACCTGCGCGCGGATCACCACCGAGCGGCCGGCCGTGTCGAGCAGCGGATTCACCGCGATCACGCGGCCCTGGTAGAGCTTGCCGGGAAAGGAGTCGAGCGAGATCGACAGCGCCTGGCCGGTCTGCACCTGGCGGAAATACGTCTCGGGAACACGGAAGTCGACTTTCAGCGGATCGATCGACTCGATGTTGACCATGTCGGCGCCTTCCTTCACATAGTCGCCGACCGACACCACGCGCAGCCCCAGCACGCCGGAGAACGGCGCGCGGATCGTGGTCTTCGCCAGATGCGCCTCGGCGAGGGACAGCGCCGCCTCGGCCACCTTGAGGTTGTTCTCGGCCTCGTCCTTGGCCTGGCTCGAGATGAAGTTCTGCTTGGCGAGATCCACCGAGCGGTCGTATTTGGACCTGGCGAGCGTCATGTTGGCGCGCGCCTGCTGCACCTCGGCGTCGTTGACCACCGGATCGAGGCGGATCAGCACCGCGCCCTTCGTCACCGGCTGGCCTTCGCGGAACTGGATCGCGCTGATGCGCCCGGCCACTTCGGGGCGCAGCACCACCGACTCGTCCGAGCGCAGGCTGCCGACGGTGGTGATCGTCTGCGGCATCGACAGGCGCGCGACCTTGATCGCCTCGACGGTGACGGCGGCGACCGGAGCGGGCGCGCCGCCGCGATTGGCGGTGGGCGTGGCGGCGGGCTGGCGCACGTGCTGCTGGCCGAACCAGTAGCCGGCTGCGGCGGCGATGAGGACGCCGACGACGGCGCCGACGACAACGGCTTTGCTCATTGTTGCAAGATGTGCGGGTCGCTCAAAGGGTCGATTATGCGCCGGAGCCTTGCGCACCCGCAAACAGGAAACACCCATTGATAGAATACGTTACACCCCGCGATCGGAAGGAGACACTGCGCATGAATCGATTGTCGACCACGGCCGTGCTGGCCGCCGCCCTGCTCGCGTGGACCGGCGCCGGCATCGCCGCCGATACGTTCCCGTCCCACCCCGTCCGGCTGGTCGTGCCGTTTCCGCCGGGCGGCTCGCTCGACATCGTCGGCCGCGAAATCGCACAGAAGCTCGGCGAGGTCTGGGGCCAGAGCGTGGTGGTCGAGAACAAGCCGGGCGCCGGCGGCAACATCGGCGCTGACTACGTCGCCAAGTCGGCGCCGGACGGCTACACGGTGGTGATGGGCGCGCTGTCGACACATGCCGTCAACCCGACGCTCTACCCGCACATGCCCTATGACGCCGTGAAGGATTTCGCGCCGATCTCGATGATCGCCATCACCCCCAACGTGCTCGTGGTGTCGGCGCAATCGCCGTACCACTCGGTGCAGGATCTGGTGGCGGCGGCGAAGGCGAATCCGGGCAAGCTCGCGTTCGGCTCCGGCAGCATCGGCAGCGCGGGTCATCTCGCGGGCGAGCTGTTCAAGACCGTGACCCACACCGACATCACGCATGTGCCCTACAAAGGGGCCGCTCCGGCGACGCAGGCATTGCTCGCCGGCGACACGCAATTCATGTTCGACAACCTCGCCAACGCCATGGCGCAGGTCAAGGGCGGCAGGGAGCGCGCGCTGGCGGTCACCACCGCGCAGCGCTCGGCGCTGGCGCCCGACCTGCCGACGATGGCCGAAGCCGGCCTGTCCGGCTTCGACATCTCGACATGGTTCGGACTCATGGCACCCGCAGGCACGCCGAAGGACGTCATCGCACGCTGGAATGCCGACCTCGTGAAGATCCTGCGCACGCCGGACATGCGGGACAAGCTCGCGCTGCAGGGCGCCGAGGCGACGCCGATGACTCCCGCCGAATTCGCGGCGTTTATCGCGCGCGAGGTGCCGAAGTACGCGGCGATCATCAAGGCCTCGGGCGCCAAGGTCGACTGACGCGCACGGCGACTGCAATGCCGCGCGCCGCGGGGATTGACGCCGTTCAGGCAAAGGCGGGAAGCTTCGCTCGGATTCAACCAGGGGGAATGCCATGAGCCGTCGATTCATGATCGCGTTGTGCGCACTGTGCGCGTGGTGGGCGATGCCGGCCGCACCCGCGCTCGCGCAGGCACCCGCGTATCCGTCGCGTCCGGTGCGCATCGTCGTGCCGTTCCCCGCCGGCGGCACCACCGACCTCCTCGCGCGCGCCGTCGCGCAGCGCTTCGCCGAGGTGTTCGGCCAGCCATTCATCGTCGACAACCGCCCCGGCGCCGGCGGCAACCTCGGCGCCGAGCTCGTCGCCCACAGCGCGCCCGACGGCTACACGCTGGTGATGGGCACCGTCGGCACGCACGCCATCAATCCGAGCCTGTACGCGAAGATGCCGTACGACCACGTCAAGGACTTCGTGCCGGTCTTCCTGGTCGCCGGCGTGCCGAACGTGCTGGAAGTGAATCCCGCGCTGCCGGTGCACACGGTCGCGGAGCTGGTCACCTATGCCAAGGCGCATCCGGACGCGCTCAACTTCGCGTCGTCGGGATCGGGCACGTCGATCCACCTGTCCGGCGAGCTCTTCAAGGTGATGGCAGGCGTGTCGATGCAGCACGTGCCGTACAAGGGCAGCGCGCCGGCGCTGCAGGATCTCGTCGGCGGCCAGGTGCAGCTGATGTTCGACAACCTGCCGTCGTCGCTCGCGCTCATCAAGGCCGGCAAGCTGCGACCGATCGCCGTGACCAGCCTCACGCGCGCCGCGGCGCTGCCCGACGTGCCGACGATCGCCGAGTCCGGCTATCCCGGCTTCGAGGCCTCGAGCTGGTTCGGCCTGCTGGCGCCGGCAGGCACGCCCGAGGCGATCGTGACGAAGCTCAATGCCGAAGGCAACCGCTGGCTGGCGACGCCGGAGGCGAAGGACAAGCTCCTCGCGCAGGGTGCGATCGCCGCGGGCGGCTCACCCGCGGACTTCGCGCGGCACATCGCCACGGAAACCGCGAAGTGGGCGAAGGTGGTCAAGCAGTCGGGCGCGAAAGTGGATTGAATTCGCCGTCGCGCCGCGCGCGCGACGGCGCGTTCCCGCGTTCCTCACGGCCTCGCGCCCGCCGCACGCCCCTGATCAGTCGCGGCGCAGCACCGCCCACGCAAACGCGGCCCAGCCCGCGAGCAGCGCGGCGCCGCCGAACGGCGTGATCGCGCCGAGCGCGCGCAGATCGGCGAGCACCAGCGCGTAAAGGCTGCCGCTGAAGAGCACGATGCCGACAGCGAACAGCCACGCCGCGGCGCGCAACCTGCGTGCGCGCGGCGCGCCGCCCTGCATCAGGATGCCGACGCCGATCAGCGCGAGGCCGTGCCACGCTTCATAGCGCACCGCGGTCTGCCACGCGGCGATGCGCGCCGCCGGGAGCGTCGACGCGAGCGCATGCGCGCCGAAGGCGCCGGCCGCCACCGCGACGAACATCGCGATCGCGCCGGCGGCGAGTGCCGCGCGCCCGTCCATCGCCATCGTCGTTTTCGTCTAGAATCGAAGTCGCGCGCACCCTGTGCGCTCCGCTCATGACGATACCACCATGACCATCGAACGCCGCCATGTCGGCAAGCGCCTGTCCGAGCTGGTGATCCATCGCACCTCCGGGCTCGTCTACCTCGCCGGCCAGGTGGCCGACGACGGCCACGCCCACGTCACCGGCCAGACGCAGCAGGTGCTGGCGAACATCGACCGTCTCCTCGCCGAGGCCGGCAGCGACAAGCGCCGGATCCTGTCGGCGACGATCTACCTGCCCGACATGGCCGACTTTGCGGCGATGAACGCGGTGTGGGAGGCGTGGGTGCCGGCGGGCGACACGCCGGCGCGCGCCACCGTGCAGGCGAAGCTCGCGAGCCCGGAATTCCGGATCGAGATCTCCGTCGTCGCGGCGCTGTAGCCGCCGATGGCCAACACCGATCCGGTGGCTGCTGCGGTGATCGCCGCGTCGTCGCGGCGCGACCTCAAGTCGACCAGCAGCGAGGCGCAGATGCCCGTCACGCGCGCCCTGTTCGACGACATCATGGTGCCGTGCTACGCCCCGGCGCCGTTCCTGCCGGTGCGCGGCGAAGGCTCGCGCGTGTGGGACCAGGAAGGGCGCATGTACATCGACTTCGCCAGCGGCGTTGCGGTGTCGTCGCTCGGTCATTGCCATCCCGTGATGCTGCGCGCGCTCGACGAGCAGGCGCGCAGGATCTGGCACGTGTCGAACTGGTTCACCAACGAGCCGGCGCTGCGCCTCGCACAGCGTTTCGTCGACAGCACGTTCGCCGAGCGCGCGTTTTTCTGCAACTCCGGCGCCGAGGCCAACGAGGCGGCGCTGAAGCTCGCGCGGCGCTACGCGCGCGACCGCCACGGCGACAAGCGCATCCGAGTGATCTCGGCGGTGAACGCGTTCCACGGCCGCACGCTGATGACGGTCACCGCCGGCGGCCAGGCGAAATACTCGGCGGGATTCGGCCCCAATCCCGAGGGCTTCACCCACATCCCATATAACGATGTCGCCGCGCTCGAGGCCGAGTTCGCGCGCGGCAACGACATCTGCGCGGTACTGATGGAACCGATGCAGGGCGAAGGCGGCATGACGCCCGGCACGCCCGAGTTCCTGCAGGCGGCGCGGCGCCTGTGCACGGCGCACGGCGCGCTGCTGATCCTCGACGAGATCCAGAGCGGCATGGGCCGCACCGGCGCGCTGTTCTCGTACATGCAGAAGGGCATCGTCCCCGACATCCTGACCAGCGCCAAGGGCCTGGGCGGCGGCTTCCCGATCGGCGCGATGGTGACGACGAGCGAGGTGGCGTCGGTGTTCACGCCGGGCGTGCACGGCACGACGTATGGCGGCAACCCGCTCGCCTGCGCCGTCGCCGGCGCGGTGTTCGACGTCATCAACACCACCGAGGTGCTGGATGGCGTCAAGGCCCGCCACGCGCTCTTCATGGAAGGCCTCAAGGCGATCAATGCGCGCCGCCGCGTGTTCGGCGCGCTGCGCGGCGAAGGCGTGTGGATCGGCTGCGAGCTCGCCGAGCCGTGGCGCGGCAAGTCGGGCGCCGTGATGGAAGCCGCCGGGCGCGCGGGACTGCTGCTGCTGATGGCGGGACCCGACGTGCTGCGTCTCGCGCCGTCGCTCGTCATTTCGCTGGACGAGATCCTCGAAGGGTTGTCGCGCCTCGAAACCGCGCTCGACCGTGCGCTCGCCTGACGCGGCAGGCGGCTGACCCGCGATGTTCGTCGTCCGCCCGATCGGCCGTGACGACCTGCCCGCCGTGTTCGCGCTTTCCGAGCGCACCGGCAGCGGCCTCACCACGCTGCCCGCCAACCGCGAGCGCCTGGCGTCGCGCATCGAGCGCTCGCTAGCGTCGTTCGCCGGCACCGCCTCGCGCGCCGACGAGTGCTACATGTTCGTGCTGGCCGACACCCACCACGCCGAGCGCGTGGTCGGCATCAGCGCGATCGAGGCGGCCGTCGGCGTCGACGAGCCCTGGTACAACTACTACGTCAACACGCTGGTGCACGCGTCGCGCACCCTCGGCGTGTACACCGCGGTGCCGACGCTGTTCCTCGCCAACGACCACACCGGGCAGACCGAGCTCTGCTCGCTGTTCCTCGACCACGGCTTCCGCCAGGCGAAGAACGGCCCGCTGATCGCCAAGAGCCGGTTGCTGTTCATCGCCGAGTTCGCCGAGCGCTTCGCGCCGAAGGTGATCGCCGAGCTGCGCGGCAAGCTCGACGCCGGCGGCCGCTCGCCGTTCTGGGAAGGCCTCGGCCGCCACTTCTTCGCGATGGAATACTCGACCGCCGACTACCTGACGGGCATCGGCCAGAAGTCGTTCATCGCCGAGCTGATGCCACGCCACCCGGTCTACGTCAACCTGCTGCCGGCCGACGCCCAGGAGGCGATCGGCGCGGTGCACGCCGACACGCTGCCGGCGCGCACGATGCTCGAGCAGGAGGGTTTCCGCTACGAGGGCTACGTCGACATCTTCGACGCCGGCCCCACCGTCGAGTGCTTCCGCGAGAACATCGACGCCGTGCGCCGGTCGCTGACGCCGTGGGTGACGATCGGCGAGGGCAATCCGCTCGCCGACAGCCTGACCGACGACGTCTTCTGGCTGGTGTCCAACCGCCGCTTCCGCGACTTCCGCGCGATCGTGACGATGGCGCCACGGCGCATCGACCGCTTCCCGCTGCTGCCGCACGCGGCATCGGCGCTCGGCGTCGGCGAGGGCGATTCGGTGCGCGCGGTGCCGCTCGCGCCCGGCGACCGATGACCGAGGTCAATTTCGACGGCCTGCCGGGACCGACGCATAACTATTCCGGGCTCGCGCGCGGCAACCTCGCGTCCGAGCGCAATGCCGAGCTGGTCGCCAATCCGCGCGCCGCGGCGCTGCAGGGCATCGCCAAGATGCGGGCGCTCGCCGGCCGCGGCTTCGCGCAGGCGGTCTTGCCGCCGCACGATCGCCCGTGCGTGCCGGCGCTGCGCGCCCTCGGATTCGGCGGCGACGACGCGGCGGTGATCCGCGCCGCCGCGCGCGACGCGCCGCGGCTCCTCGCCGCCTGCTCGTCCGCGTCGGCGATGTGGACCGCCAACGCGGCGACGGTCAGCCCATCGGCCGACACCGCCGACGCCCGCGTGCATTTCACGCCGGCGAACCTCGTCACGCATTTCCACCGTGCGCTGGAGGCGCCGGTGACGGCGCGCGTGCTGCGCGCGGTCTTCGCCGACGCGCGGCATTTCGAGGTGCACGACCCGCTGCCGGCGGCGCCGCAGCTCGGCGACGAGGGCGCCGCCAACCACACGCGCTTCGGCGACGCCGCCGCAGGCACTGCGCTGTTCGTCTATGGCCGCAGCGGCTTCGGCGATGCCGGCCGCGAGCCGGCGCGTTTTCCGGCGCGGCAAACGCGCGAGGCCTCCGAGGCCGTGGCCCGAAGCCACGGGCTCGCCCCTGTGCGCACGGTATTTGCGCAGCAGAATCCCGACGTCGTCGACCGCGGTGTGTTCCACAACGACGTGATCGCCGTCGGCAGCGGCAACGTTCTGCTGTGCCACGCCCGCGCCTGGACCGAGCAGCCGGCGGTGCTCGCACGCCTCGCCGCCACCGTGCCCGATTTCACGCCGATCGTCGTCGACGATGGCGAGGTGAGCGTCGACGACGCGGTGGCGACCTACCTGTTCAACAGCCAGTTGCTGCGGCGCGACGACGGCCGCTACCTGCTTGTCACTCCCGCGGAAACCCGCGAGAACCCGCGCACCGACGCGTGGCTCGCACGACTTGTCTCGCACAGCGGGCCGATCGCGGAGGTGCTGACGTTCGACTTGCGCCAGAGCATGCGCAATGGCGGCGGTCCCGCCTGCCTGCGCCTGCGCGTTGCGCTCACCGCCGCGGAGCGCGCGTCGATCAGCGCCCGCGTATTCGTCGACGACGCGCTGTGCGATGCCCTCGCAGACGTCGTCGCGCGCCACTACCGCGACCGGCTCGCGCCCGCCGACCTCGCCGATCCCGCACTGCTCGACGAGTCGCGACGCGCGCTCGACGAGCTGTGCGCGCTCCTCGCGCTCGGCAGCGTCTACGACTTCCAGCGCTGACGCATGCGCCCGATGCGGGCACGCATCGTGCTCGGCATCCGGTGTCGCATGCGCGCGAAAAAAATGATGCCGCCGGTCGGGAATTGCTTTGACGTCCGCGGCGATGAGGTCTATTCTATTTCCATCGCGTTACTCTTCCACCACAACAGGACAGCGGTGGTATCGCCCGCCTGACGCGCGATCATCACTGCATCGCGACCGCTCTCTAGCGGATGGGGACCCGGTTGATCGGCCCCGCGAATTGCCGGACAGGACGCCGCAACGCGGCGAAATCAATGGGCAGCCAAAGCGAGCTGCCCTTTTTGTTGTCCATTCACGCCCGCCGGCAGCGGGTCTATCCGGCGTGATGCTCCGACGTCGCCGGCAACTCGCGATAGCGCCGCACCGGTGAAAACCACACGGCGGTCGCGGCGAGCGCGATGCCGGCGACGCCCACGCACCACAGCGTCGCGCGCAGGCCGATCGCCGTGGCGATCGCGCCGCCGGCCAGCGAACCCACCGGCGCCGAGGCCACGGTGAGAAACCGCATTGTCGCCGTCATCCGCCCGAGCAGCCGGTCGGGCGTGATCGCCTGGCGCAGCGACAGGTAGGTGATGCCGTAGAGCACGGCGCCGAAATCGAACACCAGCATCGACAGGCCCAGCATGATCGTCGCCACCGTGGGCGTGCCGCGCACCAGCGCATAGAACTGCCAGCCGGCGGCGCTGAGCAGCAGCGCGCCGATGATCACGCGGCCGACGCCGAAACGCGCATTGAGCCGTTCGGCGGTGGCGGCCGCGAGCATGCAGCCCGCGCCGCCGAACATGAACACGAGTCCGATCGCGCCGGCGGACAGTCCGAGCTCGCGCGTGGCGAACAGGATCAGCACCGCGATCTGCATGTGATGCAGCAGCTGCCACGTGCCCGCCAGCACCGCCAGCGAGCGCAGCGTGCGGTTGTGCCAGACCAGGCGCAGGCCCTCCATGATCTCGTGGCCGACGCCTGGCGAGGGCGCGGCCGGCGACGTGTCCTGCGGCTCGCGCACGCCCTTCAGCATCCACGCCGACGCGATGAACGACACCGCGTCGAGGGCGATCGCGAACGGTGCCGTGAGCAGCTGGATCAGCATGCCGGCGAGACCGGGCCCGACCAGCGCCGCCGACGTTTCGCCGAGGGCGATCTTGGCGTTGGCCTCGACCAGCCGCCGGCGCCCGGCCAGCTGCGCGAGGAGCACCTGATACGCGGCGCCGCCGATGACGTTCTGCACGCCGCAGATGAAGCCGACGGCGAAGAGCTGGTGGATCGACAGCACGCCGGCCCATGCCGCCAGCGGAATCGACAGCAGCGCGACGCCGCGTCCGGCGCCGCAGGCGATCACCACGGGCAGCTTGCGCACGCGATCGAGCATCACCCCGGCGTGCAGCGACACCAGCGCGAAGGGCAGCGTCTCCAGCGCCACCAGCACGCCCATCTCGAGCGGCGTCGCCGACAGCAGCAGCGCGGCGGTCAGCGGCAGCGCGAGGTTGGTCACCTGCGCACCGAACGCCGTGATCGTCGCCGAGGCGAAGATGCGGCGGAAATCGGCGGAACGCCAAAGGCCGCGCAGGCGGCGCCGCGCGAGGATCGCGAGCCGCCTCACGCGTCGCTCATTGGCCCGATCGCTGGCGTGCGACGTCGATGTCGAGGAACTTCCAGGCGTGCTCGTAGAGCACGTTCTTCTTGTAGCCGCCCACCCACGGCCGCACCAGCGTGTTCTCCACCCGATAGACGTCGAGGTCGACGGGTGTGTAGGCCTGCAGGATCTTCGCCATCGTCACGTACAGCTTGTCGCGCTCGGGACCCGGCGGCAGCTGCTTGCTCGCCGCATAGGCCTTGTCGTAGTCGGCGTTGTGGAAACGGCCGAGGTTCGACTGCCCGGCGTTCGGCCCGTACAGCAGCTGCACGAACGCATCGCCATCGCCGGTGTTGTTGATCCAGCCCACGCCCCACATCTGCAGCTGGCTGCCATCGCGTCCCATCTTCAGCAGCTCCGGCCACTTCTGCTTGATGAAGTTGATGCGGATGCCCACGGCCGCGAGGCTCTTCTTCCACAGCTCGTCGCGGTCGCGGTCGCGCGCCGTCGGCGTCGATCCCATCGACAGCGTGAAGGGCTTGCCGTCGGGCAGGTCGCGCCAGCCGTCGCCGTCGCGGTCCTTGTAGCCGAAGCGATCGAGCAACGCACGTGCCGTGGCCGGATCGTGGGGCGGATGCACGTCGAGGCCCTTGATGTAGCCGTACGCGCCGGGCGGCACGAGCTGCGTGGCCGGCCGCGCCTGGCCGTTCCACAGGACCTTCACCAGCTCGTCGACATTGAACGCCATGACGATCGCGCGGCGCAGCGCGATCTTGTCGTTGGTGTACCCGCCGACGACCGGGTCGTCCATGTTGAAGTAGGTGTACGTCAACGCGTTCTGCACGACGCGGTGCAGCGTCACGCCGGCGTCGGCATAGGCCGGCAGCAGGTTGTCCTCCGGCCCGATGACGCGGCTCACGAGATCGGCGGGGACGTTGACGAAATCGATCGCCTTGGAATCGAACGCCAGCAGGATCGGGTTGGATTCCTCGATGATCGCGATGTCGATCGTGCCGATCTGCGGCAACCGCTTGCCCTTCATCGACGCCGCCAGCGCGCGCGTCGCGGCGTCGGCGTCGGCCGGCGCCGCGGGAAAGTGATCCTCGCGGAATCCCGGGTTCGCCTCGAGCACGATCTGCTGTCCGCGCCGCCAGCTCTTGAGACGATACGGGCCCGTGCCCACCGGATGGTCCATCACCCACGACGTATTCGGATCGCCGTATGCCTCCACCACCTCGCGCGCGACCGCGGCCAGCGACGTCTGCTGGATATAGTTCATCAGCGTGTAGTCGGTGTCGACCAGCGTGAGCTGGATCGTGTAGCGGTCGATCGCGCGCATCCCCGCGATCTCGGCGTCGTAGTCGAAACGGCCCGACTTGCGCGCCTTTTCGACAGCCGCGTCGAGGCCGACGAGCTTGCCGTTGAGGTAGTAGGCGTTGGGCGAGCGCACCTTGGGATCGACGACGCGCTTCCACGCGTAGATGTAGTCCTGCGCGGTCAGCTCGCGCTTGCGGCCCTTGAACACGGGGTCGTCGGCGAAGTAGATGCCTTTCCTGAGATGGATCGTCCACACCTTGCCGTCGGCCGAAATGTCCGGCATGCCGTCGGCGGTGTTGGCCGCCACCTTGTAGGGGCGCGGCAGGTAGTCGGGCACGTACAGCGTGTCGAAGATCGACCGCATCACGTGCCCCGAGTAATAGTCCTGCGCAGCGGCCGGGTCGAAGCCGGTCTCGGCGACCGGGAATGTCACGTGCAGCGTCTTCGCGGGGTCGGCCCACGCCGCGGCGCGCGCCGCGCCCGCCACCGCCAGCGCGGCGCAGAGCGCGGCGGCGAGCAGCGCCGCGCGCGTCCAGCGTCGGGCGCTCATCGGGTCACAGCGCCTTCTCGATGTCGGCCGTGATGGACTCCGGCGTGTCGTTCGGCGCGTAGCGCTTCAGCACGCGGCCGCCGCGGTCGACCAGGAACTTGGTGAAGTTCCACTTGATCGCCTCGCTGCCGAGCAGTCCGGGCTTCTCCGCCTTGAGATGGCGGTAGAGCGGCGCGGCGGCGTCGCCGTTGACGTCGACCTTGGCGAACATCGGAAACGTGACGTGGTAGTTGAGCTCGCAGAACTTCGCGATCTCGGCCTCGCTGCCCGGCTCCTGCTTGCCGAACTGGTTGCAGGGGAAGCCCAGCACGTCGAAGCCGCGCGAGTGGAACTTCTCCTGCAGCGCCTGCAGTCCCGCGTATTGCGGCGTGAATCCGCATTCGCTGGCGACGTTGACGATCAGCAGCACTTCGCCGTTGTAGCGGTCGAGCCCGACCGTCTTGCCGTGGATGTCGCTGACGCTGAAATCGTGGACGCTGGCCATCGAAAGGGTCCTCCGCGCTGGCGGTGATCGCCCATCTTAACCGCTGCCGAAGCCGCCGCCGCCGGGCGTGCGCACCACGAACACGTCGCCCGCCTGCATCTCGACCTTGAACGTGGCGCCGAACGTCTCGCGGCCGCCACCTGCGCGCTCCACCCAGTTAGCGCCGGTCGCGCCGGGCGCGCCGCCGTCGACGCCGAACGGCGCGATGCGGCGGTGATTGGCCAGCATCACGGCGGTCATCGGCTCGAGGAAGCGCACGCGCCGCTCGCCGCCGTCGCCACCACGGTGGCGCCCGCCGCCGCCCGTGCCCGCCAGGATGCGATACGCGTCGAGCCGCACCGGGAAGCGCCATTCCAGCACCTCGGGATCGGTCAATCGCGAATTGGTCATGTGCGTCTGCACCACGCTCGCGCCGTCGAAGCCGGGGCCGGCGCCAGCGCCGCCGGCGATCGTCTCGTAGTACTGATAACGCGCATTGCCGAACGTGAAATTGTTCATTGTGCCCTGCGACGCCGCCAGCACGCCCAGTGCGCCGTACAGCGCGTCGGTGACGACCTGCGAAGTCTCGACGTTGCCGGCGACCACGGCGGCCGGGTATCGCGGCGCGAGCATGGAGCCCTCGGGAATGACGATCGTCAGCGGCTTGAGGCATCCCGCGTTCATCGGGATCTCGCCGTCGACCAGCGTGCGGAACACGTAGAGCACGGCGGCTTTGCACACTGCGGACGGCGCGTTGAAGTTGCTCGGCAGCTGCGCGCTGGTGCCGGTGAAGTCGATCGTCGCCGTGCGCCGCGCGCGGTCGACGCGGATCGCCACGCGCACCACCGCGCCGTTGTCCATCTCGTAGGCGAACGTGCCGTCGGCGAGCACCGACAGCACGCGCCGCACCGATTCCTCGGCGTTGTCCTGCACGTGGCGCATGTAGGCGCGCACCACCGGCAGGCCGAAATGCGCGGCCATCTTCGCCAGTTCCTGCGCGCCGCGCGCGCAGCTCGCCACCTGCGCGCGCAGGTCGGCGAGATTCTGCTCGACGTTGCGGGCGGGATACCTGCCCGACGCCAGGATCGCGCGCATCGAGTCCTCGAGGAAGCGGCCTTCGCGCACCAGCTCGACGTTGTCGAGCAGCACGCCCTCCTCCTCCACCACCGTCGAATCCGGCGGCATCGAGCCTGGCGTGATGCCGCCGATGTCGGCGTGGTGCCCCCGCGCGGCGACGAAGAACTCGGGAGCGTCGCCGCCACCGTCCAGGAACACCGGCGCGATCACGGTGACGTCCGGCAGGTGCGTGCCGCCGTTGTACGGCGCGTTCAGCACGTACACGTCGCCGCCACGCATCGTCGTCCTGCGGCGCTCGATGATCGTCGCCACGCTTTCACCCATCGATCCCAGGTGCACCGGCATGTGCGGGGCGTTGGCGACGAGGTTGCCCGCGCCGTCGAAGACCGCGCACGAGAAATCGAGCCGCTCCTTGATATTCACCGAGTACGACGTGTTGGCGAGCGTCACGCCCATCTGCTCGGCGATCGCCATGAACAGGTTGTTGAACACCTCCAGCAGCACCGGATCGGCCTCCGTGCCGATCGCGTGCACGCGGGCGAGCGGCGCGACGCGCGTCAGCACGAGATCGTCGTGCGCGGTGAGCACGCCGCGCCAGCCCGGCTCGATCACCGTGGTCGCATTCGGCTCGCGAAGGATGGCCGGGCCGTCGATCGCGTCGCCCTCGCGCAGGTCCTCGCGGGCGAACACCGCGGCGTCGTGGAAGCCGCCACCCGTGTACATGCGATTGCGCCGGATCGGTCGCAGCGGGCCGGGGCGCGGCGCCGGCGCGCGTGCGGCGCCGGCAGATGGCGCCGAGCGTCCGATGGCCTCGACCGCCGCGGCCTCGATCACCAGCGCGCGTCCCGGCATCAGGAATCCATATTGCGCGAGGTATCGCCGCTCGAAGTCGGCGACGATGGCCGGCGCATCGCCGGCCATCGCGATGTCGAGCGTCGTGTCGGTGCCGTCGTACTTGAGATGCACGCTGCGCCGGCATTCGATGCGCGCTGCGGCAACGCCCTGTGCCGCGACTTCGCTGCGCGCCGCGGCCTCCAGCGTTTCGAACGCGGCGTTCGCGGCGGCGAGACCGGCGGCGTCCAACGGCGACTCGAGCGCCGCCTGGCGCAGCGCGCGCACGTCGGCGAGTCCCATGCCATACGCCGACAGCACGCCCGCCAGCGGGTGGATGAACACGCGCGTCATGCCGAGCGCATCGGCCACCGCGCACGCGTGCTGGCCGCCGGCGCCGCCGAAGCAGCACAGCGTATAGGCGGTGACATCGTAGCCGCGCTGCACCGAAATGTGCTTGATCGCGTTGGCCATGTTCTCCACCGCGATGCGCAGGAAGCCGTCGGCGATCGCCTCGGGTGAAGCCGGCGCGTGGCCGGCTGCGCGCAGCGCCCCGCCAAGCTCGTCGAAGCGGCGGCGCACGACGTCGGCATCGAGCGCGAGATTGCCGTCGACGCCGAACACGTGCGGAAACAGCGCCGGATCGAGCTTGCCCACCATCACGTTGCAATCGGTGACGGTGAGCGGACCGCCCCGCCGGTACGAGGCCGGACCCGGATTGGCGCCCGCCGATTGCGGCCCGACGCGAAAGCGCGAGCCGTCGAACGTGCAGATCGAGCCACCGCCGGCGGCGACGGTGTGGATCTTCATCATCGGCGCGCGCAGGCGCACGCCGGCGACTTCGGTATCGAAGGCGCGCTCGTATTCGCCCGCCCAATGCGTGACGTCGGTCGACGTGCCGCCCATGTCGAAGCCGATGATGCGGTCGAAGCCCGCGCGCCGCGATACTTCGACCGCACCGACGATGCCGCCGGCCGGCCCCGACAGGATCGCGTCCTTGCCCTGGAAGCGGCGCGCGTCGGTCAGGCCGCCGGAGCTCTGCATGAACTGCAGGCGCACGCCCGCCGCGGCGCCGCCGAGATCGCGCTCGACCTCGTCGACATAGCGACGCAGGATCGGCGACAGGTACGCGTCGACGACGGTGGTGTCGCCGCGCGACACGAATTTCATCAGCGGCGACACTTCGTGCGACACGGAAACCTGGCTGAAGCCGGCGCGGCGCGCGGCCTCGGCGAGCGCCTGCTCGTGCTGCGGATAGCGGTAGCCGTGCATCAGCACGATCGCCACCGCACCGATGCCGTCGGCACGCGCCGCGCGCAGCGCCGATTCCGCCGCGGCGAGGTCGAGCGGCTGCACGACGTCGCCGTGCGCGCCGATGCGCTCGTCCACCTCGATCACGCGCTCGTAGAGCAGCGTCGGCAGCTCGATCCTGCGCACGAACAGCTTCGGCCGGTGCTGGTAGGCGATGCGCAGCGCGTCACCGAAGCCGCGCGTGACGACGAGCAGCGTGCGATCCCCGCCGCGCTCGAGCAGCGCGTTGGTCGCCACGGTCGTGCCCATCTTGACCGCGCCGATCCGCGCCAGCGGGATCGGCGTGCCCGCCGGCAATTGCAGCAGCTCGCGGATGCCGTGCACGGCGGCATCGCGATAGCGCTCCGGATTTTCGGACAGCAGCTTGTGCGTGAGCAATCTGCCGTCGGGCCTGCGCGCGACGATGTCGGTGAACGTGCCGCCGCGGTCGACGAAGAATTCCCAGCGCGGCGCGGGGTTGGACATGGACGGCGGCATCGCGAGAGCGTGGGCGGCGGCGGGATTCGCCGGCCGCGTGACCGGCATTGCACCGGCGGATCGGGCGACGAGCCTATCACACCGGCATGCGAAATCTGGTTAATATCGCAGGCTCATGCCCGTCCACGGCGCAAGCCGGCATCGCCGGCACCAGCGCCTCACATCGACCGCACAGGAGCTCCCGCAATGACCCGCATCGCAAGCCTCGTCGCCGTGCTCGGCTGCGCCACCGCCTTCGCCTGGGGCAGCGCGTCGGCGCAGGTGAAGTGGGACCTGCCCACCGCGTATCCGGCCACCAACTACCACACGGAGAACATCCAGCAATTCGCCAACGACGTCGACAAGGCGACCGGCGGCAAGCTCAAGATCACCGTGCACGCCAACGCGTCGCTGTTCAAGGCGCCGGAGATCAAGCGCGCCGTGCAGGGCGGCCAGGTGCAGATGGGCGAGATCCTGCTGGTCAACTACGAGAACGAGGATCCGATCTACGGCCTCGACGGCGTGCCGTTCCTCGCCACGTCGTATCCCGACGCGCTGAAGCTGTACAAGGCCTCGCGCAAGGCGCTCGAGGCCAAGCTCGCGAAGCAGGGCATCATGCTGCTGTACGCGATTCCCTGGCCGTCGCAGGGCATCTTCACCAATCGCACGCTGAACGGCACCGCCGACATGAAGGGCCTGAAGTGGCGCGCGTACAGCCCGGCGACGGCGAAGATCGCCGAGCTCGTCGGCGCGCAGCCGGTGACCGTGCAGGCGGCCGAGGTGTCGCAGGCGCTCGCCACCGGCGTCATCGACTCGTACATGTCGTCGGGTGCCACCGGCTACGACTCCAAGACCTACGAGACGATCCACAAGTTCTACGACACGCAGGCGTGGCTGCCCAAGAATGCCGTGCTGATCAATCGCAAGGCGTTCGACGCGCTCGACAAGCCGGCGCAGGCCGCGGTGCTGAAGGCCGGCGCCGACGCCGAGGCGCGCGGCTGGAAGATCGCCGAGGAGAAGAACGGCTGGTACCTCGACCAGCTGAAGGCGAAGGGTATGGAAATCCTGAAGCCGTCGCCGCAGCTCACCGCCGACCTGCGCAAGGTCGGCAACTACATGCTCGCCGAATGGCAGAAGAAGTCGGGCGACGAAGGCAAGAAGGTGATCGACGCGTACCGCGCGATGCAATAGCGCGATGCGCCGGTTCCTCGACCGGCTTTACCTCGGTGCCGCAGTGCTCGGCGCCGTCGCCATGGTGGGCACGTTGCTGTTCGTGGTGCTGAGCATCGTCGGCCACGTGTTCGACTGGTACGTGCCCGGCACCGACGCCTATGCCGGCTACTGCATGGCGGCTTCCGGTTTCCTGGCGCTCGCGCACACGCTCAAGCGCGGCGAGCACATCCGCGTGACGCTGGTGCAGGAGCACCTCAGCGGCGCGCGCGCCCGCATGCTCGAGACGTTCGCGCTCGGCGTCGCCACCCTCCTCGGCATGGCGTTCGCGTACTACAGCGCGCGCCTCGCCTGGCAATCGTGGGATTTCAACGACGTTTCCACCGCCAACGATGCGACGCCGCTGTGGATCCCGCAGCTCGCGATGGCGGCGGGCGCCATTGTGTTCGCCATCGCCATCGTCGACGAGCTCGTGCTGCAGCTCGCCGGCAGGCGCGTGAAGGTCGTGCCGGCCGAGGCGCTGCGCAATGAGTGACGGCGCGGTCACCGCGCTCCTGATCGTCGCGCTGTTCGCGATCCTCGGCAGCGGCGTGTGGATCGGCCTCGCGCTGTCCGGGGTGGCATGGATCGGCATGGAGCTCTTCAGCTCGCGTCCCGCGGGTGACGCGATGGCGGTGACCATCTGGGGCACCGCGTCGTCGTGGACACTGACCGCGCTGCCGCTGTTCGTGTGGATGGGCGAGATCCTGTTCCGCACGCGATTGTCGGAGGACATGTTTCGCGGGCTGGCGCCATGGCTCGAGCGCGTGCCCGGCCGTCTGCTGCACACCAACATCATCGGCTGCACGATCTTCGCCGCCGTGTCGGGGAGCTCCGCCGCGACCTGCGCCACGATCGGCAAGATGACGCTGCCCGAGCTCGCGCGCCGCGGCTACCCCGAGGGCATCACCGTCGGCACGCTGGCCGGCGCGGGCACGCTGGGTCTCCTCATCCCGCCGTCGATCATCATGATCGTCTACGGCGTGATGGCCAACGTGTCGATCGCCCACCTCTTCATCGCCGGCGTGATCCCCGGCATCCTGCTCGCCGCGCTGTTCTCCGCGTACATCGTCGGCTGGGCGCTGTTGAATCCCGGCAAGGTGCCCAGGGCGGCGGAGGTGACGACGCTGATGCAGAAGGTGACGGCGTCGCGCCACCTGATCCCGGTGGTGCTGCTGATCGTCGCCGTGCTCGGCTCGATTTACAGCGGCATCGCCACCGCCACCGAGGCGGCGGCGTTCGGGGTCGTCGGCGCACTGGTCATCTCGCTGGTGCAACGCTCGCTGACGTGGCCCACCTTCCGCGACAGCCTGATGGGCGCCACGCGCCTGTATTGCATGATCGCCCTGATCCTCTCCGGCGCCGCGTTCCTCACGCTGTCGATGGGGTACATCGGGCTGCCGCGCCATCTCGCCGAATGGATCTCCGGCATCGGCCTGTCGCCGTTCGGCCTGGTCGTCGCGCTAACGGTTTTCTACGTGATTCTCGGCTGCTTCCTCGACGGCATCTCGATGGTCGTGCTGACGATGGGCGTGATCCTGCCGTCGGTCGAGGCGGCGCACATCGACCTCATCTGGTTCGGCATCTTCATCGTGCTGGTGGTGGAAATGGCGCAGATCACGCCGCCGGTCGGCTTCAACCTGTTCGTGCTGCAGGGCATGACCGGACGCCAGATCACGTGGATCGCGCGCCACGCCCTGCCGATGTTCTTCCTGATGATCGCCGCCGTGCTCGCGATCTGGGTGTTTCCGCAGCTCGTCACCGCGCTGCCGCAGGGGATGAAGCTTGGCTGACCTGGCGCCGCACGCCATGCCGGTGCGCGAGGCACCTTTCCCCGACGCGCGCATGCGGCCGTACTCGGCATGCATGCGCGCGCCGTTCGGCGTGCTCGGCATCCGCTGCGATGCCGCCGGCGTGACCGGCATCGACTTCCTGCCACGCTCGCATGCGCTGATCGCACCGGATTCGGCCCTTGCCGCGCGCGTGATCGACGCCATCGAGCGCTATCTCGTCGATCCGGCACACCGTTTCGACATCGCCCTCGCGCCGCGCGGCACGCCGTTCCAGCAGCGTGTGTGGCAGGCGCTGCGCGACATTCCGCCGGGCGAATCGCGCACGTACGGTGAACTCGCGGAAGGCTTGGCGTCGGCGGCACGCGCCGTCGGCCAGGCCTGCGGCTCGAACCCGGTCGCGCTCGTCATTCCGTGCCACCGGGTCACCGGCGGCCGCGGGCACCTGGGCGGCTTCATGCATTCCACCGCCGCCGAATCCCTCGCCATCAAGCGCTGGCTGCTCGCGCACGAACACCGGTCGCGCGCCGATTCGCTCTTCTGAGTGTCGCGCCAGACCATGCAACAACCGGACGCTTGCGCAGACTCGGCGGCGATCGACGCTTTCTGCGACCAGCTCTGGTTGCGTGACGGCCTCGCCGCGGCGTCCCTCGCCGCGTATCGCCGCGATCTGCGTGCGTGGTCGGCATGGCTCGCGCATGCGGGGCGGCCGCTGCTTGCGGCCGATCAGGGCGACGTCGAACGCTGGCTCGCCGACCAGTTCCGGGCGAAGGCGAAGGCCACGTCGATCGGGCGCCGGCTGTCGGCCCTCAAGCGCTTCTACCGGCTGCAACTCGAGCACGGTGCCGTGCGCGACGATCCGACGCTGCGCGTGCGCGCGCCGAAGCCGGGACGGCGCCTGCCCAAAGCGCTGTCGGAAGCACAGGTCGAAGCCCTGCTGGACGCGCCCGACGTCGCGACGCCGCGCGGGCTGCGCGACCGGGCGATGCTCGAAACGCTCTACGCGACCGGCCTGCGCGTCTCCGAGCTGGTCGGCCTGACGCATGCGCAGGTGTCGCTGGCCAACGGCGTGGTGCGGGTCGTCGGCAAGGGCAGCAAGGAACGCCTCGTGCCGCTCGGCGACGAGGCGGTGGAGTGGATCACGCGCTACGTGAAAGAGGCGCGCGCAGGGTTCGCCGGCACCGGCCGCGATGATCACCTGTTCCTCACCGCGCGCGGCAAGCCGCTGACGCGCCAGGCGTTCTGGGCGCTCGTCAAGCATCACGCGATCGGCGCCGACATCGCGCCGGCGTCGCTGTCGCCGCACGTGCTGCGCCACGCGTTCGCCACGCACCTTCTCAACCACGGCGCCGACCTGCGCGTGGTGCAGCTGCTGCTCGGCCACGCCGACATCACCACGACGACGATCTACACGCACGTCGCGCGCGAGCGGCTCAAGGCGCTGCACGCGGCGCACCATCCACGCGGCTGATGGGGCCACGCGCGAGCGGCTGCGCGTGACTCGATTTCGTGGCGCGGCCGCGCGCCCTGTGCGCGCGTCAGGCGTCGCGACGGCGCTCGATCGCGATGCCGATCTCGCGCACGCCCGGCAATGCCGCGAGCTTGACCACACGCAGCTTCACCCAGGGCGCGCCGAATTCGCCGAGCACGATGTCGGCGAGGCCTTCGGCGAAGCGCTCCATCAGCGGATAGGCATGGCCGGCGGCGTACGCCTTGACGCGGCGCACGATCGCCGCGTAGTCGAGCGCGTCGGCGAATTCGCCGCTCGTGAACGGCGTGTGCGACGGCATGCCGATCTCGAGGTCGAGGCGGATGGTCTGCGGCAGGTGCGCTTCCCAGCGGTAGACGCCGATCGTCGTCGAGACGCGCAGGTCGTGGATGATGATCGAGTTCATGGCGGGCCGCGGTGTTCGGCGTGTGCGCTTTGCTAGAATCGCCGCGATTCTAGTGTACAGGCCCGCCCGTCCCGGCAGTCCGGCGCGCAGGGCGGCCGGCGTGCAACGCTTCTTTCTGGGGAATGCATGATTGCCGGCGTCTTCGTCGTCGTGGCGGCGTATCTCGTCGGCTCCGTCTCGTTCGCGATGGTGGTGAGCCGCGCGTTCGGGCTCCCCGATCCGCACGAATACGGCTCCGGCAACCCCGGCGCGACCAACGTGCTGCGCACCGGCAACCGCAGGGCCGCGCTGCTGACGCTCGCCGGCGACGGCGCCAAGGGATTCGTCGTCGTCGCTGCCGCGCAAGCGATCGCCAATGCGTATGCGCTGCCGGAATTCGTCGTGCCGGCCGCCGCACTCGCCGTCTTCCTCGGCCACATCTATCCCATCTTTTTCGGCTTTCGCGGCGGCAAGGGCGTAGCCACCGCCGCCGGCATCGTCTTCGCGCTCAACTGGCCGCTCGGAATCGTGCTGCTCGTCGTGTGGCTGACGCTGGCGTTCGGCTTCAAGATCAGCTCGCTGGCGGGTCTCGTCGCCGCGGTGCTGATGCCGCTCGGCATGTTCTACGAAGTGGGCGCCGAAGCGGTGACGTGGGTCACCGTGGTCATCGCGTTGCTGCTGTTCTGGCGCCACAAGGACAACATCCGCAAGCTCGTCCAGGGCGAGGAGCGGGTCATCGGGCGTTGAGGACGCGACCCGCGGCCGCGCCGGGCATCGCACCCGCACCGGCGGTCGCCCCGGCGTCCGGCATCACGCTGGTGTCGGGCAACTCCCAGCGCGGCATCACGTCGAAGGCGCCGCCCGCCGCGCGCGCGTCGGCGATGCGCAGCGCACCGGCGAGCGCGATCATCGCGCCGTTGTCGGTGCAGAACATCGCGTCCGGGAAATGCACGCTGCCGCCGCGCGCGCCGATGTCGCGCCGCAGCCGCACGCGCAGCCGCCGGTTGGCGCCGACGCCCCCCGCCACCACCAGCGTCGAGCGGCCGGTCGCGGCGAGCGCCGCCAGCGACTTGGCGGCGAGCACGTCGACGACGGCGTCCTCGAACGCGCGCGCGATGGCGGCGCGCGCCGAGGCGTCGAGCCGGCCTTCGCGCGCAAGCCGGTGGGCCAGCATGCGCACCGCGGTCTTCAGCCCCGAGAAGCTCATGTCGAGGTTCGGCGAGTCGAGCATCGGCCGCGGCAATTCGTAGACGCCCGGCTGTCCGGACTCGGCCAGCGCGGCCAGCGCCGGACCGCCCGGGTAAGGCAGGCCGAGCAGCGTCGCCGTCTTGTCGAAGGCCTCGCCGGCGGCGTCGTCCTGCGTCTCGCCGAGCAGGCGGTAGTTGCCGACGCCGCGCACGTCGTGGAACTGACTGTGGCCGCCCGACACGAGGAGCGCGACGAATGGAAACGCAGGCGCCGGATCGGCGAGCAGCGGCGACAGCAGATGCCCCTCGAGATGATGGATGCCGACCACCGGCCGGTCGAGCGCGAGACCCAGCGCATGCGCGACGCTGGCACCGACCAGCAGCGCGCCGGCGAGACCCGGACCGCGCGTATAGGCAATCGCGTCGATGCCGGCGAGCTCGAGCCCCGCGCTGGCGACCACGGATTCGATCAGCGGCAGCAGCCGGCGCACGTGATCGCGCGAAGCGAGCTCCGGCACGACGCCGCCGTAGCTCGCGTGCATCGCCACCTGGGAATGCAGCGCGTGCGCGAGGAGCCCGCGGTCGGTGTCGTAGATCGCCACCCCGGTCTCGTCACACGACGTCTCGATTCCCAGCACCCGCATTGCCGATCTCCCAAAAACCGAGAGCTTACAGGGGCTTGCGCGTCTCGCGGGCGCTTGCTATACTCATGGGCTGGGTGGATTTCGGCGTTGCGCCGGAGCGCCGCCCATTTTCCGAATTCAGCAAACGCCAAGGAAACGATTGCCATGCCGAGTGTTCGCGTCCGCGAAAACGAGCCGTTCGAGGCCGCGCTTCGCCGCTTCAAGCGCACGATCGAAAAGACGGGCCTCCTGACCGAGCTTCGCGCACGCGAGTTCTACGAAAAGCCGACGGCCGAGCGCAAGCGCAAGAAGGCGGCGGCGGTCAAGCGCCACTACAAGCGCATCCGCAGCCAGCAGCTCCCGCCCAAGCTCTTCTGAGGGCCTCGAGCTCGCAGTCACCGAAGGGGCGAAGCGATTCGCCCCTTTTTGCTTGCCGTTCGCCGCATGACCATCGAGGCACCATGAGCACGCTCAAGGAACGCATCACCGAGGACATGAAGTCCGCGATGCGCGCGCACGCAACCGCGCGCCTGTCGACCATCCGCCTGCTGCTGGCGGCGATCAAGCAGCGCGAAGTCGACGAGCGCAAGGTGCTCGTCGACGCCGACGTGTTGGCAATCGTCGACAAGATGATCAAGCAGCGCAAGGATTCGGTCACGCAGTTCGAGGCCGGCAAGCGCCAGGACCTGGCCGATGCCGAGCGCGCCGAGATCGGCGTGCTGGCAGGCTATCTTCCGGCGCAGCTCGGCGACGCCGAGATCGATGCCGCGATCACCGCCGCGATCGCGGAGACCGGCGCCGCCGGTGCCGCGGGCATGGGCAAGGTGATGGGCGTGCTGAAAGCGAAGCTTGCCGGGCGCGCCGACATGAGCGCGGTCTCGGCCAAGGTCAAGGCCAGGCTCGCCGGCTGACGGCCGCAGAACGCGCCGGCCGGCCGTCGCCGCGCGCCGCGCCGGCCTTCCCAAAGCGCCGTCGCCGCCTATAATGAGGCGTTCCCTGCCGTGTGAGCATCCCCGCGCGAGTCGAGGTTCACGCTCTACGACTCGCGCGCGATGCCTCGCATGCGCGACGCGCACGTTGCGCAGCGTTGGATCATCCGCGCCGAGCGTTAAATCGCCTTGATTCCGACCGATTTCATCCAAACGCTGCTCGCACGCGTCGACATCGTCGACGTGATCGACCGCCACGTGCCGCTGAAGAAGGCGGGCGCCAACTACGCGGCGTGCTGCCCGTTCCACAGCGAGAAGTCGCCGTCGTTCACCGTGAGCCCGACCAAGCAGTTCTATCACTGCTTCGGCTGCGGCGCCCACGGCACCGCGATCGGCTTCCTGATGGAATACGGCGGCCGCACGTTTCCCGATGCGGTCGGCGAACTGGCGCGCGATGCGGGCCTCGAGGTGCCGCGCGACGAGCGCCCGGGCGAGCGCGAGCGCCGCGCCGAATCGGCGAGCCTGACCGATCTGTTGCTCGCCGCCGCGCATTTCTACCGCGCGGAGCTGAAGGACAGCCCGCGGGCGATCGCGTACCTCAAGGGACGCGGCCTCACCGGCGAGATCGCCGCGCGCTTCGGCCTCGGCTACGCGCCGGACGCATGGCAGTCGCTGCTGCGCGTGTTCCCCAACTACGAAGATCCGATGCTCGAATCGGCAGGCCTCGTGATTGCCGGCGACGGCGACAAGCGCTACGACCGCTTCCGCGACCGCATCATGTTCCCGATCCACGACCATCGCGGACACGTGATCGGCTTCGGCGGCCGGATCATCGACCAGGGCGAGCCGAAGTACCTCAACTCGCCGGAGACGCCGGTGTTCTCCAAGGGCCGCGAGCTGTACGGCCTCTACCACGCGCGGAGCGCGATCCGCGACGCCGGCAAGGTGGTCGTCGTCGAAGGCTACATGGACGTGGTGGCGCTGGCGCAGCACGGCGTCGGCTACGCGGTGGCGACGCTCGGCACCGCGACCACGCCGATCCATGTGCAGAAGCTGTTTCGCCAGACCGACAGCGTCGTCTATTGCTTCGACGGCGATGCCGCCGGCAAGCGCGCCGCGTGGCGCGCGCTCGAGAACACGCTGGCGGCGCTGGCCGACGGCAAGAATGCGCAGTTCCTGTTCCTGCCCGACGGCGAGGATCCCGACGACTTCGTGCGCAAGCGCGGCCGCGCCGCATTCGAGGCCGCGCTCGCCGCCGCCACTCCACTGTCGGCCTTCCTGTTCGACGAATTGTCGGCACGCCATCCACCGGCCACCGCCGAAGGGCAGGCTGCGCTCGCGCAGGCCGCCACCGCCTACCTCGCCGACGTGCGGGCGCCCATCCTGCATGCGGTGCTGCGCCGGCGCCTGGCCGAGCTGACCGGCCTTCCCGAGCCGACGCTGCGCACGCTGCTCGGCGCCGCCGGCGAGCCGAACCCGCGCCCGGCGCCCGACGACGTGCCGTCGCCCGCGCCGCGCCGTGCATCGTTCTCCGGTGCAAGAACGCGCCGCGCGCCGTCGCTGGCGCGCAGCTTGCTGCATGCGCTGCTGCTGCAGCCCGCGCTGGCCGCCAGCGTGGACATTCCGCACCCCGACGACGGCACGCCGGACGGCGCCGCGCTCGCGGCGGTGATCGAAGTGCTGGCACGGGCGCCGATGACCACGCCGGGCATCGTCCAGCAATTCACCGGAACGCCGCATGAGCCGGTGATCGTCGCCGCGCTGTCGGACACCGACGGCGACGAGATCGCGCCCGAGGACGTGGAGACGGTGCTGCGCGACGGCGTGGCGAAGTGGGTCGCGCGGCGCGAGGCGCGCGAGACCGACCGTCTGCTGGCGACCCCACTCGAGCGGATGAGTCCGGAGGAGCGCCTGGCGATGCGGCAACGGCTGGCCGTGCGCAAGGTCCAACAGCCGTGACAGCCAGCCCTCGCGCCGACGTCCGGCGGCAGGGAAAATGCCTTGATGTGTTAGACTTTAAAGCTTTTCTGCGCGGCCCCATCTTTGCCCAGTCGGCGGGCACCCGCAGGTCCCGCGCGGCATGACGAATTTCCAGGATCCAGGATGACCATGGCCAAGAAGCCCACCCGCAAGTCCGGCGCCAAGGCGCGCGCCCGCACCGCTCCCAAGGCCCGCAAGCCGGCCAAGCCGGCCGCGCGCAAGGCCGGAAAGCCCGCTGCGCGGCGCACCGCGCGCACGCCGGCGGGCCGCGGCGGCGCGCTTGCCAAGCGCACGGGTTCCGCTACGGCCCGCAAGACGCCGGCCAAGCCGGTGGCGAAGGCCGCGCCCAAGCAGGCCAAGCCGGCAGCGCGCAAGACGCCGGCCAAGCCGGTGGCAAAGGCCGCGCCCAAGCAGGGCAAGGCGGCGGCGGTGCATGCCGCCGCGCCCAAGGCAGGCGCGAAAGCCGCCGCCAAGCCGCCGGTCAAGGCGCCGGTCGTCAAGCTGCCGAAGGGCGCCCAGGCTGCGGCACCCAAGACGCCGCCAGTGCCCAAGACTGCCGGCGAGATCGCCGCGCGCATCGCCGGCAAGCGCGCCGAGGACGCGAGCCGCAAGAACAGCAAGGGCAAGCACGACAGCGCGCCACGCGAACTGACGGCCGCCGACATCGAGGCGCGCAAGCGCCGCCTGAAGACGCTGATCGTGCTCGGCAAGGAGCGCGGCTTCCTGACGTACGCCGAGATCAACGACCACCTGCCCGACGACCTGGTCGACGCCGACCAGATCGAGGGCGTGATCTCGATGATCGGCGACATGGGCATCCAGGTGTACGACGAGGCCCCCGACGCCGACACGCTGCTGATGGCGGACACCACGCCGACGGCGCCCGCCGAGGACGTCGAGGAGGAAGCCGAAGCGGCGGCGTCGACGCTCGACAGCGAGTTCGGCCGCACCACCGATCCCGTGCGCATGTATATGCGCGAGATGGGCTCGGTCGAGCTGCTCACGCGCGAAGGCGAGATCGAGATCGCCAAGCGCATCGAGGAGGGCCTGAAGCACATGATCATGGCGATCTCGGCCTGCCCGATGACCGTGGGCGAGATCCTCAATCTCGCCGACAAGATCGCCAAGGACGAGCTCAAGATCGACGACCTGGTCGACGGCCTGATGGACTTCGACGAAGGCATCTCGCCGGTCGCCGCCGAGGATACCGGCGACGACGAGGAAGAGGAGGAGGAGGACGAGGAAGACGCCGGCGCGATCGCGGCGGAGAACCTCGAGCGCCTGCGCGTCGCCGCGCTGGAGCGCTTCGCGTCGATGCGCAAGTACTACGCGCGCATGCTCGCGGTGCTGCAGAAGGAAGGCCACCGCTCGCCCAAGTACCTCGACCTGCAGAAGAAGATCTCCGCCGGGCTGATGCAGATCCGCTTCTCGGCGCGCATGGTCGAGAAGCTGTGCGACTCGGTGCGCACCGAGGTCGACAACATCCGCCAGATCGAGCGCAAGATCCAGGACCTCGTGGTGAACAAGGGCGGCATGCCGCGCCCCGACTTCATCAAGAAGTTCCCCGAGCTCGAGGTCAGCCTGCGCTGGATCGACCGCGAAGTCTCCGCCGCGCATCCCTACAGCGAGCAGCTCGCGCGCTACCGTCAGGCCATCGTCGAGCAGCAGCAGAAGCTGATCGACCTGCAGACGCGCGTGATGATCCCCCTCAAGGACCTGAAGGAGATCAACAAGCAGATGTCGACGGGCGAGGCGCGCGCGCGCAAGGCGAAGCGCGAGATGACCGAGGCCAACCTGCGCCTCGTGATCTCGATCGCCAAGAAGTACACCAACCGCGGCCTGCAGTTCCTCGACCTCATCCAGGAAGGCAACATCGGCCTGATGAAGGCGGTCGACAAGTTCGAATACCGCCGCGGCTACAAGTTCTCGACCTACGCCACGTGGTGGATCCGCCAGGCGATCACGCGCTCGATCGCCGACCAGGCGCGCACGATCCGCATCCCGGTGCACATGATCGAGACGATCAACAAGATGAACCGCATCTCGCGCCAGATCCTGCAGGAGACCGGGCAGGAGCCCGATCCGGCGACGCTGGCGGTGAAGATGGAGATGCCCGAGGAGAAGATCCGCAAGATCCTCAAGATCAGCAAGGAGCCGATCTCGATGGAGACGCCGATCGGCGACGACGACGACTCGCACCTCGGCGACTTCATCGAGGACCAGTCGACGGTGGCGCCTTCCGACGCCGCGGTCAACGCCTCGCTGCGCGACGTCTGCAAGGACATCCTCGACACGCTGACGCCGCGCGAAGCCAAGGTGCTGCGCATGCGCTTCGGCATCGAGATGAACACCGACCACACGCTGGAGGAGGTCGGCAAGCAGTTCGACGTCACGCGCGAGCGCATCCGCCAGATCGAGGCCAAGGCGCTGCGCAAGCTGCGCCATCCGTCGCGCTCGGAAAAGCTGCGCAGCTTCCTCGAAGGCGAGTGAAACCGGCGCCACGCCGCGCCGCACGCCATGACCGCGCCCCGGGCATCCCCCGGGGCGTGGCGTTTCTGCAGCACGCGTCGCGCGCGGCATGCCGTTGCGATTGACGCGCCACGGCGGCTGCGTCTACAGTCGCCGTAGTCGCGTCGCCGCAGGGAGGCTTCGATGTCCATCCGGTCCTGGTCCGCGGCCCTCGCCGCCGTCGTCCTCGCGGCGACGGGTCCCGCGTTGGGCGGCGTGCCGCTGCCGATCATCGTGAACTCGACGCTGACGGGAAGCCCGACCGTGGTCACGGGGGTGATGGCGTTTCCGGCGCAGCCGGTGGGCGCCACGTCGCCGGCGCAGGCGGAGACGATCACGGTGCACATGAGCGCGACGCAGGGCGGCAGCCCGGTCGCCGTGCCGCCGTTCTTCACCACCACGGTGTCGACGATCACCGTCGACGATCCAGCATTCGCGATCGCCGGCGGCACGTGCACGACGCCGCCCACGAACCAGAGCCTCAACGACTCGAACACCTGCACGATCGCATTGACGTTCACGCCGGCGGCGGCCGGCCTGCACATTGCGAGCGTGTTCATCACCTGCATGGTGGTCGAGGCCATCGGCGGCGCGTCGATCGCGTGCGACAACGTCCAGCATCGCCTGATGGGACTGCAGGGCACGGGCGGTGTGGCGGCGTTCGTGGCCACGGCGGTGCCGGCGCTCGGCAGCGGCGGGCTCACGGCACTGGCGCTGCTCCTGTTCGGCGCCTCGGTGCTGGCGCTGCGCCGCAGGCGCTGAGCGCACGTCGGCCGCCGCAAGCCACGCCGGCCGCGACGCGCTACAAAACGTCCAGGCGGCGCGCGCGCAGCGGCGTGCGCAGCATCCCCATCACGGTCTGCCAGCGATCGTCGCGCAGCGCGTCGAGGCCGCAGTCCGCCGGCTGCGCGTGCATGCGCTCGTGGCGGAACGTGCCGCACAGGTGATCCCACCACGGCAGCATGCCGCCGAAGTTGCTGTTGGTTTCGTCGGGCCGCGGCGAATGATGGATGCGGTGCAGCGAAGGCGTCAGGATCACGAATCGCAGCACCTGCTCGAGGCGCTGCGGCAGCCGCACCGCCGAATGCTGGAGCTGGGTCACCGGGATGCTGGCGAGCTCGCGCACCATCCACACCCACAGCGGAATGCCGAAGGCCGCGAGCACCAGCGGCTTGGTGAGGGCCGTCAGCAGCACGTGGACCGGATGTGCGCGCAGGTTGGTCGACACGTCGACCGCGACGTCGGAATGGTGCACCGCGTGCAACAGCCACAGCCATCTCCACTGGTGGCTCAGGCGGTGGAACACGTAGTCGGCGAAATCGAGGGCGAGAAATCCGCCGACGAACACCGTCCACAGCGGCAGCGGCACGAGATTGAAGAGGCCGATGCGGTGCACTTCCAGCCACAGCGCGATGCCGAACAGCGCGCTGCCCGTCAGCACGCTCAGGAGCAGCGTGCTGACGAGCCACAGTCCGGCATTGCGCCGGACGTGACGCAGGCGCAACCGCCACGGCATCGGCCGCAGCGGCGCCAGCGATTCGGCGCACAGCAGCAGCGCGAATCCTGCCGCCAGCAGGTAGAGCTGCCCCTGCTGCAATGCGGCGAGCCACTTCAGACTCTGCAACGCGTCGCCCCCCGGTGTCGATGGCGACCTAGTGTAGCGCGCGCTGCCGCGCCTTCAGTCGGCGGCGAAGCAGTACAGGTAGCCGTTGCCGCCGGTGGACTTGAGCCCGGCACTGTCGCATCCCTTCGAAGGATGCGACGAATTCCACGACATCGAGGCCGGCGGCGCGTTCGTGCCCTGGCGATCGACGTGACCGAGCATCGCCGAACCGTCGGTGCCGCCCTTGGTCCAGTTGCCGCAGGTGTGGTCGCTGCTGTCCGCGAACGCGGTGCCGTCGGGCTGCGAGCCGGTGAGGATGTCGTGCTCGTTGGGAGTATCGCCGCGACCGTTGACGACCGTGCCTTTCTCGGTCAGCGCGGTCTGCTTGTTGAGGTTGTTCTCGCCATGCAACTGCGCGACGTCGCTGGCGACGACCACGCCCTTGGCGTTCTTCCACGGCCCCTTGCCGATGCGGTCGCGCGCATTCACTGCGGACTGCCCGTTCATGGCGCTGGCGCTGAGATAGGCGTGCCACGTCCGCTTGCCGGCCCCGGCGGCCGTCGCCAGCGCCTGGCAATGCTTGTCGGCGCCCGCGAGGCCGCCGTAGTCGGCGCCCTTGCCGCCGTTGGTGCTGGTGACGAAGAACGACATGTCCGGCGCCTGGCCCGACGCCGCGCTCGCGGCAAGCGCCAAGGCGGCGAAGATGGTGCTGGTGACGAATCGGCGATGCATGCGATGCCCCCCTGGTGAATGCGCCGCAATCCGGCGCCAATGGTCGCACGGCGGCTGCCGCACGACCTCGAACGAAACAGAACCCCGGCGCCGATTATTCCGCACGCCGTTCAGAACGCCTGTGCAAGATCGCGCGACACGATGACCTGCTCGGGATCGTCGGAGTTGTCGCGCACGACGAAGCCGAGGCGTGCGACGAAGCGCAGCATGCCGGCGTTGCTGCGCAAGACCGTGCCCTCGAGACGGGCAATGCCGTTGGCGCGCGCGGCCATGGCAAGCCTGTGCATCAGCGCCTCGCCGAGGCCGGATCGCTGCCAGGCGTCGGCGACCACGATCGCGAATTCGGCGACGTCGCGATCGGCGCCGCGGATGTAGCGCGCCACGGCGACGAACATGGCATCCGTGCCGCCCTCGGCGTCGCACGGCTGCACCACCAGCGCGAGCTCGCGGTCGTAGTCGACCTGCGTGAAGCGCGCGAGCATCTGCGGCGTCAGCTCCTGCAACTGGTAGAAAAACCGCAGGTACCGCGTGTTGTCCGACAGCGCGGCGACGAACGCGCGCTCGAGGTCGGCGTCTTCGGGACGGATCGGGCGCACCCGCAGGCGGCGTCCGTCGGCCAGCCTGAGGTCGGATTCGAGCTCCGTGGGATAGGGGTGGATCGCCATGTGCGCGTAGTGCGCGATCGAAGCCCGTGCGGGGTCGACGTCGATCCAGGCATCGGCGACGATTGCCGCGCCGTCGCCTGCCACCACCGGCTCGAGGGCCAGGCGCCGCACCCATGGCAACGCCGCGATGAGCGTCGATACCTTGAGCGCGAGCCGTGCGAGCGCCTCGCGCGACGCCGCGTCGAGCTCGCGCGCCGGCGCGCCGCAGGCATCGACGAGATCGCGCGCGAGGCGAAGCGACAGCGGCGGCAGCATCGTCGCCGGCCGCACCGCAGCGAAATACGTGGCGGCGCCCATCGTGATGACCGGGCCGAACGTGGGGTCGACGCTGACGCCGATGGCGAACGCCCGCGCCGCAGCGACCCGCGGCACGGCCACCAGCCGCAGCTGCGCGCCTTGCGTGCGCAATCGCGCGTGCTCGCGCACGAGCTCGTCGCTGGCGGTGACCAGCGCCCGCAGCGGCGGCCGGTCGTCGCGCACCAGCACCAGCGGGTAGCGCATGCGGCGCGCGGCGACACGTGCGGCGGCCGCCGATGTCACCTCGGCGGCTTCGGCATGCGCAATGCCGAACGCGTCGAGCAGCTCGGCGACATCCGGCGCCGCGAGGCGCAGCCGCCGCGCGCCTGTCTGGCGCCGGCGCACCGCCTCGGCGCGCGCGAGATCCGGCGTGTCGGCATCCACCTGCGACGGGGGCGCCTCGAGCAGCCATTCCTGGTTGCGCCGGTAGGCACACAGGAACGACAGCGCCTCGATCGCGTTCTCCGGTGTGAAGAAATTGGGGATGCCGCCGGCCTCGAGCGCGGCGCGCGCGTCGTGGCGATCGACCGCGCCGAGCCATGCGCCCAGCACCGGCTTCGGCGAGTCTTGCGCGACTGCTGCCGCCGCCTGCGCCATCGCCAGCGGCGTGTCGATCGGCCGCGGTACCGCGAGCGCGATCACGGCATCGACGTTGTCGTCGGCGAGCACCGCGGCAAGCGCCGCCGCATAGCGTTGCGCCGTGGCGGTGCCGCGCACGTCCACCGGATTGCCGCGCGTGCTCTCGTCCGGCAGCAAAACCTCCAGCGCGGCGAGCGTCGGTGCCGTCAGCGTCGCCAGCGGCACCCGCAGGTCATTCGCGCGATCGGCGGCAAGCATGGCCGCCCCCCGCCCGTTGGCCACGATCGCCGCACGGTCCCCGCGCGGAATGCGCCGCATCGCCAGCGCGCGCGCCGCGGCGAAGAGCTGCGTATACGTGCCGACGCGCACGGTCCCCGCGCGGTGCAGCGCGGCATCGAACACGTCGTCTTCGCTGGGCACGCCATCGACGGCGGCGCCGGTGAGCGAACGTCCGGCCTTGAGCACGACCACCGGCTTGGTGCGCGCCGCCGCGCGCAACGCCGACAGGAAGCGGCGCGCATGCGCGACTTCCTCGAGGTACAGCAGGATGCCGTCGGTCGCGGCATCGGTGAGCAGCGCGTCGAGGAGTTCTGCGACGTCGACGTCGATCGCGTCGCCGAGGGTGACGACGGTGGAGAAGCCGATGCCCATCGGCGACGCGAAGTCGAGCATGGCCGTCGCCACGGCGCCGGATTGCGACACCAGCGCCAGGCGGCCGCCGATCGCCGCGACGTCGCTGAACGTGGCGTTGAGACCAATGTCCGTGCGCATCATGCCGAATGCGCCCGGGCCGATGACGCGGATGCGGTGGGTTCGCGCCCGCGCGCCCACGGCGTGCAGCCACAGCTGCGCCGTGTGCGGATCGCCGCGCGGCGCCGCGGTGACGATGACCACCGCAGCCACGCCCGCCGCCGCGGCGTCGTCGAGCACTGCGAGCACGGCGTCCGGCGGCGTCGCGATCACCGCGAGGTCGACGGGTGCGGGAATCGCCCGCAGCGACGCGTACGCAGTCGCGTCGAGCACGCTTCGGCGGTGCGGGTTGACCGCGTAAACGGGGCCGCGGAATCCCCCGCGACGGATGTTCTCGAACACGATCCGCCCGATCGCGCCCGGTCGTGCGGACGCGCCCACCAGCGCGATCGACGCGGGCGCGAGCAGCCGGGAGAGCGCGTGATGCATGGCGGGTGTGCGGACGCGGCACGCCAGCGCCGGGACGGCGCGCGAGGCGATTCGCCGCAGTGTACGCGACGCCCTCGCCTGCGCGAACGGCAACGCGCCTCCGCTATAATCGGCGCGCATCGGAGGCCGTTGCATCGCCTCCGCGGCCCCGTCGATCCGCCCGGTTGGCCTCGAGGGCCCGTAGCTCAGTTGGTCAGAGCAGACGACTCATAATCGTTTGGTCGCTGGTTCGATCCCAGCCGGGCCTACCCTCGCCCTGCTCGTTGCCTGCGCGCCGCGCGCCGTCAGCTACTGACGTGGCGCGCCGCCCCCGCCGCCCGGCACCCCATGGCACGATGCTTGCGCGTTAGCGTTTCCCATGGCCCGTCCCGTCCTCTTCCTGCTGGGCATGCATGCCGGCGGACTGCCTGCGGTCGCGGCCCCATTCGCGGCGGCCGGCGCCGACCTCGGCAAAGTCGTCGGCCCGACAATCGGTGACGGTGAAACCGCGACGGCCTGCGCGCGCCTTGCGGCACTCTCCGACGAAGCGTTGCGCCGCGTGGGCATCGCCTGGGACTCGCCGACCGGCTTGCCGGAACGCCTCGAGCAGGACGAGGCGCTGGCCGCGCTCGCGCCCATCGCCGCCGACGCGGTGGCCTACGAATTCACCGGCGCCACCGCCGTGGTCGCCGAACCGCGGGTAGGCAGGCTCCTGCCGTTCTGGCGCGAGGCCTTCGAGCAGAATGGCTACGACGTCACCGTGGCGCTGGTGCTGCGCCGCCCGCGCGAGGTTGCGGCGGCGCTCGCGCGGCATGCGCAGTTCGCGCCCGAAAAATCCCTCGCGCTGTGGCACTACCACCTGCTCGAAGCCGAGCGCGCCTCGCGCGGGCTGCCGCGAGCCCTGGTGACGTTCGATCTCTGGCGCGACGACCCCGCCGCCGCGCTGGCGCGCATCGCCCAGGACGCGGCGTTCCCGCTGGCTGCGGAGAGCCGGGCCAAGGCCGCGGCGCAGAAGGCACGGCCGAAGGAAAAATGCCCGGACGGCCACAACGGCGGCGGCATGCAATCGGGACTCGACGCGGTGCTCGATGCCGGTTACGCGAGGCTCGCCGCGCTGGCCGCCGGCGCAGACCCGCGTCGCGAGGTGGAGGCGCTCGCCGTCGCCGCGCGGCCGGCGATGACCGCGGCGATTGCGCCCTGGATCGCCGCCGAGCTCGACGTCGCGCGCACGATGGCAGCACGTCTCGCCAGCGACCTGTCGTTCGCGCAGCAGCGTCTCGAATCGGAATCGAGCGCGGTGGCGGCGCTGCGTGCCAGTGCCCCCGATGCGCAGCGACTGGCCGCCGAGCTCGAGTCATTGCGCGAGGAGCGCATGCGCGAGCGGGCGGTGCTCGCCGACGAGCTCACCAAGACGCGCGGCGAGATCGTGCGCCTGACCACTGCGGTCGCCGAGGCGCCGCGCACGGCGGAGACGCTGCGCTATGAGCTCTCGCAGGCGCATCGCGACCTGTACGACGAGCGCGCCAACATCATGCGCCTGGCCGAGGAAATCGAGTCGACGCGTCGCGAGGCCGACGGCAACGCCAAGCGCTTCGAGTCGGCGAGACACCATCTGGAGGCGCTCGCCGCCGAGCTGGCGCAGACCCGCGACAGCGCTTCGGCGCGCGAGCGCGACTATTCGATGATCGCCGACGAGGTCGATGCCTGGCGCTCGCAGATCGGCGATATCCAGGCCGAGCGCGACAAGCTCCTGCGCGAGCGCGACCACGCGATGCGCGAGGTGACGCGCCTCACCGGCGACGTCACGCGCATCACCGCCGAAGTCGACTCGCTGCGCCACGAGCGCGACAATGCGGTGGCCGACCGCGAGAGCGTCTACGAGGCGATGCGCCAGTCGGGGCAGGCGCTCGCGGTGCTGCGCGAGGAGCTGCCACGCCGCGCGGCGAGCGAGGCGCAGCTGCAGCGCGAGCGCGACGGGCTGACGGCATCGCTCAAGTCGGCACAGGAGCGGATCACCGCGCTCGATGCGCTGCTGAGCGATCGCTCGTCGTACATCGCGGAGCTGGTGCAACGGCACAACGCGCTGGCCGCACGCTTGAACGACCTCGACAAGCGGCGCCTCGTGCGCGCCGCCACCTGGCTCGGGGGACGGCCCAGGCCGCGCTAGGCGCCGTCGCGGTTCGCGCTCGCGCCCGGGAGGCGCGCCGGGCTAGGCACCGCGCTCCGTTGCGATCTCGGAGCCGGCGCCCGCGCCGGCGGCGGCCTCATCGCCGTGCCCCGGCGGCAGATTTACCGTCACCTGGCGATGCGCGAACATGATGCCGGCCGCCCGGAAGTCGCGGATGATCCGGTCGTAGGTCATCCTGCGCACGACCCAGGCGTTGTTCGTCGGGCGCGCGGTGAACTTCGCGCGCACCACGATCGCGCTGTCCTCCGCGGCCATGACGCCCGCGGACTTGAGCGGCTGCAGGATGTCGGGGGCATAGTCCGGATCGGCAAGCAGGTCCTCGCCGATCTTCTTCAGGATCTTCTTCACCTGCAGCATGTTGGTGTCGTAGGTCAGCCTGAACTCCATCACGTGCACCGCCCAGTCGCGGCTGGTGTTGCGCAGACGGCGGATGTCGCCATAGGGGACGACGTTCAGCGCGCCGCGGTGATGGCGCAGGAACACCGAGCGCACGTTGATCTTCTCGACGCGGCCCTTGGCGTCGCCGACCTCGATGTACTCGCCGAGACGAAACGCGTCGTCCATCAGGAAGAACGCGCCGGAGACGATGTCCTTGACGAGCGTCTGCGAGCCGAAGCCGATCGCGACGCCGACGATGCTCGCACCGGCGAGCAACGGCAGGATGTTGACGCCGAGCGCGGCCAGCACGGACATCGTGGCCATGACGGCGATGGTGACGAGGATCGTCGCCCGCAGGATCGGCAACACAGTGACGAGTCGCGACGACGGCACGTCGCTCGGCCGGTCGCCTTCCGCACGCAGGCGCCGGTCGATCGCGACCGTCGCGATCTGCCACGCGAGGTACGTCGCGAGCAGCACGATGCCGATGCCGAGGATCGAGCTCGCGATATCGCCGCCAAACGAGTTGGCGTACGCGAAAAGTCTCAGTCCCCACAGGCGCGCGAAGATCAGGATGCCGAAGACGACGGTGACGATGTGGACCGCACGCCGGAAGATCGGCTCGTAGGCGGCGAGCCAGTGCGGTGCGGCGCCGCCGGATGCGGATCGCTGCGCGGCGACGGCGGCCGCCAGCGCACGACACAGCGCGAGGTCGATGATCGGCACGATGACGACGACGAGCACGCTTTCGAAGCCGATGCCAAGGGGTGCGCGGGCACCGGTCAGGATGCCGTGCAGGCTGGCGGCGAACAGGCCGACGAAATACATCGTGGCGATGATCGGCCACAAATCGGCCAGCCATCCACGCACCGTCGCCCGGCCACGCGCCCCGCCGCGGATGAGCGCCGCGACCGGCTGGCGCAGCGTCCACACCATCGACAGCGTGACGGCGAGGCCCAGGAGCCATGCGCCGATGCGCACGACGTCCTGCGCCGAATCGTCGATGTCGGCCGCGCCCATGACCGACGCTGCAACGAGCACGATGCCGAAAAGCACCGAGATCGCGATGGCATACGCGCGCAAGCCGCGCGCCGTGCGGTCGTCGAAGGGCAGCAGGCGCTCGCCGGCACCGGCCGGGCTCAAAAGGAAGCGCACGAGAAGCGCCGTCACCCGCACGGCGACGATGGCCAACAGCGCAGCGATGAGCACGATTCGCCACAGGTCCGGAATCGAGCGGATCGCCAGGTAGACGGCCACGGCGCCGAGCGCAAACACGGCGAGCGCCCCCAGGCGAAGCGCGAGCGACGCGCCGAGCTGGAATGCGCGTGCGAAATACGTGTCGCCAGCTGTCTGCGCGAGCCGGGCGCGCACCCGGCGCAGCGCGAAACCATATAGCCACTCGACCGCGAGCCCGATGACCAGCATCAACGCAAGCGCGCCCGCGATGCGTGCGACGCCATCGGAGTCGCCTGCGCCGCGATTGAGACGGTCGACGATGTCGCGCAGCGTTTCCGGCATCCACAGGAAGGCCACGAAGATCGCCTGCGCCTGGCTGCGCATCGTGCCGGCATTCATTTCCATCATCCCCGCCATGCCGGCTTTTTCCATCATGCCACCGCCCGCGTGCGCGGCCTCGCCGCTCGCCGGCGCCTTCGCCACGCGATCGAGCTGCTCGATCAGGAGGCCGCGCACCTGCTGGTCCGACATGTGCGCCAGCGCGTCGCGAATCGCGTCCGGCGTGAGATCCGGCGGTAACTGCGCGGGTGCGGCCGTGCTCGCCGCCTGCGTGCTCGGCGGCGCGGACGGCGACGCGGCCCAAGTCCAATTCGTCGCGCCGGCGAATACCAGCAATGCGACCGCGATCCGCGCCGCGCCACGGCATATGGATGCGTATCGTCTACTCGACATCGCCCGCCTCCCGTAGTCGCAGCGACAACGCGGTTCGGCGCCGCGCGCGATGATTATAGGCACACGCCGCGCCATGCGTATCTCACGGCGCCATCCGGTAGACGCACTTGATGCCGTCCCAGTCGGCGTTGATCGTGCTGACGTCGATCTCGCAGACGCGCTCGAGGTCGTCGCCGAATCCGGCGGCTTTGCGCACGCGCAGGCATTCGCCCTCCGTCGCCGGCACGAACGCACCGCCGAAACGGCCGAGGTATTCGCCAAGCGGTACGAGGCGGTCGCGCTGCCAGATCTCCACCAGGCGCGCATATTCGGGTGGCAGCCGCGGATGGATCTCGTCGGCGTCGAGGTACGCGACACCGTCGTCCTTGAGGATCCGCATCGTCTCGCGCAGCACGCCGATCTTGTTGCCGAAATAGAGCCAGGCCACCTGGCTCACGACCAGATCCACGCTGGCGTCGGCGAACGGCAGGCCCTGCGCGGCATCGGCGAACGCGAGCGCCGGCATCGGCGGTTGCGCGGCGCCGTCGTCCACGACGACCAGTCCGCGCTCGATGCCGTTGCGGCGAACGATGGCATCGTCGCCATCCTGCGGCAGCCGATTGAGGCCGCAGAGCTCGACGCGCGTGCCGTACTTGCGCCGCCATTCCAGCAGCACGGTGCCGTACCCGCAGCCGAGGTCGAGCACGCGCACCGACCCGCCGCGGGCGAGGCGGCGGTCGATTTCGCTTTCGACGTCGCCGACGCGCGCGACGAGCTCGGCCACGCCCCGGCCGCGGAACCGCTGCTTGTCACGGTAGTGGCTGTCGCGGATCACCGCGCCCGCCCTGCGGGCGATAATGTCCCACCCGCGCACCGGGGAGCTGCGCGCCCTCGTGAATTTCCATGATGCAAGCTTGCCATGTTGTGGATCATAATGCCCGGCCGCGGTTGCAGGACGAGGCCGGGGCGCCGCATCCGCCCTTCGGACCGGCGTAGGCAGTGGCAGAAACAGGGGGGACCATGGAGCGCCTCGACAATGCACGCATCCTGATCTACAGCCACGACAGCTTCGGCCTCGGCCACCTGCGCCGCTGCCGTGCCATCGCCCACGCGATCGTCGATCGTTACAAGGGCGTGTCGGTGCTGATCCTGTCCGGCTCGCCGATCATCGGCAGCTTCGACTACCTGCCGCGCGTCGATTTCGTGCGCATCCCCGGCGTGATCAAGCTGCACAACGGCGAGTACCAGTCGCTGGGACTGCACATCGCGCTGGACCAGACGATGGCGATGCGCGCGGCGATCATCCGCCAGGCCGCGGAGAGCTTCAAGCCCGATCTCTTCCTGGTCGACAAGGAGCCGCTCGGCCTCAACGGCGAGGTCGCCCCGACGCTGCGCCTGCTCAAGTCGCGCGGCACGAAGCTGGTGCTCGGATTGCGCGACATCATGGACGAGCCGGTGCTGCTGCTGCGCGAGTGGAACCGCAAGCGCGCGCTGCCGGCGCTGGAGCGGCTGTACGACGAGATCTGGGTCTACGGCCTCGAGCGCTTCGCCGATCCGCTGCAGGGCGTGGTGTGCCCCGTGGCGGTGCGCGACAAGATGGTCTACACCGGCTACCTGCGGCGCAGCGTGCCGCACACCAGCACGGTGCGCACGCCGCCGGTCGGCGGCCAGCCCTATGTGCTGGTGACGGTCGGCGGCGGCGAGGACGGCGTGTCGGCGATCGACTGGGTGCTGCGCGCGTACGAGCAGGATCCCGCGATCCCCCTCGCCGCGGTGCTGCTGCTCGGCCCGTTCATGGCGCCGGCACAGCAGGAGAAGTTCCGCGAGCGCGCGGCGCGGCTCGGCCGCGTCGACGTGCTGACGTTCGATACGCACGTCGAGCAGCTGATGGAGCGTGCCTCGGGGCTGGTGGCGATGGCCGGCTACAACACGTTCTGCGAGATCCTGTCGCTCGACAAGCGCGCGATCCTGGTGCCGCGCGTCAAGCCGCGCCTCGAGCAGTTCATGCGCGCGCGGCGCGCGGCCGACCTGGGCCTGGCGCGCATGCTCGACCCCAACGACATCGGCGACACCGCGGTCATGGCCGCTGCACTGCGCGGCCTCGGCGATCAGCCTGCACCGTCGGCTTGCGGCGCCGGCGCAATGCTCGACGGCCTGTCCACGATCACGGACCTCGTCGGCGCGCACGCGCGCGCGAACGCGCCGGTGGCGGCGCTGGCGTGGCGCATGGCGTCATTGCAAGGCACCCCGCCCGATCCGTGGCAGCGCCAGTGACCGGCGCGCGGCGCCGCTGACGCCGCAACGACGCATGGGCACGATCCTGATCTATGTCCAGCACCTGCTGGGCATCGGCCACCTGATGCGCGCGCGGGTGATCGCGGAGTCGCTGGCCGCCGCCGGGTTCGACGTCCACCTCGTCACCGGCGGCATGCCGATCGGCGGCCGCATGCCGCGCAACGTGCACGTCGTGCAGCTGCCGCCGATACGCGTCTCCGACGCCAGCTTCACGCCGCTGCGCGACGGCGACTTCAACCCCATCGACGACGCCTATCGCGCGCGGCGCCGCGACCTGCTGCTGGCCGCCTACGATGCCGCGGCGCCCGCGGCCGTGCTGTTCGAGACGTTCCCGTTCGGCCGGCGTTCGCTGCGCTTCGAGCTCGTGCCGCTGCTCGAGCGCATCGAGGCCGCACGGCCGCGGCCGATGGTCGTGTCATCGGTGCGCGAGATCCTGCAGGTGCAGCCGAAGCCCGAGCGCGAGCGCGAGATGCAGGAATGGGCGGCGCGCTGGTTCGACGCGATCCTGGTTCATGGCGACCCGCGCTTCGCGCGCTTCGAGGAGACCTATCCGCTCGCCGCCGCGCTGGCGCCGCCCGTGCACTACACCGGCTTCGTGCTGACACCGGCGCCGGCGCCGGATGCTGCGGCGATCCGCGACGAAGTCGTGGTGTCGGCCGGCGGCGGTGGCGTGGGCATCGACCTCCTTGCAATGGCGCTGGCCGCGCAGCCGCATTCGCGGTTGCAGTCGCTGACGTGGCGCGTGCTGGCCGGACCGAACATCCCCGAGGCGGGCTATCGGCGACTGCTGGACGCCGCCGCGCCGGGGGCAGTCGTCGAGCGCTCGCGCGCCGACTTCCAGTCGCTGCTGCGCCGCGCGCGCGTGTCGATTTCGCAGGGCGGCTACAACACCGTGCTCGACGTCGTCACCAGCGGCGCCCGCCCCGTCGTCGTGCCGTTCACCGGCAACGGCGAGACCGAGCAGCGCGAACGCGGCGAACGCCTGCGACGGTTCGGCATGGCGGTGGTCGTCGACGATCGGCAACTGACGCCGCAATCACTCGCCGCAGCGGTCGACGACGCCGGCGCGCGCGAGCATTTCGCGCGCTGGGATTTCGCGAGCGACGGCGGCGCCGGCACCGCGGCGTTCTTCACGCGCGAGCTGGGCCGGCGACGCGAGGCTGCGCGCGCGCGCGCATCGTGAGCGCCTGGAGCGGCCTCGAGCACGAGCTCGACGCCTGGCGCAACGCCGGCCGCACGGCGACGTTCTGGCTGCGCGACGACGACGCCTGTGGCGACAGCGATGCGCTGCAGCGCCTGCTGCGCATCGCCGACGACCACGCCGTGCCGCTCGCGCTGGCGGTGATCCCGGCCGCGCTGCAGCCCGACCTCGCCGCCGCGACCGCATCCCGAGCCGGCGTCACCGTCCTCCAGCACGGATACGCGCACCTCAATCACGCCGCGCCGGGCGCACGCGCCTGCGAGCTCGGTGCGGAGCGGGCGCCTGCGGCCGTCGTGCAGGAGCTCGTCGCCGGGTGCGCACGGCTCGCCGACGCCTTCGGCGGACGGTTCCTGCCGGCGCTGGTGCCGCCGTGGAATCGCATCGACGACGGCGTGGTGGCGCAGCTTCCGGGCGCCGGCTATCGCGGCCTGTCGACGTTCGGTGCACGCAGCGCCGCGCACGCCGCGCCCGGGCTCGTGCAGTGCAACGCGCACGTCGATCCCATCGCCTGGCGCCGCGATCGCGCGTTCATCGGCGCCGACAAGGCGATCGAGCGCACGGTGGCGCACCTGCGCGCGCGGCGCGAGGGCGGCGTCGACGCGCTGGAGCCCACCGGCATCCTCACCCACCACCTCGCTTTCGACGCGCCGGCATGGCCGTTCCTCGACGAGTTGCTCGCACGCATCTGCGCGCACGGCGCCGCGACGTGGCTTCGCGCGCACGCGATCCTCGCCGGGGCCGCCGGCGTCACTTGCGCCCGATCAGCATGAAGCGCACGTAACGTCGCATCGCCTGCTCGCCCGCGAACAGCACTTCGCGCATCGGCACCTGCGCCCGCAGCGCGGTGAGGTCGGCGACGCAGTTGACGTGCTCGGCACAGGCGAAATAGTCGTTGGACTGCACGACGGCGAGCTGGCCGGCGGGAATGCGCGCGTACCAGCGGTCGAAATCGCGCAGGTGCTCGGCGCTGGTGTTGATCACGAGGTCGAAGGGCTGCGCGCCGTAGTCGAGCTCGAACATGTCCGCGGTGCGCGCGACGAAACGGCCGTCGCGCACGTGCGTGGCATTGAGCGACTCCGCGACGGGCGCGCAGCCCGGGTCGATGTCGACGCTGACCAGGTGCCCGATCGCGAACCGCCGGTCGTGCAGCAGCATCGCGCCCAGCACGCCGAACCAGCCGCCCAGCACCAGCACGCGCGGGAACGTCGTGCCGGCGCTCTCGCGGAGCGCCTGCAGCAGCCACTGCTTGCTCGCCGCCTGGTTGCGGTTGAATGCCGCGCCGAGTCGCGGCACGTCGTGGCGCGAGAGCGTCGCCAGCAGGTCGCGCACGAGCGCGCTGTCGAGGTGCACCGCGAGTCCCTCGAGGATGTCGCGGTAGAACTCGTCGTCGTACGCCGTCATGGTGCCGCCCCCTTGCGCGCCGCTTCGCCGGCATTCTGCGGTACGATGCCCGAAAACGGAGGACGCGGGTGACGGTTTTCCAGGAAGCGGAGATGCTGCACCAGGTCCCCTTCTTCGCGAAGGTGGACATGGCCAAGCTCAAGCTGGTGGCCTTCACCAGCCGCGCCGTGCGCTTCGCGCCGGGCGAGCCGCTGATGGTGAAGCACGAGCCTTCCGACGCCGCCTACGTGATCCTCGAGGGCGAGGTCGAGGTGATGGGCGAGACCAGCGCCGGCGAGTTCGTGGTCATGGTGATCGGGCCGCATTCGCTGGTCGGCGAGATGTCGCTGCTGCTCGATTCGCCGCGCGTGGCGACGGTGCGCGCCAAGGGTCCTGTGCGCGCGTTGCGCATCGCCGCCGACGCGTTCCTGCGCCTCCTCTGCGAGAATCCCGGCTGCTCGCTGCACGTGATGCGCGTGCTCTCGTCGCATCTTGCCAAGTCGACGCGGCGCGTGGAGCAGCTGACGCAGAAGCTGCAGGAAGCCACGCCCGGCAACGGCGACGCCGTCACCTGAGGCGCGCCCGCGCGGCGGCGACGCCCCGCAATGTGGCATCGAGCGCACGTGCCGCCACCGGCAGGTCGTGGCGGGCGCGCACATACCCCGGCGCGTGGGCGGCCATCGCTGCGCGCAGCGTGTCGTCGGTCACCAGCCGGCGCACGGCCGCGGCGAAGGCGGGAGCGTCGCCCGGCGCGACCAGGAGCCCGCTGCGGCCGGCGTCGATCACCGCGGCGACGCCACCCGCATTGCCCGCCACCACCGGCAGTCCGCAGGCCTGGGCCTCGATGAACGCCATGCCGAATGCCTCGTCGACGGCGGGCCAGACGAACACGTCCGCACCGCGGAGCGTCGTGGTGACGCCGGCGGCATCCAGTGCGCCGGCGAAATGGATCCGGTCGCGCGCGAGGCCGGCGAACGCACCTTCGACGGCGGCGCGCGCAGGACCGTCGCCCACCACGACCAGGTCCCAGTCCAGCGCATCGAGCGCCGCCAACGCGTGCGCCAGCAGGCGATACGACGCCAGTTTCGCGCCCTCGCGCATCATGGCGACGCAGGCCAGGCGCACGCGACCGGCGCGCGGCGGCGAAACGGGTGCCGCCCGGGTGCCGGTGCCGACGAAGGCATCGATGTCGATGAACGGCGCGAGCTGGAGGTCGGCTGCCCGCACGCCGCGCACGCGCTGCACTGCCGGAACGTCGTGTGGATTGACGAAGATCACCGCGTCGGCGGCCTCGATGGCGGCCACGCTCGCCGCGTAGCCCTGCGCCCAGGCGCCATCGTGCTGGCGCGGCGCGATCGACGCTTCGGCGACGACGTAGGGGATGTCGAGCGCCCGGCAGACCGCGGGCCCCAGCCAGTCGGGGGCCTTGTGATGCAGATGATAGGTGAACCACAGGTCGGGATGCGCGCGATCGGCCTGCCAGCGCGCGAGGAGCCGCTGCGCACAGCGCGCGCCGATGCGCGCAATCCGCGCCTGGCGCGCGGTGTCGCCGTGGGCGTCGTAGCTGCGCAGCCGCGATGCCACCGCGACATCGTGGCGGCCCGCGGCAAGCGCCCGCAACAGCGCGCGGGCGAGCTGGCGATCGCCCGACGGCACCGGATGATCGACGGGCTTGAGCGGGGCGTAGAACGCGATGTTCACGCCGCGGCGAGACAGGCGGCGAAGCGCGCCGCCAGGCGATCGGCACCCGCCTCGCTCGAGAATTCCGCGATCACGCGGTCGTAGCCGGCTTCGCCCAGTCGTGCGCGCAACGCCGGATCGGCAATGAGTCGCGACAAGGCGGCAGCGAGCGCCGCCGGATCGCGGGGCGGCACCAGCACGCCGGTGACACCGTCGTCGACGAGCTCCGGAACGCCCGATACCGGCGTCGACACGCACGCGAGTTTCTGGCTCTGCGCCTCGAGCAGCACGTTGGGCAGGCCGTCGCGGTCACCGTCGTCGCTGATCCGGCAAGGCAGCGCGAAAAGGTCCGCGGCACGATACGCTGCCAGCACCTCCGCATGCGGGCGGGCACCCAGCCAGCGCACGCGCGTGTCGAGGCCCAGGCTGCGCGCCAGCGCGGCCAGCTTCGGCAACAGCGTGCCGTCGCCGATATGCGTCAATCGCCAGTGCGCCGTCGGCGGCACGCGCGCCAGCGCCTGCAGCAGGTCATCGAAGCCTTTCTTGTCGACCGCGCGTCCCACGGTGAGGATTTCGACGGGCGACGCGGGATCGCTGCCGTCGCGCGCCGGACGCACCGTGGGCGGCGCGTCGAAGCGCGTGGTATCGACGCCGTGGTAGACGAGATCGACGCGCGGCGCGCCGGCGGCCAGCGCGCGCAGATGCTCGGCATTGGCGCGCGTGCAGGTCGCCGTCCACGCGCTGTGGGCGAGCTTCTCACGTTTCTCCCACGCCGGCGTGGTCCAGATGTCCTTGGCGTGTGCCGAGCAGCTCCAGGCGAGTCCGCGCATCAGCGCCGCGTAGCGCGTCACCGACGCGGGCGTGTGCAGGAAATGCGCGTGCAGGTGCGCGACATCCGGTGCGAGCTCCGTCGCCAGCACGCAGGCCTGGCCGAAGCGCCGCAGCCGGCTGCGCGAAGGATCGCGTCGAAAGTCGCGCCACCATGCCGCGCGTGCGGCGCGATAGCCGGCGAGCCGCGTCGCCGCACGCCACGCGCGCCACGCGCGCACGGGCTCGGCATGCAGGTACTCCGGCAGGTAATGCACGGGCGCCGCGATCTGCGCATGAATCGGATGCCGCTCGATGTCGGTCGGTCGCCGCAGCGAGTAGAGCGCGAGCGCGACACCGCGCCGTTCCAGCGCGAGGAGCTCCTGGGCGATGAACGTTTCCGACAGGCGCGGATAGCCCTTCAGTACGACGGCGACGGCGCCGCGCGCGCGCATCGTGTCCGCGCGGCGCACGGCCGCTGTCGACCCCGCGACCGCCGGCGCCACGGTCGTCAAGCGCGCCCCCGCCTGCCGTCGAGTGGCGGCAGCGCGGCCGATGCTACCATCGCCGTGGCATCCGGCCGCGCGAACCGCGGTGCGCGCACCCCGCCAGCGCGGCGCAGGTGCGGTCGGATGCGAGGCCTCGTCGGCATGGAACGCTCCCTAATCCGCTACATCGTCAAGTTCACGTGGCGCGACCAGCTCGCGATGCTGGTGCTGACTGCGATCAGCTTTCCGCTCATCTACCTGAATCTCGAGATTCCCAAGCGCATCGTCAACAGCGCGATCGGCGGCAAGCACATTCCGCCGGAGTTCCTCGGGTTCCCGGTGACGCAGGTATCGTACCTGATGGGGTTGTCGCTGCTGCTGCTCGCGCTGATCACGCTCAACGGCGGCCTCAAGTACTGGATCAACGTCTACGCGGGCGTCGTCGGCGAGCGCACGATGCGCCGGCTGCGCCACGACCTGTACCAGCTGATGCTGCGGTTCCCGCTGCCGCACTTCAAGACGACGTCGGCCGGCGAGCTGATCCCGATGATCGTCGCCGAAACCGAGCCCATCGGCGGCTTCATCGGCGAATCGATCAGCTTGCCGGTGTTCCAGGGCGGCCTGCTCGTCACCTACATCGTCTTCATCTTCAACCAGGACCTCTGGCTCGGCCTCGCCGCCATCGCGCTCTATCCGCCGCAGCTCTACCTGATCCCGCGCCTGCAGCGCAAGATCAACCAGCTCAACAAGGAGCGCGTGACCACGGCGCGCCAGCTCTCCGACCGCATCGGCGACTCGGTCGCCGGCGCGGTCGAGATCCGCGGCAACGATACGTTCCACCTCGAGAGCGCCGACATCAGCGACCGCCTCGGCCGCATCTATGCACTGCGCTACGACATCTACAAGCGCAAGTACTTCGTCAAGTTCCTCAACAACTTCCTCGGGCAGATCACGCCGTTCTTCTTCTATTCGGCAGGCGGCTACCTGGTCATCAAGGGCAGCCTGTCGCTGGGCTCGCTGGTCGCCGTGCTCGCCGCGTACAAGGACATCCTCAATCCCTGGAAGGAGCTCCTCACCTGGTACGCGTCGAAGGAGGACGTGCGGATCAAGTACGAGCAGGTGATCTCGCAGTTCGAGCCCCCTGGGCTCATCGACCGCCGCCTGGTCGAGGATCCGCCGGCGAACATTCCTTCGCTTGCCGGGCCGATCACCGCCAACGGCGTCGCCTATGGCGAGGACGGCCGCGCCAGCCGCCTCGACCGGCTGACGTTCACCGTGCAGCAGGGCGAGCACGTCGCGCTGCTCGGCGGCGACCAGAGCGGCAAGGCCGACGTCACCCACCTGATCGCGCGCCTCATCGCGCCCAACAGCGGGCGCGTCAGCGTCGCCGGCGTCAACCTCGCCGACGTGCACCAGGCGGTGCCGGGCCGGCGCATCGCGTACGCCACGCAGAACGCGCACATCACGTCGGGGTCGTTCGCCCACAACCTGTACTACGGGCTCAAGCACGCGCCGATGCGCCCGGCGGCGTACGACGAGGCCGATGCCCGGCGCGAAGCGCAGCGCGTGCGCGACGCGATCGCCGCCGGCAACTCGCCGCTCGACATCCGTGCCGACTGGATCGACTATGCGGCCGCCGGCGTCGACGATCCGTCGCAGATGACGAGCGCCGCGGTGGCGGTGCTGGGCGTGGTCGGCCTCGAGCGCGACGTCATCGACCTGGGGCTCGCCAGCCTGCCGCCCGAGGGCGACGCCGAGCTTCGCGTGAAGGGACTCGAGGCGCGCGAGCGCATCCGCGAAGCGGTGCAGACCCGCAAGTTCGCCGACTACGTCGAGCTGTTCGACGAGGGGGCCTACAACACCAACATCAGCGTCGCCGAGAACCTGGTGTTCGGCACGCCGCGCGATATCCAGTTCTATCCGGCGAACCTCGCGCGCAATCCGCAGATGCTGTCGCTGCTGCGCGACGTCGGCCTGCTCGACGACCTGTACGCGGCGGGCGCGCGGGTGGCGGGGGCCATGCTCGAGCTCTTCGCCGGCGTTGCGCCGGACAGCGGGCTCTTCGACCAGTACAGCTTCATCAGCGCGATCGAATTGCCGGAATTCCGCAAGATGCTGGGCAAGGTGGCGAAAGGCAGGCTCGCGCGGATCACGCCCGAAAACAGGGCCCGGCTCCTCGACCTCGTGTTCCGCATCGTCGAGGCGCAGCATCGGCTGGGCGTGCTCGACGAGCCGCTGCAGCGGCGCATCGTCGCCGCGCGCGCCGAGTTCCATCGCCGCTTCAAGGGCCGCCACGACGTGGTGGAATTCTTCGAAGCGAACAAGTTCAGCTCGACGCTGTCGATCGAGGACAACCTGCTGTTCGGACGGCTCGCCGCCGAGCACGCCGGCGCGCGCGCGCACGTGATCGCGCTGGTGCGCGACATGGCGATCGCGTCGGGCATGCAGGACACCCTGGTGCAGCTCGGCCTGCGCTACGAAGTCGGTATCGGCGGCGCGCGGCTGTCGTATTCGCAGCGCCAGCGCCTTGCCATCGCCCGCGCGCTCCTCAAGAATCCGGACGTGCTGGTGTTCAACGAGCCGACCTCCGGGCTCGAGCCGTCCGCCGAGGGTCGCCTCGTGCGCGCGGTGCTCGACTGGGCCAAGCAGCGCACCGTCATCTGGTCGCTCGGACGCGCGGACCTCGGCCGCGAGTTCGATCGCGTGCTGGTGTTCGACAATGCGCGGCTCGTCGACGACGGCCGGTTCGACGAGCTGGAGAAGAAGGGCAACGCGCTCGCAGGGATGATGCCGTGAGCGCCGCGCCGCCGGCGTCCGCGCGGCGCTTGCCGCGTCAGCGATAGGGGTCGGCGGCGTCGCGCAGGCCGTCGCCGAAGAAGTTGAACGCCAGGATCACGACGATCACCGGCACCACGGGCAGCATCAGCCACGGGTAGAGCGCCACCACGTTCATGTTCTGCGCCTCGTTGAGCAGGACGCCCCAGCTCGTGATCGGCGGGCGCAGGCCGATGCCGAGGAACGACAGCGCGGTCTCGCCGAGGATCATGCCGGGGATCGACAGCGTCGCCGAAGCGATCAGGTGGCTCATGAACCCGGGCAGCAGATGGCGCACGATGATCCGCCGCGGCCGCGCGCCCATCAGCCGCGCCGCGGTGCAATAGTCCTCCTCGCGCAGCGCGAGGAGCTTCGAGCGCACGGCGCGCGCGAGGCCGGTCCAGTCGAGCAGCGCGAGGATGCCGGTGATGCCGAAGTACACGAGCACCGGGCTCCAGGTCACGGGCAGCACCGCCGACAGCGCCATCCACAGCGGCAGCTCGGGGAACGACCGGATGATCTCGATCACCCGCTGCACCAGCGTGTCGATCCAGCCGCCGAAATAGCCGGCGAGGCCGCCGAACACGAGCGCCAGCGTGAAGCTCAGCGTGATGCCGATGAGGCCGATGGTGAGCGATATGCGCGCGCCATAGACGATCCGCGACAGCACGTCACGGCCGAGGCGGTCGGTGCCGAGCAGGAACAGCGTGCCGCGCGGGTCGGGACAGACGAGGTGGAACGAGGCGTCGAACAGGTTCCAGAAGCGATACGGATCGCCGGCGCACAGGTAGCGCAGCGGCCGCGGCTCGGCCAGGTCCTCGGTGTAGTCGCGGCGCAGCGTCTGCATGTCGAGCGTCTTGTCGAGCGCGTAGACGTACGGCGCCACCAGTCGCCCGTCGCGCACGACGTGCACGCGCTGCGGCGGCGCATAGATGAAGTCGGTGTTGCGCGTCTGCAGGTTGTACGGCACCAGCACTTCGCTCACCAGCGTCGAGGCGTACATGACCAGCAGGATCACGCCCGACACGAGCGCCACGCGGTGCTGCTTGAACTTCCACCACATCAGCCGCCACTGCGACGCCAGGTAGAAGCGCTCCTGCTCCGGCGTCAGGCGGGTCGCCGACGCCGGATCGAACGGCTCGCGCGACACGAAGTGAGCGAGCTCGTCGCCGGGTTCGGCGATCGCAGCAGTGCTCATCGCGAGACCCCGCCGGCGAGGCGGATGCGCGGATCGAGCGCGACCAGCGCGAGGTCGGAGACCAGCACGCCGACGACGATCAGCACCGCGAGGAACATCAGGAACGAGCCGGCGAGGTACATGTCCTGGCTCTTCAGCGCCGCCAGCAGCATCGGCCCGGTGGTGGGCAGCGACAGCACGACGGCGGTGATCTCGGCGCCGGAGATGATCTGCGGCAGCAGGCTGCCGATGTCGGACACGAAGAAATTGAGCGACATCCGCAGCGGGTACTTGCGCAGGAGCTTGCCGGGCGGCAGCCCCTTGGCGCGCGCGGTGACGACGTACTGCTTCTTCAGCTCGTCGAGCAGGTTGGCGCGCAGCCGCCGGATCATGCCGGCGGTGCCGCCGACGCCGATGACGATCACCGGAATCCAGCTGTGCGCCAGCACGGATTGCAGCTTGTCCCACGTCCACGGCTTGCCGATGTACGCCGGATCCATGAGTCCGCCGATCGACGTGCCGAAGAACACGTTGGCGATGTACATCATCACCAGCGCCAGCATGAAGTTCGGGATCGCGATGCCGAGGAATCCCAATAGCGACAGCCCGTAGTCTCCCCAGCTGTACTGGTGGGTGGCCGAGTAGATGCCGATGGGAAACGCCACCGCCCACGTGAACAGCACGGTGACCAGCGAGATGATGATCGTGAGCAACATCCGGTCGCCGACGACCTTGGTGACCGGCATGTTGAACTCGAACGAATAGCCGAAGTCGCCGACCAGCATTCCGCCCGCCCAGCGCAGGTATTGCTCCGGCAACGGCTTGTCGAGGCCGTAGTACTGGCGCAGGAAATCGACCTTCTGCTGGTCGACCGTCTCGCCCTGCGCCTGCAGCTCGGCGATGTAGCTCTCGAGGTAGTTGCCCGGCGGCAGCTGGATGATCGTGAACACGATGATGCTGACCGCGATCAGCGTCGGGATCATCAGCAGGATGCGCTTGACGACGTAGCGCAGCATCATGGCCGGGCCTTGTCGTCGAGCCAGAACGTCTCCGGCCGGTACATGCCGAAGTAGGCGCCGGGATCCCAGCTGTAGACGCCGTCCGCGGGCACGTTGCGCAGGGTGTCGCCGACGACGATCGGCTGCGGCGCACGCGACACGATGCCGATCGTGTAGACCTCGTCGGCGTTGATGCCGAGCATCTCGAGCCAGATTTTTTCGCGCTCGGCGTAATTCGTCGCGAGCTGCCAGCGGCCGTAGAGATCGAGCAGCTTCTGCGCGGCCGGCAGCGCCGGCGCCTCGCCACCCTCGCGGCGGTTCTGGTAGTGCTGGCCCCACATCGGCCACTGCAGCTGGTCCTGCGACGTCGGCGCGAGCTCGGCGGGGCTCATCTCCGGCGTGGGGATGCCGTTGTTGAGTCCCGACCAGATCGACATCATCGACATGCCGGCGTAGACGCGGCGGCGGAACACCTCGCGCTGCGACGGGCGCGCGAACATCGCGATGCCGACCTTGCGCCAGCTGTCGCGGACGAGCTCCAGCACGTCGGTCTCCTCGGTGCTCTCACCCGACGTGTCGACGATCAGCTCCATCGGCCGGCCGTCGGGGAGCAGGCGCACCCCGTTGGCGTCGCGCCGCTTGAGCCCGAGATCGTCGAGCAGCGCGTTGGCCTTGGCGACGTCGAACTGGCTCCACGCGGCGCGGAACTCGGGCCGGAACAGCGGGCTTCGCGTCAGCACCGTGTTGGCCGACTCGCGGGCGAGGCCGAAATAGACGACCTCGTTGATCTCGTGGCGGTTGACCGCCAGCGACAACGCGCGGCGGAAGCGCGCGTCGCGCATCAGCCGCTGCCACACGGGATCGGCGACGTTGAGGTTTGGGTAGAGCGCGAGCTGCGACCCCAGCGCCTTCTCCCACAACCGCACGTGGTAATGGTTTCGCGCCTCGCTCTGCTTGAGGAACGTGTAGTCGTCGAATCGCAGGTAGCGCGCCTGGAGGTCGGACTCGCCCGAACCGGTCTTCGCCGGGATCAGCTTGTCGTCGGTCACGCTGACCTCGACGCGGTCGATGTACGGCAGCTGGCGCCCCTGCTCGTCGACGCGGTGGAAATACGGATTGCGCACCAGCACGAAGCGTGTCGACGGCATGGGCGTCGTGTTGATCCATGGCTCGAGCGTCGGCAGGTCGGGATTGTCGAAGCGATATTGCTCGTCGAGCTTCTGGTAGAGGCCGATCCAGTCGCGCGAGCCGGCGGCGACCGCCTGCGCGTTCGCCTTGTCGAGGCCGACGTAATGCGCATGGAACTTGCGCAGGTAATGCGCAGGGCGGTAGATGTAGAGCGGGCTCGGCGCGGCCAGCGCCGGCAGGAATTGGGGATTGGGTGCGTCCCACGTGTAGCGGACCGTGCGCTCGTCGAGCACCTCGAAGCGCGGGCCCTTGCCGTCGACGCGCAGCGCCTGCGGCAATCCAAACGGCGAGAGGTCGCGGTTGTTGACGACGTCGTCCCAGTAGAACTTGAAGTCGGCGGACGTGAAGGGGCGGCCGTCGGACCACTTGTGGCCGGGGCGCAGGTGCAGCGTGAACACGCGGTCCTCGACGTTGTCCACCCGATCGAGCAGATCGGGCACGATGCGCAGGTTCTCGTCGTAGCCGACCAGGCGCGCATAGCCGTAGACCACCATCATGCGGATATCGCGGTCCTTGGCCATCAGCGTCCGCAACGTTCCGCCGTAGCGGCCCACGCGCCAGTCGGCGCGTTGCGGCTTCACCACCAGCGGGTCCTCGGGAAGCCGTTTGGCAAGCGGCGGCAGCGCGCCGGAGGACACGTCGAACGCGAACATCGGCGGCTCCTCGCCGCGCACCGGCGCGCCGGCGGCGATCGCCACGAGCCAGAGCAGTGCGACGGCGGCGCCATGCAGGCTCATGCGGGCTCGCCCTGCGCCAGCGCCGCCTGCTGCACGCGCACGCGATGGCCGCCACCCATGTCGGTCAGCGCGCCTGCGCCGTCGGCGGTCCAGGCGAACGGTGCCGGCCACTGCTCGGGACTGCGTGCCGCGCCATCGAGCACGGCGGCGAGGTCGAGCTTGCGATGGATGTCGGGATAGGGGACGGCGGCCAGCAATCCGCGCGTATACGGATGCATCGGGTTGCGGAACAGCGCCTCGCGCGGCGCCGACTCGACGATGCGGCCGCGGCACATCACCGCGATGTCGTCGGCGACGTAGTCGACCACGGCGAGGTTGTGCGACACGAACAGGTAGGTGAGTCCGAGCTCGGCCTGCAGGTCCTTCAGCAAATTGAGCACCTGCGCCTGGATCGACACGTCGAGCGCCGACACCGGTTCGTCGCAGAGCACGAGATCCGGCTTGAGCGCCAGCGCGCGGGCGATGCCGATGCGCTGGCGCTGGCCGCCCGAGAAGCTGTGCGGATAGCGGTTGAGGAAGCGCGGATCGAGCCCGACGAGGCGCATCAGCTCCTTCGCCATCGCCGCGCGATAGTCGGCGTCGCCGATGCCGTGGATGACGAGCGGCTCGCGCAGGATGTCGAACACCGTCATCCGCGGATTGAGCGAGCTGAAAGGGTCCTGGAAGATGTATTGCACCCGGCGCCGGAACTGCAGCAGCTCGTCGGCGTCGGCGTGCACGACGTCGAGCACGCGCCCGCGGTCGTTGTAATGGATCTCGCCACGATCGGGCTCCAGTGCGCGCATCACCAGCTTGCCGAGCGTGGTCTTGCCGCAGCCGCTTTCGCCGACGAGGCCGAGGCACGTGCCGCGGCGGATCGCGAGGCTGACGTCGTCCACCGCGCGCAGCACCGGCCCCGCACGCTGGCGCAGCCATCCGCTGCCCTTGGTGACGAACGACTTCGACACCCCGCGCACGTCGAGCAGGAGCTCCGGCGCGTCGGCCGGCCACGGCTCGCCCTTCTCCACGAGCGGCCCCTTCTGGTGATCGACGGCGCGGATCGATTCCAGCCGCTCGCCCGGTTGCATGTCGAAATGCGGCACCGCGCGCAGCAGCGCCTTGAGATACGGGTGCGTCGGATGCTCGAACAGCGCGCTGATCGTGCCCTGCTCGACGATCCGGCCCTCGTAGAGCACCACGACTTCCTCGGCGACGTTGGCGACGACGCCGAGGTCGTGGGTGATGATCATCACCGCCATGCCGAGCTCGGCCTGCAGGTCGTTGACCAGCGCCAGGATCTGCGCCTGCACGGTGACGTCCAGCGCCGTCGTCGGCTCGTCGGCGATCAGCAGCGACGGCCCGCAGATCAGCGCCATCGCGATCATCGCGCGCTGGCGCAGGCCCCCCGACAGCTCGAACGGATAGCTCTTCAGCGCGCGCTCGGGATCGGGGAAGCCGACCAGCCCGAGCATTTCCGCAGTGCGCCGCATGCCGGCGCGATGCGGGGTGCGGTGGTGCAGGAACAGCGCCTCGCTGACCTGGTCGCCGATCGTGTGCAGCGGCGACAGCGACACCATCGGCTCCTGGAAGATCATCGAGATGTGGCGGCCGCGGATGTGGCGCATCCTGCGGCCGTCGCGGGCCAGCCGCGTGATGTCGACCGGCTTCGCCGTGGATCCCGGCTCCGCGAACAGGATCTGGCCATGCGTGATGCTCGCGCTCGGCGGCAGGATGCCCATGATTGCCTGCGCCGTGACCGACTTGCCCGATCCCGACTCGCCCACCAGCGCCACCGTCGCGCCCGGTCGAATGCGGAACGAAACGCCACGCAGTGCCGGCACCGCCAGGCCGCGATTGTCGAACTCGATCGAAAGGTCGCGAACGGAAATCAGGTCAGCCAACAGGTCCCCCCGGCGCGCGTCGCTACGGCAGCTTGCGGTCCCTGCCGTGACCGTCGGCGTACGCCGCGGCATCGATCGCGGTGGGCGCGCACGAGTCGCGGGCGCGCGCCGCGACGGATGACCGTCATTATGCGGTGTCGCCGCGCGCTTGCGTTAGTCGCGCGCTACTGCCGTCGTAGTCGACAACCGCGGGCGCCTAGGCTTGCGTCAGGTCGAAGAGGCTGGTAGCGCGGAGGTCGACGATCGTCTCGCCGCGCTGGTTGCGCAATTCCCAGCGCCAGCGCACGACGCCAAGGTCGGGACGGCTTTGCGAGCGCCGCGCTTCCTCGACCGTCATGGTCAGCGTCACGGCGTCGCCGGGGCGCAGCGGCGCCGACCATTTCACGTAGTCGAGGCCGGGCGAGCCGAACGATTCGGAGCCTTGCAGCACGTGCTCGACGGCGAGCTTCATCGCCAGCGCGCAACTCTGCCAGCCGCTGGCGATGAGTCCGCCCCACCGCGACGCCGTCGCCCGCGCGACATCGGTATGGAACCACTGCGGGTCCCACGCGCGGGCGAACTCGACCATCGACGCCGTGTCGAGGCTTGCCGGCCCGAGCACGATCACGCGGCCCGGCGTGATTTCGGCGAACTTCATCAATACGTCTCGAAATGCAGCCGGCCGCCGGCCTTGAGCGCGCGCCATTCGGCGGGCCAGTCGCGGCCCGCGGCACGCACGGCGTCGGCCAGCGCCTCGAGCACGCCTTCCTCCATGTCGCGCAGGCCGCAGACGTAGACATGCGTGGCGGCATCGGCCAGCAGCGCGCCGAGCTCGCCGCGGCGCTCGCGCAGGCGGTCCTGCACGTAGCGCTTCGGCGCATCCGGCATCCGCGAGTACGCGAGATTGACGTCGATGAACGTACGCGGCAGGCGCGTCAGCGGCCCGAAGTACGGCAGCTCGCCCTCGCTGCGTGCGCCGAAGAACAGGAGCAGCCTGCCGCCAGCGGCGCCCGGGCCGAGGCGCCGTCGGCGCTCGGTCATCGCGCGCATCGGCGCGCTGCCGGTGCCGGTGCAGATCATCACGATGTGGGCCGCGGGATCGTCCGGCATCAGGAACGTGTTGCCGAACGGACCGATGACGTCGACGACGTCGCCCTTGGCGAGGTCGCACAGGTAATTCGAGCACAATCCGCGCACGGGACGACCGGCGTGGTCGGCGGTCACGCGCTTCACGGTGATCGCGAGGTTGTTGTAGCCGGCGCGCTCGCCATCGCGCGGGCTCGCCACCGAGTACTGGCGCGCGAGGTGCGCGCGGCCCTCGCCGTCGGCACCCGGCGGCACGATGCCGATCGACTGGCCTTCGAGCACCGGGAATGGCGTCGCGCCGAAGTCGAGCACGATGTGGCGCGTGTCGCTCGCGGCATCGTCCGCGGTGACGCGGAAATTGCCGGCGACGGTGGCCTTGAGCGGCGCGCGCATCGAATAGAGGTTGACCTGCGGGTGCGCGGCGCTCGGCGGCGGCATCGTCGCGCCCGGCGCACGATCGTCGATGCTCGGCAGCGGCGATGGAGCGGCGGTGACCGCGGCAGTGATGGTCGCGAGCGGCTGCGCCGCCGCCGCTTCGGCAGGAGGCAGCACGTCCCAGCCGAACTGCGCCTGCGTGGCGTAGGCCGCGTCGCGGGCGACGAGGCGCCAGTTGTCGATCGCCCCGGTCGGGCATGGGCCGATGCAGGCGAGGCACGCATTGCACTTGCCCGCGTCGACGACGTAGTTGCGCGCGTCGTGCGTGATCGCGTCGCTCGGGCAGGTTTCCTCGCACGTGTTGCAGCGGATGCAGATCTCGGGGTCGATGAGGTGCTGTTTCAGCACGTCCACGGTCGCCGCTTGCGCGCCGCCCGCGTCGCCCGCCGCCGCTGCATGCTCGCCGTGCATCGATTCAGCCGAAGCGCACGTACTGGAAGTCGATCGGCTGCCGGTTGACGCCGACCGGCGGCGGCGCGATCCAGCCGGCGAACCTGCCCGGCTCGACGACGCGCCCCATCAGCGACGCGACGAACGCGCGATCACCGGCGCTCGGCAGCCACTCGCCCTCGCGTGCCTGCCACGTCGCCTCGTCGACGACGTCGCCCTGCGGGGTCACGCGCAGGCCGGCGAGCGAGCCGATCCTGCGGTTGAACGCCTTGTGCGGCGTGACGAGGCGCTGCGGCAGCCCGTTTTTCTCGAGCACCCTGTTCCAGCGGCCGATGCCGGCGATCGAGTCGCGGATGAAATCGTCGCGCAGCACCTCGTTGAGCGCGTTCAGCATCGGCACGTCGCGCTCGACGAGGCGGCCATCGACGTTTTCAAGGATCCGGTAGGTGCGGTCGCCGAGACGGTGGTCATCGTCGCGCTTGCCTTCCTCGAAGCGCCCCTTGAGCCCTGCGCTGTAGAAGGTCGCCGCGTTCGACGACACGTCGGCGCCGAACAGGTCGATCGTCACGCTGAAGTGGAAATTGACATAGCGCTGCAGCGTGGCGAGATCGATGGCGCCGGCCGCACGCACCGCCTGCGCGTCGTCGTCGCCGAGCGCCTTCATCACTTCCGCCGTGCGCTGCAGCGTGCGCGCCACGCCGGACTCGCCGACGAACATGTGATGCGCTTCCTCGGTGAGCATGAAACGCGTCGTGCGCGCCAGCGGGTCGAATCCCGATTCGGCGAGCGCGCACAGCTGGAACTTGCCGTCGCGATCGGTGAAATAGGTGAACATGAAGAACGCCAGCCAGTCCGGCGTGCGCTCGTTGAATGCGCCGAGGATCCGCGGATTGTCGGTGTCGCCCGAGCGCCGCTCCAGCAGCGCGGCGGCCTCCTCGCGCCCGTCGCGGCCGAAATGCCGGTGCAGCAGGTACACCATCGCCCACAGGTGGCGTCCTTCCTCGACGTTCACCTGGAACAGGTTGCGCAAGTCGTACAGCGACGGGCAGGTCGCGCCGAGATGGCGCTGCTGCTCGATCGACGCGGGCTCGGTATCGCCCTGCGTGACGATGATCCGCCGCAGGTTCGCGCGATGCTCGCCCGGCACCTCCTGCCACGCCGGCTCGCCCATGTGCTCGCCGAAATTCACGGTGCGCGCGGGGTCGCCCGGCGCGAGGAAGATGCCCCAGCGGTAATCCGGCATCCTGACGTAATCGAAATTCGCCCAGCCCGACGGCTCCACGCTCACCGCGGTGCGCAGGTACACGTCGAGCGCCTGCGAATCGAGCGGGCCCATCTCGCGCCACCAGGCGAGGTAGCCAGGCTGCCACTGTTCGAGCGCGCGCCGCAGCGCCTTGTCGTCGGCGAGGCCGACGTTGTTGGGGATGCGCTCGTTGTAGTCGATCGTGGTCACCGCGAAGTCCTCCCATCGTCATCCCTGCGAAAGCGGGGATCCAGCCTTGACGCCGCGATTGCGAGCGCACCCGCGCCCTTCCGCCCCGTCACGACCGGATCCCCGCATTCGCCGGAATGACGGGCGAGCAGGCTCCTGGAGAGGTCAACGGAGATGTCGCGCATGCGCGGCTACACGCGATCCCAGTCGAACTGCGGCGCGACGCCCTTGCCGTAGACCTTGAGCGCGCCGCGCTCGCCCACCGCGTTGGGCCGCACGAAGATCCAGTTCTGCCACGCCGTCAACCGGCCGAATATCCGCGACGCCATCGTTTCCGTGCCGCCGAAGCGCAGGTTGGCCTCGAGCCCGGTGAGCGCGTCGGGCGACAGGCTGGCGCGCTCCTCGAGCGCGATGCGCACTTCGTCGGCCCAGTCGATGTCGTCGGGCGTCGCGGTGACGAGGCCGAGCGCCGCCGCTTCCGCGGCATCGAGCCGGCGTCCCGCGGCGGCGCGCGCGGCGCCAATCGCGGCGACGTCGTCGTGGAAACGCGCGGCGATCCGTGCGCGGCCGTTGACCATCGGGTACGCGCCGAAGTTCTGCGCGGACAGTGCGATGCGCGGCGCATCGTCGCCACCGGCGAGCATGTAGCTGCGGTCGGCGGCGAGCGCCACTTCAAAGAGCGTGCCCGCGCAGCACGCGCCCGGCTCGACCAGCGCGAACAGCGAGCGCGACGTGACATCGAGGCGCGCCAGCGTGCGGCGCAGCGCGCCGATGGTCTCGCGCACGAACCAGTGCCCGGCGTGCGCCGCCAGCGCGGCGTCGATGCGCAACATCGCGGCGGGATCGCCGGCCGTCTTCAGCACCCACGTGCCGATGCCGGTGGCGTTGGTGCGCAGCGACAGGATCGCGTCGTCGAGCTCCCGCGCGAAAGCGAGCGGCCACCAGTGGGCGCCGGCCGCCTCGATGGCGCCGACGTCCACCGCGGCATCGGCCGCGGGGCCGCGCAGCGTGAACGTGGCGCTGCGGCGTGCGCGGTCGAGCGCCACGTCGACGTGGTCGTAGTGGTAGCCCGCGGCGTCGACAAGGCGCGCGATCGGCGGCAGCGGCACGCCCTTGGCGCCGCGCGGTCGATCGCTGGCGTCGGCCAGCGCCCGCGCGCGCGCCGCCACCGCGTCGCGGAACTGGCCAGGCTTCGCCAGCGCATCGACCAGCTTCCAGTCGAGCGCCCGCTGTCCGCGCACGCCCTCCGCCGTCGTGCACAGGATGTCCGCATGGTCGTGGCGCACGCGGCGCTTGTCCGTGACCCGCGTCAGGCCGCCGGTGCCGGGCAGCACGCCGAGCAGCGGCACTTCCGGCAACGACACCGCCGACGAGCGATCGTCGACCAGCAGGATCTCGTCGCAGGCGAGCGCCAGCTCGTAGCCGCCGCCCGCGCATGCGCCGTTGACGGCGGCCAGCGACTTGAGTCCGGAATGGCGGCTCGCGTCCTCGAGGCCGTTGCGCGTCTCGTTGGTGAACTTGCAGAAGTTCACCTTCCAGGCGTGCGACGCGAGCCCCAGCATGAAGATGTTGGCGCCCGAGCAGAACACGCGCTCGCGGCCGCCGGTGATGACGATTGCGCGCGCCTCGGGATGCTCGAAGCGGATGCGGTCGAGCGCGTCGGCGAGCTCGATGTCGACGCCGAGGTCGTAGGAGTTGAGCTTGAGCGCGTACCCCGGACGGATGCCGCCGTCCTCGGCGACGCCGAGCGTCAGCGTCGCGACGCCGTCGTCCACCGCGAGCGTCCAGTGGCGATAGCGCGCGGGGTCGGTGCGGAAGTCGACCGCATCGGTCTCGGTGGTGACGCCGCGATTCATCGCGCGCCTCGACCGCGGCTGCGCGGACGCGCGTCCGCCACGGCGCGCGGTTGCGCGGGCGCCTGCATGCGGCGATGCGGCGATGCGCCACGCCGGGAATCCACTTTCGTCTGCGCGCCCGCGGCGGAGAAAGCGGGTGCCACGAGTCGCCGCAGCGCGGCATCCGCCTCGGCGAGCGTGCGGCCCCGCGTGTCCAGCGTGTAGTCCGCCTTGGCGTAGAACGCAACACGGCCGTCGAGAATGCGCTTGAGGTCCGCCATCGCCTCGCGGTTGCCGGCCATGGGACGCAGATCGCCTTGCGCCATCACCCGCTGCATGTGCTCCTCGGGCGTCGCCTGCAACCACACTGTCGTGCAGTGCGCGAGCAGCCGGTTGAACGTCGCCGGCTCGGCGACGATGCCGCCCGGCGTGGCGATCACGGTGTCGGCGTCGGCGGCGAGCGCGGCTTCCAGCGCGCGCCGCTCGTAGCGGCGATAGGCCGCCTGGCCGTAGAGCGCGTGGATCTCGTCCGCGGTGCACCCGGCCAGCCGCTCGATGTCGCGCGAAAGCTCGACGAAGCGCGTGCCGAGCGTCGTCGCCAGCCGCGTGCCCAGCGACGACTTGCCGGCGCCGCGCAAGCCGATCAGCGCGATTCGCCGTCGCGCCGACGGCGCCGCCGCGTCGCCGAACAGCGCCACCAGCGTGTGACGCGCCGCAACCAGCTCTTCCTCGGTACGTCGCGACAGCAGGTCGTCGATCAGGAGGCGCTCAGGCGAATCGTGCGCGGCATCGGCGACGATCGCGGTGAGCGGACAGTCGAGGGCGCCAGCGACCTGCCGCAGCACCAGGATCGATGCGTTGCCGGAACCCGACTCGAGATTGGCGAGGTGGCGTTGCGACACCTGCGCGGCGCTCGCCAGCGCCTTGCGCGTGAGCCCGCGACGCGCGCGCAGCGTGCGTACGCGCTCGCCCAGCGCCGCGAGAAATCCGGCAGGCTCGCCAGCGTCCGCGGGCGCCGTCACACGCTCGCGTGCTGACGCGACGGCTGCGGACGCCGGCGCACGACGTTGCGCCGGCCGTCGCGACGCGGCACTGTCGAGGGGGTCTGACATGAAATGCAGTATAGTGCTTGACACTTCAAATAAACAAGCACTATTTTGCACGTCGAGGAGGAAAACGTGACCCCACCCCCGCCCCGCTACAACTTCGCGGCGGACGTGTTCGCCCGCGCGACGGCATGGCCCGATGCCGTCGCCTATCGCGACGACACCGGCACGCTCACCTATGCCGAGCTCGCGGCGCGCGCGCGGGCATTCGCCGCGGCGCTCGGCGCGCGCGGAATGCGCCGCGAAGAGCGGATGCTGCTGCTCGCGCAAGACGGCCTCGATTGGCCGGTGGCGTTCCTCGGCGCGCTGTACGCCGGCGTGGTGCCGGTGGCGGTCAATACGCTGCTCACCGTCGACGACTACGTATACATGCTCGAGCATTCGCGCGCCCGCGCGGTGGTGGTATCGGCGGCGCTCGCGGCGACGCTCGACGCGGCGTTGGGGCGGGCAGCCCACGCCGTCGACGTGCGCATCGTCAGCGGCGCACCGCACGCCGATGCGACGTCGTTCACTGCCCTCCTCGCCGCCGCAACACCACAGGCGCAGCCGGTCGACACGCGCGACGACGACATCGCCTTCTGGCTCTATTCCTCGGGGTCCACCGGGCGCCCCAAGGCGGCGGTGCACACGCACGCCAACCTGCACTGGACGAACGTCACGTACGCGCAGAGCGTGCTGGGTTTGTCGCCGGCGGACACCGTGTTCTCGGCAGCCAAGCTCTTCTTCGCGTATGGTCTCGGCAACGCGATGACCTTCCCGTTGTGCGCGGGCGCGAGCGTCGTGCTGATGGGCGAGCGGCCGACGCCGCAGGCGGTGTGGCAACGCATCGTCGACGCCCGGCCGACGGTGTTCTTCGGCGTGCCGACGCTCTACGCGGCGATGCTCGCCGCAACCGACAGGCCCGCTCGCGAATCGCTGCGGCTGCGGCTGTGCGTGTCCGCGGGTGAAGCGCTGCCTCGCGCGATCGGCGAGCGCTTTCGCGCGCAATACGATGTCGATATCCTCGACGGCATCGGGTCCACCGAGATGCTGCACATCTTCCTGTCGAACCACGCCGGCGCCGTGCGCTACGGCACCACCGGCACGCCGGTGGCGGGCTACACCGTGGAGTTGCGCGGCGAGGACGGGCTCGCGGTCGCCGACGGCGAGATCGGCGACCTCTACGTGCGCGGCGACAGCGCGGCGCTCTGCTACTGGGCCGACCGCGAGCGCTCGCGCGCGACGTTCGTCGGTGCCTGGACCAAGAGCGGCGACAAGTACCTGCGCGATGGCGACGGCTACTACACGTATGCCGGCCGCGGCGACGACATGCTGAAGGTCAGCGGGCAATACGTGTCGCCGTTCGAGGTGGAGGCCGCGCTGATGGCGCACCCGGCGGTGCTCGAGGCCGCGGTGATCGGCGTCGCCGATGCCGACGGCCTGACGCGCGCCAAGGCCTGTGTCGTCGCCCGCGCCGGTGTCGACGCCGGCGACGCGCTGGCCGAGGAGCTGAAGGCGTTCGTCAAGGACCGCCTTGCGCCTTTCAAGTATCCGCGCGCCATCGAGTTCATGGCCGAGCTGCCGAAGACGGCCACCGGCAAGATCCAGCGGTATCGCCTGCGCGAGCGTGAAGCGGACGCCGCGCGATGACGCCGGCGTTGGTCGACATCGCGGGTGAAACAGGAAGCGTCACGATCGAACATGCGTGGATCGCGGCCGAGCGCACCGACGCGCCGCTGCTCGTGTTCCTGCACGAGGGCCTGGGGTCGGTCGCGATGTGGCGCGGCTGGCCGCAAATGGTGTGCGATGCCGCAGGCGCACGCGGGCTCGTGTATTCGCGCGAAGGCTACGGCCGCTCGACGCCGCGGCCGCATGACCACCGCTGGACGGCGTCGTTCATGCACCGCCAGGGGGAGCAGGCGCTGCCCGCGCTTGCCGCCGCGCTGCGCATCGACGCCGCGCGCGAGGCGGTGTTCCTGGTGGGCCACAGCGATGGCGGCTCGATCGCGCTGATCCATGCCGCGCGCTTTCCCGGATGGGCGCGCGGCGTGGTGGCGATCGCGCCGCACATCAAGGTCGAGGACGTTTCCATCGCCAGTATCGAGCGCGCACGCGACGCGTACGCGCAGGGCGCGCTCGCGGCGCGCCTCGCGCGCTATCACGCCGATCCCGAATCGGCGTTCGGCGGCTGGTGCGGCGCATGGCTCGCGCCGGAGTTTCGCCGCTGGTCGATCGAGGATATGCTTCGCGGCGTGCGCTGTCCGGTGCTGGCGATACAGGGAGAGCGCGACGAATACGGCACGCTGGCGCAGATCGAGGGCATCGCGCAGCGCGTGCCGGCAACCCGAATGGAGGTGCTCGCGGACTGCGGCCATTCGCCGCAGCGCGAGAAGCCCGAACTGCTGGCGGCGATGATCGCCGCCTTCGTCGCCGAACATACATGATCGACACCAGGAGGAGACATCCGATGAGATCCGATCCCCGCGCAATTCTGCGCACGCTGGCCGCCGTCGCCGCCGCGGCAGTCGCGCTCGGCGCGCATGCCCAGGACAAGGTCAAGGTGGGCTTCATGCTGCCATACACCGGCACCTACGCCGCGCTCGGCAATGCGATCGAGAACGGCTTCAAGCTGTACGTGAACGAGCAGGGCGGCAAGCTCGGCGGCCGCGAGATCGAATACTTCAAGGTCGACGACGAGTCCGAGCCGTCGAAGGCGGTCGACAACATCAACAAGCTCATCAAGCGCGACAATGTCGACGTCGTCGTCGGCACCGTGCATTCGGGCGTGGTGATGGCGATGGCCAAGGTCGCCAAGGACACCGACACGCTGCTGGTGATCCCCAATGCCGGCGCGCGCGCGGTGACGGGAGCGATGTGCGGCCCGTCGATCTTCCGCGCCTCGTTCTCCAATTGGCAGCCAGGCTACGCGATGGGCAAGGTCGCCGGCGACAAGGGCGCGAAGAAGGTCGTCACGATCACGTGGAAATACGCGGCAGGCGACGAATCGGTGCAGGGCTTCAAGGACGGCCTCGCGGCATCCGGCGGGCAGGTGGTCAAGGAGCTCACGCTGCCCTTCCCCAATGTCGAGTTCCAGGCGCTGCTGACGGAAATCGCGGCGACCAAGCCCGATGCCGTCTATGCGTTCTTCGCCGGTGGCGGCGCCGTCAAGTTCGTCAAGGACTACGCTGCGGCCGGCCTGTCGAAGTCGATTCCCCTCTATGGACCGGGCTTCCTCACCGACGGCACGCTCGAGGCGCAGGGCGATGCGGCGCAAGGCATGCTGACCACGCTGCATTACGCCGACGGCCTCAACACGCCGCGCGACAACGCGTTCCGCGCCGCATACGCGGCGGCGTACAAGACCGCGCCCGACGTCTACGCCGTGCAGGGTTACGACTCGGCACAGCTGCTCGCCGCAGGCCTTTCCGCCGTGAAGGGCGACGTCAAGCAGCGTGCGGCGCTCGAGGCGGCGATGGGCAAGGCGACGATCGACAGCCCGCGCGGCAAGTTCACGCTGTCGCGCTCGCACGAACCGGTGCAGGACATCTACCTGCGCAAGGTCGAGGGCACCAAAAACCAGTACGTGAGCGTCGCGGTGAAGGCGCTCGCCGACCCCTCACCCGGCTGCACGATGTAACTGCGGCACCACCGGCCGGCCGCGCGGGAGCGATCCGGCGGCCGGCTTTTTTGCGCGCCCCACGCATGGACCTCGCCACGTTCCTGGTGCAGTGCCTCAATGCGATCCAGTACGGATTGCTGCTGTTCCTCGTCGCCAGCGGCCTGACGCTGATCTTCGGCATCATGGGCGTGATCAACCTCGCGCACGGCAGCTTCTACATGATCGGCGCGTACATGGCCTATTCGCTCGCGCCGTTCGTCGCGCAGCATCTCGCCGGCGGCTTCGCCACCACGCTCGCCATCGGCCTCGTGCTGTCGGTGCTGCTGGGCTACCTGCTCGAATGGGGCTTCGTCGGCTACCTCTACCGCCGCGATCACCTGCAGCAGGTGCTGATGACCTATGGGCTCATCCTCGTGTTCGAGGAACTGCGCAGCCTCGCCGCCGGCGACGACGTGCACGGCGTGGCGATGCCGGCCGGGCTGTCGGCGAGCGTGCCTCTGGGCGACCTGATGACCTATCCGGTGTACCGGCTCTTCATCTCCGCCGTGTGCATTGCCGTCGCCGCCGGACTCTGGCTCGTGCTCGCGCGCACGCGCCTCGGCATGGCGATCCGCGCAGGCGCGTCGAACCGCGAGATGATCGAGGCGCTCGGCGTCGACATCCGCTTCGTCTACCGCGTGGTGTTCGCCGCCGGTGTCGCGCTCGCCGCGTTCGCCGGGATGATCGCGGCGCCCGTGTCGTCCGTCTACCCGGGCATGGGCAACCAGGTGCTGATCATCTCGTTCGTGGTGGTCGTGATCGGCGGCATCGGCTCGGTGCGCGGTGCGCTCTTCGCCGCGCTGCTGGTCGGCATCGTCGACACGTTCGGCAAGGTGCTCTTCCCGCAGGCCTCCGGCGTAGCCGTCTACGTGCTGATGGCGGCGATCCTGCTGTGGCGCCCCGAGGGATTGTTCCGCCGTGTCTGACGAGGTGCCGACCCCGCGCAGCATGATGCGGCAGGCGGCACCGGTCGCGGCCGCGGCGATCGCATGCGCGATGTTCCCGCTCGTCGGGGGCCGCTTCGCCGTCGACCTCGCGACGTCGATCATGGTCTACGCCATCTTCGCGCTGTCGCTGGAGCTCCTTGCCGGCGAGACCGGCCTCGTGTCGTTCGGCCACGCCGCGTTCCTCGGCATCGGCGCCTACGCCACCGTGCTGCTCGCGCCCAGGTCCGGCGCACCGTCGCTCGCATGGCTGGCGCCCGCGGTCCTGCTGGTCACCGCGATCGCGGCCGCCGCCATCGGCGCCCTCGCGCTGCGCACGCGCGGCGTCTACTTCATCATGGTGACGCTGGCGTTCTCGCAGATGGCCTATTACGTGTTCCACGACACGGCGATCGGCGGCGGCAGCGACGGCATCTACCTCAACGTCAAGCCGACGCTGCCGCTGGTCGCCAACCTCGGCGATGCGCGCACGTTCTATTACGTGACCTTCGCGGTGCTGCTTGCCGTGTTCGTCGGACTCGCGGCGATCAAGCGCTCGCGCTTCGGCCACGCGCTCGCCGGCATCCGCGTCAACGAGACGCGCATGCGCGCCGCGGGCTTTCCGACCTACGGCTACAAGCTCGCTGCCTTCACGATCGGCGGCGCGCTCGCCGGCATCGCCGGCCTGCTGTGGGCCGTGAAGGATGGCTTCGTCAACCCGGAGCTGCTCGCATGGCATCAGTCGGGCGCGGTGCTGCTGATGCTGATCCTCGGCGGCATGGGCAGCCTGCGCGGTGCCGTGCTCGGGGCGCTGACGTTCATCGTGCTGAAGGAGGCGTTCCAGTCGGAGGCCGTGTTCGGCGCGTTCTCCCGGCATTGGCAGCTGCCGCTGGGAATCGCCATCATCGTGCTGGTGGCGACGATGCCGCGCGGGCTGATGGGACTGCGCGGCATGTGGCGAACGCGTTCGCCGCGCACCCTCGCGCCATGAGCGCGCCGCGCGCGTCGACAGTGCGCGATGGCACGCCGGTCAGCCTGCCGCCGGCGGCCGTGGGCACCGATCGTGACGGCGAGGTTCTGCTGCGGGCGCGCGGCATCGTGCGTCGCTTCGGCGGCCTCACCGCGGTGGACGGCGTGTCGATCGACCTCGCGCGCGGCAGCGTGCATGCGGTGATCGGCACCAACGGCGCGGGGAAGTCGACGCTCGTCAACGTGCTTGCCGGCGAACTGGCGGCCGACGCGGGCACGATCATGCTCGGCGGCATCGACGTCACCCGCGCCTCGCAGCCGTGGCGTGCGCGCAGGGGGCTCGGTCGCACGTACCAGCGCAGCACGGTGTTCATGCCGTTCACCGTGCTCGAGAACTGCCGGCTGTGCGCGCAAGGCCGGTTTCCCGCGCCGTTCGCGCCCGACGCCGCGGCGCGTTGCGCACGCAGCCTCGCTGCCGCGCGCGACGCCCTCGCCCGCACCGGCCTCGCCGCGCTTGCCGATCGCATCGCCGCGACGCTGTCGCACGGCCAGCGGCGCCAGCTCGAGGTGGCGATGTGCCTCGCCACGGCGCCGCAGGTGTTGCTGCTCGACGAGCCGCTGGCCGGCATGGGTGCGGAGGAAACCGCGGCGATGCTCGAGCTCCTGGCGTCGCTGCGGGAGGGCCATGCGATCCTGCTCGTCGAGCACGACATGGATGCGGTGTTCCGCATCGCCGACCGCATCACCGTGATGGTCAACGGCGCGGTGATCGCCACCGACGCGCCAGCCGCCGTGCGCGCCAACGCCGACGTGCAGACGGCCTACCTCGGCGAGTCGGCATGAGCAGCGAAGGGCCGCCCCGAGATGCTCGCCCCCCCGTGGGGGGTGGCGAGCGAAGCTCGCTTCGGGGGGAGTCATCCAGCGCGCCGCTGTTGCGCGTGCGCGACCTCCACGCGCACTACGGCGCAAGCCACGCGCTGCGCGGCGTCGAGCTGGAGGTCGCCGCCGGCGAGGCGCTCGGGCTCCTCGGCCGCAACGGCATGGGCAAGACGACGCTGCTGCGCACGATTCTCGGCATCATGCACGCCAGTGCCGGTGCCGTCGCCGTGCGCGGGCGCGATGTCACCGGCCTGCGTCCGAGCGCCATTGCGCGCCTGGGCGTCGGCTACGTCCCGGAGGGGCGCGGCATCTTTCCCGACTTGAGCGTCGAGGAGAACCTCGTGGTCGCCGCGCGCCGCGGCGTCGATGGCCGCGACGACTGGACGCTCGGCCGCGTGCTGGCGACGTTTCCGCGGATCGCCGAGCGCCTCCGCCACCGTGGCGATCAGTTGTCGGGCGGCGAGCAGCAGATGCTGGCGATCGGCCGCGCGCTGATGACCAACCCGGACCTGCTGCTCCTCGACGAGGCCACCGAGGGCCTCGCGCCGCTCGTGGTGCGCGAGATCTGGCGCATCGTCGGCGCGATCCGCGCCACCGGCATCGCCTCGATCGTCGTCGACCGCAACTACCGCAGCGTGCTGGCGCACACGGACCGCGTGGTGGTGATGGAGAAGGGGGCGATCGTGCTGGCCGGCGCGTCGCCCGCGCTCGCGGCAGATCCCGCGGCGTTGCCGCCGCTGCTCGGCGTGTGACGCCGGGCGGCGGCCCTAGCCCAGGCGCCGCACGTGACGCCAGTAGAAGATCATCGCCGCGCCGCCGACCAGCCCGCCCAGGTGGGCGAAATGCGCGACGCCCGCCTGCGTGCCGGTGACCCCGAGGACGAGCTCGAGCGCCGCGTAGAGCATGACGAAGATCGGCGCCGGCATCGGGATCGGCAGGAAGATCAGGAACACCTTGTTGCGCGGAAAGTACGCCGCGTAGGCGAGCAGCAAGCCGAATACGCCGCCCGAGGCGCCGATCGCCGGATACAGGCCGCCCATCGCCTGCATGACGAGGAGCTGCGTGATCGCCGCCGTCACCACGCACACGAAGTAGTAGACGAGGTAGCGCCTGCCGCCCACCACGTGCTCGAACGGCGCGCCGAACATGTACAGCGCGAACATGTTGAACGCGATATGCGCGAGGCCGCCGTGCAGGAACGCATAGGTGACGACCTGCCACACGCCGAAGCTCACCTGGCCGCCGCTCGCGCTGTCGGCATCCAGCGGCCACAGCGCGAACGGCACGACGATGCCGGGCATCAGCATCTGCAGCAGGTAGATCGCGACGTTGGCGACGATCAGCGCTTGCGTGACGGGCGGCATGGCGGCTTCAGGACGCCACGGCCAGCGACGCACGCTTGGCGCCCACGCGCGCGAGGAGTTCGCGCCACGACTTGACGAACGCGTCCGCACCCTCCTGCTGCAATCGGGCGGCCAGCGCGTCGACGTCGATGCCCGCGGCGCGGAACTGCGCCAGCACGGCGTCGGCGTCGCCGCCGTCGTCCGGCATCAGCGGCCCCAGCCGGCCGTGATCGGCGAACGCCAGCAACGTCTTGTCCGGCAGCGTGTCGATGGTGTCGGGTGCCGCCAGCGCCTCGACGTACAGCGTGTCGGCGGCCGACGGGTCCTTGGTGCCGGTGCTCGCCCACAGCACGCGCTGCGGCAGCGCGCCGGCCGCCGCGAGCTGGCGCCAGCGCGACGACGCGAGCAGGCGCCGGTAGGCGCGATACGTGTCCCTGGCGACGGCGATGCCGAGGCGGTTGCGCAGCGCGGGCGGCACCTTGTCGTTGGCGGCGACGTCCCAGCGGCTGACGAAGAGCGACGCGACGGAATGCACCCGCGGATCGAGACCCTTGGCGATGCGCCGCTCGATCGCGCGCAGGTACGCGCCGGCGGCAGCTTCGTACTGCGCGCGCGAGAAGAGCAGCGTGACGTTGATCGGAATGCCGGCGAACACCGACGCCTCGATGGCCTCGACACCGGCCGCCGTCCCCGGGATCTTGACGTAGAGATTCGGGCACGCCGCCTGCGCGTGCAGCTTCGCCGCCTCGTCGATCGTGCCGCGCGCATCGTCGGCGAGCAATGGCGACACCTCGAGCGACACCCAGCCGTCGATGCCGCCGCTGGCGCGATGCGCCGGCAGGAACAGGCGCGCCGCCTCGCGCAGGTCCTCGATCGCGAGCGCGACGAACAGCGCCTCGTCGCTGCCGCACCGTGCCGATTCGCGGCGGATCGCCTCGTCGTAGTCGGCCGAGCCGCCGATCGCATGGTCGAAGATCGTCGGGTTCGAGGTGAGCCCCGTCACCGAGAATTCGTCGACGTAGCGCGCGAGCGTGCCGCTGCGCAACAGGCCGCGCGTGATGTTGTCGAGCCACAGGCGCTGGCCGAGGGCATCGAGTTGCCGGGTGGTCTTCATCGTCAGTCCTCGCGTTCGCATCGTCACGGCGGGTGCGCGATGCATCGTCTAGCCGAACAGGTTCGTCGCCGCAGCCCCGTCATGCGTCCCCGCGCGACAGCGTGGGATCGGACCAGCCGTCGCTGCCGGCAACGACCCGCGCGGCCTCCGGGGGGCCCCACGTGCCCGGCGCGTAGACCGCGGGCGGCGGCATGCCGGACAGCACCGGATCGACCACGCGCCACGCCGCCTCGATGCTGTCGCTGCTCGCGAACAGCGACGCATCGCCTTCCAGCGCATCGCCGATCAGGCGCTCGTAGGGCGTCATCTCGTCGACCGTGTGCCGGCGCGCGATCAGTTCGACATCGTTGCCCTGCATCCGTTCGCCGGGCGCCTTGACCCGCGCCTGCAGCGAGATGAACACGTCGGGGCTCAAGCGAAAGCGGAAGCGGTTGGAGGACCCTGCGCCGATCGGGTCGAACACCGTCAGCGGCGGACGCTTCAGCTCGACCACGACCTCGGTCGTCGTCACCGGCAGCTTCTTGCCGGCGCGGATGCAGAACGGCACCCCTTCCCAGCGCCAGGTGTCGATGTAGAGGCGCAGCGCGGCGAACGTCTCGACGGCGGAATCGGCGGCCACGCCGGGCTCGTCGCGGTAGCCGGCGAACTGGCCGCGCACCACGTCCGCCGGTGCCAACGGCCGCATCGCGCGAAACAGGCGGTTGCGCTCGTCGCGCGACGTCTCGGGATTGCGCTGCACGGGCGCCTCCATCGCCAGCAGCGCCGCCACCTGCAGCAGGTGGTTCTGCACGACGTCGCGGATCGCGCCAACCTCGTCGTAGAAGCGGCCGCGGCCCTCGATGCCGAACTGCTCCGCCATCGTGATCTGCACGGCGGCGATGTGGTTACGGTTCCAGATCGGCTCGACGAACGCGTTGGCGAAGCGGAAGTACAGCAGGTTCTCGACCGGCTCCTTGCCGAGGTAATGATCGATGCGGAAGATCGCCGACTCCGGGAAGTAGCGGTGCAACAGCGCGTTGAGCGCCTGCGCCGACGCGAGGTCGTGGCCGAAGGGCTTCTCGACGACGACCCGCGCGTCGCGCGCGCAGCCCGCCGTGACCAGGCCCTCGATCACCGTGGCGAACAGGCTCGGCGGAATCGCCAGGTAATGCAGCGGGCGCGTCGCCGGCGCCAGCGCCGCGCCGATGCGCGCGAACGTCGCGCTGTCCTGGTAGTCGCCCTCGACGTAGCGCAGCCGCGGCGCGAGCCTGGCGAACGCCTGCTCGTCGACGCCGCCATGGGCGACGAGGCTCTCGCGCACGTGGGCGCGCAGCTGGTCGTCGCTCCATGCCGAGCGCGCGACGCCCACCACCGGCACGTCCAGCGCGGCATTGCGGACGAGACGCTGCAGCGCGGGGAAGATCTGCCGATAGGCGAGATCGCCGGTGACGCCGAACAGCACCAGCGCGTCGGATGCCGCCGCGCTCATCGTCCTGCGCTCCAACGACGTGCGCCGCGCGCAGCCATGCTTGCGCATGCCGCCGGCCGGACGCGGATACGCGCCATCGTCAACCGACGCGCGAGTGCGCGAACGCCGGCACCCTGTCGACCGGTTTCGCCGTGGCGGGACCGGCGACGCCCTTCAGGAGCTCGAGCGCGCGCGCCGGATCGTCGGCGAAGTGGAACAGGCCGAGATCGTCGGCACTGATCATGCCGTGCCGCACCAGCGCGTCGAAGTTGATGATTTCCTTCCAGTACGCGCTGCCGTACATCACGATGGGAATGGGGTGCTCGAGCTTGTGCGTCTGCGCGAGCGTCAGGATCTCGGTCATCTCGTCGAGCGTGCCGAAGCCGCCCGGGAACACGACCAGCGCGCGCGCCAGGTGCGCGAACCACAGCTTGCGCATGAAGAAATAGTGGAACTGGAACGCGAGACCGGGCGTGATGTAGCGGTTGACATGCTGCTCGAACGGCAGCGCGATGTTGAGCCCGATCGACAGGCCGCCGGCGTCGATCGCGCCGCGGTTGGCCGCTTCCATGATGCCGCCGCCGCCGCCGGTGCACACGACATAGCGGCAGGCTTCGGTGCCGAGGCTTTGCGCCCATAGCGTGACGAGGCGCGCGAGCTCGCGGGCTTCGCGGTAGTAGCGGCCGAGCGGACCGTCTTCGGCGAGGCGCGCCGAGCCGAAGAACACGATCGTCTCGCACACCCGCGCTGCGCGGAAGCGCTTCAGCGGCTCGCTGTATTCGGCGAGGATGCGCAGCGGCCGCGCCTCCTCGCTTTCCATGAACCGCGTGTTCTCGTAGGCGAGCGGCGGATCGGGACGCGGCGGCGCGCTCATGCCCTGGCATCCGCGCGGGCGAAATCGATGAAGCCGCGCTCCACATCCGCGCCCACCAGCTTGACCCGCACCGCGTCGCCGACGTCGAGGTGCGCGTCGCCGCGCACGACCCGCCCTTCCGCCATCGGCCGCGCGATGCGCACCCACGTTCCCTTGTCCGACGCACCGGTGACGATGCCGTCGAACGTCTCGCCGATGCGCGACGCCAGCAGCATCGCCGCCGCCGATTTCTGCACCTGGCGCTCGACCTTGTTGGCATTGTCTTCCTGCGCGGTGCAGTGCGCCGCGAGCGTCGTGAGCTCCGCCTCGGCATACGGCGCGCGCGCCCCCGCCAGCGCCGCCTTCAGGATTCGCTGCGTGACGAGGTCCGGGAAGCGGCGGTTCGGCGCCGTCGAATGCGTGTAGTCGCGCACGGCGAGCCCGAAGTGGCCCTCGACCGCCTCGCCGCAGCAGTCGGCGACGTATTCGCCGCGACCGAGCAGCTTGATCACCGACAACGACAGGTCGGCGTAGCGCGCGGGATCGGCGGCGCGGCGGCGCAGCAGGAACGCGTTCAGGGCCTTCGCGTCCGGCGCCGCCGGCAGCGCATCGCCGAGGCCGGTCGCCAGCGCCACGATGCGGTCCCAGCGCTGCGGCACGGGCAGCACGCGGCGCAGCGTGGCGAATCCCTTGCCGGCAAGGAAGCGCGCGACGACGCCGTTGGCGCCGATCATGTAATCCTCGATCAACACCTTGGCGCGGTTCGGCTCGTCGGCCAGCAGGTCGGCCAGCGTGCCGTTGTCGAACACGGCGCGCGCCTCCGACGTCTCCAGTTCCAGCGCGCCGCGCGACGTGCGCGCGCGCTTCAGGTCCTGCGCGATGCGGTCCTGCAGGCGAAGCTGCGCGTCCATGCCGGCGACGGCCGCTACCGGCGGGGGCGCTGCGGCCTTGCCATCGAGCCACGCGGCGACGCTGTCGTAGGCGAGCTTCGCGCGATTGCGAACCTGGGCGCGATAGATATCCGATGCACCGATTTCACCGTCGGCGCCGACCGTCATCTCGACGACGATGGCGAGGCGGTCGACGTCCGGGTTGAGCGACGTCAGGTCGGTGGAGAACTTGAGCGGCAGCATCGGGAAGACTCCGCCCGCCGTGTACACCGACGTGGTGTTGAGGCTGGCGTGACCGTCGATCGCCGAATGCGCGGCGATCAATGCGTCGACGTCGGCGATCGCGATGCGCACGACGCTCGCGCCGCCCGCGGCGGGCGCCGCCACCGACAGCTGGTCGAGGTCGCGCGAATCGTCGTTGTCGATCGACGCCCACAGGAGCTCGCGCAGGTCGCGTGTCGCCGCGCCGCCCGCCGTCGCCGGTGCGCCGATCTGCGCCGCCTCGCGCTGCGCGGCGGCGGGAAAATCCGGCTCGAGCCCGCGCGACTTCATCGCGCGCCATGCGATCGCGTGAAGGTCGGTGGTGGTGGATGGCATGCGGGTGCGCAACGGCAAGTCGCGCGGTTTTCCCCGCGCGCGCGGGGAACCGCGTGCTAGATCAGGCGAGCCGTCCGTGACACTGTTTGTACTTCTTGCCCGAGCCGCAGGGACACGGGTCGTTGCGGCCGACCTTGGCGCCGGCGCGCACGAACGGTGGCGCCGCGACGGCGGTGCCGCCCTCGTCGCCGGCATTGCTGGCCGCCAGCGCCTCCTCGTAGTCGGCGTGCTGGTAGCGCACGTTGGTGACGGCCGGCGCTTCCTCCACCGCCTGGACTTCCTCGCGGCCGCGCACCTGCACGGTGAGCACGACCTTCACCACGTCCTGCTTGATGCGGTCGAGCATGTCGGAAAAGAGCTCGAATGCCTCGCGCTTGTATTCCTGCTTGGGATTCTTCTGCGCGTAGCCGCGCAGGTGGATGCCCTGCCGCAGGTGATCGAGCGCCGCCAGGTGCTCGCGCCAGTGATGATCGAGCGTCTGCAGCATCAGGCTGCGCTCGAACTGGCGCATCACCTCGGCGCCGGCCTGGCGCTCGCGGTCCTGCCATGCGGCGTCGGCGGCGGCGACGATGCGCTCGCTGATCGTCTCGGCGTCGACGTCGCTGTCGGCGACCCAGGCCGCGACCGGCGCCTGCAGCTGGAAATCGCTCGCCAGCGTGGCTTCGAGGCCGGGCATGTCCCACTGCTCCTCGATCGAGTCGGGCGGGATGGCGCGGCGCACCGTCGCCTCGATCTCGCCGTGGATCATCGAGCGGATCGTCTCCGAGATGTCGCTGCTCTCGAGCAGCTCGTTGCGCTGCTGGTAGATCACGCGCCGCTGGTCGTTGGCGACGTCGTCGTATTCGAGGAGCTGCTTGCGGATGTCGAAGTTGCGCGACTCGACGCGGTTCTGCGCCTTGGCGATCGACCGGTTGACGATCGTGTGCTCGATCGGCTCGCCTTCCGGCATCTTGAGCCGGGTCATGATCGCCGACAGGCGCTCGCCGCCGAAGATGCGCAACAGCGGATCCTCGAGCGACAGGTAGAAGCGCGAGCTGCCCTGGTCGCCCTGGCGACCGGCGCGGCCGCGCAGCTGGTTGTCGATGCGGCGCGACTCGTGGCGCTCGGTGCCGACGATGTGCAGCCCGCCCGCCGCCTTCACCTTGTCGTGCAGCACCTGCCAGTCGCCGAGCAGCTTGTCCACCTTGAACTGGCGCGCCGTGTCGTCGAGGTCGGGATCCTCGCGCACCGCGAGCAGCGTGCGCTCGATCGCGCCGCCCAGCACGATGTCGGTGCCGCGGCCCGCCATGTTGGTGGCGATGGTGATCGCGCCGGGACGTCCCGCCTGCGCGACGATTTCCGCCTCGCGCGCATGCTGCTTGGCGTTGAGCACCTCGTGCGGCAGCTTCTCCTTGTCGAGATACTGCGCCAGCATCTCGGAATTCTCGATCGACGTCGTGCCCACCAACACCGGCTGCCCGCGCGCATGGCAATCGCGCACGTCGGCGACGATGGCGTCGACCTTCTCCTTGAACGTGCGGAACACGAGATCGTTCTCGTCCTTGCGCACCATCGACTTGTGCGTCGGGATGATCATCGTTTCCAGGTGATAGATCTGCTGGAACTCGAACGCCTCGGTGTCGGCGGTGCCCGTCATGCCGGCGAGCTTGTCGTACATCCGGAAATAGTTCTGGAACGTGATCGACGCCAGCGTCTGGTTCTCGTGCTGGATCTTCACGCCTTCCTTCGCCTCGACCGCCTGGTGCAGGCCGTCGGACCAGCGCCGGCCCGGCATCAGCCGGCCGGTGAACTCGTCGACGATGACGACGTCGCCGTCCTGCACCACGTATTGCTGGTCGCGGTGATACAGCGACTGCGCGCGCAGCGCCGCGTACAGGTGGTGCATCAGCGAGATGTTGTGGGCGTCATAGAGGCTGCCGCCGGCCGCCAGCAGTCCGGCTTGCGTCAGGATCTGCTCGGCGTGCTCGTGGCCTTCCTCCGACAACAGCACCTGGTGCTGCTTCTCGTCGACCCAGTAGTCGCCGGGCCCCTTCTCGTCGGCCTGGCGCTGGAGCTTCGGCGCCAGCTCGTTGAGCCGGTAGTACATCTCGATGTTGTCGTCGGCCTGGCCGGAGATGATGAGCGGCGTGCGCGCCTCGTCGATCAGGATCGAGTCCACCTCGTCGACGATCGCGTAGTTGAGGCCGCGCTGGGTGCGCTCGTCGACGCCGAACACCATGTTGTCGCGCAGGTAGTCGAAGCCGAACTCGTTGTTGGTGCCGTAGGTGATGTCGGCGGCATAGGCAGCCTGCTTCGCCGGCTTCTCCATCTGCGACAGGTTGACGCCGACGCTGAGGCCGAGGAAGCGGTAGATGCGGCCCATCCAATCGGCGTCGCGCTGTGCGAGGTAGTCGTTGACGGTGACGATGTGCACGCCCTTGCCGGTCAGCGCATTGAGGTACGCCGGCAGCGTCGCCACCAGCGTCTTGCCCTCGCCGGTGCGCATTTCCGCGATCTTGCCGTGGTGCAGCGCCATGCCGCCGATCAGCTGCACGTCGAAATGGCGCATGTTGAGCGTGCGCTTGCCGGCCTCGCGCACCACCGCGAACGCCTCGGCCAGCACGTCTTCGAGCGCCGCGCCGTCCTTCACCTTCGCCTTCAGTTCGTCGGTCTTGGCGCGCAGCTCGGCGTCGGACAGCGCCTGCACCGCGGGCTCCAGCCGGTTGATCTCGCGGACCTGGTGGCTGAACTGCTTCAGCAGGCGCTCGTTGCGGCTGCCGAACACGCGGGTGAGAAGGTTGGAAATCATGGGCGGTTAGATGGCGCTCACGGATGGCGGAAACAAGGGACAAAAAACAAGGGGTGAGGATACCCCTCACCCCTCATCCGATTCCGCTGTCCGCGCGCAAGGAATCAGCCTGGCTTAAAGAAGCGCGCCGGGTTCTGCGGCGTGCCGTTCAGTCGTACTTCGTAGTGCAGGTGGGGTCCGGTGGTACGCCCGGTGGTGCCCACCTCGGCGATCGGCTGGCCGCGCATGACGAGGTCGCCGACCCTGACCAGCAATTTGCGTGCATGCGCATAGCGCGTGACGAGACCGTTGCCATGGTCGATGTCGACCATTTTACCATATTCGGGATGCACGTCCGCGAAGATGACCTTGCCGCTGGCGGCCGCGGTAACGGTCGTGCCGACGTTCGCCGGGAAGTCGATGCCTTCGTGGAACGTGCGCAGTCCGGTGAACGGATCGATGCGGTAGCCGAAGTTCGACGAGAACCAGTGATCGGGAATCGGCTCGTGCGTGGGCAGGAATTTCTGCATCGCGGAGTCCTGCACCAGCAATGCCTCGAGCACGCCGTACTGGTCGGTGCGCACGTCGACTTCCTCGGTGAGCTTCGCCAGCATCTTCTCGAACTCGTCCTCGGTGAAGCTGCGCGTCGGCAGCGACGACACCGGCCCGCCGCGCCCGGGCGCCGGGTCGGCGTCGTCCTTCGCCGGCTTTTCGTCGTCCTGCGGCGTCGCCGCCGGCAATTCCTGGGGATTGAGTCCGGCGCTCTTGGCCAGCCGCTCGCCGAGGCCGTCGAGACGCAGCACGCGCGCCTGCAGCTCGCCGATGCGCAGCGCCATCGCATTGATGTGGCCCTGGGTCTTCTCGAGATTGCGCCGCGCTTCCTCGCGCTGGTCGGCGAGCACGATCGCCTGCAGCCACGGATGCTGGATGGCCGCCGCCCACTTGAGCGTCAGGAAATTGAATAACAGAGTGAACGCGATGAACAGCACAAACAGCACGAGACCACCGGCCAGCCAGTGGCGCCAGTCGAGCGTGACGGTTCTCGCGCGTGCATGGGCCCCGCTCACCAGTATGATGTTCACTGTCGCCTTCCTCTCACCCAATCCGGTGGCACGACCTTCGTCATCGACCACGCTCGCCCGGGTATTCGCCGCCGATCCGCAAATGGCAGAGTGGCAGCGGCGCATCGCCCAAGGCGAGGCGATCCTGCGCGTCGTACGGCGGGTCCTGCCGCGAGCCCTCGGTGCCGAACTCGCGGTGGATGCCGGCGAATCGGGCGAGTTGAAGCTCGTCGCAGCCAGCGGCGCGATGGCCGCCGTGCTGCGCCAGCGCGTCGCCGATCTGATGCCGGCACTGGCGCGGGAGGGGTGGGAGTTTACGGCGATCAAGGTCGTCGTGCAACCTCGGCCGGCACCGGCAGTTCGAACAAAACAACATACAATTCAATGGGATGCAAACGCCACTCCTGCCTTGCGGCAATTGCGCGACACGCTGCCCGAGGGCCCGCTCAAGGCCGCGGTCGGGCGTCTGTTGCGGCAGCATTGACCGCGGCGGACCGCCCTCGCGGGGCCGGTCGTCGCCTTGCGTAGCGCGCAATCCCCCTCCCGGATGACCCGCCCGTCGCCCCTGACCCTGCATCCCGGCGCGGTGACGCTCGCCGAGCTGCGGCGTATCCACGACGGCGACGCGCGGCTTGCCATGGATCCGCGCACCACGGCGGGGATCGACGCTGCGCGCGGGGTTGTCGACGACATCGTCAGCCGCGACGCGGTGGTCTACGGCATCAACACCGGCTTCGGCAAGCTCGCGCAGACGCGGATCGCCCACGACCGGCTCGCCGAGCTCCAGCGCAACCTGGTGCGTTCCCACGCGACCGGCGTCGGCGCGCCGCTCGCCGACGGCGTCGTGCGCCTGGTGCTCGCCACCAAGGCGGTCAGTCTCGCGCGTGGCCATTCCGGCGTGCGCGCCGGGCTGGTCGACGCGCTCGTTGCGCTGGTCAACGCCGGCGTGTCGCCGCGCATTCCGCAGAAGGGATCGGTCGGCGCCTCCGGCGATCTCGCCCCGCTCGCGCATCTGGCGGCGGTGCTGATCGGCGAAGGCGAGGCCATCGTCGACGGCGTCACCGTGAGCGGCGCCGAGGCGCTGCGCCACGCCGGCATCGCCCCGTTCGTGCTCGGTCCCAAGGAAGGGCTGGCGCTGCTCAACGGCACCCAGGTGTCGACCGCGCTCGCGCTCGCCGCGCTGTTCGACGCGGAGAAAACGTTCGCTGCGGCGCTCGTCGCCGGCGCGCTGTCGCTGGAAGCGATCCGCGGCTCGGTGCGCCCGCTCGACGCGCGCATCCACGTCGCACGCGGCCAGCGCGGGCAGATCGCCGTCGCCGCCGGGCTGCGCGCGCTGCTCGCCGACAGCGGCATCGTCGAATCGCACGCCCAATGCGGTCGCGTGCAGGATCCGTATTCGATCCGCTGCATGCCGCAGGTGATGGGCGCGTGCCTCGACAACCTCGCCCACGCCGGGCGCGTCCTCGAAATCGAGGCCAACGCGGCGTCCGACAATCCCCTGGTGTTCGCCGCCAGCGGCGAAGTGCTGTCGGGCGGCAACTTCCACGCCGAGCCCGTGGCGTTCGCCGCCGACGCGCTCGCGCTGGCGATCGCCGAGATCGGCGCCATCGCCGAGCGGCGCATTGCGCTCCTGATCGACGCGTCGCTGTCGGGCCTGCCGCCGTTCCTCGTCGCCGAGGGCGGCATCAACTCCGGGTTCATGATCGCGCACGTGACCGCGGCGGCGCTGGCGTCGGAGAACAAGTCGCTGGCGCATCCGGCGAGCGTCGACACGATCCCGACTTCGGCCAACCGCGAGGATCACGTGTCGATGGGCGTCACCGCCGCGCGCCACGCCGAACGCGTGGTGCTCAACACCGCCAAGGTGCTCGGCATCGAGATCCTGTGCGCGGCCCAGGGCCTCGACCTCGGCGAGCGCCTGCGCCCCGGCCGCGGCGTGGCCGCGGCGTACAAGGCGCTGCGCCGGCACGTGCGCCCGCTGCGCGGGGACCGCTACCTGGCGCCGGACCTCGCCGTGGCCGAACGGCTGGTGCTCGACGGTTCGCTGCTCACCGCAGTGGAGCGGGCGGTGGGTGAACTGGCGGTGTAGGCGGGCGCGGTCGCAGGTGCGCACGACGCGCGCATCGGACCGGAAGAAAAGAAGCCTCCGGCTGCAGTGGCTGGTGAGAGGAACACACTTGGCTGCTGCTTCGAAGGCTGCAGCCGGAG
>DASYSP010000118.1:0-132916 GCA_036003195.1 Casimicrobiaceae bacterium
CGAAGGCGATCCGTTACGCAAATGGCGCCACCTGCGCGATGCAACCTCGGTGTGGTGGCACGTGCAGTCGCGCAACAAGCGTTCGGTGACGGTCGATCTGCGTGTGCCCGATGGCCAGGCGATCGTGCGCGCGCTGTGCGAGCGCGCCGACATCCTGGTCGAGAATTTCCGGCCCGGCACGCTCGAAGGCTGGGGGCTCGGCTACGTTAGTTTGCGCGAGCGCAATCGAGGACTCGTCCTGGTGCGCGTGTCCGGCTACGGCCAGGACGGGCCGTACAGCGGTCGTCCTGGCTTCGGCGTGATCGGCGAGGCGATGGGGGGATTGCGGTATGTCACGGGCACGCCGGACCGTCCCCCCTCGCGTACCGGCATTTCCATCGGCGACACGCTGTCCGCGCTCTATGGCGTGATCGGCGCGATGGTCGCGCTCGAGCATCGGCGCAAGACCGGCGAAGGTCAGGTGGTCGACGTCGCTCTCTACGAATCGGTGTTTTCGGTGATGGAATCGATGCTGCCGGAATTCGACGCGTTCGGCGTGGTCCGCGAGCGCACCGGCTCCATCCTTCCCGGCATCGCGCCGACGTCGGCGTACCGCTGCCGCGACGGCAGTTACGTGCTGATTGCCGGCAATGGCGATTCCATCTTCCGCCGTCTGGCGATGGCGATGGGGCGCGGCGACCTCGCCGCCGATCCTGCGCTCGCCCACAACGACGGCCGCGCCGCGCGGCAGGCATGGCTCGATACCGAGATCGAGGCATGGACGTCGACGCGCTCGCCCGACGAGGTGCTGGCAACCATGCAATGCGCCGACGTCCCCGCGTCGAAGATCTACACGGTGCGCGACATCGCCGCCGATGCGCACTACCAGGCACGCGAGATGATCCGCACCGTGACGACGCCGTCCGGACCGCTCAAGGTGCCGGGGGTCGTGCCCAAGCTCGGCGCCACGCCGGGCCGCATCGACGGTGGCGGTCCCGCGCTCGGCCAGCACACCGACGAAGTGCTGCGCGAACTGGGCTACGACGATTCACGCATCGGCGCGTTGCGCGCGCGTCGCGTCATCTGAAGGGAGGCCGGAACGGCCGATCGCACTGGGCGTCGCCAGCCCGCTCCGCCAGGTATTCACGCACGACGACGACGGTGCGCCGCCGTGCGCAAATCAGGGTCGCGCCTCGAACACCAGATTGAATGGCGTTTGCGTGGCGCGGCGAAACCGGCTGAAGCCGCCTGCCGTCACCACCTCGCGCATTCGGCCTTCACCGGCCTGCGCACCCAGGCAGAGGCCGACTTCCTGCGACCGCGAGCATGGAGTGCACAGCATTGTCGAAAAGGAGTAGTACACGCGTCCGACCGGGTTGAGATTGTCCTCGAGCCGATCGTTGGCGAAAGGCTCGACGATCATCCACGTGCCGTCCTTGGCCAGGCTCTTGCGGACGTGCGTCGCAGCGCCGATGGGGTCACCCATGTCGTGCAGGCAGTCGAACACCGTGACGAAATCGTAGTCCCGGCCCGGATACGCGCTGGCCCTCGCGACCTCGAATCGCACGCGATCGGCCACCCCTGCCCGCTGTGCCGAGGCGCGAGCGGCATCGATCGACGCGTCGTGGTAGTCGAAGCCGACGAATTGCGAACGGGGATAGGCCTGGGCCATCAGGATCGTCGATGCGCCGAGGCCGCAGCCGACGTCGGCGGCACGGCCCCCCGACTCCAGCTTGCGCGCCACACCGTCGAGGGCCGGGATCCACGCACTGACGAGATTGGCCGCGTATCCCGGGCGAAAGAATTTCTCGCAACCGTGGAACACGCCGGTATCGTGCTCGTGCCATCCCATGCCTTCGCCGCTGCGGAATGCGTCGACGAGGCGCGGTACGGCCCGTAACGACCCCAGTGCCAGTTCGAACGCACCGGGGATGTACGCCGGACTGTCGACCACGGCCAATGCCAGCACCTGCTCCTCGTCCAGGCTGAAGCGCTTGGACTTGGCATCGTAGTTGACATAGCCTCCGGCGGCTTGCGACGACAGCCACTCGCGCACGTAGCGCTCGTCGGTGTGCGTCGCTCGCGCCAGTTCGTCCGGCGTCATCGGTCGCTCCGCCAGCGCCTTGTACAGGCCCAGCTTCTCGCCCAGCACCACCATGCCGGCATGCGCGGTCGCACCCAGATCGTTGACGAAACGGCCGATGAATGCGTTCAGCTTGTCCATGTCGACAGCCATGGCAACTCCTTGTCAGTTCGGTTGATCGAGATGCGCGCCGGGCGAAGTGGCCGGCCGCGCGCGTGCGCACCCATCAGCGGGACATCGAGGGCACGGCGATGATGGCGTACACACAACGCACTGTCGTGAGGCTGGCGTCCCGACGTGCGCCCATCGCGTGCGCAGGAATCGGGTGGCGGCTCGACGTGAAGGCCGCCGGCGTGGGACCGGTGTCCTAGACGCCGCGGCTTCGCGGTCCGCGACCCGAGCCAGGGGGAACCGCGGCGTGCAAGCCGTCGGCGGGGCGTCCCGTGCCCATCCCGGCATCGCGGGCCGCCACGATTGCCTGCGCGCGCGAGACGACACCCAGCTTGGCGAAGATATGCGTGATGTGGTTGCGCACCGTCTTGTTGCTGACCTCGAGCCTTCGCGCGATATCCTGGTTATCGCGGCCTTGCGCGATCAGATCCAGCAGCTCGCGTTCACGCACCGTCAGGTCGGGGAATGCCGGTGCGGCTGCCGGTGCAGCATCGAGGAATGCGCGCAGCTCTGCAACCAGCACCTGCCACGCCGGCTCGTGCACGAGCAGAACGTGATTGCGCGATCGCAGCGGCACGAAGCGGGCGCCGGGGATGAGACTGGCGACGAGGCGGCCTTCCTCGAACGGCACACGCGCATCGCCATGCGCGTGCACAACCAGTGTTGGGCAACGCACGCGGCGCGCCGCCGCCTGCACATCGATCGATGCGTAGCCACGCACCATGGCACCGGCACTGGCGGGCGACGTCGAGACTTTCTGCAGGTGGTTGAACGAATCGATTTCCTGCGGCGTGCCGTCCGGCAGGAACTGCGACGTGAACATCTGGCGGAACGCGGGATTCTCGCGTCCCCAGCCCAGCTCGATGAGTCTGGTGGTGGCCTCGAGCTCCTCGCGCTGGTGCGCCGCGTCGCCACGCTTCAGCACGCCGCGGGCATACGCGCCGTACAGCACCAGCTTTTCCACGCGCTCCGGATGGCGCACGGCGTATTCGATCGCGATCGCGCCGCCTTGCGACATCCCGAGCAGCACAAAGCGCGCGAGCCCGGCGGCATCCGCCACCGCCTCGAGGTCGCGCACCCAGGCCTCGATCGCGTATTCCGACACGTCCCGATCGGACAGACCGCAGCCGCGCGCATCGTATCGCAGCAGCGTGTGGTGGCGCGCAAGCTCGGCCAGCCAGGGCACCCACACGGCGCTCGCGGCGTCGTATTCCAGATGCGTGAGCCATGAGCCCACCTTGAGCAGCGGCGGCCCGGCGCCCAGCCGGGCGTATGCCAATCTCACCCCGTCACTCGCTGTACAAAAGCGAATGCTCTGTTCGCGTTCTGTCACTCTCGCACCTGCTGGTTCATCGCCGCTGCATCACGGGGACCCTCGACTGTCTGGAACGCCATTCTGCATGCCGCCGCGCGCGTTCGCGAGCGCGGCTCGTCGCGGGACCGCACGACGCGCACGCGCGCCAACCCGGCGAAACGGCGCAGCGCCAGCCTATTCCTCGCTGAGTGCGCGGGCGTGCGGGCGCGGGATCGCCTTGGAGACCAGCGCACGCGACGCCACGAATGCGAGCAATGCCGACACGGCGATCGTGGTGGCCATTGGCCGCTGCGAGCGATCATAGGTGAGACCGACGATCAGCGCCGCGGTCGAGCCGAACGCGAACTGGCCGAATTGCTGCAACGACGTCGCCGCGCCCGCCATACGCGGAAACGGCGTCATCGCCCCGGCCATGGCCTGCGGCAACGTCAGCATCAGCGCCACCATGTAGACGAACATGGGCACGACCACCGCTGCCGGATGGTTGATGCCGGACCAGGCAAGCGCCGCCATCGCCGTCCCGGCCGCGAGCGCCAGCCCGGCGGCGAAGCGGATCACGCGATCGATGCCCATTCGGCGCACGACGCGGCTCGCGATCGTCGCGCCCGTGATGTTGCCGAGCATCACCGCGCCGAACAGGAAACCGAAGCCACGCTCGCCCTCCCCCATCACCGACACGAACACGAACGCGCTGCCAGCCAGAAACGCAAAGAGTCCGCAAAAGGCGAAGCACGCAACCAGGAAATAGCCGACATAGGCTCGCGAGCGCAGCAAGACGGCGAAATTGCCCAGCATTCGACGCGGATGGAGCGCATGGTGGTCGGATTCGCGCAGTGTTTCCGGCAGCGCGTGCCATACGGCGACCAGCACCACCAGCGCGTACACCGTGACGAACACGAATGTCGAGCGCCAGCCGAACGCGACGTGGAGGTGGCCGCCGATGACCGGCGCGATGATCGGCGCGATGCCGAGCACCATGCCCATCAGCGACAGCGCGTGCGCGGCATCGTCGCCCGCGTACAGATCGCGCACCAGGGCGCGCGGCACCGTCCCGCAAACCGCTACCGCAGCGGCCTGCACGAGCCGAGCGGCGATCAGCACGTCGACGTTGGGCGCCACCGCACAGGTGGCCGATGCGATCGCGAACAACGCGATGCCTGCGAGCAGCACGCGTCGTCGGCCGAAGCGGTCGGACAGCGGCCCGGCCAATAGCTGTGCCACGCCAAGACCATACATGTACACCGATAGCGTCAGCTGCACGCGCGCCGTGGTGGTGGCGAGCGAAACGCTCATCGACGGCATCGACGCGAGGTAGATGTCCATCGCGAACGGCGAAATCGCGATCAGGGCGCCCAGCAGCACCGTCAGGGCCGGGCTTCCTGCCTTCAGCATCGCTTTCGCCAGGACCGTGACGTGCCCGGGCGCAGCGCGCGCCGTCGACTTCGACGCCTGCCCCTGTGGTGCATGCCGCGTCGGCGCAGGCGCCCCGTACCGCGGCGCAAGTATGGGATGGTTGCGACAGGCCGTTGAGCCTTGGCGCGGCCGCGGCGCATTGCTGCCCGCGGGCCGCGATCTAGTGACGCCCGATCAACATGGCGATGCACGGCGACAGCCCGACTCAAATTGGCCACCACCGTGCCAGGTGTTCACGAGATTTGCTCTGAACTCCATTCACCGCGGGGTGAACTTCCACGCCAATGTATTTTCGTCGGTACGCGGCGCGTACTTGATGCCTTCTCGCGTTGCCCACAGGTCCACCTGGAAGTGCAGCGGGATGATCGCGGTGTCGTTGATCGCGAGTTCGGTCGCGCGTTGCAGGTAGGCCTCGCGCTTGGCGTCATCGACCGTTTGCAGCGCGTCCTCGGTCAACAGGTCCACCTTGGGATTGGAATAGCGTCCGCGGTTGGCGTTGCCGAAACCCTTGTCCTTGTTGAAGGTCATCACCAGCGCCTTCAGCGACGACGACGCCTCGCCGGTGCCGGTGCTCCAACCCACCAGCATCAGGCTGAACTCGAGATCGCTCGCCTTGCTGAAATAGGGACCCGACGGCATCGCGTCGACTTTGGTGGCGATGCCGACGCGAGAGAGCATCTGCGCGACCGCCTGCGCGATCCTGGCGTCGTTGACGTAGCGGTTGTTGGGCGACGCGATGGTGATGCCGAAGCCGTCCGGATAGCCCGCCTCGGCGAGGAGCTTCCGGGCGCCCGCCGGATCGAATTTCTCGACGTGCAGATTCTTGGTCGCGCCGAAGAGGAAGTCGGGCACAAGCTGGCCGGCGGGGATCGCCTCGCCTTCCATCACCTGGCTCACGATCGCCGCGCGGTTGATGGCCATCGACATCGCCTTGCGCACCCGCGGATCCTTGAGCGGATTCTTGGCCATCGGTCGTCCCGCCTTGTCGGTGACGCCCGGCGACACGTCGCGGTTGCTGTCGAGGTGCAGGTAGATCATGCGGTCGGCCACCGTGCGGAACACGGAGATGCGCTTGTCGCCGCGCAGCTTCGCCACGTCGGTGGTCGGCACGGCTTCGATGACCTGTACGTCGCCCGACAGCAGCGCCGCGACACGCGCCGCATCCTGCGTCAGGAGCTTCATCGTCACGTGTTCCCAGGGTGTCTTGCCGCCCCAATAGCCGTCGAAGCGCGCGAGCTCGATGCGGTCGCCCTTGACGTAGCGCACGAGCTTGTACGGTCCGGTGCCGACCGCCGCCTTGCCGCTATTGAAGTCCTCCGTGGTGGCATCCTTGAATTTCTTGTTGATGATCAGGACCTGCGTCATGTCCGATGGCATCAGCGGATAGGGAGTGGCGGTATGGAAGCGGATCGTGTACGGATCGACAACGTCGATCTTCTTGATTTGCTTCGTATACGCGGTGAACGAGCTCGGGCTGCGCGGGACGTTTGGCACGCGCTCGATCGACGCCACCACGTCGTCGGCGGTGAAGTCGCTGCCGTCGTGGAACTTGACCCCGTGGCGCAGCTTGAATTCCCAAGTCGTGGCGTCGACTGCCTTCCACTCGGTAGCAAGGCCCGGCACGAGGCGATCCTTGTCGTCGCGTTCGACGAGGAAGCCGAAGATGTGGAAGCCGACGCTGTTGTTCGGCGTCACGTTGTGGAAATGGGGGTCCAGCGACGTGATGTCGGTGGCAAGGCCGATGGTGAGGTCGGCTGCCGGTGCCGGCGCGGCCAGGCACAGCGCCGCGAGCGATGTCGCGGCGGCGCGGATCAGGACGCCGAGCGCGAGTGGGAAGCGGGACATGGAGGGGCGCCTTTCACGGAAAGGAGCGCCGAAGGATAGCGCAGATGGACTCCCGCGGCGACGCCGACGCCCGGGCCGAGGGCATCATTACAAGATGTAACGCCTGTTGTGACAGTCAACCCTGCCCTTATCTTCCTCGTTGAGGGCAGTGAGCGCACGACACCGGCAGGGCCCGCGCCACCGCGCCCGGATTCAACGACTGCAAGGAGATGACACGATGATTCGCCGAATGCTTGTTGCCACTGCCATTGCCGCCACCGCGTTGGTAGGGACGGTCGCCGCCCCCTCCGCCAATGCATCGAATGTCCATTGGAACGTGTCGATCGGGCTGCCGGGTATCGGCGTCTTCGCCGGCGGCCCGGGGTATGGGTACGGCTACGGCACCCCGGCGCCCGTCTATGCGCCGGCGCCCGCGTATTACCCTGCTCCGGCCTACTACCCCACGCCCGCGTACTACCCGGCGCCGGTGGTTGTGGCGCCCCGCGTGTATGGACCCGTGTACCGTCCTTATTACCGGCCCGTCTACCACCCGGTGCACTGGAACCATTATCACTGACCAACCGCAATCAGGCCGTGCTTGATGGCCTCCCAGGTGAACGGCCCGCGGATCGCGGGCCGTTCGCTTTGCGCGCGTACAAACCTGATTTCGATGCCGCGCGATTGAGTTCTCGCGCGCCAAACCTGCGGCGCATCAACTGCCGGTGTAGCGGATTCGGTAGATCGCGCCGGCGGTGTCGTCGGAAACGAGGAGCGATCCGTCAGGCGCGACGAGCAAGTCCACCGGGCGTCCCCACGCGGATTCCCCTTGTAGCCAGCCGTCCGCGAATACGCGATAGTCGACAGCGCGCCCGCGCGGATCGAGCGTCACCAGCGTCACCCGGTAACCGATCTTGCGCGAGCGGTTCCAGGATCCGTGCTCGGCAATGAACACCTGGTTGCGATATGCGACAGGGAACTGCGTTCCGGTGTAGAAGCGCATGCCGAGAGGTGCCACGTGTGCGCCGAGCGCGCGCGCCGGTGGCACGAATTCACTGCATGGATGCTTGGCGCCGAATTCCGGATCTGCAATCATGCCGGCATGGCAATACGGATACCCGAAGTGGTCGCCCGATCGGACCGCATGGTCGAGCTCGTCGGGTGGCACATCGTCGCCGAGGCCGTCGCGGCCGTTGTCGGTGAACCAGAGGTCATGGGTGCCGGGCTGCCAGTCGAAGCCGACACTGTTGCGCACGCCCCGCGCCACTACCTCGCGTCCGCTGCCGTCGACGTTCATCCGCAGGATGAGGCCATGCTCGGCGTCGGGCTCGCAGATATTGCAGGGCGCACCGATGTTGACGTAGAGCTTGCCGTCGGGACCGAACGCGATGAAGCGGCCGCCGTGGTGCATTTCGCCGGGAAGATCGCGGATGATGGCAACGCCGCCCGGCGGGGCGTCGAGATGCGACTCGATGGCGTCGAAACGCAGGACATGGTCGACCGATGACGCATAGAGGGCACCATCGCGGAACGCGACGCCAATCGGTGCCGTGAGTCCGCTGCCGATGCGCGTGACGCGCGCGCCGGCCAGTGACATGGCGTCCCGCGGCCATTGCACCGCGTAAACGCTGGAGCCGCTGCTTCCCACGAACAGCGTGCCCTCCGTCCCCCACGTCATCGCCCGCGCACCGTCCACGCGCGCCACGACGTCGACGACGAAGCCGGGAGGCAGGTGCAGGTGATCGACGGGCAAGTCGCGCTGCGCGAGCGCGAGTGGCGTCGCGAGGGTCCAAATGACGAGCGCGAAAATCATTCGTCGCACTGCAACATGGTGCCGTAACGATGCAATCGAGCCGCCGGTTCGCGACCCGATGACCGCAGTCGGCCGGCACGTCCGAGGGCAGCGGCGATGATAGAATTGTCCTTTGGCCAAGAGGGCTTGCACGATGAACGCTCCGGCGACGTCGACACAATTGCGGCCCGGCGATGCGCCCATCGCCCGCGCCGAGGATCTCAAGGCGTGGAGCCTGATTCGCACGCTCGTGAGCTACGACACCACGAGCCGCGACTCCAACCTGGCGCTGATCGACTGGGTGCGCGATTACCTCCGGGGCTTCGACGTCGAATCCACGCTGACGTTCGACGATACCCGCAAAAAAGCCAACCTGTTCGCCACGTTGCCCGCGCGAGACGGCAATACGATGCGCAACGGCATCGTGTTGTCCGGCCATACCGACGTCGTGCCGGTGGACGGACAGCCCTGGGACACTCCGCCGTTCGAGGCCATCCCCATCGGCGACCGCATCTTCGGCCGCGGCGTCACCGACATGAAGAGCTTCTCGGCCACCGGTCTCGCCTTCGTGCCCGAGCTGCTGCGTCGTGGGCTTAAGCACCCCGTTCACTTTGCCCTCTCATACGACGAGGAGATCGGCTGCATCGGTGTGCACCGCCTGATCGCCGACGTCGTGGCACGCGGCGTCAAGCCTGCCGGTTGCATCGTCGGCGAACCCACGGGCATGCAGCTCGTCGTTGCGCACAAGGGCAAGATGAGCTGGCGCTGCCGCGTGCGCGGCCACGAGGCGCATTCGTCGCTGACGCCCAAGGGTGTCAATGCCGTGCAAATCGCCTGCGAGATCGTCGCCTTCATTGCTCGTCGTGCACGGGATTTCCGTGACCGTGGCCATCAGGAGCCGACGTACGACGTGTCCTTCACCACCGTTCACGTGGGCACGATCAAGGGCGGCACTGCGCTCAATATCGTGCCGCGTGATTGCGTATTCGATTTCGAGATCCGCCACCTGCCGTTCGATGATCCGCATGCGTTCTTCCACGACGTGGAAGATTTCGCGCAGAAGTTCGTCCCGGAGATGCATGCGGTGTCGGCAGACACGTACATCGCGTTCGACCACATGTCGACGCTGCCCTACATGGACACCGACGATTCCTCGGAAATTGCCCATCTTGGCCACAAATGCAACCGCGGCAGCGGCGTCGGCCGCGTGTCGTACGGAACGGAGGCCGCGCTCTTCTTCAACGCCGACATCCCCACCGTGATCTGTGGCCCCGGCCACATCGACCAGGCACATCAGCCAAACGAGTGGTGCGAAGTTTCACAGCTTGCGGCATGCGAGGCTTTTTTCGGGCGGCTGGCCGATAGCATGTGCGTAGGTGTCTGAGCGGGACGTTGGGCTGCATCGACATGTTTGCCGCTGTCGCCATGCCAGCCGACGGGGCAAACCTCGTTCGTCGAGAGAAGTTTGTCGGTGAAGGCACTCCTCTGCGCGTAGGAAATCTGCGTGTACCGCATCCCGATTGCGGCGGCACGGAGGCGATGATTTGCGCATGAGCGCCGACTGGCCCGACCTGCCGATCGAGGTCGAGTTTCCCGATATCTCGCGGTGGGCTCCCGGCAACACCGGCACTCCCTACGTGTGGCGATACAACGCCAACGCGCCCGGGCCGCACGTCCTGGTGCAGGCGCTGACACACGGTAACGAGGTTTGTGGCGCCATTGCGCTCGATTGGTTGCTCGCGAGAGCATTCCGACCCGCGCGCGGCACGCTCACGGCAATCTTCGCCAACGTCGAGGCTTACGCGCGCTGGGACCCGGCCGCGCCGTTCAAGTCGCGGTGCGTCGACGAGGATTTCAACCGCGTCTGGACCGACGAGGTCTTGTCGGGCCCTCGCGTGAGCGCGGATCTCGCACGTGCCCGTACGTTGCGGCCCTTCTACGACGCGGCCGATTCGCTACTCGACTTGCACTCGATGACCGATCCGTGCCCTCCGCTCGCGCTTGCCGGCCGATGGCCGAAGGGCGCAGCGTTGGCCCGCGCCGTCGGCATACCGCAGCACATCGTCGTCGACTCGGGTCATGCCGCTGGCCGGCGCCTGCGCGACTATGCCTTCTTCGATGATCCCGACGATCCGCGCGCTGCGCTGCTTGTCGAATGCGGCCAACACTGGGAGCGCGCGGCGGTTGAAGTAGCCCGACAGGCCACTCTGCGCTATCTGGCCCATTTCAGCCTTGCCGACGCGCAGTTTGTCGACAACTATCTCGAAAGGACGCCGCCGCCTGCGCAGAGGACAATCCAGGTGACGGAGGCCGTGACGATCACCAGCGACCACTTTTCCTTTGCGATGCCCGTTACCGGCCTCATGTGCATCGAGCATGCAGGCACGATGCTGGCTCGCGACGGCGCCACCGAAGTGCGCACGCCTTACGACGACTGCGTGCTGATCATGCCAACGCGACGCCCGAAGAAGGGCGAGACCGCGGTGCGGCTGGGGCGATACCGGATTTGAGCCGATATTCAGTCACCATTTCTGCGATAAAGGCGCAGCTTCTGTTGCTTCTCAAGTAACGATTACTGGGAAATTGCCAGGCGCCAATCCGCGCCGACGGGGGCGTCCATGTCCTCGAGAGAAGGACGTCTGACGCATTGGCATAATAATTGCTTTATCCTGATCCAAATTCGCATTGGCTGATGACATCTCATTTAGAAAGTGGCAGAGATCTGTCGGAACCTAAAAGACGAACACAACACTCGTTACACATGAGTATCAATATTCTTCTTGAGCATATTGTCGACAGGTCGCGGCGATACCTACGCGAGACCACGACAAGGGTGCAACGCCCGGAACTTGAACAGACCGCATTGCGAGTCCTAATAGCCGCGGTCGTTATGGTGTATTTATTTTGGTACGCGTTGCGAGACGGCAGAATCGAACTCGAAGAAGCTCAAGTATTAACTGTTTCTGTTGGCTTTTTTCTTTTCTCTATAGTGTTGGCAGCGCGCGTGTTTTGCGCGGGCGGAGCATCCGTTAAGCGAAGGTTAATCGGGATGCTCGCCGACAACGCGGTTACCACTTATTGCCTAATGAACATGGGTGAAGGTGGGGCTGTGGTTATTGGTGTTTATCTATTTATCACGTTCGGCAATGGCTTTAGGTTCGGACGTCTTTACCTTCATGCATGCCAGTGCATGGGAATCATTGGGTTCTCGGCCGTTTTAGTCCTTTCGCCGTTTTGGTCACAACACGCTGCCATCGGCGCCGGATTCCTGATTGGCCTAATGGTGCTGCCAATTTACGTTGGGGTGTTGGCGGACCGTATCGAAAAAGCCAAGCGCCGCGCCGACGATGCGAATCAAGCTAAAAGCCGATTTGTGGCTAACGTCAGTCACGAAATGAGGACCCCTCTCAATGGTGTGATTGCAATGGCAGACGTGCTGCGCGAGACAAATTTGAATGAATCGCAGCGCGAGATCGTTGAGACGATGACCACCTCAGCGCACCTGTTGCTGGCGCAGATCGAAGACGTGCTTGACGTCGAAAAGATAGAGGCTGGTCGAGTTCATATCGAAACACGGCCGTTCGACATGGGCCGGTTGTTGTCCTCCACTGTCAAAGTTGTATTGCCGCAGGCTCGATACAAGGGGCTAGTGGTCAATACGGACGTTTCAACAGATGCCGCCACGTGGTATCTCGGTGATCCGCATCATTTACGCCAAGTGGTACTTAACCTTCTTTCGAATGCCGTCAAATTCACCGAACGGGGTGAGGTCACGCTCAGAGCAGATGTAATTGCCCGCGAAGGTCAAGTTAATACATTGCGAATCGAGGTAGAGGATACGGGAATTGGGATTCCCTTAGACAAACAAAGCGCAATTTTTGAACCATTTGCGCAAGCCGACGATTCAATAACGAGGGTGTATGGCGGAACGGGATTAGGAACCACAATCGCCCGACATTTGATTGGTTTAATGGGAGGTTCGATCGGGCTTTCCAGCACCCCGGGGACCGGATCATTATTCTGGGTCGAATTGAAGTTGGCGCGCGGCGAAGCGCAAGGTATCGACTTCACAGACGAACTATCTGCCAATGCGCGCAGTCAGACGACCGCACAGGCACTTGCTGCGACACAATCAAACAAGGTTCGCAAGCTTCGGGGCGCAAAAATTCTGGTAGCGGAGGACAATCCCACCAATCAACGTGTTTCTCAGCTCATTCTAGAAAGTGGAGGGCACTCCGTAACAATTGTCGAAAATGGCGAATTGGCATTGGACGCGCTTGAACGTGGCGGCTACGATCTTGCACTCTTCGATCTTTCAATGCCGGTAGTGTCCGGTCTTGAGGCGCTCAAGCTATACAAGTTCTCAACTCTTCGTCCGATCCCCGTCCTAATACTTTCTGCAAATGTTACGACGGAAATAATTGCGGAATGCGAGGGAGCGGGAGCCGCCGAATTCATTCCTAAACCACTGCGAGCATCCTACCTGTTAGATGCTATTGACCGCCATCTCGTAATTGTAGAGCGAGCACAAGTTGCTCCGCCGCCTCGGCAGGAAGATGGTCCGACATTGGTGGTGGTCGATACGCCTGCACTGGATATTGCGGTCTTACGTGATCTTGAACAGCTTTCGAAGGACGCGACGTTTGTCGAACGCCTGGTCCGTGGTTTCAAGTCAGACAACGAACGATTGCTAGAGCAAATCTCCACTTCACTTACAAATCGCAGGTACGAAGAAGTTCGGGACGCCGCGCATGCGCTAAAGGGAGGGGCCGGAAGCGTCGGCGCAACTCTATTGACGCAATTTGCAGCTCGCGTCGAGAAAATGTCGACAGATGCTATGCGCATTCGTTCAGCGTCGCTAACTGAGGAACTCCTTTCGATCTCTGCGCAGACTACGCAAGCATTGGACGCCTACATCATCGAATATCAAGGCTTGCGCGCAAAACGACCGCCCTCGGGATAGTTGGAGTCGCCGCTGCGAGCTCGATGGCAATCTAATCGGCGACCCCCATGGCTTGCAACGGTACGACCCGATCACTAGACCCGTCCGAAGCGCCGTAGCCCTCCGTCGCCCGGCGCTGCGCCCGGACCAGCCGATCCATAGTCCTAATGTCACGATCATCCAAGCGCATTGCGGCATCGGCCCAAATTGCAACCACGCGTTCTAGTTCGGCACGGGTAATGGGTGAGATTTCATTGCGGGCAACCTCGATCGCGCGGCGCCCATTGCCGGACTTCGAGTGTTTTCTGGCGTAAGCGCTTATTGCCGATTCTCCCGTCCCATCTGGTGTAATTACGTCAACGACGCCCATGTCATACAGTTGGCGCGCGGTATAAATGTTTCCGCTCGTAATCAATTCTTCCGTAATGCGTCTTCCAACTTTACGTGAAAGAAAACTATAAGCGCCCATTCCCGGAAACAAATTGAACAAAATCTCTGGGAATCCCATACGCGCACTTTCCTCGGCGATAAGTACAGAGGCAGAAAGCGCAGCCTCGAAGCCTCCTCCTAGTGCGTCGCCCTGCACCAACGCCATGGTGGTCATTGGCAAATCGCAATTTCGGTGCCACGGATATAGATCATTGATACACATTTCGCCATAATGCAGAAGCTCGGACCGCGATTTCGATTCAATTGCGTGACGGAATAGAACGAGATCGCCTCCCAGGTTGAAAACACCCGGCGACTTCGATGCCAAGACCCCATATCGAATTTGGTGGCTCTCGCCGTTGCGAACCAGCAGGCCCTCGTTGTCGACTATGCTGGCAATATAGCCGCGTAGTTGAGCTAGCAATCCAAGATTGAAACAGGGCCGGGGACTGGGATTCATGAACGCCCAGTAAATTCCTTGGTCCGCGTCAAATCGCGTTTCGAGCTGCGGTTTTTGGATTTCTGAAAGATAACGGACATCAGCCATGGCATTCATATCAATCTCCGAGGGCGGAAAAACTTGGGTGGCCTAAATACCGAGAAGCGCCAATGCATATTGTGGCGAACAAAAGTGTATAGCTCTAAATGAACATACGTCAAAGATTGCCAGTTGGTCGTCTCGTATCTACGGGATAAGGCGGCTTATTGAGTATATCATATTGTACACTACAATTTATTGAAGGAGCTCGATTAAGCATTTCCATTCAAAGAGTTACGTGCCAGGCTCCAGTCTTGTCCACCGGCCACCCACTAATCCCTCTATCGGCCGGAACGACGCCTTGTAAGCCATCTTGGCGCTCTCGGCAATCCAGTAGCCGAGATAAAGGTGACGGAGTCCTAGCTCGCGACAGCGCTCGATCTGCCACAGAACGCTAAACGTCCCGTAGCTGGCCCCCTGCTCTTCCGCGTCGTAGAACGTATAGACCGACGACATCCCATCTTCGAGGCGGTCGACAAGGCTCACCATCTTCAGCTGGTCGTGCCGGCGAAACTCGAGCAGATCAGTTGCGACATTGCTATGCAAAAGGAAATGCTGGTATTGCTCGCGACTGTCGTGATCCATTCCGCCCCCAGGGTGGCGTGCACGCTGATAACGAAGATAAAGCTCATAGTGTTCGGTGTCGTATCCGAGCTCGCGACGGACCACGCTTAAGTTCTGGTATTCGCGCAGCGTACGGCGCTGCGTGCGCGTGGGATGGAACTCGGCGACGGGAACACGCACCGGCACGCAGGCCTGACACCGATCGCAATAGGGCCGGTAGGTAAACGCGCCCGAACGTCGAAAGCCCAGGCGAACGAGCTCGCTGTAGACGCCGGTGTCGATGAGGTGACTGGGTGTGGCCACCTGCGAGCGCGCCGCACGGTCCGGCAGATAGCTGCACGGGTAAGGCGCCGTCGCGTAGAACTGCAGCGCTGCGATCGGCAGATCGTTGAGCTTGCTCATCGCGTAGTCACAATTCGCAGTGTTCCACCGGCCCGGGCGTCCACCCCGCCGGAGGCTCGATCGAGTGTATCAACTCGCGGAGCTTTGCTGCAAATTCCCTGCGCGCAATCGTACGTGCGCCTAACGACGCCAGGTGCGCTGTCTGCTGCTGACAGTCAATCATCGGAATGCCCTGGACCCTGGCCAGCGCCACGAGGTGCGCGAGCGCAACCTTCGAAGCGTCGGGCGCGCGCGTGAACATGGATTCGCCGAAGAACATGCGGCCCAGTGCCACGCCGTACAGACCACCCACCAGAGAACCCTCGTGCCACGCCTCGACGCTATGCGCGAAACCGGCGGCGTGCAGCTTCACATAGGCGTCAATCATGGCCGGCGTGATCCACGTGCCACTCTGTCTCTCGCGCGGCCCTGCGCAGGCGCGGATTACCTCGCGAAAGGACGTATCCACCCTAATCTCATAGTGTCGCGCATTGACGCGCCGACGCAACGAACGCGATACCGCGAATTCGTCGACGAACAGCACCATGCGCGGGTCTGGCGACCACCAAAGTATTGGCTGGCCGTCGGCGTACCAGGGGAAAATGCCGTGCCGATAGGCATCGACCAGGCGTGCCACTCCGAGGTCGCCGCCAACCGCGAGCAATCCGTCAGGTTCGCGCAGCGCGCGATCGACAGGAGGAAAGCCGCCCGTGCTCGACAATCGCGGAATCATGTGACCGAAAGCACACTCTCGAGCTTCGACGCTCACCGCGTCGTCGCCGCGATGAGGCCGCGGCGCGCGAGAGCTGCGAGCAATGCGTCGGTAAATCGTGGCACATCGTCGCCGTCTATGTGCGACGTATCGGGCAAGGTGATACCTGCGAACGCGGGCTCGTCGCGAAATTCGATCATCGGCGCAGGCGAAATTCGCGCATACGCGTCCCAATACGCGGCGCGCGGGTAGTTCTTCTCGTCGAGCGCGAGATGTTCGCCCGCCGAAGGCTCGCGGAAGAACACGACGTTGCCGCCGCGCGCCTGGATCGTGCGCACCCACTCCGACACCTGATCGAGATCGTGCAGCCAGCGTACCGGCGGCGCCGGCGGGTAATCGCGATAGTATTCAACGAGGTCGACGATGCGCTGGCGCTTGATCGCGGCGACATCCGTGCGCCGATAGTCGAGAAAACCGACGCGATCGGCGCGCATCACGAGGTAGTCGTTGAAGGGCATTCCAAGGCCGGCAAGCTCGCGTCGGACAAGCGCCACCCAGGCGAACGGCGAGCGCATGAACACGAGGTACTGCTGCAGCGGTGTGAGCAGCAGCCGATGCACCTTGCGCGCGAACGTCCAGCGGTGTTCATAGTGATCGATCCACGGCTGCTGCATTTCCCAATGGCGTCGATCGAGACCGCGCGAATCGACGCCGACGATCGCAAGGCCGTGGAACGACGTGTCACGGGCGAGCCAGCGCAGCGCCGCCGCCGGATAGGCGCCATTGATCGCGAGCATCGCCGTCGTGCGGCCGGTCGCCCGTTCGACGCGCGCCGGGTCGACTGCGAACTGGATGCGCGAGGCGCCGAGCAGCGCAATCGGATTGGCGGCGCCGCGCAGGCGATCGGCCTGCAGCGACCAGAGGTCCTCGTCGTCCTGGATCGTTGGCACGTAACCGCGATGGCGCAGCTCGCCCTCGAACAGGGCCGCGGCAATCGCCACCACGGCGATTGCCGAAAGCCACGTAACGAGCCAGCGCATCGGCATCAGAACTGGAAGTAGATGAACGCGGGATTGAGGCCCGGCGAGAACACCACGGCCGCGAGTGCCGCAGCGGCGACAGCAGCGCGCCACAGGGTCGGCGTACGATCGAGCCATTCCCAGCCTCGCTCGCGCGCCGAGACGATCTGCGCCGCCAGCACGACGGCCCCGACCGCGAGCGCGAATCGAGCATCGTGCGGGGACACCAGCGACGTGTCGCCGCCGCGGCCAAAACCGAGCATCGTGCGCATCATGGCCAGCGCCTGGCGCACGCTATGCGCGCGGAACATGACGGCCTCGATCGCAAACAACGCAAACGTGGCGAGCGAGAGCGCCGCCCTGCCCCATTCCGACTTGACGCGCGTGAAATCCCAGACATGGTCGCGGATGATGCGCTCAGCCACCAGCAGCACCCCGTTGAGGCCGCCCCACAGCACGAATGTCCACGCCGCGCCATGCCAGAGGCCGCAGAGGAAGAACGTGAAGATGAGGTTCGCATGGCCGCGCAGCCGACCGCGGCGGTAGTGCCCGAGCGGGGTGAAGACGTAGTCGCGCAGCCAACTCGACAGGGAGATGTGCCAGCGGTTCCAGAGGTCGACCATGCCAACCGCCCCGAACGGGCTCTCGAAATTCGAAGGAAAGCGGAAGCCGAACATCAGTGCGACGCCGATCGCGCACAACGAGTAGCCGGCGAAGTCGCAATAGACCTGGAGCGAGAACGTCGTTGCACCGAGCCAGGTTTCGCCGACGCCAGGGTGGGCGGTCGGACTGAAAATTGCGTCCACCACCGGCGCGAACACGAGGTCGGCGAGGCAGACCTTGAGGGCGAGGCCGATGCCGAGGAGTACGAGACCACGACCCTGTGCGGTCTCGGCGAAAGCCTTGGGCGCCTCGGTCTGTGGATTGAAGTCGTTGTAGCGCAGAATCGGGCCCGCCACGAGATGCGGGAAAAACGTCACGTAAAGGCTGTAGTCGAGCAGGCTCGTCGACGCGCGCGAGCGCCGGCGGAAGACGTCGATGACGTACGCCAGGCTTTCGAATGTGTAGAACGAAATGCCGACCGGCAGCAGGATGCCGAGGTCGAGCGGCCGGTACGCGATGCCGAATACCCGGGCGAGATCGATGGCCGTATCGGTGAAGAACTGCGCGTACTTGAAGAAGCCTAGGGCGCACAGGTTGACGATGATCGACGCCAGCAGCAGCACGCGGCGCCACCTCGTGCGCACCTCGCCTTCGAGCTTGCGTCCCATCAACCAGTCGAACCCGGTCGTGGCCATGAGGAGCAGCACGAAAAAGGGATTCCATGCCGCGTAGAACACGTAGGACAGCACGAGCAGCATGACCTTGCGCGCGTGCCAGCCGGGCGTGGCCCAATAGACGGCCCACGTGGCGAGGAGGAAGACGGCGAACGTCAGCGAATCGAAGGTCATGGAATGTCGCGTTCGGCGCCGCGAATTGTACGGGTTCGCGTGCCATCGGCTATCATCCGCGCTCGTTCTCGTGGCGCTGCGGCTCGAGACCCACCCGCGTCCCCGTAGCTCAGTGGATAGAGCGACCGCCTCCTAAGCGGTAGGTCGCCGGTTCGACTCCGGCCGGGGGCGCCAATCCTTGAAGGTGATCGTGCGCACGCGATGCGCCACCGCGGTGCCGTCCAGCGCGACGGGCGGCGCTCCACATCGACATTGCCCATGCCATGACGCCATTGCATTATCGTATCGCACCGCTCGACGTCCACGCGCACCTGCTCGAGGTCGCATGCACGGTGCGCAATCCCGATCCCGCCGGACAGCATTTCCGCTTGCCGGCATGGACGCCGGGCAGCTATCTGATCCGCGAATTCGCGCGACACGTCGTGCGCGTGGCTGCGCGCACCGTGCAGGCCCCGGTGGCGATCGAAAAGGTCGGCAAGGACCGCTGGCGCGCGGCAGCCTGCGAGGGTCCGCTGGAGGTCGTCATCCAGGTCTACGCGTTCGACCTGTCGGTGCGCACCGCCTACCTCGACGCCGGGCGCGCGTTCTTCAACGGTGCATCGGTGTTCCTGCTGCCGGAAGGTCACGCACACGAGACCTGCACGCTCGACATCGATGCAAGCTTCGGCGCCTCGATCGCGGGGGCGCGCGTGGCGACATCCATGCGCCAAGCGGGAGCTCTCCCCTGGGGCTTCGGCGCCTACCGTGCCGAAGACTACGACGAGCTCATCGACCATCCGGTGGAGATCGGCTGCTTCACCAGCGCGACTTTCGACGCCGGTGGCGTGCCACACGAAATCGCCGTCACCGGTGCGCGTGACGTCGACATGCCGCGTGTCGCCGCCGATCTCGCGCGCATTTGCCAGTGGCACTGCGATTTGTTTGCCGGCCAGGCCGGTGGCGCGGCACCGTTCGATCGCTACCTGTTCATGGTGATGGCGGTCGGCGAGGGTCACGGCGGACTCGAGCATCGCGCGTCGACGAGCCTCCTGTGCAAACGCGACGAGCTGCCGCGGGCGACCGATCTGGGACTCGGCGACGACTACCTGAGCTTCCTCGGGCTTGCGAGTCACGAGTACTTCCACAGCTGGAACGTGAAGCGGATCAAGCCGGTGGCATTTGTGCCCTATGAACTCGCGCGGGAGGCCTACACGCGGCAGCTGTGGGTGTTCGAGGGCATCACGTCGTACTACGACGACCTGTCGTTGTCGCGCAGCGGCGTAGTGCCGGCGGAACGGGTGCTGGAGGTCCTCGGTCGCACGCTGACGGGCGTGCTGCGCACGCCGGGGCGTCACCTGCAGAGCCTCGGCGACTCGAGTTTCGACGCCTGGATCAAGTTCTATCGCCCGGACGAGAACTCGTCCAATGCCGGCGTCAGCTACTACGCGAAAGGCGCCATCGTGGCGCTCGCACTCGATCTGACGCTGCGCCGCGACGGCAGCTCCCTCGATGCCCTCATGCGCGAATTGTGGTCACGCCACGGCACCACGGGTGTTGGCGTCGAAGAAGGCACGGTCGCCGTGCTGGCGTCGTCGCTCGCGCGGCGCGACCTCGGCGATTTCTTCCGGCGTTATGTCGACGGCACCGATGATCCGCCGCTCGCAGCGCTCCTCGCCGAGTTCGGCGTGACGCTGACCCTGCGTGCAAGCGAAGGTCCGCGCGATCGCGGCGGCAAGCCCGCGGCGGGGCAACCGCCGGCGACCTGGCTCGGGGCGCAATGGGCGGCGAGCGGCGAGTTGCGTCTCACGGCCGTCCACCGCGACGGCCCTGCGGCGCATGCAGGCTTGTCCGCAAACGACGTGGTCGTGGCGATCGACGGGCTCAAGGCGGGCAATGACATGCTGACGGCCACACTCGCGCGCGCAACGCGCGGCACACGCATCGGCATCGACGCGTTTCGCCGCGACGTTCTCCACCATTTTGAAGTCGAGCTCGCGCCGGCGCCGCTGGACACGGCGTACCTCGCGCTCACGGCCGATGCCGGCGACGAGATCCGCGAGCGCCGGCGTGCGTGGCTCGGGGCCTGATCAGCGCAGTCGCGGATTGAGCGTATAGCGGCCGGTCACCGCGGCTTCCGCGAGCACGTGGCCGGCGATGGCCCGGCGCGCGTCGGCGCCGGCGAATGCGCCGTCGAGCGGCAAGGACGCAACGTCCAGCGCGTAGAGCGTGAACCGGTAGTGGTGCATCCGCGCATCGTTCCACGGCGGACATGGGCCGTCGTATCCGTAGTAGTCGCCGGCCATCGCCGCATCACCGGCGAACCACCCGGTGTAGTCGTTGATGCCCTGCCGCGTGCCGCCGGGCGCCGCCGGACCGGGCTTGCCACGCGCGGTGACACCGTCCGAAAACTCGCCCCGCGCGATGCTGCGCCGCTGCGCCGCGATGTCCACCAGCACCCAATGGAAGAAGTCGACGCGCGCGAGCGCCGCGGGAACCTCGCGGCCTTCCTGGTTGACATCGTCGCCTTGCGACGGCACGTCGGCATCGACGCACAACAGCGCGAACGAGCGCGTCGCGTCGGGCACTTCGCTCCACGCGAAATCGGGATTGCGATTCTGCGAAAGCGCGACATGTGAAGCCGGATCGATGCGACCGAACGCAAACTCGGCGGGAATCCAGCCACCGTCGGCGAACGCCGTGGTGGCGAGCCTCATGCCGCCCTCCAGTGCGGGGGATAGGTCTTGTCGAAATACGGAAGCGCCTCGATCCGCGATTTCCAGGCACGCAGTTCGGGAGAGAGCAACCGATCGCCCTGGAAGTCCGGAAGCTTGATCTTGCAGCGCTCGAGGAACGCCACTATCGGGTAGAGCGCGAAATCGGCTGCGGATAGCGGTCCGGCGAGAAAATCGCCGGCGAGGTAGCGCGTGAATAGCGCGCTCTCTTCCTTCACGGCGTCGATGCCCTTGGCGAGCCGTGCCGGGTCGCGCGCTTCGGGCTTGGTGTGGAACGCCTCTTCGGCGATGGGATCGGTGGCCTTGTCGAAGTAGTTGTCCGCCTCGCTGATCAGGCGGCGTATGGTGGCGCGGCGTTTCGCATCGCCTGGAAACAGCGGCACGCCCCGCCCCGGGTATGCCTCGTCCAGATATTCGACGATCGCGTTCGACTCGTAGAGCACGAAATCACCGTCGACGATCGTTGGCACACGGTGGCGCGGATTGAGCGCGATGAACTCGGGCTTGCGCGTATCGCCTGCCGCAAACGACAGCACCTTGCGCTCGTACGCAATCGCCTTGCATTCCAGCGCGAGCTGCACGCGCCACGCAAAGGGGGAGCCGGATCCGTAGTAAAGCGTCAACGCCATTGCAATCTCACTTTTTGGATGGACGGGAGGTTGATTCGTGCGACGACGGTTGCAAGGCCTCGAGCGCGGCTTTCTGCAGTTCCAGCGTCTTGACGCTCATCTGCATCATTGCCAGGCTCATCGTCAGCCAGTTCTCGACGACCTTGAGCTCGGCGATCTTGCGCTCGACCTCGGCCGGGTCGATGGTGGCGAACATCGCCGCCGGATTGGGAAACGGCATCGCACCGGCGCCGCCGGACATCCCCGGCACGGCGCCGAAGCCGGGCATCGCGATCCCCATCGGGTTCCACAGCCGCTGCATGAACTCGGCGGCGTCCTGTGCCGAATACGCGAACGGCGCGGCCTCGGGCTTGCGGTCGTCGGGGTCTGGCATCGAGAGGCTCCGGGAAGGATTGCGCTGCGCGCCGCGTCGGCAATGCGCGGCGCGGTAATATCGTCCTCCATGACGGATTCGCGCGCAACCTTGATCGCGTCGCTGGCGTCGATCGCGGGGGACGCGAACGTGCTCACCGCGGCCGCCGACGTCGAGCCATACATCAACGACTGGCGTGGCCGCTATCGAGCTCCGGCGCTGGCCGTGGTGCGCCCGAAGCGCGTGGACGAGGTCGCCGCGGTGGTGCGCGCCTGCGCGGCGGCTCGCGTGGCTATCGTCACGCAAGGCGGCAACACCGGCATGTGCGGCGGCGCCACGCCGATCGAGGCCCGCGACCAGGTGGTAGTCGCGCTGACGCGCATGGACGCGGTGCGCGCACTCGACACCGCCAATGCGACGATTACCGTGGAGGCCGGCCTGACGCTCGCGGCGACACAGCAGGCGGCGGCAACCGCCGGCCTGCGCTTCCCATTGTCGCTGGCGTCGGAGGGCAGCTGCACCATCGGCGGCAACCTGTCGACCAACGCCGGTGGCACCGCCGTGCTGCGGTTCGGCAACGCACGCGAGTTCATGCTCGGCCTTGAAGTCGTGCTGGCCGACGGCGAAGTGCTGCACGGTCTGCGCGGGCTGCGCAAGGACAACACCGGGTATGACCTCAAGCAGTGGTTCGTCGGCGCCGAGGGCACGCTCGGCATCATCACCGCCGCCGTATTGAAGCTCTACCCGGCGGCGCGGTCGACGGCAACGGCTTTCGTCGGGGTGCCGGGCGTGGCGTCGGCGGTGGCGCTCCTCGCCCACCTGCGCTCGGCGCTCGGCGACCGGCTGGAGGGGTTCGAGCTCATCTCGGCGCCCGCGATGGCAATCTCGCGCAAGCATCACCCTGCCGCCGATCCGCTGCCGGGTATGCCGTGGTACGTGCTGGTGCAGGCGAGCGATAGCCGGGAAGGTGACGCACTCGACCGCCAGCTGGAAGGCGCGCTCTCATCGGCCGTCGAGCGCGAGGTCGCGGTCGATGCGAGCATCGCGCAGACGCTGGCACAGGCCGACGCGATGTGGGCGCTGCGTGAGAATATCTCCGAGGCGCAACGGCGCGAGGGCCCCAACATCAAGCACGACATCGCGCTGCCGGTGTCGTCGGTCCCGGCGTTCCTGCAGGCCGCGGAGAAATCGCTGTCGCAGGCGCTGCCGGGCGTGCGATTCGTGATATTCGGGCACCTCGGCGATGGCAACCTGCACTACAATCTCGCCGCGCCCGCAGGTGCGGACGCCGCGCCATTCATGCACAACGCCCCCGTCGCCAATCGCATCGTGCACGACCTCGTCGCAGGCTTCGGCGGCTCCATCTCGGCCGAGCACGGAATCGGCCAATTGAAGCGCGAGGAGCTCGCGCGCTACAAGTCCCCGCTCGAGCTCGCGCTGATGCGGCGGCTCAAGACGGCTCTCGACCCGCAGGGCATCATGAATCCCGGCAAGGTGCTCGGCTGATGGGCAAGCTGGTTTTCTGGCTCGTGCTGATCTTCGCGGCGCTGTTCGTGCTGCGGATCGCCAATGCCGCCAAGGCGCGCCGCCGTGGCAATGCACAGAGCCCGCCCGCGCCCGGCCTGCCCATGGTGAAGTGTCGCGATTGCGGCGTGTTTTTGCCGCGCGCCGACGCGGTAGCGGCAGGCGATGACTTTCGCTGTCGCGACGGCTGCGGCAAACGGCGATGAAGCCCCTGACGCCATTGACGAAACCGGTCGCACCCGCGCATAACGCGAGCGTGGCCCAGTCGACTCCCGCGATCCCGCCGTTCGAGCCGCCGCCGATGCCGCTGTCGGTTGCGGACTCGAGCCGCCGCATCCTGTGGATCATCGCGCTCTACCGTGCGATCTGCGCAGCGGTGCTGCTCGGCATCGCCCTCCTCGTCGATCTCAATTCGATCCAGATCACCACGCCGAGCGTTTTCATCGCCGGCACCGCGCTGTACTTCGTGTTCGCGCTGATCGCGTTCTGGTGGGTGCAGTCCGACCGCGTGACGCCGTCGCTGTCGTTCGTGGCGTCGGGACTGCTCGCCGGCGACATCTTCTTCCTGGCAGTGATCATCGTCGCCGGCGGCAACGCCGTGGCGCCGGTGCCCATCGTGCTGTTCCCGCAGCTCGCGTCGAGCGGCTGGCTGCTGCGCACGCGCACGGCGTTCTTCCACGCGGCGCTCGCCACCGTCGCGCTGCTCGGGCTGGACCTGTTCCGCGCGATCCAGGGGCAGATCGGCGGCGCGCAGCTTTTCCAGACGGGCCTCGTCGGCTTCGGCTACTTTGCCACGGTCGGCATCGCCATTGCACTCGGTCGCTACACGAAGGCATCCGAGGACCTCGCCGCGCAGCGCGGCATCGACGTCGCGAACCTCGAGCAGGTCAACCGCCTGATCATCCAGGACATGCAGGATGGCGTGCTGGTCGTCGACCTGACGGGCGTGGTGCGGGGACACAACGCGCAGGTGACGCGACTCCTCGGTGGATTCGGCCGCATGCGCGGCGGCATGCGACTCGCCGAGTTCAGCTCGGTGCTGCACGACTACTGGCGGCGCTTCCAGGACGACGCCGCCGAGACGCTGCCGGCATTCAAGGTGGAAACCACGCAGCGACTGCTGCGCGTCCGCCTGGTTCGCATCGGCTCCGGACTCAACGGCGGCACGCTGATCTACCTCGAAGATCTCGGCCGCGCGCAGAGCGATGCGCAGCAGATGAAGCTCGCGGCGATGGGCCGGCTCACCGCGTCGATTGCGCACGAGGTACGCAATCCGCTGTCGGCGATCAATCAGGCGGCGCAGCTCCTCGAGGAGGACGGCTCCGTGGCCCCCGAGGGCCAGCGACTGCTGTCGATGATCCGCAACAATGCCAAGCGCATCGACCGCATCGTCGGCGAAGTGCTGCAGTTGAATCGCCGCGACCGCCAGCAGCCCGAGACCCTTTCGCTGCAGGAATTCATGCAGGGCCTGACCGACGAGATCATGCAGGCGGAGAACATGCCGCCGCAGACGGTGGCGATCCAGATTCCAGACGACCTTCTCGTCATCTTCGATCGCGGCCACCTCAACCAGATCCTGTGGAATCTCGTGCGCAATGCCTGGCAGCATTGCCAGAAGAAGGAAGGCAGCATCCGCATCGCCGGGCGCGCGGGGTACATGGGCGACGCGGTGATCTGCGAGCTGCAGGACGACGGTGCCGGCATACCCGCCGAGCTGCGCGGGCAGATCTTCGAGCCGTTCTTCACCACGCGGCCAGGCGGTACCGGCCTCGGGCTGTACATCGCGCGCGAGCTTGCCGACGCCAACGGCGCCACGCTCGAGCTCCTGCCGAAGGGGCCGGGCGCACACTTTCGCATCACATTGAGGCGTGCCCTGGCGGGCCCGCGATGAATCATCGCCGGCGTCAACTGACGCAGCGGCAAAGGGGACCGACATGAATCGCCGTATCCGTGGCCAACCCAGGATCCTCGTCGTCGACGACGAGCCCGATCTGCTCGAACTGCTCGAGCTCACGCTGTCGCGGATGGGGCTCGACACGACGCGTGCCGAATCGGTCGCGGAGGCGATCAGGCTGCTGGACAAGGAGCCGTTCGACCTCTGCCTCTCCGACATGCGGCTGCCCGACGGCGAGGGACTGCGCGTCGTCGAGCACATCAACCAGCGGGGCCTGGACGTCCCGGTCGCGGTGATCACGGCGTACGGATCGGCGGAAAACGCCGTGGCCGCCCTCAAGGCCGGCGCCTTCGACTATCTCGCCAAGCCGGTCGCGCTCGAGCAACTGCGCGCACTGGTCAAGCAGGCGCTCAAGGTACCTGACAAGACCCAGGCGCCGGCGTCGTACCGGCTGCTCGGCGAATCGGCGGCGATCCAGCAGGTGCGAGGCATGATCGATCGCCTTGCCAAGAACCAGGCCCCCGTGTTCATCAACGGCGAATCCGGCTCCGGCAAGGAGCTCGCCGCACGCATGATCCATCTCGGCGGGCCGCGCGCCGACCTGCCGTTCATCGCGGTGAATTGCGGTGCGATCCCCGAGAATTTGATGGAGAGCGAGTTCTTCGGCTACAAGAAAGGCGCATTCACCGGCGCCGAAGCCGATCGCGACGGCTTCTTCCAGGCAGCCAATGGCGGCACGCTGTTCCTCGACGAGGTCGCCGACCTGCCGTTGCCGATGCAGGTGAAACTCCTGCGCGCGATCCAGGAAAAGAAGGTGCGCAAGGTCGGCTCGACGCAGGAGGAACCCGTCGACGTGCGCCTCATCAGTGCCACGCACAAGAAGCTGGGCACGCTGGTCGAGAACGGCGAGTTTCGGCAGGACCTGTACTACCGGCTGCATGTCATCGAGCTCGTCATGCCGTCGCTGCGCGAGATGGGCGAAGACATCCCGGTGATCGCCAACACGATCCTCAATCGTCTGGCCCGCGGGCAGCAGGCCTCGCTCGAGCCCGATGCCGTTTCCGCGCTCAATGCGTACCCGTTCCCAGGCAACGTGCGCGAGCTCGAGAACATCCTCGAGCGCGGCCTGTCGCTCGCCGCCGATCCGCAGCACATCACGGCGGGCGACCTGCATCTCACGCCGCCGCTCGAGGAATCCGACGTCTCGGTGCCGCCCGGCGAGAAATGGCCGCTGCAGGATTACCTGGATCGCGTCGAGCGTGCGGCCATCAACGAGGCGCTCGAAAAGACCCGCTTCAATCGCACTGCCGCGGCCAAGTTGCTGGGCATCACTTTCCGCGCCATGCGTTACCGGATGGAGCGGCTCGGCATCAAGTAGCGCGGTCGTCGATTGCTGCCCGGGCCAGCCCGCGATGAACCTCGCCGCACAGGTACCCGCACGCCGCACCTGGCAAGACACTGGTCTATGGTGTATTCGCGGCGGTGCTGATGATCGCGACCGTCGTGCTGAGCTACAACGTGATATTTCCGTTGTTTGGCTTGCAGATGAATCGCGCCGCCGTGGAAAAGATCACGCAGCATCCGCACTGGATACAGATGCTGATCTTCGCGCGCGCGGCCGTGGGCGAGGAAATTCTCTATCGCGGGTATCCGCTCGAGCGTATCCAGCAGCTGACGGGCAGCAAGTGGATTGCGTTCGCGGTGTCCGTGGCGGTCTTCACGTTCGCCCACCTGGCCGGATGGGGCGCCGCGCAGTTGATCGTCGTCAGCTTCGGCGCCGTGATCCTCGCGCTGCTGTACCTGTGGCGGCGCGATTTGCTCTGCAACATGGTCGCGCATTTCCTCGTCGACGCCGTGAGCTTCGCGGCGACATGAGCTCCTTGCGACCGGTTACGGCGACGGCACGACTCGCGCTGTGCACGCCCAGGCGCTGCCCATGACGCCGGCACGCCGCCTGGCGCTCGATGCGCAAGGCATTGCCGGCGTTGCGCGCCAAGTCCCCTCGCCCAACTGCGACGCGCGGCCGGCGGATGCGGCGATCACGCTGATCGTCGTGCACGGCATCTCGCTGCCGCCCGGGGAGTTCGGCGGCGATGCCATCGAGCGCCTGTTCACCAACACGCTCGACCCGGCGGCGAATCCCGCTTTCGCGGACGTCGCCGACCTGCGCGTGTCGTCGCATTTCCTGATCCGACGTGACGGCGCGCTGCTGCAGTTCGTGGCGTGCACAGAGCGCGCCTGGCACGCAGGCGTCTCGTCGTGGCGCGGCCGCCCCCGCTGCAACGACTTTTCCATCGGCATCGAGCTCGAAGGCACGGACACGCTGCCCTACGCGACGGCGCAGTATCGGATGCTAAGCCGCCTCGCCAAGGCATTGCGGCGGCGATATCCGATCACCGATGTCGTCGGGCACTCGGATATCGCGCCGGGGCGCAAGACCGATCCGGGCCCCACGTTCGACTGGCCGCGGCTGCACCGCCTGCTCGCGCCGCGCCGCGCGCATTAGGATCGGCGGCCCCGGTCGGGGCGCATTCCGGGGCGCGCTGCGGGCCACACCGACGCGCCGGGCGCTCACCGCCCGGCCGCGCCCAAGGCTCTGATACAATGGCAGGTTATGCAGCTTTTGGCCGACTTTTTCCCGCTGATCCTGTTCTTCGCGGCGTACAAATGGCAGGGCATCTTCGCCGCCACGGGCGTCGCAATCGCCGCGTCCATCGTGCAGATCCTGTGGTTCCACTGGAAGCGCAAGCTCACTGCGGTGCACTGGCTGTCGTTCGGGATCATCGTCGTGTTCGGCGGCGCCACGCTGCTGCTGCACGACGAAACGTTCATCAAGTGGAAGCCCACGGTCCTGTACTGGGCTTTCGCGCTGATTCTCGCCGGCGGCAAGCTCGCATTCCGGCGTGACCTCATCGCCGGCGTGCTGCGGGGTTTCGAGCTGCCGGCCGCGGCGTGGACGCGGGTGACGTGGGGATGGGCGGCGTTCCTCGCCGTCATGGGCGGCCTCAATTTGTGGGTCGCGTACAACTACCCGACCGCCACCTGGGTCAACTTCAAGGTCTGGGGCGCCACCGGCCTCTGCCTGCTGTTCGCGGTCGTGCAGGCACTGTTCCTCGCCCGCCACGTCAGCGACTCCGAGGCGTCGCAGAACTGATGGACGTCGCCGCCACCCTGCGCTCACGGCTCGCGCCACTCGAGCCGACGCGCCTCGAGCTATCGGACGACAGCGAGAAGCATCGCGGCCACCCGGGCGCCGCCTCCGGCGCCGGGCACTTTTCGCTTGTCATCGTGTCACAGCAGTTCGTCGGCCAGAGCCGCCTTGAGCGCCAGCGTGCGGTCATGCAACGCGTCGCCGACCTGATTCCGCACCCCCTTCATGCGCTCGCCGTCAGGGCGTACGCACCCGAAGAATTCATCCCGTCTTAAAGGAAAACTCGCATGAATTTCGAACGATTCGCGCTCGCCGCCGTGCTCGTGGTGTTCGCGGCCACCGCCCAGGCGCAAACGCCCGCTCCCAAGGCCGCCGCACCCGCGGCCACCGCACCGGCTGCGCCGATTGCGGCGCCTGCGGGCAAGACGCTCTATCCGCAGTCGCAGTACGACCTGCTGCTCAAGGAACGCCTCGCGCAGGGCACGGCTGATTCAACCGAGCTGCGCAATGCGGTGCGCGAGGAGCTCAACACGCGCGAGCTGCTCGCCCGCGAAGCCAAGAAGAAGGGCCTCGACAAGAATGCGGACGTCAAGACGCAGATGGACCTCGCGTCGCAGACGGTGCTGGTGCGCGCTTATGTCACCGACTGGGTGAAGAACAATCCGATCCCGGAAGCCGACCTGCGCAAGGAATACGACGGCATCAAGGCGCAGATCGGCGACAAGGAGTACAAGGTCTCCCACATTTTGGTCGACAAGGAGGATGAGGCCAAGGAAGTGATTTCCGACCTGCAGAAGGGCCAGAAATTCGCGGACCTCGCCAAGGCGCATTCGAAGGATCCGGGCTCGAAGGACAAGGGCGGCGACCTCGACTGGAACGCGCCGGCCAACTTCGTCAAGCCGTTCGCCGACGCCATCATCGCCACGCCGAAGGGCAAGTTCACGCCGACGCCGGTGCAGACGCAATTCGGCTGGCACGTGATCTATGTCGAGGACGTGCGCCCCGCCAAGGTGCCGTCATTCGACGAGGTGAAACCGCAGCTCGTGCAACGCATGCAGCCGCAATACCTCGACAAGTACTTCAAGGAACTGCGCGCCAAGAACGGCGTTTGACGCGCCGCGCCTCCCGCAAAAACGCCGTAGCGATACGGCGTTTTTTTTGGCGGTCGCCGGTGGCGCAACGCCGGCGTCCCGCTGCCCGGTCGGCGCCGGCGCAAGCGATCGGGTTCGATGGTATCGTCGCGAACTGCCGAAGGCGCAACCGGGAGGACACGCCGATGGGTTGGGTACGGAGCCCGAAGGATTTCTGGTCGGGCGTGCTGTTCGTCACGTTTGGAATCATCGCGATCGCCGTCAGCAGCGGTTATCACATGGGCTCCGCAGCGCGCATGGGGCCAGGCTATTTTCCGCGCGGCCTCGGGTGGCTCCTCGTCATCCTCGGCGCCGTCGTCGCTGCGCGCGGTGTGCGCGTGCCAGGGTCGCCGCTCGCTGCGTTCAAGGCACGGCCGATCGTCTTCGTGCTCGGCACGGTGGTGGTGTTCGGTCTCGCCCTTCCCTTCAGCGGCGTCGTGCTCGGCACCGTGCTGCTGATCTTCGTCACCAGCGTCGCCAGCCACGAATTCCGCTGGCGGGAAGCCCTCGTCAGCGGCATCCTGCTGGCCTGCGCCGCGGTGCTGGTATTCATCGTCGGCCTGAAGCTGCAGCTGCCCGTCTGGCCCTGGCCCTGGAATCGCTAGCGGCCCGACCATGGACGTACTCGCGCATCTGGCTACCGGCTTCGGCGTCGCGCTGACGCCGATCAACCTGATCTATGCGCTGGTCGGTGTGCTGCTCGGCACGCTGATCGGCGTGTTGCCCGGCATCGGTCCGGTGGCGACGATCGCGATGCTGCTGCCGACGACCTACGCGCTGCCGCCCGTCTCCGCGCTGATCATGCTCGCCGGCATCTACTACGGCGCGCAGTATGGCGGCTCGACCACCGCCATCCTGGTGAACATGCCGGGCGAGACCTCGTCGGTCGTGACGTGCCTCGACGGTCACCAGATGGCGCTGCGCGGGCAGGCCGGCGCGGCGCTTGCCACCGCCGCGCTGGGCTCGTTCTTCGCTGGCTGCGTCGCCACGGTGTTCGTCGCCGCGTTCTCGCCGCCGCTGTCCGAATTTGCGCTCAAGTTCGGTCCCGCCGAGTATTTCTCGCTGATGGTGCTGGGCCTCCTCGGCGCGGTGATCCTCGCCAGCGGATCGCTGCTGAAGGCGATCGCGATGATCGTCCTCGGCCTGCTGCTGGGCATCGTAGGCACCGACGTCAACTCGGGCGCACAGCGATTCGTGTTCGGCGTTCCCGAGCTGGTCGACGGCATCGGCATCGTCGGCGTGGCGATGGGGTTGTTCGGCTTCGCCGAAATCGTCAGCAACCTCGAGCACAAGGAGCACCGCGGCATTGTCGGCGGCGGCAAGGTCAGCGGTCTGTGGCTGAGCAAGGCCCAATGGCGTGCGGCGTGGCCCGCAGTCCTGCGCGGCACCGGCCTCGGCTCCATCCTCGGCCTTTTGCCCGGAGGCGGCGCGATGCTGTCGTCGTTCGCGTCGTACACACTCGAGAAGAAGATCGCCAAGGACCCCTCCCAGTTCGGCAAGGGCGCGATCCAGGGCGTCGCCGGACCGGAGTCGGCGAACAACGCCGGCGCGCAGTCGTCGTTCATACCGCTCCTGACGCTGGGCATTCCGGAGAACGCCGTGATGGCGATGATGGTCGGCGCGATGACCATTCACAACATCCAGCCGGGTCCGCAGGTGGTGACCAGCAATCCCGACCTGTTCTGGGGACTGATCGCCTCGATGTGGATCGGCAATGCGATGCTCGTGGTGCTCAACCTGCCGATGATCGGCCTGTGGATCAAGCTGCTGACGGTGCCTTATCGGCTGCTGTATCCGGCCATCCTCCTGTTCTGCGCGATCGGCGTGTACAGTGTCAACAATACGTCGATGGACATCACGATGACGGCCGTGTTCGGCCTTCTCGGCGTGGTGTTCGTCAAGCTCGAATGCGAACCCGCGCCGCTGCTGCTCGGCTTCGTGCTGGGGCCGATGATGGAAGAGAACCTGCGGCGGGCGCTGCTGTTGTCGCGCGGCGACCCACTGGTCTTCCTGCAGCGACCCATTTCGGCGGTCATGCTCGCCGGCGTCGTGATCCTGCTGCTCGTCATGGCGCTTCCCAGCATCCGCAGGACGCGCGAGCAGGCGTTCCAGGAAGAGACTGCGTGATGACTTCGGCATTGCCTCACCTCCCCGCCTTCGACTGGCAGCAGCCGTACCCGTCGCGACGCACGCCGGTGCTCGCGGGGAATGCCATCGCCACGTCGCATACGCTCGCCGCGCAGGCAGGCATCGCGATGCTCGCCTGCGGCGGCAATGCGGTCGATGCGGCGATCGCCGCCGCCATCACGCTGACGGTCGTCGAGCCGTGCTCGAACGGTGCTGGTTCGGACCTGTTCGCGCTGGTCTGGGACGGCGCCGAGCTTGCGGGTCTCAATGCCTCGGGCCGCGCGCCGGCGGGTTGGTCGCCAGCGCATTTCGCCGGTGCATCGGCGATCGGGCCGCGCGGCTGGAGTGCCGTGACCATCCCCGGCGCCGTATCGGGCTGGGTCGCGCTTTCCCGGCGCTACGGCAAGCTGCCGTTCGCCGATCTCTTCGAGCCGGCGATCCGCTATGCGCGCGACGGCTTCCTCGTCACGCCGACGGTTGCCGGGTACTGGAAGCGCGCGGAGCCGCTGTTGCCTCGCGACCTCGGTTTCGCCGAGCACTTCCTGCCGCACGGGCGCGCGCCGCGTCCCGGGGAGCGCTTCGCGAACCCGGCGCTGGCCGATTCGCTGGAAAAGATCGCCGCGACCGATGGCGATGCGTTCTATCGCGGCGAGCTCGCGCAGGCGATGGTGCGCCACGCGCACGCCCACGGCGAGGTGCACACGCTGGCCGACTTCGCGCAGCACACTGCGGACTGGGTGACCCCGCTCGCGCAGAGCTACCGTGGCTTCGACGTGCACGAGATTCCACCCAATGGCCAGGGCGTGGCGGCGCTGGCCGCGCTCGGCATCCTGGGGCATTTCGACATGGCGGCGCTCGACGTCGACGGCGTGGCGAGCCAGCATCTGCAGATCGAGGCGATGAAGCTCGCGTTCGCCGACGCGTATCGCTACGTCGCCGATCCGCGCGCGATGGCATTCGATCCGGCACGTCTCATCGATCCGGGCTATCTCGCGTCGCGCGCGAAGCTGATCGATCCCAAGCGCGCACAGGACTTCGGGCCCGGCGCGATTCCCGGCGGCGGCACCGTCTATCTCGCCGCCGCCGACGCGCACGGCATGATGGTGTCGCTGATCCAGTCCAACTACATGGGATTCGGCTCGGGGGTCGTGGTGCCCGGCACGGGCTTGAGCCTGCAGAACCGCGGCGCCGGCTTTTCGCTCATGCCCGGCCATCCGAACGAGGTCGCCGGCGGCAAGCGCCCGTACCACACCATCATTCCGGGGTTCGTCACGCGCGACGGCGCACCGGTCGCCGCGTTCGGCGTGATGGGTGGACCGATCCAGCCACCTGGCCACGTGCAGACGCTGGTGCGCCTCATCGACCATGGCATGAATCCGCAGGCCATCCTCGATGCGCCGCGCTGGAAGATCGACGGCGCATCGATCGATGTCGAGGCAAGCGCCGCGCCCGCCTTGCGCGCCGGCCTCGAGGCACTGGGCCACCGCATCGAAGGTTCGATCGACAGCTACATGGACTTCGGCGCCGGGCAGTTCATCGTGCGCTGCGAAGGCGGCTACGCCTGCGGTTCTGATCCGCGGCGCGACGGCCAGGCCACCGGCTTCTAGCGGGCACGCCGGCGGCGCACGGACGCCGCGGCGACTTCGTACTCCAACACAGCGGCGCGCTGCTTCGACGGCCCGCGCGCGCCGCGCCGCCGCGCTCAGCGGGTGCGCGACTTGAGCGTCGACAGTGGCAGGAGATCGGCGACGTCGATGCGCCGTCGGTCGGGCTCGACCGCGGCCAGTGGCGCGGTTGCGCGCATCGTCGCCGCCGAGCGCCGCGCGAGCTCCTGGTAACTCTGCGTGCCCTCGACCTTCCACGTGAGCTCCTGCGCGGTGAGCTCGCGCACGACGCGCGCGGGCATGCCGGCGACGAGCGTGCGCGGCGGGACCTCGAAGCCCGCCTTGACGAACGCCATCGCGGCGACGATCGCCGACTCACCGATGACCGCATTGTCGTTGATCACGGCGTTCATGCCGACGAGCGCGTTGCGTCGCACGACGCAACCATGCAGCACCGCGCCGTGGCCGATGTGGCCGTCCTCCTCGACGATCGTGTCGGTGCCCGGAAAGCCGTGCATCACGCAGGTGTCCTGAAGGTTGGCGCCGGCGCGCACGTCGATTCGCCCGAAGTCGCCGCGCAGGCAGGCGCAGGGCCCGATGTAGCAGCCGGGTCCGACGATGACGTCACCGATCAGCACCGCGGACGGATGCACGTAGGCGGCAGCATCGACGACCGGCGTCACGCCATCGATCGCATAGACGGTCAGGGACGTCATGGGTCCTCCTCGGTCGCGGTCAGCCGAGCGCCACGCGCGCGTTGCGGAACATCCGCAGCCAGGGCGAGGCTTCGCTCCAGGCATGCGGGTGCCACGACATCTGCGCGCTGCGGAACACGCGCTCGGGATGCGGCATCAGGATCGTGAAGCGTCCATCGGCGGTGGTGAGGCCGGTGATGCCTTCCGGCGTGCCATTGGGGTTGTGTGGATAGCGTTCGGTCGGCGCGCCGTGCGAATCGACGAAGCGCAGCGTCACGTGCGGCAGCGCCGCCGCGTGCTGGGCCGCATCGTCGAACTGCGCGCGACCCTCGCCGTGCGCCACGGCGACCGGAATCCGGCTGCCGTCCATTCCGCGCAGGAACAACGAGGTGCTGGGGACCACCTCGACGCTCACCAGCCGCGCCTCGAACTGCTCGGAGGCGTTGCGGACGAACAGCGGCCAGTGCGCGGCGCCGGGCACGAGCGCGCGCAGATTGCCCATCATCTGGCAACCGTTGCAAATGCCGATGGCGAAGACGTCGGCACGCGCGAAGAACCTTGCGAATTCGTCCCGCGTGCGCGCCACGTGCAGGATCGACTTCGCCCAGCCGGCGCCGCCGCCCAGCACGTCGCCATAGGAAAACCCGCCGCCGGCGGCGAAGCCCTTGAATTCGCCGAGCGCACGCCGCCCGGCGGCGAGATCGGTCATGTGCACGTCGTATGCATCGAAGCCGGCGCGATCGAATGCCGCGGCGAGCTCGGTGTGGCCGTTGACGCCCTCCTCGCGAAGGATCGCCACCTTCGGCCGTGCGCCGCGCGCGATGAACGGCGCCGCGACGTCGTGCGCGGGGTCGAACGTCAGCGCGGCGGCGACGCCGCGGTCATGGGCGTCGTCGAGGCGCGCGAATTCGGCGTCCGCGCATTGCGGATTGTCGCGCAGCCGCTGCATCGCATGGGTGGTCGACGACCAGAGCTTGTGCAGTTCGGCGCGGCGGACATCGAGCACCGATTGGCCGCCGCGACGCACGACGACGCGCCCGCCGGCGGTGGGCCGCGCGGCGATGCGCGCGCCGAGGCCCGCGCGCCGAGCCTCGCCGACCACGCCGTCGGCGTCGGCGGCCCTGACTTGCACGACCGCGCCGAGCTCCTCGGCGAACAGTGCGGCGAGGACGTCGCCGCCGTCGACGTCGATGTCGAGGCCGCAGCGCGACGCGAATGCCATTTCGAGCAGGCTGACGACGAGCCCGCCGTCGCCGATGTCGTGGTAGGCGAGCAACCGGCCGCGCGTCGCGAGTGCGCGCACCAGCGCGAAGAACGCCGCCAGCCGCGCCGGATCATCCACGTCCGGCGCGGCATTGCCGAGCTGCGCGTGCACCTGCGCCAGCGCCGAGCCGCCGAGGCGGCGCCGCCCGGCGGCGATGTCGAGATGCACGAGGCATGTGTCGCCCGCGTCGTCGCGCAACAGCGGCGTCAGGCACGCGCGCGCGTCGACCGAGGGCGCGAACGCGGACACCACCAGCGAGACGGGTGCCGTCACCGCGTGCTCGCCGCCGGCGTCGCGCCACGTGGTGCGCATCGACATCGAGTCCTTGCCGACGGGAATGCTGACGCCGAGCGCGATCGCGAGGTCGCGCACCGCGCGCACCGTGTCGAACAGCGCCGCGTCCTCGCCGGGATGACCTGCGGCCGCCATCCAGTTCGCCGAGAGCTTGACGTCGTCCAGGCGCGCGATGGCGGCGGCGGCGATGTTGGTGATCGCTTCGCCCACGGCCATGCGTCCGGATGCCGCCGGATCGATGAGTGCCAGCGGCGTGCGCTCGCCGATCGCCATCGCCTCACCGGCAAAGCCGTCGAAATCCACCAGGGTCACCGCGCAGTCGGCGACCGGCACCTGCCACGGGCCGACCATCGGGTCGCGTGCGCAGAGGCCGCCGACGGTGCGGTCGCCGATCGTCACGAGGAACGTCTTGTCGGCGACCGCCGGCAGCTGCAGCACGCGGCGCAGCGCCTGGTCGAGGTCGATGCCGTCGAGCGCGAGCGGCGGCAGCCTGCGCGCAAGGCGTCGCGCATCGCGCTGCATTTTCGGCGGCTTGCCGAGGATCACGTCGAGCGGCACGTCGACCGGCCGGTCCTGGAAATGCGCATCGGCGACCAACAGGCGGCCATCGGCATGCGCGCGGCCGACGACTGCGAACGGACAGCGCTCGCGCTCGCAGATCGCGGCGAAGCCGGCAAGGTCGTCGGGCGCGATCGCCAGCACGTAGCGCTCCTGCGCCTCGTTGCACCAGATCTCGCGCGGCGTCATACCGGGCTCTTCCGAAGGCACGGCGCGCAGCTCGAACGCGCCGCCGACACCGCCGCCGTATGCCAGTTCGGGCAGCGCGTTGGACAGGCCGCCGGCGCCGACGTCGTGGATCGACAGGATCGGATTGCGCTCGCCCTGCTGCCAGCACGCGTTGATCACTTCCTGCGCGCGGCGCTGCATCTCGGCGTTGTCGCGCTGCACCGAGTCGAAGTCCAGGTCCGCGGTGTTGGTGCCGGCGGCCATCGATGACGCCGCGCCGCCGCCCATGCCGATGAGGAGTCCCGGGCCGCCGATCTGGATGAACAGCGATCCTTCCGCCAGCGGCCGCTTGTGCGCGTGCTCGGCGCGGATGTTGCCGACGCCGCCGGCGATCATGATCGGCTTGTGGTAGCCGCGCCACTCGCGCTTTTCGCGTCCGTCTTCGGCGAAGCGGAACTCGTGTTCGTACGTGCGGAAGTAGCCGACGAGGTTCGGCCGGCCGAACTCGTTGTTGAACGACGCCGCGCCGATCGGGCCTTCCTGCATGATGGTGAACGCCGACGCAATGCGTGACGGCGAGCCGCACGTCGTCTCCCACGGTTGCGGCAGCGTGGGGATGCGCAGGTGCGAGACCGTGTAGCCGACCAGCCCCGCCTTCGGCTTGGCGCCGATGCCGGTGGCGCCCTCGTCGCGGATCTCGCCGCCCGAACCGGTCGCCGCCCCCGGAAACGGCGCGATTGCCGTCGGGTGGTTGTGGGTCTCGACCTTCATCAGGATGTGCGTCTGCTCGCGCGACGCGCGATAGCGGCCGTCGGCGTGCGCGTGGAAGCGCGCCGCGCCATGGCCTTCGATGACCGAGGAGTTGTCGGCATAGGCGACGACCGTGCCCGCGGGATGCGCGACATGCGTGTCGCGGATCATCCCGAACAGGCTCCTGTCCTGCGCCACGCCGTCGATCGTCCACTGCGCGTTGAAGATCTTGTGCCGGCAGTGCTCGGAGTTCGCCTGCGCGAACATCGTGAGCTCGACATCGGTGGGATCGCGCCCCAGCGCGCGGAAGCTGGCGTCGAGGTAATCGATCTCGTCACCGGCGAGCGCCAGCCCGAGGTCGCGGTTGGCGTGCTCCAGCGCGGCACGCCCGTCGCGCAACATCGGGATCGTGGCGAGCGGGCGCGGCTGGACGTGCGCGAACAGTACTGCCGCCGATTCGACGTCGGTGAGCACCGCCTGCGTCATCCGGTCGTGAATCAGCGGTGCGAGCGTCTCCAGATCAGCGGCCGGGGGAGGACCTCCCGCACCCGCGACGTGGAAGGCGACACCGCGCTCGACGCGGCGCACCGCGTCGAGCCCGCAGTGGTGGACGATGTCCGTCGCCTTCGACGACCATGGCGAGATCGTGCCGGGCCGCGGCACGACGAGGAGCAGCGCGCCGCGCTCGGGCGCGGGCGCGCCGGCGGGGCCGTAGGTGAGGAGCTGCTCGAGCACCCCCAACTCCGCCGCCGAAAGCGCGCGCTCGACTTCGACGAAATGCCGGTAAGTCGCGGTGATGGCGCGCACGTCATGGCCCGGGCGACGATGCGCGAGGCCGGCCAGCAGCTTGTCGATCCGGAACGTCGAAAGGGCCGGGCGGCCCGTGAGCGAGAGGATTTCTGCCATCGCGTGGGTGGCGCAAACCCGAATTATAGCGTTGGCCGACCGCTACGACTTGCCGTACACCTCGTTCAACTGCTGCGACACGCGCACGAATGTCGTGCGCTTCGACAATTCGCGCAGTCGCCGCGCGCCGACGTACGTGCACGCGGAGCGCACGCCGCCGAGGATTTCCTGCAGCGTGTCGGCCACCGGACCGCGATCGGGCAGCCACACTTCCTTGCCTTCCGGGGCGCGGTACTTGGCCACGCCGCCGGCGTGCTTGTCCATGGCCGCCTTGCTGCTCATGCCGTAGAAGCGCCTGAACATCCTGCCGTCGCGCTCGACGCGCTCGCCGCCCGATTCGTCATGGCCGGCCAGCATGCCGCCCAGCATGACGAAATCGGCGCCGCCGCCGAACGCCTTGGCGATGTCCCCGGGCGTCGCGCAGCCGCCGTCGGCGCAGATGTGGCCCTCGAGCCCATGTGCGGCGTCGGCGCACTCGATGATCGCCGACAGCTGCGGATAGCCGACGCCGGTCATCTTGCGCGTCGTGCACACCGAGCCCGGGCCGATACCGACCTTGACGATGTCGGCACCCGACAGGATCAGTTCCTCGGTCATCTCGCCGGTGCACACGTTGCCGGCCATGATCACGAGATTGGGATAGCGCTCGCGGATCTTCGCCACGAAGCGCACGAAGCCCTCCGTGTAGCCGTTGGCGACGTCGATGCATACGTACCATGGCGACGCCGCGGGCGCGGCGCCGAGCGCCGTCATCACCTTGTCGAGGCGGTCTTCGTCGGCACGCGTGATGCCCAGGGAGTAGTAGGCGGCGCTGCGCGGCTCCTGCGCGCGCAGGAACTCGACGCAGGCATCGACATCGTAGTACTTGTGCAGCGCGGTGCTGAGCTTGAACGCCGCCAGCGCGCGCGCCATCTCGAAGGTGCCGGTGGCATCCATGTTGGACGCCACGATCGGGATGCCGGCATACGCCGCACCGGTGTGGCGGAAGCGGAACTCGCGCGAGATGTCGACGTCCGAGCGCGTCGTCAGCGTCGAGCGCTTGGGACGTATCAGCACATCCTTGAAGTCGAGCTTGACGTCGGTTTCGAGGCGCATCGGCGTAGTTTACGGCAGCCCGCGCGTCATGCGCTCGCGCGCGGCACGAGCGCGAAACCCACATCCGAGACGGACTGCGACACCGGGCGGCCGGCGAGGCGCTCGCAGATCATCTCGCCGGCGCGCCGCCCGAGCTCGTAGCGCGGCACGCGCAGCGTGGTAAGGGCCGGCACCATCTGCGACGCGATATCGAGGTCGTCGAATCCGGCGATGGCGATGTCGCCGGGAATGTGCAACCCGCGACGTTGGCACTCGAAGATCGCGCCGACCGCGAGCGTGTCGGCGGAGCAGAACACCGCGCGCACATCCGGCCTGCGCTCGATCAGCGTCGCCATTGCGCGCACGCCGGCGTTGAGGTCGAGGTCGGTTTCGATGCACAGCGTGTCGTCGACGGTGATGCCGGCCTTGCGGCAGGCGCTGGCGAAACCGCGGCGACGGTCGCGTGCGCGGTCGTTGTTGCGCGGCCACGCGCCGATATAGCCGATCGGGCGATAGGCTCGCCCGATCAGGTAGCGGGTCACCGCAGCCGCAGCCAGCGTGTTCGAATAGCCCACCGCCATGTCGATGGGGTGGCGCTCGAGGTTGCCGCCTTCCACGCAGGGAATCGCGGCCTGCTGCAGCATGCGCACGGACTGTGCCGAGTGCTGGGTGCCGGTCAGGTAGATGGCGTCGACGCGGCGCGACAGGAACGCACGGATCATCGATTCCTCGGCACGCGACGAAAATCCCGTGGCGCCGATCAGCAGCTGGTAGTCGTTGCGCGCAAGCGTGTCGCCCAGGCCCTGCACGATCTCGGCGATCAGCGAGTTGGTGAGCAGCGGCACCAGCGCACCCACCAGCGCCGTGCGCGACAGCGACAGGCCGCGTGCGGTGAGGTCCGGCGTGTAGCCGAGGTCGCGCACCGCCGCCTCGACGCGCGCGCGGGTGGCGTCGGCGACCTTGTGCGGCGAGTGCAGCGCACGCGTCACCGTCATCGTCGACACGCGCGCGAGATCGGCCACTTCGCGAAGGCGCGGGCGGCTGCGCGGAGCGGCGTCTTTCATCGGCATCGGTGGGGCCTTCATTCCGGCAATGCGCGCCCGCGTACCAGGCCCGTCGTGGGCACCGTCACATTCGCGGCGTGGGCGCCAGCGCGCGCCCGCCCGGCAACGCTCTTGTCGGTGGCACCATGTTAGCGGTAACATACGTGGAGCGGTAGTGCCCAAAAGCGGACGCCGATCCGGGTGGCCCCGTGACCGCATCGCCCTGGATGGAGGAGTGCCTCGCGATGAATTTCCGTGCAGCGCTGATTCGCGCCGCGTGCCTGTGCGTGTTCGTGGCACACGCCGCGTCGGCGCAGACCTGGCCGCAGCGGCCGATCAAGGTGGTGGTGCCCTTCCCGGCCGGCGGCCAGCTCGACGTCGTCGTGCGCAGCGTGACGGAGCGGCTGGCGCCAGTGCTCGGCCAGCCCATCGTCGTCGAGACCCGGACCGGCGCGGACGGCAACATCGGCGCCGAAGCCGTCGCCCGCAGCGCGCCGGACGGGTACACCTGGCTCGCGACCAGCGTGCCATTCGCCACGCAGATCAGCCTCGCCCCGAAGGCCCTGCATTACGATCCGATCAAGGACTTCGTCGCGGTCGCCAATCTCGGCACCAGCTCGTTCGTGCTGTGCGTGCCCGCATCGCTGCCGGTCCACAGCGTCAGGGAGTTCGTCGCGTACGCCAAGGCGCATCCCGGCGCGATCTCGTACGCCGGCACTTCGCGCGGCTCGGTCACGCACCTCAGCACCGAGATGTTCAAGCACGCGACCGGCACCGACATGCAGTTCATCGGCTACGCCGGCATACCGCCGGCGCTCACCGACCTCCTGGCCGGACGCCTGCAATTCATGTCGGTGGGCATCATCGCGGCGATGCCGCACATCAAAGCCGGGCGTCTGACGCCGCTCGCCGTGCTCGACGGCGAACGCCATCACCTGCTGCCCGACGTGCCGTCGATCGCCGAAGCGGGCTATCCGGATCTCGCCGTCAGCACGTGGTTCGGGCTGCTCATGCCCGCCGGCACGCCGCCCGACATCGTGCAGCGCGTCAACGCCGAGGTGATGAAGATCGTGCAGGCGAAGGACATCGTCGACAAGTTCGTGGCGCTGGGCGTGAATCCGGTGAAGCCCAACTCGCCGGCACAGTTCGCGGCGTTCCTCGACGCCGACGTCGCGCGCTGGGCCGGCGTGATCCGCGACGCGCACGTCGTCGCCGAATGAGCGTCGTGGTCGGCGCGCGCGCACGTCGCCGTGGCAGCCTCGGCGGCGCGTTCGTCTACCTGCGGACGATGACGGTGTTCGCGATCGTCTGGGCGCTGGTGGCATGGTGGACCGAGAACCCGATCCTGCTGCCGTCGCCGCTCGCCGTCGCGCAGGCCGCGGTGGACCTTGCGCGCAGCCTCGAGCTCTTCCAGCATGCCGCGATCAGTCTCGGGCGGATGGTGATCAGCATCACGATCGCATCGGCGCTGGCGATTCCTCTCGGTCTGGCGATGGGGCTGTCGCGCCGCTTCGAGCGCGTCGTCGATCCGACGCTCGAGGTGCTGCGCCCCATCTCCGGCATCGCATGGATACCGCTCGCGCTGTTCATCTTCGGCATCGGCAACACGCTGCCGGTGTTCATCATGACCTACGCCGCGTTCTTTCCCATCGTGCTCGGCACTGTCGGCGGGGTGCGTGCGGTCGACCGCCGGCTGATCGATGCGGCACGCACGATGGGCGTGCCGCATCGGACGATCGTCACGCGCGTCGTCATTCCGGCCGCGCTGCCGAGCCTGCTCGTCGCGCTGCGCCTCGGCGTCGCGCTGTCGTGGACCGCGGTGGTCGCCGCCGAGCTGATCGGCGCGCCGAGCGGCCTGGGCTACGCGGTGGAGTGGTACCGCGAGCTGCTGGCGACGCCGCAGGTGATGAGCTTCATCGCGATGATCGGCGTGATCGGCTACATCTGCGACGCCGGCGTGCGCTGGCTCAACCGCCGCTTCACGCCGTGGGTGGTGGTACGTCCATGACGGCCACGATGTCGGCCGCCCATGCGCGCAATGCCGCGACCGGCGCTTGGTTGCCCGCGGCGATCCTGCTCGCCTGGCAGTTCGCCGGCGCGGCATTCGGCGGCCCGCGGATGCCGCTGCCCACGCGCATCGTCGCCGCTGCAGGCACGCTGATCGCCTCCGGTGACCTGCCGCTGGCGATCCTGCAAAGCCTCGGCCGCGTGTTCGCCGGATTCGTGGTGGCGGCGCTGATCGCGATTCCGCTCGGCCTGGCGATGGGGCACGCGCGCGCGATCGAGCGCAACGTCGACCCGGTGGTCGAGACGTTCAGGCCGATTGCCGCGATCGCCATCCTGCCGCTCGCGATCCTGTGGCTCGGCACCGGCACCGCGGCGGCGGTGATGATCGTCGCGTACGCGGCGTTCTTTCCGATGGTCGTCAACACGGTCGCCGGCGCGAAGAACGTCAACCCGACGTTGCTCCAGGCCGCGGCTACCATGGGGCTCTCGCGCATGACCACGATCCGCACCGTGGTGGTGCCGGCGGCGCTGCCGTCGATCGGCGTCGGGCTGCGCATCGCGCTCGGCGTCGGCTGGACGGCGATCGTCGCCGCCGAGCTTGCCGTGGGCGCCAAAGCCGGCGGCGGCGGATCGGGTGGCATCGGCCAGATGATGTTCGTGTTCTATGCCTACAGCATCGAGCTCAACCGCATCATCGTCTGCATGATCGCCGTGGGACTCGTCGCGCTGGCGCTCGACCGCGCGCTGCGGGCGGCGCTGCGCGCGATGATGCCCTGGGCGCGCCCATGAGCGCTGCCACCAAGCTTCGCCTCGCCGGCGTCAGCAAGCGCTTCAGTTCCGGTGGCGCGCAGGACACCGTCGCCGTGTCGGACCTGACGCTGGACGTGCGCCAGGGCGAGTTCATGGTCATCGTCGGCCCTTCCGGCTGCGGCAAGACCACGGTGCTCAATCTGCTCGCCGGGCTCGATACGCCGACCGCGGGCAGCGTCACGATCGACGATCGCGCGATCACCGCGCCCGGTCCCGATCGCGGCGTGATGTTCCAGGACTACGCGCTGTTTCCGTGGCAGACGGTATGGGGCAACGTCGAGTTCGGCCTGCGCTACGGGCCCGCCGGAGCGGGCCTCGATGCGCGGGGCCGCGACGAGCGCGTGCGGCGCACGATCGACCTGGTCGGCCTCAACGGCGCCGAGCGCAAGTACCCGAACCAGCTGTCGGGCGGCATGCGCCAGCGCGTCGCGCTCGCGCGATTGATGGCCAACGAGCCCGATGTGCTGCTGATGGACGAGCCGCTCGCCGCGCTGGACGCGCAGACGCGGATCATCCTGCAGGACGAGCTGTTGCGCATCTGGGGCCAGGATCGCGCAGCATCGGAGCGGCGCACCGTAGTGTTCATCACCCACGCCATCGACGAGGCGGTGTTTCTCGCCGACCGCGTGGCGGTGATGACCTCGCATCCCGGCCGCCTGAAGTCCGTCATCGACATCCCGCTTGCGCGCCCGCGTGGCGATGCCACGCGGGCGCATCCGCAATTCCAGGCCCACGTGCAGCATATCTGGGGCCTCATCCGCGACGAGGCGTATCGCGCCACCGTCACCTGATCCACTCGAGAGGAGCACTGCATGAACGCGGACCAACCCCCCAGCAACGCTTCGCGCCGCCATTTCATCGCCACCGCCGGCGCGGCATCGCTCGCGCTCGCCACGCCGGCAATCGTCCGCGCGCAAGGCCGCAAGACGATGAAGATCTCGGTCGGCCGGCAGCCATGGGCCGCCGGCAACTCGCCGGTGACGGCGTACATGATGGAGCAGAAGTCGTTCGAGCGCCTCGCGGCGGCCGCGGGCTACGACCTGACGGTGGACTACCGCGACTATCCGTCGGCGGCGCCGATGGTCGAGGCGTTCGTGTCGGGCAACCTCAACTTCGGCATGTGGGGCAATACGCCGATCGTGCGGCTGATTGCCCAGCACCAGCCGATCCAGCTGCTCACCGTCGGCGAAGGCCACTTCCGCTTCGTGCTGGCCACGCGCAAGGATTCGCCGATCCGCAACATCGCCGACCTGAAAGGCAAGACGGTCGGCGCACTGCTCGGCGGCGACCCGTACAACGTGCTGTCGCAGATGCTGCGCTTCGAGCTCGGCAATCCGGATCCGAAGGCGTTCGGCATCACCGTGGTGAACACGCCGACACAGGCGCAGGCGGCGACGATTCCCGGGGGCATGGATGCCGCGGTAGTGATCCATCCGGCGTTCCTCAAGGCGCAGAAGGAACTCGGCACCGTGGGCATCATGAATTCGTTCGGGTACACCGAAGCCCACTACAAGGGGCCGGCCGGCGAAGGCGCCGGGCATCTCTTGCCCAGCGTCAAGAAGTCGCCGTTCTATCCCGATGGCTATTACCTGCACCGTTCGTTCTGGATCGGCAGCGCGAAGATCATCCAGAGCGATCCCGCCATCGTCACCGCATTCGTGCAGGCGCAGCAGGAGGCGGTCGCCGTGCTGTCGAAGATGGACGCCGGCAAGGTGTCGCAGCTCGCGGTCAAGTATTGGGAGTTGCCGCCCGACCTCGGCGCCAAGGTCGTCGAGGACGACGTGCTGTTCAAGCGCGGCTGGTGCTGGCCCACCGAGGGCGACGCCGCGGCGCTGCTCGAGACCTCGAAATCGATGGTCGACGGCAAGCTGATCCAGAAGCCACTGACATGGGGTGAGGTGAAAGGCGCGTTCGCCACTTCGGCGGCGCCGGTCAAGGTCGCCTACGACAGGACCGGTGCGAAGCCCGACCTCGCCGCATTCGAGGCCAAGAACACCGCCGACCTGCGCGGCAACCCGATCTGGATGATGGACCACTGGGCCGATCGCAGCTGACCCCTTCAACGCAACCGCGAGAGAGAACATGATCGCAGGATTCATAGGATTGGGCACGATGGGCGCACCGATGGCCCGCAACATTCTGGCCAAGGGGCATTCCCTCATCGTGTGCGATGTCGTGCCCGAAGCGGTCGCCTCGCTCGCGGCGGCGGGAGCGATCGCCGCCCTCACGCCGCGCGAGGTCGCTGCCGGCGCCGAGATCGTCATCACGATGCTGCCGGACGCGCCCGACGTCGAGCGCGTCGCGCTCGGCACCGACGGCATCGTCGCCGGCCTGCGCCCGGGGTCCGTCTACGTCGACATGAGCACCATCGATCCGGCCACCACCCGCCGCATCGGCGCCGCCATCGCGGCGAAGGGTGCGGCGATGATCGACAGCCCCGTCGGCAAGACCGCCGATGCCGCGGTCGCCGGCACGTTGACGCTGATGGTCGGCGGTCCGGCGGATGTCATTGCGCGCTGCCGGCCGCTGCTCGACTGCATGGGCACCGATTTCTTCCATTGCGGCGAGCTTGGCGCCGGGCAGACGATGAAGCTCCTCAACAACCTTCTGGCGCAGACGATCGGCACCGCCAACGTCGAGACTCTGGTAGCGGGGGTGAAGGCGGGCCTGACGCTCGACACGATGCTGAGCGTGTTGCGCACGACGATGGCCTGGAACAACCAGCTCGCGATCGCCATGCCGAAGCGCTCGCTGGTGGGCGACTTCAAGCCCGGGTTCATGGTGAAGCTCGCCCACAAGGATTGCCGCCTCGCGCTGCAGATGGTCGACGCGCTGGGCGTGCGCTCGCCGGTCAGCCATGCCACGCTCGACGCGCTCGACGACGGCATGAAGTCCGGCATCGGCAACGACGATGTCGGCGCCATGCTGAAGATGCGCGAGGAGGCGGCCGGCGTGAAGGTCCGCCTGGCGTAGCGGGACAGGCGGCGGCGCGCCGCCGCCGCGTTAAAGGAGGTCGGTGACGATGCTGCGGCCGACGTCCGGCGCCGACTTGATCTGGCCGAGGTCCATGAAGAACTTGACCTGGTACTCGAGGCTCGCGCGGAAATCGTCGCGAGTCATCAGTGCCCTGGTCGTCTTCGCGTCGTAGAAGCCGCTCAGGCCGATGATCTTCTCCATGATCGCGGCATCGGTCGGATTCTTCTGCTCGGTATTGACGTACGTCGTGATCGTGCGCAGTGCATCGGCGTGCGTCGCGGGATCGTTGAGATAACGCACGCCGCGGTCGTGATAGGCCGCGAGGAATGCGCGCAACCCCGCCGCGTTGCTGCGCACGACGTCGTCCGTGGTGACGAACAGGTCGTAGTTGAGAAACGCCTGCGTCGGACCCGGACCCTTGCGGAAATCGTCGTAGGTGAAGAGCTCGCGCGTATCCTGCTTCGTGCGCATGATGTAGAAGCGGCCGTTGACCGACGGCACGATCGCATCGACGCGCCCGGCGACGAACGCCGACTGCGCATCGGCCGCCGCGAGATTGACGAACTCGATGTCCTTGAACGTCATGTCGAATTTGGCCAGCACGCGCGCCAGGAAGTAGTGCAGCGCAGTGCCGCCGGTGGCGGCGACGCGCTTGCCGGCGAGCCGTGGCACGGAATCGATGCCCGGCGCGCACAGCAGCGCGAACAGCCGCGACGGATCCGTCGGAATCGACACGAAGCGCAACGGCACGGCGCCGCCCGCCAGGCCGAGCAGCGCCGCCGTGGAATTGACGAAGCTCAAGGCGATGCTGCCGCCGCCCAGTGCCTGAATGATCTTCGGGCCGGCGGCTGCCGCGAACAGCACGGTGTCGAGCTTGAGCCCCGCCGCGTCGAACCACCCGTGGTGCGCGGTGAGGTCGATGATGCCCGCTGCCGGCGCGCGCAGTACGCCGATGGTGAGCGCCGACGCCTGCCGCGCCGCCTGCGCGCGTGCCGCGGCCGGCCAGGTCGCGAATGGCGCGGCCAGCGCCGCGGCAACGCCGGCGCCGCCACGCGCGAGCCAGCGGCGACGCGAGGGCATGCGCGGATCGTGATCGTTCATGGATAGTTCCCGTGGTTGAAAGGATGTTCCCGGGAATCGGCCCGGTCCGCCGGCAAGGTGCGCTAACCGCGTTCTGGCAGGACAGCCGGCACGCCACGCGCCGACTGCAGATGCATCCACAGCTCGCGCTTGGCCGCGGCGAAGGCGTCGCTGACGCGCATCGACGCATCGCGCGGACGCGGCAGCGGATTTGCGACCTGCGCATGCACGCGGCCCGGGCGGCTCGCGAGCACCACCACGACATCGGCGAGGAACACCGCTTCGTCGAGGTCGTGGGTGACGAACACCACCGTCTTGCCCGTGCTCTGCCACAACTCGAGCACGGATTCCTGCATCGCCTGCTTGGTCTGCACGTCGAGCGCGGCGAACGGCTCGTCCATCAGCAGCACGTCGGGTGAATTGGCATAGGCGCGTGCCAGATCCACGCGCTTGCGCATGCCGCCCGACAGCTGCTTCGGATAGGCCTTGCGAAACGCCGTGAGACCGACGGCTTCCGCCCACCGCGCGACGATCGCCTCGCGCTCGGCCTTCGCCACGCCGTGCGCGCGTGGTCCGTATTCGATGTTGCGCTCGACGGTCAGCCACGGGAACACGGCGTCCTGCTGGAACACGAAGCCCAGCCGGCTGTCGATGCCGCGCACCGGTGCGCCGTCGTGCATCACCTCGCCTTCGCTCGGCGCGAGCAGGCCCGCCATCATCCGCAGCAGCGTCGACTTGCCGCACCCGGATTCGCCGATGATGCAGATGAAGCCGCCGCGTCCGATCTCGAGGTTGATGTCGCGCAGCACGACCAGCGGCGCTGCGCCGCCGCCCATCGCGAAGCGGTGCGTGAGGCCGCGCACGCCGAGCTTCGGCATCGCCGCCGCGCGCTGGGAGGCCCCGGACGCGACGCCGGTCACGGCTCGCGCCTCACTTCGCTCCATGCCGTGAGCGCGCGCCCCGCGCGGCTCGCCGCCTGGTCCAGCAGCGCGCCGAGGATGCCGATGGCGATGATGCCGACGATGGTGATGTCGGTGCGGAAATACTGGCCCGCGTTCTGGATCATGAAGCCGAGTCCGGTGGGCGCGGCGATCAGCTCGGCGGCGACCAGCGCCAGGAACCCCGTCGACACGCCGGTGCGCAGGCCGGCGATGAAATACGGAATGGCGCTCGGCACCGCCACCGTGGCGAACACGCGCCAGGGCGACGCGCCGAGCGTGCGCGCGGCATCGACGTAGATCTGCGCGACTTCCTTCATGCCGGCGCGGGCGTTGACCACGCACGGCTTGAACACGGCAAGCACGATGATGATGATCCGCGACGGCTCGCCGATGCCGACCCACACGATCACCAATGGAATGTAGGCAAGCGCGGGAATCGGGCGCAGCGCGTCGATCAGGGGGTTGAGGATATAGCCGCCGAAGCGGAACCAGCCGGCCACCGCGCCCAGCACCAGCGCCAGGCTCGCGCCGATCACGTAGCCGATGACCACGCGCTGCAGGCTTGCGGCGGCGTTCACCAGCAGGTCGCCGCTGGCGAGTTCGTCGACGAGCGCGCGCAGGATCGCCGGCGGCGCCGGCACCAGCGCCGGATTGGTGCCCGGACGCAGCGCCATCATCCAGTAGAGGCCGATGACGACGAGCAATGACAGCGTGCCGATCACCACCGCCGGCTTCAGCACCCGGCGCAACGCACGCACGATGCGCGGCGCAGCGGCGACAGTCGCGACGGCGGCGTCACCCGTGGTCCGCGCAAGCTCCGCGTCCGCGGTGCCCGGCGCGGCGCGCGGCTCGCCGCGCGGATCAGGCTGCATCGGCCTGCACTCCCTGCTCGTGTGCCCGCCGCAGCAGGTTGTTCTTGGCCTTCTCGATATGCGCGCCCATCAGCGTCGCCGCCGAATGACCGTCGCCGCGCTCGATCGCCTGGATCAGGTGCTGGTGCTCCTCGATCACGCGCGCGAAGCGGTCGTCGCCGTAGCCGTAGCGCTTGAGCAGCGCGGACAGCAGGTGCCAGTGGCTGTCGACCACGGCCAGCGCGCCCGGGTTGCCCGCGGCGTCGTTGATCGTCGCGTGGAACTCGCGGTTGGCGAGCGGCACGCGCTCGAATTCGCCGGCCTCGACCAGCGCCTCGAGCTTGGCAGCTGCCTCGCGCAGGCGCGCGAGATGCTGCGGCGCATGACGTTCCGCCGCCCGCCGCGCGAGCATCGCCTCGATCGCCGCGCGCACGTCGAACACGTCCTCGATGAATCCGCGATAGATGGGTCGCACCCGTGCGCCACGGTTGGGCTCGATGACGACGAGCCCCTCGCCATGCAACACGCGCAGCGCCTCGCGCACCGGCATCGGGCTCACTCCATAGCGGACCGCGAGGTCTTCGATGACGAGGCGCGAGCCGAACGCCAACTCGCCCGCGACGATGTCGTTGCGCAGCCGTTGCTGGATGTCGTGCATGGCTATGGGGCTGCGCGCGGCCGCCCCGCCGCGCGGGCCTTGGGGGCCGTACCGACGGCGCCCATTGCCTCTCGTGCGGGCGGCGGCAGGCACGCCGGCCCACTTCGGCCGACCGAAGGGTGTTGGGTCATATTTGATCTATTTTTCACCGACATAAGTGGCTGATGGCTGGTGAATTAATGACTTATAAATTGGATCTTCTGCGACTTGATCAAAAGTGTCAACCCCGCTATGCTGCCTGTTCATCGCTTCAACGCACCGTTGCCGCGCGGGTCGCCATGGCCAATCGATCGTCCGCTCCTCCGCACGCCGCCGCCGGCACGCAGGCGTCGGCGGCTGCCCGCACGGTCGTCGCGCGCTGGCTGGACGTGCGCGACGACGTCGCCACCGCGCTCGTCGACCTGCCCCGCGCTACGCGCCTGCAACTGACTTGCGGCACCGCGGTGCGCGACATCACGTTGCGCGAATCGATCGCGGCGGGTCACAAGTTCGCGATCGCCTCGCATCCGGCGGGAATTCGCATCCGCAAATACGGCGAGTTCATCGGCACGCTGCGCGACGCCGTGGATGCCGGTGCGTGGGTGCACGAGCACAATCTCGCCACCAGCGCACGGCGCACGGCGGCGGACGAACAGGCGTGGCGCGAGCAGACGTCCATCGCCGTCACGCCGTGCGCGCCCCGCGCCGCGACGTCGCGTGCAACCGCGGCACCGATCTACGACACCACCACCCGCCGCCTGTGCTGGATCGACGCTGGCGACGACGACGCGATCGCCGGATGCGAGGTGGATGGCACCGAATTCCATCGCTGGCCGCTGCCGTATGCCGTCGACGCCTTGATCGTCGCCGAGGACGGCGCGCTGCTCGCCAGTGGTCCCCACGGCGCGCTCGCGCTCGCGTCCGACACCTGGACGGATCGCGGGTTACGGCCGGTCGTCATGGCGGCATTGCCCGCGAGTCGCGCACTGCACTGCGACGCGCGCGGCCGCCTGTTCGCGATCGTCGAGCGCGACGCTTCGCAGCAGGCGCAGCTGCAGGTGCGCGACGATGGCGACTGGGTGCCGATCCTCGACGACCTGACGCTGCCGTGCGCGCTGGCATCCGACGCCGACGCCACGACGCTCTACGTGGTGGAAGCGTCGCGCGCACGCGTGCAGGCCGTCGACTTCGACGGCCCCGCCGGATCGCTGCGTGCCCGCACGTTCGCCGAGCTCGCGGCTTACCCCGGCGAGCCCTGCGGCGCCGCGGTCGACGTCGAGGGCAACCTGTGGACCACGCTCACCGACGCCGGCTACGTACTGCGTATCGACACCGCGGGCCGGCTTGCGCGCGTGCTGCGTCTGCCAGTCCAGGCGCCCACCGCCTGTGTGTTCGGCGGCGTCGACCACGCGCGCCTCTTCGTCTCGACGTCGCGACATGCGTCACCGGCCGGCGCAGTCGATGCCGATCCGCTTGCGGGACAGGTGCTGGCGCTCGATGTCGGTGCGCGTGGTTTCGCGCAACGGCGATGGGCGCGGCCGCGCGACATCGACAGGAGCGCGCGCTGAGCACCGCCGCACAGCGTCATTTCCACGGCTATCGTCGCAGCGACGGGCGATGCGGCGTGCGCAATCACGTGCTCGTGCTGTCGCCGACCGGTCTCACCTCGGCGGCTGCGCAGCGCGTGGCGAGCCTGGTGCATGGCACACTCGCCGTCACCTCCGGCTTCGGGCGCGGTCAGGTCGGCGCCGATGCCGACCTGCACTTGCGCACGCTGGCGGGGCTCGCCGCAAATCCGAATGTTGCGGCAGTGGTGGTCATGTCTGCCGCCGACGACATCTCGCAGGCGTATGCCGCCGCGATCGCCGCCAGCGGCAAGCCCGTGGTGGCGCTCTCGCTGCCGGGTGCGCACGAGGACGCGCTGGCACTCGTCGACCTCGGCGTGCGCGCGGCGACGCGCCTTGTCGCCGCCGCGTCGGCGCTGCGGCGCGAGCGCTGCGCGGTAGCCGAGCTGTGCGTCGCCGTGGAATGCGGGCATTCGGATGCGAGCTCCGGCCTGGTCGCCAACCCGGTCGTCGGTCGCATGATGGAGTTGCTCGTGGCGAGCGGCGGACAGGCGATGTTCAGCGAGACCGTCGAATGGACGGGGACGGAGCACCTGTTGGCACGGCGCGCGGTGAATGCCGACGTCGCGACGCGCATCCTTGCGGCCGTCGGTGAGCGCGAGCAGCGGGTGCGCGATGCCGGCGGCGACATCCGCGCGCAGAATCCGGGTCCGCAGAACAAGGCCGGCGGCCTCACCACGATCGAGGAGAAGGCGCTGGGCGCGATCGCCAAGGGCGGCAACCAGCCGATCCACGGCGTGCTGCAGCCGGCCGAGCGGCCGCGAGGCCCGGGCCTGTTCCTGATGGACACGCCGTATTTCTCCCCCGAATCGATGACGGCGATGGTCGCCGCCGGCGCGCAGCTCGTCATCTTCACCACGGGCGCCGGCAACAGCTATTGCAGCGCGATCGCGCCGACGGTGAAAGTCAGTGCCAATGCATCGACGATCGCGCGCCTGACGGAGCAGATCGACTTCGCCGCCGGCGACGGCGAGCCGGAAGCGCTGGCGCACCAGGGCTTCGAGCGGCTGCTCGCCATTGCCGGCGGCACGCTCACGTTCGGCGAAATCGTCGGTGAAGGCGCGGAAGTGGTCAGCCGCATCGGGCCATCGGTCTGACGCTACCGGAATACGCAATCGCTCAATCCTCCTGCACCATGGAATCCCCGCTCGATCCTCTCGCATCCCTGCTGCAGCATCCGACGTCGGTGATCTCCGATGCCCTCGACGAGCTCGGCGTGCAGGGCGTGCTGCCGGGCATCCACGCGCAGCGCATCGGCCAGGGGCGCGTAGCCGGGCGCGCATTGCCGGTGCACCTCGTCCCCAAGTCGAACGATCCCGGGGCCTATCGCTTCGGCGGCGGTGTCGGCAAGCCGCTCGAGCAGGTGCTGGCGACGATGCGCGACGGCGACATCGTGATCATGGACCTGGGCGGCTCGAATCGCGCTGCGGCCTGGGGCGGCCTCGCCTCGCGCATCGCCCAGCGGCGCGGCGTGCGCGGCACGATCATGTGGGGCGCCTGTCGCGACGTCGACGAGATCCGCGCCATCGGCTACCCGGTGTGGGCGGTGGCGACGTGTCCGCGCCGCAGCCGCAACGAGTTCACCTTCGGCTCGATCAACGCGCCGGTCGACATCGCCGGCGTGAAAATCGCGTCGCGCGACTACGTCATCGCCGACGAGACCGGCGTCGTCGTGGTGCCGGCCGCGCGCATCGACGAGGTGCTCGCCCTCGCCGCCCGCATCGCGGCGCAGGAACTCGCGCTCGAGGCGCGCGTCCTCAACGACTCGCTGCAGTCGTGGGACGACGTGTGATGCAGGACATTTCGGGCGCGAACACCGTCGCCGGCGCAGATCCCGCTGCCGCGCGCGTCATCGGTCGTACGCGGGCAAGGGTCTCGCAGCTGGGCTTCGGCTCGGCGCCCTTCGGCGCCCTCGACAGCGGCATGCACGCGGCCGTCGCGGTGCGCGCATTCGCCACCGCGCGTGACGCAGGATTGCGGTACTTCGACACCGCTCCGCTCTACGGTTACGGCCTCGCCGAGCGCCGCCTCGGCGCCTGCGTCGACACGGTCGACCGCCGCGAACTGACGCTGTCGACCAAGGTGGGACGCCTGCTGCGCCCCGGCGCCATCGCCGCCTCGGCCGGCGTGCAGGCCGGGCAGCATCCGTTCGAATACACGTACGACTACAGCTACGATGGCGCGCTGCGCTCGCTCGAGTTCAGCCTGCAACGTCTCGGCACCAACCGCGTCGACATCGCGTTGATCCACGACGTCAACCGCCGCTGGCAGGGCGAGCGCGTCGAGGAGCGCTATGCCGAGGCGATGGCGGGCGCGTATCGCGCGCTGCACGAGCTTCGCGCGCAGGGCGTGATCGACGCCATCGGCGTGGGCGTCAACGACTGGGAGATTCTCCTGCGTTTCGCCGCCGACGGCGACTTCGACTGCTTCATGCTCGCCGGCCGCTACACGCTGCTGGACCATACCGCCGGCGCGCGCTTCCTGCCGGAGTGCGCGCGACGCGGCATCTCGGTGCTGATGGCGGCGCCATTCAATTCCGGCATCCTCGCCACGGGGCCGGTGCCCGGCGCGACGTATTTCTATCAAGGCGCCGATGCCGAGATCCTCGCGCGCACCCGGCGCATCGCCGGAGTCTGCGCGCGCCACGGCGTCGCGTTGCCCGCCGCGGCATTGCAATTCCCGCTGGGGCACCCGGCTGTGGCGAGCGTGGTCACGGGCATGCGCAGCGAAGACGAGGTCGCGCAGAACGTGGACCACATGCGCGTGCCGATCGCGCCGGATTGCTGGCGTGAGCTCGTGCACGAGGGCCTGCTCGACGGCGGGTTGCCGTTGCCCGGTTCGGCCTGAGCGCCGCGTCGCCATCCGGCGGGCGGCAACGTGGGCAAGGCGCCCCGTGACGCCTCACCCACGCCTGTGTGCCGGGTCTACCAGCTTCCTGACGCGCCGCCGCCGCCCGAGCTGCCGCCGCCGCCCGAAAACCCGCCGCCGGAGCTGCCGCCGCTCGATCCGCCACCGCTGCTGATCACCCATCCACCCACATTCGCGGTGCCGGTCTTCTTCAGATCCTGCGCCGCCTTCGCATACCAGGGCTGGCGGCGCGCAATGAGCTTGGCCACCGGGTACGCGACGAGGTAGATGCCGAGGAGGTAGACGGCCACTTGCTGGCCGACGATGACGAACGGGAACATCGCCCAGAACGGGATGAGGAACACATACAGGAACCAGCCCATGCCGGGCGTCAGCACGCCCAGCACCGTGAACAGGCCGAGGATGCCGAAGATGAAGCAGCCCATGAGGATGCGCATCTGCCACGACATGCTGTCGGCCGGCGAGTTGACGCTGACCACCGCGTGCGGCGTGTCGGCGACTTTCGACGACAATCCGAGCGCGTCGCCGCGACCCTCGAGCTGCGCGACGATCGCCTCGGCGCCGCGGGTGACGCCGCCGTCGAAGTCGTTCGCCTTGAACGCTGGCGTCATGATGTCGCGGATGATGCGCGCGGCGATGACGTCGGGCATCGGCCCCTCGAGGCCGTAGCCGACCTCGATGCGCATCCGGTGCTCGGCGGGCGCGACCACCACCAGGATGCCGTTGTCCTTGCCTTTCTGCCCGAGCTTCCACGCCGCGAACACGTCGCCGGCATATTGCTCGACGCTGTCGCCACCGAGCGAGCGCGTGGTCAGCACGGCGATCTGGTCGCCGGCCTTCGCCTCGTGCGCAGCGAGGAGCTCGTCGACAGCGCGCCGCGTCGCGGGCTTGAGGATCTCCGCGTCGTCGACCACGCGACCGCTCAGATAGGGCACATCGGCGCCGTGCGCCACGCCGATCGCGAAGCACGCTGCGAGCGCGGCCAGCGTGGCGAGCAGGCACGGCCACGTCCATGCCGTGGCGATGCCTGACGCGCCGCGCGTCGCGCTCATGGCGTGTCGTCAATCTCGAGCGGCGCATCGGGCAGCGCGTTCCTCGACGTGCCATCGGCGACGAAGCCGCGCGCGACGAGCAGCTGCTCGATCGCGTCGAGGCCCGCCACGAACGCGGTGCGCGCGTTGCTCGCGGCGAGACCGGCGGTCGTCGCGTCGACGACGCGTCGCCAGTCATCGTCGCCGATGCGCCCGCGATAGGCCGTATCGCCGATCACCGTCATCACGCGCTCGAAGCGGCCGGCGAGCATCAGGATCGCGTCGCGCCGTGGCGTGGCGAACAGCTCGTGCTCGAGGAACAACACCCGTGCACGCTGATTGACCGCGGCGTGCGCGCGCGAATGCTGGAGGAAAAGACGCGCGAAGCGCGGCCAGCACGAGGCGGCAAGCGCCAGCGCGAGACCGGCGCCGAGAATCCAGGTGGCGGTGAGGAGCGCGGTATGCGCCGTCACCCAGTCGGGGCGCAACCTATCGGCGGCGACGACCGCGACCGCCATCACTCCGCTGCCAAATGCGAACGCGCGCCACCGCAAGCCGTGGAAACGGTCGGTCCGGTCGACCAGCGCCACCACCACCTGGACGCCGGTGCGCGCCTCGCACGTGCGCACGCGCGCCCTGATCGCGGCGGCATCGTCGGCAGTCAGCATCCGCGGCAGCGCGGCCATTCCCGCCCTCCCCGTGGCGGCGAAGCGGTCAGTGGTGCAGGATGCGCGCGAGGAATTCCTGCGCCCGCGGCGAGCGCGGCTTGCCGAAGAACTCCTCCTTGGTGGTGTCCTCGACGATGCGGCCCGTGTCCATGAAGATCACGCGGTGCGCGACCTTGTTGGCGAAGCCCATCTCGTGAGTGACGACCATCATCGTCATGCCGTCCTTGGCGAGCTGCACCATGACGTCGAGCACCTCGCTGATCATTTCGGGATCGAGCGCGGATGTCGGTTCGTCGAACAGCATGCAGATCGGGTCCATCGCCAGCGCGCGCGCGATCGCGACGCGCTGCTGCTGGCCGCCGGAGAGCTGTCCCGGGTACTTGTCCTTGTGCGCGATGAGGCCGACGCGATCGAGGTACTTGAGGCCCTTTTCCGCCGCTTCCGCCGGCGGCCGGTTCAGCACCTTGACCTGCGCGATCGTCAGGTTCTCGCGCACCGTGAGATGGGGAAACAGCTCGAAGTGCTGGAACACCATGCCGACGCGCGCGCGCAGCTTGGGCAGGTTGGTCTTCGGATCGTTCACCAGCACGCCGTCGACGCTGATCGCGCCCTTCTGGAACGGCTCGAGCGCATTGACGGTCTTGATCAGCGTCGACTTGCCGGAACCGGACGGTCCGCAGACGACGACGACCTCGCCCTTGTCGACGCTGGTCGTGCAGTCGGTCAGCACCTGGAAATCGCCGTACCACTTGGATACGTCCCTGACTTCGATCATCGGCATGGCGATGGCTCCCGGACCCTCGATTGACGCGTGTCAGCGGACGATCGCGATGCGCCGCTGCAGGCGCTTGACCCACAGCGACAGCGCGATGCTGACGATGAAGTAGACGACGGCGGCGAACGAGTACATCTCGACCAGCCGGCCGTCGCGCTGCGCGATCTTCGACGCCGCGCCGAGGAAATCCGTGATCGACAGCACGTAGACGAGCGAGGTGTCCTGGAACAGGATGATCGTCTGCGTGAGGAGGATCGGCAGCATGTTGCGGAAGGCCTGCGGCAGCACGATTTCCTTCATCGACTGCCAGTAGTCGAGCCCGAGCGCGTAGCCCGCCCACACCTGGCCGCGCGGGATCGACTGGATGCCCGCGCGCATGATCTCCGAGTAGTACGCCGCCTCGAACATCATGAACGTGACCACCGACGACAGGAAGGCGCCCACCTGCACCGGGCGCCCGGAGCCCGTGATCCAGCCGCCGATGTACGGCACCAGGAAGTAGAACCAGAAGATGACCAGCAGCAGCGGAATCGACCGCATCAGGTTGACGTACGCGGTCGCCGGCAGCGACAGCCAGCGGTGCGACGACAGGCGCATCATCGCCAGCAGCGTGCCGAAGAAGATGCCGCCGAACGCCGCCAGCGCGGTGAGCTTCAGCGTGAACACCATGCCGTCGAGGAACAGGTACGACAGCGAGCGCTCGATGACGCCGAAGTCGAATGCGCCCATCGTCAGTGCACTCCGCCAGCGACCACCGGGCCGATGAACCCGGGCACCGACACGCGTTTCTCGACCCAGCGCATGATCGTGACCACGATCAGGTTGACGACGATGTAGATGACCGTGGCGGCGGTGAACGCCTCGAACACCTGGAACGTGAATTCCTGCATCGAGCGCGCCGCCGCCGTGAGCTCGATCAGGCCGATCGTCAGCGCCACCGACGTGTTCTTGATGAGGTTCATCGTCTCCGACGTCAGCGGCGGCAGGACGATCCGGTACGCCATCGGCAGCAGCACGTAGCGGTAGGTCTGCGGCAACGTGAGACCGAGCGCAGTGCCGGCCATCAGCTGCCCGCGCGGCAGCGCCTGGATGCCGGCGCGCACCTGCTCCGCCACGCGCGCCGACGTGAACAGTCCGAGGCCGATCAGCGCCGGCACGAACGACGCCCACGGCGGGCTCATCGCCTTGATCGCGTCGCCCATCGACTTCGGCAGCACCTCCGGCAGCACGAAGAACCACAGGAACAGCTGCACGAGGAGCGGGATGTTGCGGAAGATCTCGACGTAGCCGTTGCCGAGGCGCACCGCCCAGCGGTAGGGCGTGGTGCGCACGACGCCGATGATCGAGCCGATCACCAGCGCGATGATCCCCGCGCACAGCGCAGTGGCGAGCGTCCAGCCGAGGCCGTGGATCAGCGTCATCATCCACGTGTTGCGGCCGTCCGCCGACACTTCCCAGAAGATTCGCCAGTTCCAGTTGTAGTTCATGTCGTGTGCGGATGGCGGCGTGCGCGGCGCACTATAACAAACAAAACGGGGAGCCGCGGCCCCCCGTCTTGCTGATCCGTGCCGGCATCGAGCGCGTGCCGGCTACTTGTAGACCGCGGGATCGCCGTTCGCGGTCGGATCGGCCAGCACCCGCTTCAATTGCGGGCTCATCGGCACGCTGAGGGTGATTCCCTTCGGCGGGATCGGCTTCAGGAACCACTTGTCGTACAGCGCGTTGATGGCGCCGCTCTTGTAGAGATTGGCCGTGGCGTCGTTCACCACCTTGGCGAACGCCGGGTCGTCCTTCGGCATCATCGCGGCGTACGGCTCGACGCTGTATGCCTCGCTGCCGATCTCGTAGTCGCCGGGCGCCTTGGAGCTCGCCACCAGGCTGTAGAGCAGGATGTCGTCCATGAAGAACGCCTCGGCGCGCCCGGTCTCCACCATCAGGAACGCCTCGGCGTGATCCTTGGCCGGGATGATGCTCATGCCGAGGTTCTGCTTGCCGTTCTCCTCGGTCAGCCACTTGATGTTGGTCGTGCCGGAGGTGGACACCACGGTCTTGCCCTTGAGGTCCATCAGCGTCTTGACGTGCGACGACTTCTTGACCACGTAGCGGTTGGCGGTGACGAAGTACGTGTTGGTGAAGCCGACCTGCTTCTCGCGATCGAGGTTGTTCGTCGTCGAGCCACACTCGAGGTCGATCGTGCCGTTGGCGATCAGCGGGATCCGCGTCGCCGACGTCACCGGATTGAGGGCCACCTTGAGTCCGGGCATCTTGAGGTCGGCCTTGATCGCGTCGACGACCTTCATGCAGATGTCCATCGCGTAGCCGACGACGTTCTGCTTGTCGTCGTAATACGAGAACGGGATCGACGAGTCGCGGTGGCCGATGGTGATCGTGCCGGAGTCGTGGATCTTCTTGAGGGTGCCGGTCAGCGCCTGGCCGAACGCCGGCGCCGAGATGCACGCCGCAATGGCGAGCGCGGCGAATACACGTGAACGATGCATCGAACTACCTCCCTGGATGGAATGAGCACGGGCGAAGCGCCCTCCGGCGCCCTATCGGGCCGCGCCGGCGGCCAGCCACGGGCGGCGGCCTGACCGGCGGATTGTACGTTCGCTTCCTGCAAAGTCCAAGCCGCCGCCGCCGGCGCGGCCGGTCGTGCCGCGGCTCGGCAGGTGCCCCGCTTCAGCCGCGTACGGGCATGCGTGGCCGCGTCAGGTTGTCGGGCGACAGGATGCGATCGAGATCCGCCTGCGACAGCCACTTCTTCTCGAGCACGAGCTCGTAGACGCCGCGACCGGTGGCGTGCGCCTCACGCGCCAGCGCCGACGTCTTCTCGTAGCCAATGTACGGATTGAGCGCGGTGACGATGCCGATCGTGTTCTTCAGCGTCTCGGCGAGGTGCGCGCGATTGGCGGTGATGCCGGCGACGCATTGCCGCGCGAGCACGACGCACGCCTGGCGCAGGTGATGGATGCTGCGAAACAGGCTGTACGCGATGATCGGCTCGAACGCGTTGAGCTGCAGCTGGCCGCCCTCCGCGGCCATCGTCACCGTCATGTCGTTGCCGATCACCTCGAATGCCACCTGGTTGACCATCTCCGGGATCACCGGATTGATCTTGCCTGGCATGATCGAGCTGCCCGCCTGCACCGGCGGCAGGTTGATTTCGCCGAAGCCCGCGCGCGGGCCCGATGACAGCAGTCGCAGGTCGTTGCAGGTCTTCGACAGCTTGACCGCGATCCGCTTCAGCACGCCTGACAGCTGCACGAACGCGCCGCAGTCCTGGGTCGCCTCGACCAGGTTCTCCGCGGTCTTCACCTTGACCCCGGACAGGTCGACGAGATGGCGGCATGCGATCGGGGCATACGCGGGATGCGTGTTGATGCCGGTGCCGATCGCGGTGGCGCCGAGGTTGATCTCCTCGATCAGTGCGCCCGCCTCCTGCAGCCGCTGCTGGTCCTCGCCCAGCATCACCGCGAACGTCGAGAACTCCTGACCCAGCGTCATCGGCACCGCGTCCTGCAACTGCGTGCGGCCGACCTTGAGGATCGCCTCGAATTCGCGGGACTTGGCGTCGAACGCAAGCTTCAGCTCGTCCATCGACGTCCACAGCTCGGCGATCGCGAAGCGCAGCGCAAGGCGCAGCGCCGTCGGATAGACGTCGTTGGTCGATTGCCCCATGTTGACGTGCTCGATCGGATGCAGGAACGCGTAGTCGCCCTTGTGCTTGCCGCCGATCTCGAGCGCGCGATTGGCGATGACCTCGTTGGCGTTCATGTTGGTCGACGTGCCAGCGCCGCCCTGGATCTGGTCGACGACGAACTGGTCGTGCAGCGCACCGCCGGCGATCTCGCGACAAGCGGCGATGATGAGCTTGGACTTGGCTTCGTCGAGCTCGCCGAGCTCCGCATTGGTCTGCGCGGCCGCATGCTTGACCAGCGCCAGCGCGCGGATGAATTCCGGCCACAGCCCGACGCTGGTGCCGGTGATGGGGAAATTCTCGAGTGCGCGCAGCGTGTGCACGCCCCAGTACGCATCGGCGGGGACTTCGCGCTCGCCGAGCAGGTCGTGCTCGACGCGCATGTCGCCGCGGGCCTTGGCTTGTGGCATGAGCCCTCCTTCGCAAAGGAAGCGAAGTCTACACCCCGGACCCGCCGTCACGGCGGCGCGGCGCGCGGTGCCTATAATCGCGCGATGGACGCAGCTCTCGAGCCGGTGCTCACCGTCGCCGACGTGCGCGCGGTGGAGAAATCGGCGCACGGCGCGCCGCTGATGGAACGTGCGGGCAGCGCGGCGGCGGGCGTCGCCACGGCCCTGCTGGCGGCGCGCAGCGGCACCGTCGTCGTTCTCGCCGGTCCCGGCAACAATGGCGGCGACGGCTTCGTCGTCGCGCGCCGGCTGCGCGACGCGTTCCACGATGTCGCCGTGGTCTTCCGCGACGATGCGAAGAAACTGCCGCCCGATGCTGCGCACGCGCGGGCTGCATGGCTCGCCGCCGGCGGCGTGACGGTGAGCGATCCGCCGCGGGCGACGCCGGCACTCGTGGTCGACGCACTGTTCGGCATCGGCATCGCGCGCCCGCTCGCGACGCGGCATGCCGAGCTCGTCGCATGGGCCAACGCCTGCGGCGCACCGATCGTCGCCCTCGACGTGCCCACCGGCCTCAACGCGGACAGCGGCATCGCGACCGCGCCGGCCATCCGCGCGCGCGCGAGCGCGACGTTCATCGCCTTGAAGCCTGGCATGCTGACGGCCGCCGGACCGGATCTTTGCGGCGAGATCAGCGTGCATCCGCTCGATCTCGCGATCGACGCGTCGGCCGCCCACGGCCATTGCCTGCGCTGGCGCGCGCTCGCCGACGTGCTGCCCGAGATACTTTATCGCCGCGCGCGCAATGCGCACAAAGGATCGTTCGGCACACTGCTCGTCGTCGGTGGTGCCGATGGCATGTGCGGCGCGCCGCTGCTCGCCGCCCGCGCCGCGTTGCGACTCGGCGCCGGCAAGGTGATTGTGGGCTTCGCCGCGGCGGCGCACCCCGCGGTCGACCTGCACTGTCCCGAATTGATGCTGCGCGCCGCGCAAGCCCCGTTCGACGGCGCCGATGCGATCGTCATCGGCCCGGGGCTCGGCACCTCGGCGGCGGCGCGCGGCCTTGTCGCCGCGGCGATCGCCGCATCGGTCCCGCTCGTGCTCGACGCCGACGCGCTGAACCTCGTCGCCGCCGACGCCGAACTGCGCGCCGCATTGCGTTCGCGGCACGCGCCGCGCGTGATGACGCCGCATCCCGCCGAGGCGGCGCGCCTGCGCGCCACCGACGTCAGCGACATCCAGCGCGACCGTTGTGCCGCCGCACGCGCGATCGCCCATGAATTCGGTGCGCACGTCGTCGTCAAGGGCGGCGGCAGTGTGCTCGCCCATCCCGATGGCCGCTACGACATCAACGCCAGCGGCAATCCGGCGCTGGCGACCGCCGGCACCGGCGATGTGCTGTCGGGCATGATCGGCGCGCTGGTCGCGCAGCGCATCGACGCCGCCGACGCGCTGCGCCTCGGGGTGTGCCTGCACGGCGCGGCCGCCGACGCACTGGTGGCGCGCGGCACAGGGCCGCTCGGCGTGGCCGCGTCGTCGATCGCCGAGGTCGCGCGCGATCTCGTCAACGCCGCGACCGCGTCGTTGCGGCGCTGACACGCCGGGCGTCGTCACCGCATGGCGATTCGCCGCGGCCGCGGCACGTGGTGCGCGCAGCGCTACGGAATCAGCAGCGTGGCGCCGGTCGTCGCGCGCGACTCCAGCGCGCGATGCGCCTCGGCGGCGTCCTTCAGCGCGAACGTCTGGCGTGCATCGCCCTTCAGCTTGCCGGCGCGCACCAATGCGAACATTTCGTTCGCCATCGCCAGCAGGTCGGCGCGCTTCGCGGCATAGGTGAAGAGCGTCGGTCGCGTCGCGTAGAGCGACCCCTTCGCGCCCAGCACGCCGAGATTGAAGGCGGCGATCGGGCCCGACGAGCCGCCGAAGCTGACGAACAGTCCGCGCGCCGACAGGCAATCGAGCGAGGCCGGGAACGTGTCCTTGCCCACCGCATCGTAGACGACCGGCACGCCCTTGCCGCCGGTGATCGCCTTGACGCGGTCGACGAAGTTCTCGCGCGTGTAGACGATCGTGTGCGCGCAGCCGTGTGCTTTGGCGAGCTCGGCCTTGGCGTCGGAGCCGACGGTGCCGATCATCGTCACGCCCAGCGCGCGCGCCCATTGGCAGGCGATGAGGCCGACGCCTCCCGCCGCGGCGTGGAACAGGATCGTTTCGCCGCCCTTCAGCACGAACGTCTGGCGGAACAGGTACTGCACGGTGAGACCCTTCAGCATCATCGCGGCGGCAGTGCGGTCGTCGATGTCGTCGGGCAACTTGACGAGGCGGTCGGCCGGCATCACGCGCGCGTCGGCGTACGCGCCGGTCGGGCCGACGCAATAGGCCACACGGTCCCCCGGCGCGATGTAGTCCACGCCGCTGCCCACCGCCTCCACCACGCCCGCGCCCTCGGTGCCGATGCCGGAAGGCAGCGGCAACGGATAGACGCCGCTGCGATGATAGGTGTCGATGTAGTTGACGCCGATGGCGGTGTTGCGCACGCGCGCTTCGCCGGGCCCGGGCTCACCCACGTCCACCGTCTCGTATTGCAGGGCTTCCGGACCGCCGGTCGCGTGGATCCTCACTGCGTGTGCCATGTGCATTTCCTCATCGTCGACAATTCTTCGGGCCGGGGTGGCCGGCGCATCCTTTCCCGCGGCATCTCCGGCATCAGGATACCCACTCCTCGGGCGCCATCAATACGCGCCTTCGTTCGAGCCGAATTCGACCGGCATCCGGATAGAGAGGATGCTGATCCTTTCGACGCGCAGCAGCGCCAGGAATTCATCGGCCTGGCACATTGCGCGCCGGAGCGCCGGCACCCGAGTCCGCTCATCCCGCCACCGCCGCGGCAATCGCGCGCACCAGCAGGATGCCGGTGATCGTCAGCGCGACCGAGCCCACCACGTGCGCCAGCGTGCCGACGGCGCTCCACAGCCACTCGCCGCGCAGCAGCAAGCCCGTGATCTCGGCGGAGAACGTGGAGAACGTCGTGAGTCCGCCGAGGAAACCCGTCGTCATCACGAGGCGCAATTCCGGCGACATCGTCGTCGCGCGGGCCATGAATTCCATCGCCACGCCCATCAGCAATCCGCCACCGAGATTGGCGGCGAGCGTGCCGAGCGGCAGCGTCGGGAACACCGGATTGAGCAGCATCCCCAGTGCCCACCTCAGCCACGCGCCGACGGCAGCGCCGGCACCGACCGCAACAGCTCCCGACCACGACCACATTCGTCCTCCTATGCCGCACGACGGCGGCAAGCGATTTCGAGCCAGGCAGGAATGCGGACGAATCGCGCACCCACCCGCCCCGTTTATCGACGGTGCAACGGGTAGGCATCATCAGCCTTGCGGCGGTTCGGCCGGGGCGCGGCGAGCGCCGCGCGGGGCATGGGAGGAATGCCATCTCCCTGCCGCGGATTATAGGGAACCCGGTGCACGGGACGCAAATCCGCCGGCCGTGGGGGCGCAGCGTCTCGACGCCGCCGTCGAAAGCGGTCTGCGGTTGGCGTGGCGCCTCGCGGCCAACTTCACGCCACGGTGTGACGGCATCAGGCCTCGCGGCGTCGGGCGCGTTCCTGCTGGCTCGCATGGGCGGCTTCCTGCACCGCCCTCACCGACGCCATCAGCTCATCGATCTCGCGCTCGACGTCGAAGTCGCGGGGGAACGCACGGTGCGCGCGGCGGTACCAGTAGCGTGCATTGCCGATGTCGCCTTCGAGCATGTGCACGATGCCATGCGCCCAGCAGCCCTGTGTCGACTCGTCGCTCTGCACGATCACGTGCGCCTTCTGCCAGTCGCCCTTGCGCAGGTGCCGGATCGCGGTGCCGATGGCCATCGTGGGTCCTTTCGCGAGCGTGCGCGGGCAGCGGATCGCCGGCCGCGCGTGGCAATCACGCAATCATATAGCCGCCGTCGACCGGCAGCACGGTCCCGGTGATGAAACCCGCCGCCGGCGTGCACAGGAACAGCACGGCACCCGCGACGTCCGCGGGCTCGGCCCAGCGCCCGAGCGGCGTGCGCGCGACGATCGCCGCGTCGCGCGCCGGGTCGGCCTGCAGCGCCGCGGTCAGCGGCGTGCGCACCCAGCCGGGCGCCACCGCGTTGACGCGGATGGCGTCGCCGGCATAGGCGATCGCCAGCGATTTGGTCAGTTGCGCGACGCCACCCTTGCTAGCTGCATATCCCGGCACCAGGCCGCCGCCGAAGAACGACAGCACGGACGCGGTATTGACGATCGCTCCGCGCGCCGCAGCGAGCGCCGGGCGCGCCGCCGCACAGCAGCGCATCGTGCCGGACAGGTTGACGTCGATGACCTCGTCGAACACCGCCGGATCGTGCTCGTCGCCGCGGCGGATGATGCCGGCGCAGTTGACGAGCACGTCGAGCCCCGTCAGGCGCGCGAAAAAGTCCACCACGGCGGCGTTGTCGCGCACGTCGAGCGCCTCTGCGACGACGCGACGACGCGCGCCAGCAGCGAACGCCGTGACTTCGGCCGCCGTGGCGCCGGTGGCGATCACGTCGGCGCCCACCTCCGCGAGCGCATCGGCGATCGCGGCGCCGATGCCGCTCGTGGCACCGACCACCAGTGCGCGCTTGCCGTGCAGAAGATCGGCACGGAACGTGTCGCTCATCGCGCGATTCCGACGAGGGCAGCGACTGCGGCGGGTCGTGGCAGCGGCGCCACCGCGCCGAAGCCCTGCGTGGATAGCGCCGCCGCGGCATTGGCGTACGCCGCCGCATCGGCGGGATCGTCACCACGGCACAGTCGCGCCACGAAGGCACCATCGAAACAGTCGCCGGCGCCGGTCGCATCGATCGCGGCGACCGCATGTCCACCGAGGTGTCGCCGTTGACCGCCAGTGGCCAGCGTACAGCCTTGCGCACCCATCTTCAGCACCACGTTGCGCGCGCCGTCGGCGAGCACGGCGTCGATGATCGCGTCGGCGTCGTCAATCGCGTAGATCTCGCGGGCATCATCGAGGCTCGGCAGTGCCCAATCGACGTCGCGCAGCGTGGCGCGTATCACCTCGCGCGCCCGCGAGAGCGGCCACAGCTTGAGGCGCAGGTTGGTGTCGTACATCACCTGCACGCCCGCGGCGCGCGCGATCGCGATGGCGGCGGCGCAGGCGTCGGCGGCGCCCGCCGAGATTGCCTGGCTGATCGCCGACAGGTGCAGGAAGCGCGTGGCGCGGATGGCGTCGACGGGCAGCGTCGTGCGCGCCATGTGCGACGCCGCCGAGCCCGCGCGCCGGTAGCTGAACGCATGCCCGTGCTCGCCATGGGTGACGAAGTAGATCCCGGTCGGGTGCGCGGCGTCGACCGCCACGGCGCGGGTGTCGACGCCTTCCGCGCGCCACAGGTCGATGAGCCACTGTCCGAACAGGTCGTCGCCGACGTGCGTCAGGTAGCCGGCGCGCGCGCCGAGCCGCGCCGCGGCGATCGCCATGTTCGACGTGTCGCCGCCAAATCCCTGCAGGTAGACGCGCGGGTCGTCGCGCTGCGCCTGGTTGAACTCCACCAGCGCCTCGCCCATCGCCAGCACGTCGAGGCGGCCGTCCATCACGCCTCAGCCACGCACCGGCAATGCGCGCGCCGCGTCGCGGTACGCGCGCGCGGCCTCGGCCACCACGCTTGCAGGTGCACCCGGCGCATACAGGTTCGAGCCGGTGCCGAAGCCGTCGGCGCCGGCGTCCCAGTACGCGCGAAGCGTTTGCGGCCGCATGCCGCCCACGGCGAGCACGATCGTGCCTTTCGGCAGCACCGCACGCCACGCCTTGAGCGCCGCCGGCGGCAACGCCTCGGCGGGAAACATCTTGAGGCCATCGGCGCCGGCGGCCAGTGCCGCGAACGCTTCCGTCGGCGTCGCCACACCGGGCACGCAGACGAGCCCCTGGCGCTTCGCCTCGAGGATCACGCGGGTATCGGCATGAGGCATCACGACGAGCTTGCCGCCGGCGGCGGCGACGCGCGCCACGTCGGCGGGATCGATCACGGTTCCGGCGCCGACGAGGCAGTGAGACCCGAACTGGTCGGACAGCGCGCGGATGCTGTCGAACGGCCGCGGCGAGTTGAGCGGCACTTCGAGAATGCGAAAGCCGGTCGTGGCGAGCGCGCCGCCAATGGCGGCGATCTCCTCGGGCGCGATCCCGCGCAGCACGGCGCAGAACGGCAGCGGCATCAGGTAGTCGGCAAGCTTCATCCAGCCCTCGTCAAGGTTCATTCGCGGGAAATCATCGACGCGGCGCGCGCAATGCGCCACAGGCCGCGCGCGGCCGCACCTTGCGTGCGGCGCGACTCGACGCCGGCGCGAGCGAGCGCGATGGCGTAGCGATCGGCGAGCGCATCGGCGCCAACCAGCGCGACGTCGGCATGCCGTGCGTCGCGCGCATCGGCCCAGCGCAGGCCGTCGCGCACCTCGCGTCCGATCAACAGGCCGGACAGGTAATCGGCCACGTCGTCCTGGCCCATCTCGCCGGCGAGCACGAGTGTACGCGCCGCGAACAGGTCGTGCGCCAGCGCGCCTTCGCCAAGACCGTGATCGACGCCGCGCGCGAACGCCGGCTCGCGCCGTGCGCCGGGGCGCGCCGCGAGACGGCCGAGGATCGAATGCTCGAGCATGACGGCATAGATCTCGCCGGTCATGAACGTCGCGAAATCGGCGATGCCGCCACCGCGCGCGTCGACCCATTTGGCGTGCGTGCCCGGCATCACGAACAGCGTCGCGCCCGCAGCGTCGTGCTGGGCGCCGACGAGCTCGGTTTCCTCGCCGCGCATGACGTCGGGCGTGCCCTGCGTGTCGCGGCCGATGACGCCCGGCACGATGGCGAGCTCGCCGCCTGGCGTGCGGCGAATGCCGGCAGCGAGCGCAGCCAGCGTCGCGGGCAACGCGACATACGGCACTTCGATCCAGCCGTTGCGGCTGCCCACCATGCCCGCGGCGATCCGCGGCAGCGGGTCGCCACGCCAGTCGCCGAGGAGCTCGTCGCAAGCCGCCGCAAACGTGCGGTCACCGAGGCGCGCGAGGCCGAGGTCGGCATGCCGCGTGGCGATGATCTCGCCACCATCGCCGATCCGGTAAGCGCGCGCGGACGACGTGCCCCAGTCGAGGCCGATCAACACCGCATCGGACATGGTCAAACGCCGTCTGCGGGACCCGACCAGCGGGCGGCGGCGGCATCGTCGCTGTCGCGCGCTTCCACCCACCGGTCCCCTGCGGGGGTCGTTTCCTTTTTCCAGAACGGCGCCCGGGTCTTGAGATAATCCATGATGAACGCGCAGGCCTCGAATGCGGCGCCGCGATGGGCGCCGGTCACTGCCACCAGCACGATCGCGTCGCGCGGCAAAAGCCGCCCCACGCGATGGATGACCAGGGCGTCGAAGATGTCGAAGCGCGCCCGGGCCTCGGCGACGATCGTCTGCAGCGCGCGCTCGGTCATGCCCGGATAGTGCTCGAGCAGCATCGACGACACCGCGGCGCCGTCATTGATGTCGCGCACCGTGCCGACGAACGCGGCGACGGCGCCGATGTGGGCGTCGCTTGCGCGCAGCGCGTCGATCTCGGCGCCGATGTCGAACGCCGCCTGCTGCACGCGCACCGGCATGCCGTCAACCTCCAGTGACGGGCGGGAACAGCGCGACCTCGTCGCCGGCTCGCACCGGCGTCGACGGCGACGCCATCACCTGATTCACCGCGACGCGCACCGCGCGACCCGCCGCGAGTTCGTGGCTCCACGCGCCGCCGCGCGCGCGCAAGGCCGCGACCAGCGCGGCGACATCGGTGGCGTCGGCGGGCAACGCCCACGTCTCGGCGTCGCGCCCGAACGCCTCGCGCAGGCGCGCGAGATAGACGATGCGCACGGTCGTCGTCGTGTCGGCGAGCATGGGTCAAACGATAGCAGAAACGCGCGGCGGTCCCGCCGTGCGGGTGCGCGGCGCGCAGGGATCAGAAGCGGAACTGGACGCCGATCTGCACCTGGTCGGATTCCGGAAACGCGCCGCTGAACGTGTCGAGGCCGAGGCGGCCGAAACGCGCGTATTCGAGCTTGAGACCGAGCGACGGCGACATGTCGTAGCGCAACCCCACGCCGTAGTTGACACCCTGGCGCACGGTCACGCCGCCGGCGCCGACCATCAGGTAGGCCGGCAGTGCATCGAGCTGCTGGTAGCCCAGGCGCCCGTAGAGCGCGAACGCCGGGCCGAAGTTGTAGCTCGTATAGACGTCGGCATGCGTACGCTGCGCCGATTGGTCGGTGGGCGCATCGAGCGCGAGTCCCATGCCCGGCCGGCCTGGCACCAGTGCATACGCGTCGCTGCGGGCCACGGCAGCCTCCACCGACACGTTGCCGCCGAAGCGGTATCCGCCGAACAGCAGCGCATGCGGGCCGCCGTCGTCAGCCATCGTCGAGCCGTACTTGATCCACGCCGAGGACACGGAGGCCAGGTCGACGCCGAAGCCGGACGAGTGCGCGTCGCGCAACGACACGCCGCCGTAGAACCCGGGGATGGGCGCCGCCACGGCGGGTCCCGCCACCTGTGCGCCGGCGACCCCTGAAAGGAGCGTGGCGACAATGCCAGCGAGGGCGAATTTATTCATGTTATTCAATAGCTTGGCGCCAAGACACGGGCGTCGCGCGACGTCCGCCGACAACCCTCAGATGGCGCCGCCGGCCTCACGATCAAGCTACCCGCCGGCCCCGCCAAAGTCAAACTTACCGAGGCATGGGCATGGCCTGGGTGGCCACCACTGTGGCAAGGGCGTCCACCGCGGCCAGGTCGTGCACCACAATGGTTGAGCCGGCGAAGGCGTCCGGGTCGTCGGTCGCCAGCCCGACGATATGGGGATCGCCGGGGAAGAGCAACGGCTTGCCGAGGCTCGGCCGGTGCACCTCGAGCTTCGGAATCGCGGCCGTCTTGAAGCCCTCCACCAGCACCAGGTCGCAGGGCGAAAGCCGTGCGATCGCCCCGGCGAGCGGCAGCTCGGGCGCACCCCGCAGCTCGTGCATCAGCGCCCAGCGCACCGCCGAGGTCACCAGGACCTCGGCCGCGCCGGCCGTGCGATGGCGATGACTGTCCTTGCCGGGCTGGTCGACGTCGAATTCGTGATGCGCGTGCTTGACGAGCGCCACTCGCAGGCCGCGCGCCACCAGCAGCGGAATCAGGCGTTCGACGAGCGTCGTCTTGCCGCTGCCGGACCAGCCGGCGAAGCCGAACACACGCGCCGGCGGCGCGGCCGTCATCCCGCGTGCCTCGCGTGCCGGTCGCGGCGGCCGCGGCCCCGCTCGGCGAGCGGTCGTCGCGAATCCGCGGCGAGACCGGAGGCGACGACACTGCCGTCCCAGGTGAGCGCCGCTGCGGCAAGGCCGGGGTCGGCGTCGAGCGCGGCCTCGATGCCCTGCATCGCGAGTCGCCGCACATGCGGCAGCGCCGCTGCAGCGAGCGCAAGGGTCGCAGTGCGCGGCACGCGCGCGGGCAGGTTGGCGATGCACGAATGCACGATGCCTTCTTCGACATACGTGGGCGCCGACATCGTCGTCATGCGCGACGTTTCGGCGATGCCGCCCTGATCGATGCCGATGTCGACGAGCGCGCTGCCCGGCCGCATCGTCCGCAGCATCGCCCGCGTCACGAGGCGCGGCGACAGTCGCCCGGGTTCAAGCACTGCGCCGATGATCGCGTCGGCGTCGGCGATCGCCGCCGCGAGCGCATCTTCGCCAACCGCTGCCAGCTGGTGCGTGACGATGCGCGGATCGCGTGCGGCGAGCGCAGCAAGCCCCGCGGCGCCACGCGAATACACGTCGACGCGCGCGCCCATTGCCGCGGCCGTGAGCGCGGCCTGCGCGCCCACATTGCCAGCACCGAGGACCACGACGCGCGCACCGGCAACTTCGTCCACGCCTGTGACGAGCACGCCGGCGCCTGCACTGCCGCCAAGCGCTTCCTGCGCCACGAAGGGGGCCAGGCGGCCGGCGATGCGCGACATCGGCGCCAGGATCGGCAGCGCGCCGGCAGCATCGCGCACCGCCTCGAACGCCACGACGCGCAGTCCGCGCGCGAGCACCGCGTCGAGCAGCGCGGGGTCACGCGCCAGGTGCGCGAAGCCGAACACCGTGGTGCGCGGTGCGACGAGGTCCCATTCGGGCCGCTGCAGCTCCTTGACCTTGACCACGAGCTCGCAAGCGAAAACCTCGGCCGCGGACGTCGATAACCGGCCGCCCGCCGCGGCATACGCCGCGTCGCCGAATCCGGCACGCGCGCCGGCCCCTGCGCCGACGATCAGGCGATGGCCGTCGCCGGCGAGCGCGTGGACGGCATCGGGCGTGAGCGCGACACGACGCTCACCGTCCTTGGTTTCGCAGGGGACGCCGACGTCCATGCTCAACGCACGAATCCGCCCAGCGCCACCGCTGCCAGGCCAAGCACGAGGTTGACCAGAATGAGCACGCGCACCGTGCTCATCGCGCGACCGCCGCCGCTCCAGTCGCTGCGCTCGACCGCCGCATGCAGGCGGCGCAGCGCGACCAGCGCGATGTACGCGTAGACGGCGATCATCACGATGCCAAGACCGATCATCGCGTGCAGGCGGGCGCCGGCGCCCGCGAGGCCGCCGAACGCGTGCAGCAGCGCCGCGCCGCTCGCCACGATCACGACGATCGCAAGGCCGGCCCACGCCACGAAGCGCCGCATCACCGCGGCCAGCAGCGCCAGGCGCTGCGGCGGGTCCAGCCCCGCCACCGATGGCCGCAGCGCGAACTGCGCGAAGAACATCCCGCCGACCCATACCACGGCGCCCAAAAGATGCAGCGAACGCAACCACCCCATGTCCATTGTCGCCTCGGCCAAACGGCCATTGTAACGGCGCCGAATGGCGCAATCTGGGGCTTGGGGCTAAGCTTCGACAGCCGGCCATGCCGAATGCGATGTCAGGACCGGCGACAATCGCGAGACGAGGAACGATCCGCCCGATGGCCATTGACGCAACCGCTGCCGACGACGTCGGCGGCGTCATCGAACGCATCATCACCCACGTGCCGGCGCCACGCGACGCGACGCGCGCCGCCACGCCAGCCGCGGCGGGCGAGATCATGCGCGCGGCGGCACGCCGCGCCGCGCTGGTGTCCGGCTCGCTGGCGCTGCCCCCGGGTCCGCTCGGCATCGCCACCGTGCTGCCCGACCTGTACCTGATCTGGGGCATCCAGCGGCAGATGGTCGCCGACCTGTTCGCGATCCACGGCCGCACCGCCGACCTGACGCGCACGCACATGCTCTATTGCCTGTTCCGCCATGCGGCGAGCCAGGTGCTGCGCGATGTCGCGGTACGTGCCGGCGAGCGCTTCGTGGTGCGCGAGATCACGGCGGGCGCGCTGCGCGGCGTGGTCGGCTCGCTCGGCGTCGCCGTGACACGACGCGTGGCCGGCAGCACGGCCGGCCGCTTCGTGCCCGCGCTCGGCGCCGCCGCCGTCGCTGCCTACGCCTACTGGGACACGCTGCAGGTCGCGAAGAGCGCGTACCGGCTGCTCGCGCCGCCGCCCTCTGCGTAGCGTGGCGGTCGCGCCATGTGCGGACGCTACGAACTGCATACGCATCCCGCCGCGCTCGCGCTGGCGTTCGGCCTGCCGCACCCACCGGACATCACGCCGCGCTACAACATCGCGCCCATGCAGAACGTGCCGGTGATCCGCCGCGCCGCAGACGGCGCCCGCGAGCTGGCACAAGTGCGCTGGGGCCTCGTGCCGCGCTGGGCCAAGGATCCATCGATCGGGGCGCGCATGATCAATGCGCGCGGCGAGACCATCGCCACCAAGTCGGCGTTCCGTCGCCCGTTCGAGCGCCACCGCTGCCTCATTCCGGCGGATGGCTTCTACGAATGGAAGACGCTGCCGGGCGGCCGCAAGGTTCCGTTCCACGTGACGATGAAGGATGGTCGCCCATTCGCGTTCGCCGGCGTGGCCGAGCGCTGGCTGGGCGCCGACGGCGAGGTCATCGATTCGTGCGCGATCGTCACCACCGCCGCCAACACGTTGCTGCGGCCGGTGCACGAGCGCATGCCGGTGATCGTCGCGCCAGGCGATTACGAGCGCTGGCTGGACGTCAGCGGCGACACGCCGCCCATCGAAGTCGTCGCGCCATTCGCGTCCGAGGCGATGGCGCTGCAGCCCGTGTCGAGCCGCGTCAACTCGGTACGCAACGACGATGCAGCACTGCTTGTCCCGGTTGCTGCCGAAGCGGAAGCGGCCGAGCCGGAGGATGCCGTCACGGCCTCAGGCGTCGCCGAATCGCCGCAGCAGGATCTCTTCTAGCGGCAGCTACTGCGGCGCGCACATCCCGACGCCGTCGCTGCCGTAGCCCTCCGAGATGTAGCCGCGGGCGATCATCGTCGCGCGCACGCCGCGGTCGGTCGTGTAGCGGTGGTTCGAGGCGGGACCGCCGTTCCACAGGCGGAAAACCGGCACGGTCCCCGCGGGGCATGCGCCGCTGGCGGCATCCGGAATGAGCATGTACATCACCGCGCTGCCTTCCAATACGTACGTCGGGAACATCGCCGGAATCGCGTTGCATTCCGCCGGCAGCACCGAGAAGAAATGCGAATTGCCCTGCGCTGGCGGAATGTAGTAGCGGCACACCGGCGAGGTCCCCGGTTGGGGCGTGAGGTACGTCTCGAAGGTATAGCCGGTGCGCGCCCAGCCGGCGATCTGGCCGTCGTCGAGCACCGCGATTTCCGCCGGGCTGGCCGTGATGAAGTAGTGGTTCAGCGCAGCGTTGTAGTACTCGATGACGCTGCTGGTGCCACCGGCCTCGCTGCCGCCGGTGCCGGCGAGCGCGAGCAGGAGCGTGCCCTGGTCGGTGGCGATCTCGACGCTGCCGCCATGTGGACCCAACGACTGCGGCGTGAAACGGTAGGTCAGCGTGCAACTCGTGCCGGCCGCCAGCGCCACGCCCGGCGCGCAGGTGCCTCCGCCGGCAAAGTCGGCAGGGTCGGTTTGCGGCGTGATCGCCGTGATCGTCAGGGACCCGCCACCCGCATTGCTCAGCGTGGCGGACACGGGCGCGCTCGCGGTGCCGACCACCGACTCGCCGAACGTGAGGACCGTCGGTGCGAGCAATGCCTGCGGCGGCTCGGGCGGCGGCGTGGTGCCGCCGCCACCGCTGGTGGCAGCGAGCGCCGTCGCCGTCACCGGGAACGAGTAGGTGCCCACGCCGTTGCTGGTGGCGATGTTCACATAGGAGGCCGCGCGCACGCCGGCGGCGCCCTTCGGCGTGAAGACGATGTTGAAGCTGCAGCTTTCGCCCGCGGCGAGCTCGGTGCCGTTGCTGCAACCGTCGCCTCGCGACAGCTCGGCGCCTCCGAGCGACACCTGATTGATCGTCAGCGGCGCGGTCGTCGACGCGTTGGTGAGCGTGATCGGGCGCGGCGCCGACGATGCGCCGACGGGCGTCGCATCCATCGTCACCACCGGCGGCAGGCCGCACAGATAGCCCTGTCCCTTCATCCCGTCGCTGGGTCCGTACAGACAAAGGCAGCCGTGCTTGTCGTCGTCGGTCAGGTCGGCCACGGTGTTGTATGCGGTGTCAGGCACGCCGGGATTGTTCACGCTGTCCGGACCCGACATCACCGCGTTCTGCACGTTCGAGTGCGCAAGGCCGAGCGCGTGCCCCCATTCGTGCACAGCGGCGCGCGCGAGCGTGGTGCCGGAGTTGACGAACGTGCTCGAGAACGTGATGTCGAAGCCGTTGATCGTCGAGTCGGCGCCCTCGTAGTCCCAGGTGATGGCGGATGTGGCGGCGTTGCCGTTGACGCCCAGCGTGAGGTCACCCCAGCCCACGACGTTTTCGCCGGGCGAGGTGCTGGTGCCATCCATGTTCTGGGGCAACGACGTGGTGTCGTCACCGCGAACGATGGACACGTGACAGACGTCCATCCACTTCTGTGCGGCGTTGGCGATGCCGGCGGCGACGAGGTCGATGTCGAGCGATGACGGCCGCCCGGCGTCGTTGTAGCGCCAGTCGATCGGCGTCTTCCAGCGCGCGGGCGAGCCGAACATGTAGAGATGCTTGGCGACCGACGCGCGCCGATCGATGAAGCCGCGCGCCGGATCGCCCTCGAAGCCGGGCCACGGCAGCGCCGGGTCGGCGAGCGCGGCGCGTGTCGCGGCGAGCATCAGCAGTGAGGCGCAATAACGTGTCGTTCGTGGCACGAACTCGCGCATTGGGAAGCGGACCGCCCGGACAACGCGGCGACGGTATTCAAGGTGGCGCAAACATAGCACGCAGCCACGCTCGGCCCGTGCCGGTGGCCCGCCCTTTTCTGGCGTCCGTTGGCGTCCTACGGCGTGTACGAATCCGGCGTTTCAGCGCAGCGAAGCGTTGAACGCTTCGAGCGCGCGGCTGCCTGGAACGAGGTCTTTCTCGCCGAGCGCATTGAGCGGTGTAGTTGTCGTCGACAGCGCATCGTGCAGGTCCTGGCTTTCCGGTTGCACGTACAGCAGCCCGGTCACCACTTCGCCGGCGGCGCGCCGCGACTCGAGATACGTCATCGCATTGAGCTTGTCGCGCGGATCGTAGTCGGCCGCGAGCTTGCGCAGCCTGAGCGTGCCCCCGTCGTGCAGCACGACGTCCTGCACGCCGCCGGGCGCGGGATCGGCGACGATGGCTTCACGGTCGGGCATGAAATCGAGGCGGTTGACGGCCTCGTTGTGGGCGCGCACATAGTCGTAGCTCTTGGTCGACCCCGGGTGATTGTTGAACGCGACGCACGGGCTGACCACATCGAGGAACGCCGCGCCCTTGTGCTCCACCGCCGCCTTGATCAGCGGCACCAGCTGCGCCTTGTCGCCGGAGAATCCGCGTGCGACGAAAGTCGCGCCCAGCGTCAGCGCCAGCATCACGAGATCGATCGGTTCGTCGGCATTGGCGGCGCCGCGCTTGCTGCGGCTTCCCTTGTCGGCCGTTGCCGAGAACTGGCCCTTGGTGAGTCCATACACGCCGTTGTTCTCGACGATGTAGACCATGTTGACGCCGCGCCGCAGCACGTGCGCGAACTGGCCAAGGCCGATCGACGCCGAATCGCCGTCGCCGGACACGCCGAGATAGATGAGGTCGCGGTTGGCGAGCGCGGCGCCGGTCATCACCGACGGCATGCGCCCATGCACGCTGTTGAAGCCGTGCGAGCCGCCGAGGAAGTAGGTCGGCGTCTTCGACGAGCAGCCGATGCCCGACAGCTTGGCCACGCGGTGCGGCGCGATCGCCAGCTCGAAGAACGCCTGGATGATCGCCGCCGAGATCGAATCGTGGCCGCAGCCCGCGCACAGCGTCGACACGGCGCCTTCGTAGTCGCGGCGGGTGAAGCCGAGCGCATTGACCGGCAGCGACGGATGGTGGAGCTTCGGCTTGGCGAGGTAGGTCATGGGGAATCCCGAGGCGACGGCTAGGAGACCTTGCCGGCGGAAACGAGGTTGAACAGCCGCGCCTTCTCGGCGATCTCGCGCGTGATGAACCGCTCGGTGATCGGCGTGCCGTCGTAATGCAGCACCGGCACCAGCTTGCCGGGATCGACCTCGCACTCGTTGACGATCAGCATGCGCAACTGCGCGTCACGGTTCTGCTCGACGACGAACACGTGCTCGTGCGCCGCGATGAAGTCGGCCACCGCGTCGGCGAATGGAAACGCGCGCAGCCGCAGGCGGTCGAGGTGGATGCCCATCCGCGCGAGCTCCGCCAGCGCCTCGGCCATCGCCGCGCCGGTCGAGCCGAACCAGATGACCCCGGCGCGCGTCGGCTCCTTCGCCCGTTCGAGCACCGGCTCCGGGAGCAGCTCGCGCGCGGTGTCGAACTTGCGCAGCAGGCGCTGCACGTTGTCGACGTACGCCGGCCCCTCCTCCGTGTAGCGCGCGTAGCGGTCCTTGGTCGAGCCGCGGGTGAAATAGCTGCCGCGCGTCGGATGCGTGCCGGGATAGGTGCGATACGGAATGCCGTCGCCGTCGACGTCGAGATAGCGGCCGAAGTCGCGGCCGGCGTCGAGGTCGTCGCGCGTCATCACCTTGCCGCGGTCGAGGCGCCGCGCGTCGTCCCATTCGAACGGTTCGCACAGCCAGTCCTGCATGCCGATATCGAGGTCCGACATCACGAAGATCGGCGTCTGCAGGCGGTCGGCGAGGTCGAATGCGAGCGCGGCGTGCTCGAAGCATTCCTTCGGATCCTCGGGGAACAGCAGCACGTGGCGCGTGTCGCCGTGCGACGCGTAGGCGCACGACAGCAGGTCGGATTGCTGGGTGCGCGTCGGCATGCCGGTCGACGGGCTGCCGCGCTGCACGTCGAACACCACTGCCGGGATCTCGGCGAAGTACGCAAGGCCGAGGAACTCCTGCATCAGCGAGATGCCGGGCCCCGAGGTCGCGGTGAACGCGCGCGCGCCATTCCATGCAGCGCCGATCACCATGCCGATCGAGGCCAGCTCGTCCTCGGCCTGCACGATCGCATAGCGGTTGGCCTCGCCCGCGGGATCGCTGCGCAGCTTGCGGCAGTGCTTGGCGAACGCCTCCGCGAACGACGACGACGGCGTGATGGGGTACCACGCGCACACGGTGGCGCCGCCGTACACGGCACCCAGCGCACCGGCGGTGTTGCCGTCGACGAATATCCGCTCGCCGACATTGTTGCGGCGTTCGATCCGCAGCCCGATGGACGGGAGCTCGTCGGCAGCGTGGTCGCGGCCGAGATGCAGCGCCTTGAGGTTGGAATCGTAGAGCGCTTCCTTGCCCTTGTACTGCTCGCCCAGCAGACGCTCGATCTCGCCGGCATCGATGCCGAGCAGCGCCGACAGTGCACCGAGATAGATGATGTTCTTGAACAGCTGGCGCTGGCGCGGGTCGTCGTACTCGGCGCTGCAGATCGCGGTAAGCGGGATGCCGATCGCGGTGATGTCGTCGCGCAATTTCGCCGGCGGCAGCGGCTTGGTCGAATCGTGGAACAGGTAGCCGTTGGGCTCGATCTCGGCGATGTCCTTGTCCCAGGTCTGCGGATTCATCGCCACCATGAGATCGACGCCGCCGCGACGGCCGCGCCATCCGGCCTCGACCACGCGCACCTCGTACCACGTCGGCAGCCCCTGGATGTTCGACGGGAAGATGTTGCGCGCGGCCACCGGCACGCCCATGCGCAGGATGGCGCGCGCGAATAGCCCATTGGCGGATGCCGATCCCGAGCCATTGACGTTGGCGAACTTGACGACGAAGTCGTTGATGCGCGGCGCGGCGCTCATCGCGTCCCCGCCATCGCCGGTGCCCGCGCAGCGCTGGGCGTCCGCGTCACGCGATCGTCGGCCTGCGCCATTTCCAGCAGGAACTTCTGCATGTCCCACGCGCCCGTCGGGCAGCGCTCGGCGCACAGGCCGCAATGCAGGCAGACGTCCTCGTCCTTGACCATCACGCGCCCCGTCTTCAGCGCGCCGGACACGTAGAGGTCCTGGGTCGCGTCGAGCGCCGGGGCGGAGAGTCGCGCGCGCAGATCCGGCTCGTCGCCATTGGCGGTGAACGTGATGCAATCCATCGGGCAGATGTCGACGCAGGCATCGCACTCGATGCACAGGCGGTCGGCGAACACCGTCTGCACGTCGCAGTTGAGGCAGCGCTGCGCCTCGGCGAACGCGAGCTGGGGATCGAAACCGAGCTCCACCTCGATCTTGATGCTCTTGAGCGCGATCACCTTGTCCTTGAGCGGCACGCGATAGCGCGCGTCGACCGCGATCGCGTTGTCGTAGCTCCATTCGTGGATGCCCATCTTCTGCGACACGAGGTTGACGTGCGGCGGCGGTCGATCGAGCATGTCCCCGGCCTGGCAATGACGGTCGATCGAGATCGCCGCCTCGTGGCCGTGCGCGACCGCCCAGATGATGTTCTTCGGTCCGAGTGCCGCGTCGCCGCCGAAGAACACGCCGGGCAGCGTCGACATCAGCGTGACACGATCGAGCACGGGCATCCCGTGCGCGTCGAAGTCGAGGCCGATGTCACGCTCGATCCAGCCGAACGCATTCTCCTGGCCGATCGCCACCAGCACGTCGTCGCAGGCGATGTGGACGTCGGGCTCGCCGGTGGGTGCGAGCGTGCGGCGGCCATTGGCGTCGCGCGTCGCCGCGACCTTCTCGAACGTGACGCCGGTCAGGCGCCCGGCGTCGTGGGTGAAATGCCTGGGCACGAGGTAGTTGTGGATGGGGATGCCTTCGTGCATCGCATCTTCCTTCTCCCACGGCGATGCCTTCATCTCGTCGAAGCCCGAGCGCACCACGACCTGCACGTCCTCGCCGCCCAGTCGGCGCGCGCTGCGGCAACAGTCCATCGCCGTGTTGCCGCCGCCGAGCACCACGACGCGCCGGCCGATCGCTGTCGTGTGGCCGAACGACACCGACGACAGCCAGTCGATGCCGATGTGGATGTGCTTCGCCGCCTCGCGGCGGCCGGGGATCTCGAGATCGCGCCCGCGCGGCGCGCCGCTGCCGACGAAAATCGCGTCGAACCCCTCGCCGCGCAGGTCGCGCAGCGAATCGATGCGCACGCCGCTGCGGAACTCGACGCCCATGTCGAGGATATAACCGCACTCCTCGTCGATCACGGTGTCGGGCAGGCGGAACTTGGGTATCTGCGAGCGCATCATGCCGCCGGCGCGCACGTCCTGGTCGAACACCACGCACTCGTAACCCAGCGGCGCCAGGTCGCGCGCCACCGTCAGCGACGCGGGTCCTGCGCCGACCAGCGCCACGCGCTTGCCGTTGCGCACGGTCGCCTTGCCCGGCAGGCGCGTGGCGATGTCGTCGTCCTTGAAATCGGCGGCGACCCGCTTCAGCCGGCAGATGGCGACGGGTTCCGGCTTGGCGTCGCCGGCGCGTGCCGGCGCACCCTCCTCCACGCGCCCGCGGCGGCATGCGGGCTCGCAGGGCCGGTCGCAGGTGCGCCCGAGGATGCCGGGGAACACGTTCGACTTCCAGTTGACCAGGTACGCGTCGCTGTAGCGCCCGGCGGCGATCAGTCGGATGTACTCGGGAACCGGCGTGTGCGCGGGACACGCCCATTGGCAATCGACGACCTTGTGGAAATACGCGGGCGCTGCGATGTCCGTTCTCTTCAATGCCCCTCCGGCGGTTCATGCGGGCGCGCCGAAGGCGAAATGCCGCAGTCGGCGTCACTGGGATCGACGCCGCGGCCTTTTGTTCCGGCCCACGCCGGCTCGAGTCTCGCATCCAGGTCGCTGGCGGCGATGCTACGCCCATCGCGCGGGGACTGTGAAGCCGCAGGCGACCTGACGCAACGTCGATGTCCTGTTTTCACAACGCCGCCACCAGGATGGTGCGGCGCACCATGCCCTGGCGCGCGCGCCGGTCGCGCGGAAGCGGCGGCGTAGAATGCAAGTAGCCCACAACGTATCGCATCGCATGCACGAAACCCTGCTGTCCACGCCGGCCATGCCGGCCGCGGACGACGCCTCCGCGCCGCCGGCGGCGGTGGCTCCCCGTTCGCACGCCTCGCCGCGCCTGACGTCGCTGTCGCACGGGGGCGGCTGCGGCTGCAAGGTCGCGCCCGCCGCGCTGCGCGACCTCCTCGCGCGGGCGATGCCGGGCATCGCCACGCCCGATCTGCTGGTCGGCACCGAAACCTCCGATGACGCCGCGGTGTACCAGCTCAATGCCACGCAGGCGGTCGTCGCCACCACCGATTTCTTCATGCCGATCGTCGACGATCCGCACGACTTCGGCGCGATCGCCGCGACCAATGCCATTTCCGACGTCTACGCGATGGGGGGCACGCCGCTGTTCGCGCTGGCGCTGGTGGCGATGCCGCTGGCCCGCCTCGAACCCGGCGTCGTGCGCGCGATCCTCGAGGGCGGCGAGAGCACCTGCAGGCGTGCCGGCATCCCGGTCGCCGGCGGCCATACCATCGATTCCGTCGAGCCCATCTACGGGCTCGCCGTCATCGGCGTCGTCGATCCGCGGCGCCTCAAGCGCAATGCCGGCGCGCGCGCCGGCGACGTGCTGGTGCTCGGCAAGCCGCTCGGTGTCGGCATCTATGGCGCGGCGTTGAAGAAGGATGCGCTCGACGCGGCGGACTATCGCGCAATGGTCGACATCGCCACGCGCCTCAACACGCCTGGCATGGCGCTGGGCGCGATGGACGACGTCCACGCGCTGACCGACGTCACCGGCTTCGGCCTCCTCGGGCATCTGCTCGAGGTCTGCCGCGCTTCGGGCGTGCGCGCGAAGCTCGACTGGTCGCGCATCGCGCGCGGGCCGAACGTCGACGCGCTGGCGGCAGCGGGCCATGTCACCGGCGCGTCGGCGCGCAATTTCGCGAGCTATGGCGGCGAGGTCACGCTGTCGCCGTCGTTGCCCTTGGCGGCGCAGGCGGTGCTCACCGACCCGCAGACTTCCGGCGGGTTGCTGGTGGCGGTGGCGCCCCATGCCGCGACCGACGTCGTCGCGCGCTTCCATGCCGAGGGCTTCACCGCAGCGGCGGTCATCGGCCGTGTGGCGCAAGGCACCGCTCACGTTGAGGTCCGCTAGCGTGAATGCAGGAATGCGCCGACAGACGTGGGTAGCCACGGGGCGTACCGTGGACACACCGACTTAGATCGCTGCGCATGAAACTTCCTTCGACCCGCCCCGCGGCGGCTGCCCACTCACCGCTGGCCCACGCCTATTTCAGCGTTCGCGCAGCGAGCGAGGCGCTCGCCGCACCACTTTCCGCCGAGGACTGCGCGCTGCAGTCGATGCCCGACGCCAGTCCCGTCAAATGGCACCTCGCGCATACCACATGGTTCTTCGAGACCTTCGTGCTGGCGCCGCATGCGCGCGACTACGCTGCGCTCGATCCTGCCTACCGGATGCTGTTCAACTCGTATTACAACGCGGTGGGCGACCGTTATCCGCGACCCGATCGCGGTCTGCTGTCGCGGCCGTCGCTCGACGACGTGCGCGCCTATCGCGCCCACGTCGATGCGGCGATGGCGCGGCTGCTGGTCGAAGGCGTCGATGCGCCGCTCGCGGAGATCGTCACGCTGGGCTTGCACCACGAGGAGCAGCACCAGGAGCTCATTCTCACCGACGTCAAGCATCTGTTCGCGCAAAACCCGCTGCGGCCGCGCTACACGCCGGCATGGCCGCTCGCCACGGTGACGCCGCGGCGCGCGAGCTTCGTCGAGTTCGCGGGGGGACTCCACGAATTCGGCCACGACCCGCGCAACGCGGGCTTCGCATTCGACAACGAGGGTCCGCGCCATCGCGCGTTCGTCGCCCCGTTCGCGCTGGCGTCGATGCTCGTCACCAACGGCGAGTTCATCCGCTTCATCGACGACGGCGGCTACCGGCGCCCCGAGCTGTGGCTGTCCGCCGGCTGGGACGAGGCCCAGCGCGAACAGTGGACGGCGCCGCTCTACTGGTCCGCCCATGAAGGCCGCTGGTCGACGTTCACGCTGCATGGCGAGGCCGAGGTCGATCCGCATGCGCCCGTCACGCACGTCAGCTACTTCGAAGCCGATGCGTATGCGCGCTGGTCGGGTGCGCGCCTGCCGACCGAATACGAATGGGAACTGGCCGCGCGCGCGCTGCCGGTGCGCGGCAATTTCGTCGACAGCGGTGCGCTGCACCCGATGGCGCTGATGGTGGCGCCGGGGCCCGGCGTGCTGGCGCAGATGTACGGCGACACCTGGGAATGGACGCAGAGCGCCTACCTGCCCTATCCCGGCTACCATCCCGCGGCGGGCGCGATCGGCGAATACAACGGCAAGTTCATGTCGGGACAGATGGTGCTGCGCGGCGGGTCGTGCGCGACGCCGCCGACGCACGTGCGCGCGACCTACCGCAATTTCTTCCCGCCGGTCGCGCGCTGGCAATTCAGCGGCATCCGCCTCGCCCGCGACGCGTGACCGCGGCGCGGACCCGTCAGCGCGCGAAGTAGACGGCGAAGTCGCCGGCGGCGTCCTGCCAGCGCTCCACCGATCCGAAGCCCGCGCCTTCGAGCAGCGCGGTGAATTCCGCCGGCGCGTACTTGTACGAATCCTCGGTGTGGATGCGCTCGCCGGCGGCAAACCTGCGCGCCGTGCCGTCGATGTCCACGGTCTGCGGTCGCGACGCCTCGAGATGCATCGCGACTCGCCCCAGCGCGTCGTCGTAGCTGGCGCGATGCAGGAAGGCTGCCGGCGCGAAATCGGCCGGTGCCACGCGGTTGACGTGCCCGAGGATGTTGCGATTGAACGCCGCCGTGACGCCGGCGGCGTCGTCGTACGCGGCGACGAGGCGCGCCGGATCCTTGCGGGTGTCGACGCCGATCAAAAGACCGCTGCCCGGCCGTGTCGCGCAATGGCGCTGGATCCTGGCGGCGAAGCGGCGCGCTGCGGCGGGTTCGAAGTTGCCGATCGAGGACCCGGGGTAGAAAAACGTCACCGGCCCGGCGTCCAGGTCGGCGTCGAGGTCGAGTCCCTGCGTGAAATCGGTGACGATGCCGGTGGCGTCGATGGCCGGGTGGTCGTGGCGGATCGCTGCCAGCGTCGCCGACAGCGCGTCGCGCGCGATGTCGACGGCGAGGTAGCGTCGCGTGGCGAGCGCGTCGAACCAGGCTGCCGCCTTGCGCCCGTCCCCCGCGCCGAGGTCGACCAGCGTCGTGCCACGGCCCACCGCGCGCACGATCGCGTCCCGATGCGCCGCGAAGATCGCACGCTCGGTGCGCGTCGGGTAGTACTCGGGCAGCTCGCAGATGGCGCCGAACAACGCGCAGCCGACGGCATCGTAGAAATATTTCGGCGAAACCCTGGCTTGCGGCGCGCGCAATCCGGCGATCAACGCCGCGCGTTCCCGCTCGGGATCGATGCGCAGGCGGTCGACGAGGCGCGGTCCGCCGTCCATCACCGTGGAGAGGTGCGGGCCGCAGGCAGGCGACGCACGACGTCGGGAGCGCTCCAGTCGAGCGCACCGGCGATGTAAGCCTGGATGCGTCCGTCGGGCGCGATGACGAAGCTCGACGGGTAGATCGCGATCCGCCAGTCGGCAGCGGCCTCGCCGTGGTCGTCGAGCAGCACGTCGAGGTCGAGCGATTGCGCCGCCAGGAATTGCCGGACCTTCGGCCGCGATTCGCCGACGTTGACGGCGAGCACGACCACGCCGGCGCCCTCGGCCTTCGCCAGTGCCGCAAGCGACGGCATCTCCTCCCGGCACGGGCCGCACCACGTCGCCCAGAAATTGACGATGACCGTCCTGCCGCGCAGCGACTTGAGGTCGACGCGCCTGCCGTCGAGCGTGGCGAGCGCGAGCTTCGGCGTGGCGCCGCCTTTCCACGGCACGAGCACGTTGGCCTCGATGGCCCGCGCGGGAGCGCCGGCGACGCACGCCAGCGCGGCGACGAGCGCAAACACCGCGGCCTTGCGTCGTCTAGGCGGACGTGAGTTCACGCGCGCTCATCGTGTATTTGAAGTTGTCGGGATCGAGCGCGTCCAGGCGTCCGTCGGCCGTCTCGGCCTGCGGATACATCAGGAAGCCGATCGGACCGCGCGCAGCCCCGGCGAGTTCGACATCGTGGGCGAAATTGAACGCCATCCAGTTCATCTCCCAGCTGCCGAACAGCCGCTTGCGCGCCGCCATGACGAGGGGATCGTCCTCGCGCTTGCCGCCATCCTCCTCGAGGATCACCTTGCGCACGTCGGCCGGATCGACCGGCACCCAGCCGACCGCGTTCTGGAAGTATTCGGCGCGGCAGTGTTGCGCGCGGGTGATGTCGCCCGACTTGCCGAGGCTCTTGTAGCCGAGCCGCGAGTCGGCGACGCGCACGCCATAGACGTCGCGCGCGGGAATCCTGAGGCTGCGCGCCATGCCCACGAACAGGGCGTTGAGGTCGGCGCATTTGCCGCCGAGGTTGCCGGATTCGAGCATGTAACGGATATCGCCCGTGCCGCAGCCGCGCACCTTCGGATCGCGCCGGGTGTTCTCGCAGATCCACTCGTACAGCGCGCGCGCCCGCGCCTCGTCGCCTCGCGCGCCTCTGGTCGCCTCGCGCGCCGTCGCCAGCACGATGCCGTCGGTGGGGATGAGGCGCGTCGCGCGCAGGTAGTGGCGCTGCACGTCCGGCGCGAGCCGGGCGCCCGTCTTCCGCGTCACGTCCATCGCGCGATCGCGCGTGGCGACACGCGACACCAGCGTCGCGCGTGCCGGTGCCTCGGCGGGCCAATCCGCGGCCACGAATGCGGCGCCCCACGAACCATCGCTGGCGAGCGCGAGGTTGCCCCCGCTCGACCAGCGGTCGCCGAGGCTTTTCTGCCAGTCGGTGTCTTCGCGCAGCGGAACCGGCAGCCACACTTTCGTGGCACCCGCCGGGAACAGCACGTCGACGGTGGTGGTGACCTCGAACACGCGCCAGGCTGCGCCGGCGCCGTCGGCGGCGATCGCCCACTGCGGCAGCATTGTTGCCACGCCGCCGATCGTGGATAGTTGCAGGAATTCGCGTCGTTTCATCGATGACACTCCGGGATAGCCCACGATGCCCAATGCCGTGCTTCGGCGCCACCCTCCGGATGCGCGGCGCCGCGTGCCGGCATCGCTTGCGCCAGCATGGCGGCCGATTCGCGCCTGCACCCTGCGATGCGCGCTGTGGGCGGCGCTCGTGACCGGGGCACCGGTCGCGGCGGTTGCCGACTCTGGGACCGGCGATGCGGCGAATGTGGCGGCCGGCGACCATGTCGGCCCTTATGCCGCCAGCGATTTCGGGATCACGACCGGCCAAGCGGCGGGAATCCAGCCCGCGGCCGCGTGGTATTTCGCCGACGAGTATATCGCGACGCCGCGTGCTGGCCTTGCCGCAACCTCAATGACGCCGGGCGTGCGCGCAATCGACGACGTCGCGCGCGCCACGCGCGAGCACGTCACGCCCGGCTGGCCGGCGATGGTCTGGATCGGGTCGACCCGCCTGCTGCGCGATGCGCGGATGACGCCTGACGGCGCCACTGTGAATGCCGATGGCAAGGCGCTCCGCCTCACGCTCGCGCCCAAGCTCGCGCTCAACCGCTCGTACTTCGACGCGAGCTCCGCGCGCTTCGCCGCGGCGCGGCCGCTGACGCTGCGCGGCGAGCGCGACGGCGATGCCTTCCTGCTGCGTTCGCTGTGGCCGCAGGACTTCGCCGTCGACGCAACGCTCGCAGCGGCCCCGCTGCCGGCTGCCGGCTCGCCGCAGCTGGCGATACGCTCGCTGATGCGGGCGACGCCCGACGGCGGCGCGCGCGAGGCCTTCGCCGCGACGCTGGTTCACCGTCGCGAGGGCGCGCCGCGAAGCTTCGACGGCAAGCCGGCGCTCGTGATCATGGTCAACGGCGCACAGGGCGACGACGACGAAGCCTGGGGCGGCCATTTCGCCATCGGCACCGGCGTCATCGGCGCAGGCGGCGCGATCGGCGACATCCTGGTCGACAATTTCTACTCGCTCGACGTCGTCAGCGAAAAGGGCATCCTCGCCGCGCCGACGCCGCTCGACCGCTACCTCGGCGATCTCAACAGCGGCCAGGGCTGGTACCGGCCGTCGTTTGTCGCGGTCGTCGTCCTCGACGATGCGCGCGCGGCGCGCGAGGTGCAGGACGCGTTCAACCGCATGTACCTCCAATTCTGGCGCCACCAGCTCGTGTACCAGCACGCGACGATGAATTGCGCCGGCATCAGCGTCGACACGTTGCGCGCGCTGGGATTGCCGATACCCCGGCGCGGGGCGACGAGCTACATCGAGGCGTGGTTCGGCGTGCCCTACGCGCTGGCGAAATACCGATCGCTGGCGCAGGCGCGAATGGCCTACGAATACCTGACCGAGGATGTCACGCGCCTGTTGCCCGCTGCGGCCTTCGAGGACACGCTGGCAATACTGCTACGGCTCGCGCACGACGGCACGCGCGAAGGCGACGGCACGCTCGCGCGGCAGCTCGCCAACGACATCGTCGCCATCGAGCTGCTGCGCATTCCGCAATGGCCGTCGTCGCGGCGCTTCGGCAGCTGGCCGGTGGTGACGCCGGGCGAATATTTCGGCAAGATTCCGCACGACCCCGCCGACGTCGAGACCGTGCCGGTGCCGCCGCGCGAATTCCCGGCGTCGCTGCGCGATCCGGATCTGCTGCGGGCACCGGCGCGCCGCTCGGACGTGCCGCTCTTCGCCTGGGCCGGCGTCTTCGCGATTGCCCTGGGTTACGCACTGCGACTCATCCGCCGCCCGCGGCGACGCGCGCGGCGAGCCTGAGCGCGCGCCGATAGGCGACGAGCGCGGCGACGCCGAGCGCCGCCAGCAGATACGGCGCGACGCGGCGCGACGGATCGATGCTCTGCACCAGCGACAGCGTGACCGGAGCGACGGCGCGCGCGAAGAACTGCGGCCGTGCCAGGCGCCCGAGCAGGCTGCCATAGCCCTGCGCGCCGAACAGCGCGCGCGGCACGGTGCCGCGCACGATGGTGAACACGCCGTTCGCCCAGCCATAGGCGATGACGAACGCGAGTGCCACGATCCAGGTGCCGTGCACCTGCGTGAGCACGCACAGCGCCACGGCCATCAGCGCGAACGCAAACGTGCCGGTGGAGGTGGCCGCGACGTTGCGCGCGGCGCCGTATTCGACGATGCGTCCCGCCACCTGCATCGGGCCGATCATCGAGCCGATGAGCACCGCATCGCGCGCCGCGAGCCCGCTGGCGCCGAGCAGCGTCATCAGGTGCGCCGACACGGCCACCGCGACGAACGAGGTGACCGACATCGCGAGCGCGAGCCACCGCAGCGCGCGCGGCATCGGCATCGCCGTTGGCGGCTCCGGTCTCGGTGCCGACGGTGCGGGAGAACCCGCCGCCGGCACGCACAACGCGTGCACCGGCATGCACAACAGGAGGTTCAGCGCAGCGTAGACCATGAACGCCTCGCGCCAGCCGACGGTTTCCAGCAGGAAGCGCGACAGCGGCCAGAACACGGTGCTGGCGAGCCCGCCGAGCAGCGTCATCACGGTGACGGCGCGGCGAAACGCGGAGGCCGCCACCTGGTGCAGCGTGGCGAATCCGGCGTCGTACAGCACGGCCGTGCTGGCGACGCCGGCCATCAGCCAGCCGGCGACGAGCATCGGCGTGTTCTGGGCCGCGGCGAGCAGCGCCATCGACGCCGCGGCCAGCAGCGAGCCCGCCGTGAGCACGCGCCGGCCGCCGTGCGCATCGATTTCGCGGCCCACCGCAGGCGCGGCAAGGCCGGACAGCAGCATGCCGCCGGAGAACGCGCCGAACAGCACGATCTCGCCGGTGCCGAGCGCGACGCGCATCGGCTCGCCGAGCACGCCGATCGCGTAGAACAGCGTGCCCCAGGACACGACCTGCGTCACGCCGAGCAGGACCACCAGCACGCTGACGGGCATCGGAATCGCGGCGGCGCGCATCGCCGCATTCTCGCATGCGGACAATATGAAAATGAACGGGGCGATCCGGCGCACGCGTCACGCGATGCCGACGCCTGGAGCTCGCGGCCGCGTGCGGTGCCCGCCCGCGAAGATCTTCAGCGCGCGATAAAACCGCGCCCCGCGAGCTCGCGGACGATGCCATCGGCGACTTGCGGCGCGTCGGCGTCCAGCGACTTCGGATACAGCTTCGTCACGTACGCCGACCACGCGAGCTGTTGCGTCTCGACGTCGTACAGGCGCACCTCGAACTTGACCGACAAGGGCCGCACTTGAACATCGGCCGGATACCAGTTGATCACGGATCCCGACACGGTCCAGCCCCATGCGCCGGCGGATGGCACGAGGTTCACGTCCGCCGCATCGGGGCGCAACCAGACATAGATCACGCCGTCGGCGCCGGCGGCCCTGATCGCCTCCATCGGCGAAATCCCGTTGGCCACGGCGGCGTCCTCGATGTAGCGGTCGCCGACGATGCCGTTGACGCCCGCCGCCGCCAGGCGCGCTACCAGCGCGTCGTCGAATACCTGGCGCTCCGCCTTCGATGCGCTCATCGCGATCACCGCGAGCTTGCGGTACGGATGCTTCGCCTCGCCGGCGCTCTGGGTGACGCGCGTGCTGGAAGTGATCGCGGCGCAGGCGGCGAGCGCCAGCGTCGCGGCGATGACGATCGCGACGCGCCGGCGCGTCATCCCTTGTCCGCCGGCACCATCGCGCGCGCCGCGAGCGCACCGAGCACGACATCGCAGAACTGTGGCGCTTCCTGCGCGACCGAGCGCGGATCGAAGGTTTCGGTGACGCCCGACCAGACGAGCTTCTTGCCGTACACCTCGTACACGGTGGTCTCGACGGTGGCGATGTCGTATTGCCGCACTTCCGGCACGGCATACCAGCCGCCGTAGACGCCATACCAGCCGAAGCCCCCATAGGCGGGTCCCGGCACCATGGCCGTCGTCACCTGGGTGCGCGTCTGCACGCGCCGCAAGTGCACCATCATCAGCGCATCGGCGCCCGAGGCGGTGACGGCGCCGTCGAGTTGCGCCTCGCTGGCGCGGCCCTCCGGCAGGAAGCGATAGCCCGGCAGCGCATCGACGCCTCGCGCGCGCAGCTTCGACACCATGACGTCCTCGAACGTGCGCTCGCTGACGGTGCCGCCGCCGACGCCGACGACGATCCATTTCTTGAACGTGCCGCGGGCATACGACGGGTCGGCCCAGGAGTCCTTCAGCGTCGTCGACGCACAGGCGGCCAGCAGCAGCGCCGCCACGACGAGCACCGCGTGCACCCGGTGCGGGCGATCGTGCCAGGGGTCAGTCATTGCCTCTCCTTCGCATGCGCCGCCCTGCGGCGGCGTCTCGACTTGGACCGCGGGTGGACGCTTCGGTGCGACTGTCGTCACCTCGGCGATGCCCGCGCTAGCGGTTGCGGAATGCCGGCTTGCGCTTCTCGACGAACGCGCGCATGCCTTCCTTCTGGTCGTCGAGCGCGAACGTCGAGTGGAACTCGCGCCGCTCGAACAGGAGCCCCTCGGCGAGCGAGCTCTCGTAGGCGCGGTTGACCGCCTCCTTGATCTTCATCACCACGGGCAGCGAGTGCGAGGCGATCTTCGCGGCCATTGCCAGGGCCTCCTCGAGCAGCTTGTCGGCCGCCACGACGCGCGCGACGAGCCCCGAGCGCTCGGCCTCCGCAGCGTCGATCATGCGCCCGGTCAGGCACCAGTCCATCGCTTTCGCCTTGCCCACTGCGCGCGGCAGGCGCTGCGTGCCGCCGAACCCGGGCATCGTGCCGATGGTGACTTCCGGCTGGCCGAACTTCGCGGTGTCGGCGGCAACGATGAGATCGCACGCCATCGCGAGCTCGCAGCCGCCACCGAGCGCGTAGCCGGCCACCGCCGCGATCACCGGCTTGCGCGTGGTGCGGATCGCCTCCCAGTTGCGCGTGATGTAGTTGTCGCTATACACCTTGGCGTAGCTCCATTCGGCCATCGCGCCGATGTCGGCGCCGGCGGCGAAGGCCTTGTCGCTGCCCGTGATGACCACCACCGAAATCGCGGGATCGGCGTCGAATCCGCGCAGCGCGTCGCCCAGCTCGTCGGCGAGCGCGTCGTTCAGCGCGTTGAGGCGCGCCGGCCGGTTGAGCGTGACGAGCGCCGTGCGCTCGCGCGTTTCGGTGAGGATGTTCTCGTAGGTCATGGTGCTGGTCCGCGGAAGTGGCGGGATGTAGCGTGCATGGTAATCGACGGCGCGCTGCCGGTCATTGCAGCCGCGTGCGTGCGCGTCAGGCGCGCCCCGGATCGAAGCGCCTGGCGAGATCCTGCCAGCAGCGCCAGTAGTCCTGCTGCAGCGTGGGTGCGGCGAGCGCCCATGGCGTGGGATGAATCGGCGTGCGCGTCTCGAACATGAACGCCATCGTGTTGCGGATGTACTCGGGCTGCGAGGTGTCGGTGGTCAAGGCGCGCGCGTAGCTCGCAGCGTCCGGGCCGTGCCCGCACATGCAGTTGTGCAGGCTCGCGCCGCCCGGCGCGAAGCCTTCCGCCTTGGCGTCGTAGGCGCCCTGGACGAGGCCCATGAACTCCGACGCCACGTTGCGATGGAACCACGGCGGCCTGAACGTGTGCTCCATGGCCAGGATGCGCGGCGGGAAGATCACGAAGTCGAGCATGTCGACGCCCGGGGTGTCGCTCTGCGACTGCAGCACGAGGAGGATCGACGGGTCGGGATGGTCGAAGCTGGTCGAGCCGATGACATTGAAGCGCGTGAGGTCGTACTTGTAGGGCGCGTCGTTGCCGTGCCACGCGACGACGTCGAGCGGCGAATGGTCGATCGGCGCCGCCCACAGCGCGCCGTCGAACTTGGCGACGAGCTCGAAATCGCCGTCGCGGTCCTCGTACCACGCCACCGGCGACAGGAAGTCGCGCGGATTGGCGAGGCCGTTGCTGCCGATGGGTCCCAGGTCGGGCAGGCGCAGCGGCGCGCCATAGTTCTCGCAGACGTAGCCGCGCGCCTCGCCGTCAGCGAGTTCGACGCGGAAGCGCATGCCGCGCGGGATCACCGCGATCTCGAGCGGCGCGACGTCGAGGCGCCCCAGCTCGGTGGCGATGCGCAGGCGCCCGCGTTGCGGCACGACCAGCAGCTCGCCGTCGGCGTCGTAGAAGAATCGCTGCATCGACTGATTGCAGGTGTAGACATGGATTGCGCAGCCATTCATCGCCGCCGGCAGCCCGTTGCCCGCCATCGTCACGAGGCCGTCGATGAAATCCGTCGGCGTCGACGGTATCGGCAGCGGACTCCAGCGCAGCGGGTTGGGGGCCGTGGGCGCCTCGCCGAACCGCGACACGACCCCGCCGCTGGCGATGCGGCGAAACGGCGCATGCATCGCCGCCGGCCGGATCCGGTACAGCCAGCCGCGGCGGTTCGCCGCCCGCGGTGCGGTGAACGCGGTGCCGGAGAGCTGCTCGGCGTAGAGGCCGTAGGCGACGCGCTGCGGCGAGTTCTGGCCCTGTGGCAGCGCACCGGCGAGAGCCTCGGTGGCGAACGTGTTGCCGAAGCCGCTCTGATACGCGAGCGTGCCGAACGCGTCGTTCTTCGCCGGCGCCATGCCCGCGCCGGAACCGCGCGGCACCGCGCTGCCGTCGCGTGGATCGGCGTGGCCGTCGGCGGCCATCAGTGCACCTCGTCGGCGATCTCGGCGCGCGCCGCCGCAATCGCTTCGGCGATGACGTCCTGGTCGCCGATGTGGTTGGCCAGCAGCAGCACGAGCCGCACGTTGACGCGCTCGCTCTGCGCCTCGGTGAGATCGCGATGGGCGTCGATCAGCATCGCGTAGAGGGCATCGGCGCCGGCGAGGCGCGGCCGGGTGTCGAGCGTGGCCATGGGCATCATCGGCGTGCCGTCGCGCGCTCGACGGCGGCGCACACCGCGGCGACGTCGAACGCGCGCCAGCGCGCGCAAACGTGTTGATCCGGGCGTACAAGGTAGCACGTCCCTGCACGCATGTCGTAACGCCGGGCGACGTGGCCGTCGCGGTCGCCGAGGCGCCCGCCTTGCGGGCTCGCGCCCACGTCGACCACCTCGCACGCCGCGCGCTCGCGCAGCACGCCCCGCGCGTCGGCACCGATTGCGGCGGCGTAGGCGATCAGCGCGAAGCCGCCGCCGAGGCGGTCGATCAGCCATGGCGTGTCGCCGTGGAGCGGCGCATCGGGCGCCACGGCACCGGGTCGCGCCGCATCCGCCGCCGCGTCGAACGCGCCGTCGGCGTCGGGCGTGTTGAGCGTGGACGCATGCAGCACGGCTGGCGTCGACAGCCGCCCGCTGTTGACCCATTGCCGGGCGAACGGATGGTGCCGCGCGAGCTCGAGCACGGCGTCGCGGTAACGCCGTGACGCCGCGGACTTGGGTGAGATGAAGTCGGTCGCGCGCGTCGAGTGGCCGATGTCCTCGTCGGCCGCCGCGCCGCGCTCTGCGTCGTAGGTGTCCACCAGCGCCGGCGGCGCCGTGCCCGCGATCACGTGCGCGAGCTTCCAGCCGAGGTTGTCGGCGTCCTGCACGCCGCCGTTCGCGCCGCGCGCACCGAACGGCGACACCAGATGCGCAGCGTCGCCTGCGAACACCACCCGGCCGTGGCGAAAGCGTGCCATCCGCCGGCACTGGAACGTGTAGACGCTCGCCCACTCGATGTCGAAATGCGCGTCCGCGCCGAGCATGGCGCGCACGCGCCCGGCAACCCTCTCGGGTTGCCGTTCGGCCTCGGCATCGGCCTGCGCGCCGAGCTGGAAGTCGAGCCGCCAGACATCGTCGGCCTGGCGGTGCAGCAGCGCCGATTGGTGCCGGTGGAACGGCGGATCGAACCAGAACCAGCGTTCGGCCGGAAATGCCGAGGTCATGCGGATATCGGCGATCAGGAAGCGGTCGTGGAATGCACGGCCCTGCGCCTCGAGCCCCAACGCATGTCGCACGGTGCTGCGCGCGCCGTCGCAGGCCACGAGCCAGTCGCAATCGAACGCATACGCGCCCTCCACCGTTTCCACCGCCACGTGCAAGCCGTCCGCGCCCGGCTCGACGCCGACGCAGCGATGGCCGAAGCGCAGCGCGCACTGCCGCAGCGCACGGGCGCGCGCCACCAGCATCGATTCGACGTGGTATTGCTGGAGATTGACGAACGGCGGGCGGCGGAATCCCGGCTCCGGCGCGAGGTCGAAGTGGAACACCTCGCGCTCGCCGAAGAACACCCGGCCGGTGTGCCACTGCACGCCCCTCGCCACCACCGCATCGCCGACGCCGAGGCGGTCGAAGATCTCCAGCGTGCGCTTCGCCCAACAGATCGCGCGCGAGCCGACGCTCACCGTATCGTCGTCGTCGAGCACGATCACCGGGATGTCGCGCTGCGCGAGGTCGATGGCGAGTGCCAGGCCCACCGGTCCGGCACCGACGATCGCCACCGGCACCCGCGCGCCGTCGCAGCCCGCGCGCGACGCCGGCGCGAACCGCGGAGGCACGAATGCGCCCACGCCGGCCGGCCCCCCTAGCCTTCCAGCGTGCGCCACATCTCCTTGTCGCGTTCCGCCGTCCAGATCCGCGGATCGGCGTGCGCGGTCGCCTCGTCGTAAGCGCGCGTGACGTCGAACGGCAGGCAATGGTCGAAGATCACCCAGTCGCCGAAGCGCGGCTTCAGCGTGGCGTACGTCTCGCGATACACGGTGCGCAGGTCCTTGCCGGCGGCGGCGCCCCGCTTCACCGCCTCGAACATCGTGGTGATGAATGCGCGCGTGCCGTCGAGCCCCGCCTTGACCTCGGCCGGCGACTTGAGGGACGCGCCGCGCCCCGGCACGAGACTGTGCGCGCCGAGCGCGGCGACGCGATCGAGCGTCGCCGGCCAGGCGCCGAGGTACGCATCGCCGGTATACGGCGTGGCGCCGAACTCGACGAGATCGCCGGAGAACAGCACCTTGTCCTGCGGCAGCCATACCACGGTGTCGCCCTTGGTGTGCCCGCGCCCGAGCTGCAGGATGTCGACGCGCAGCTTGCCGAGCCACAGCGTCATGCTGCCCTCGAACACCAGCGTTGGCCACGTCAGACCCGGCACCGACTCGACGGCGCGGAAGAGGCGCGGAAAGCGCTCGATCTCGCTTTGCATGTCCTGCGCCCCGCGCTCGGCGATCAGGTCGTACGTGTCACGGCTGGCGATGATGTGCTCGGCGGCGTAGCCCGACGCGCCGAGGACGCGCACCGCGTGGTAGTGCGACAGCACGACGTAGCGGATCGGCTTGTCCGTCACGCCGCGGATGCGACGGATGACGTCCTGCGCCATCACCGGCGTCGCCTGCGTGTCGATCACCATGACCGCATCGTCGCCGACGACGATGCCGGTGTTGGGGTCGCCTTCCGCGGTGTACGCGTACGCGTGCGCCGACAGGCGATCGAAGCTCACCTCTTTCGCGATGAGATCCGCCTGCGATGCGAATGCCTTGTCAGCCATGCTCGATCCTCGCTGCCGATGCCGCAGGCGCGGTCGCGCGCGGCGCATGGATCGATTCTAGCGCCGGCGCGGCGTGTCACCCGCGCTTCGCGACAATCGCCTCCATCCGGTCCATGATCGCATTCATGCGTTTGACCAGCGCGCGATATGGCGCCGGCGTGGCGAGGTCGACGCCGGCGCGCTTGACGAGCTCGTACGGCGAATCCGAGCCGCCGGCCTCGAGCAGCGCGAGATAGCGCTCGCGCGCGCCGGGCTCGCCCGCCAGCACGCGCTCGGCGAGCAGCGAGCTGGCAGCGACGGACGTCGCATACTGATAGACGTAGAACGGCGAATAGAAGTGCGGTATGTAGGCCCACTCGACACAGTCGATGTCGTCGATCTTCATCACGCCGGCATCGACGCCGTGGTAGCGCCTCAATATCCCGCAATAGGTCTCTGTCAGGCTCTCGCCGGTCAGCGGCTCGCCACGGTCCGCGGTCGCGTGGATCTTGCGCTCGAACTCGGCGAACATCGCCTGGCGGAAGAACGTGGCGCGCAGGCCCTCCAGCGCCGAGCCCAGGTAGAACAGCCGCTCGTCGTCATCCCTGGCCGCCTTCAGCATCTTCTCCAGCAGGAGCTCCTCGTTGAACGTCGACGCGATCTCACCGACGAAAATGGCGTAGTCCGAGGTGGCGAACGGTTGCGCATGGTTGGCAAGATAGCTGTGCATCGCATGACCCCACTCGTGCGCGATCGTCGTCAGCGATTCGTAGTTGCCGGAGAAGCCCATCAGCACATAGGGATGCACGTCGTAGGCGGCGCCGGCCATGTGCGCGCCGCTTTCCTTGTGCGGCCGCACAAGCGCGTCCATCCAGCGGCTGTCGAATCCGCGACGCATCGCCTCGACGTATTCGCGGCCGAGCGGCGCCATCGCGTCGAGCACCAGCGCCTTGGATTGCGGCAGCGTGTACGTGTAATCGCCATGCACCAGCGGCGGGTAGATGTCGTAGTAATGCATGTCGGCGACGCCGAGCATCCTCGCGCGCAGGCGGAAATAACGATGCAGCGTCGGCAGGTTCGCGTTCGCCTCGGCCAGCAGCGTGTCGTAGACGGCAACCGGCACGGCGCGCCGGTCGAGCGCGGCGGTGACCGAGTCGGGGTACTTGCGCACCTTGGCGAAGGTCGCGGCCTGGCGCAGCTGTGTGTACAACGTCACGCCGAGCGTGCGCTCGTAGGTCCTGTATGTGCCGAACAACGCGTCCATCACGCGCTTGCGGTCGCCGCGGTTGTGCGATTCGCGCTGGTCCTCGTAGCCTTGCGCATCGATCTTCACCTCGCGGCCGTCGGCGAGCTTCACCGTCGGCCACGGCAGGTCGGCGTTGGTGAGGGTCGAATAGATGTTGCGCCCGGCGTCGGACATGGCGCCGAAGGCGGCCACCAGCGCCTCGCCTTGCGCATCGAGCGTGTGCGGCGCCGCGCGCAGCGCCTCGGCGAGCGGATAGCGGAACGCGGCGAGCGCGGGATCGGCGGTGACGAGCGCGTCGATGCGCGTCTTGCCGAGCGCGAGCACCTCGGGATCGAAGAACGCGTCGGCCTCGCCGAGCTGGCTGCCGAGAAGGTCGCTGCGCTGGTCGAGCGCGATCGACGACGGCAGCGCCGTGTCGGCGGCGAGCGTCTCGTCGGCATACACGGCCAGCCGATCGTAGCGCTTGCGCATGTCATAGCGCAGCTCGATGCATGCGCGGAAGCGCGACACACTGTCGCCAAGATGACCCTTGCACGCGTCCAGCGCCGCGAATTGCGCGACGAGCTTGTCGGCGTCGGCGTTCCACGCCTGCGGCGTCGCATACAGGTCGGCGAGATTCCAGCTGTCGGCGTCGGACTCGGCGATTGCGAGACTCGACGCGCACGCCAGGATCATGGCCGGGACGGCAAACACGGATGGGCGCGGCATTGCGATCCTGATGGATATAAATCATGCGATTGTAGCCGTCGCGCGAAAGCGCGCGGCCGCCGCGGCCCCGGCCGGCATGCCGCTCGCCCCTGCTGCTTTCGCAGGGCGCCCCCGCGCGGCGGCGGCGCGCGATCGCGGCTCGCCGGCGGTCGCCTAGCCCGTGCGCCGGGTGCGTCCGCGCGGCACCGGACCCGTGCTGCCGCGCACGATGAGGTCGACCGGCGCTTCCTCGATGCGGGCCACGCGTCGCCCGGCGAAGCGCGCAAGCAGGCGTTCCGCGGCGCGCCGGCCGATGTCGGCGCTCGGGATGTGGATCGTCGTCAGCGGCGGCGCGACTTCCGCCGCCAGCTCGATGTCGTCGAACCCCGCCACCGACATCGCGCGCGGCACCGGCAGCCCGCGCGCCGCGCATTCGAGCATCGCGCCGAAGGCGAGCAGGTCGTTGCCGCAGGCGATCGCGGTCGGCGCCGGGGTGCGCGACAGGATCTTCGCCAGCGCCGCGCGGCCACTGGCGATGGAGAAACCCGTCTCGACATAGCGATGCGCGGCGAGCACGAGACCGTGGGCCGCCAGCGCCTCGCGCACGCCCGCCGAGCGCTCCCGCGCGCGGTCGTTGTGCTCGGTGTACCCGGAGATCAGCGCGAATTCGCGATGGCCGAGCTCGATCAGGTGACGCGTGATGTGGATCGCGCCCAGGCGGTTGGAGAAGCCGACGCAATGATGATGCCGGTCGGGATCGAGCGCCCACGTCAGCTCGAACGGGATGCCCGATTGCGCGAGGAACTGGTAGAGGCGCGGCGAATGATCGGTGCCGACGAACACGAGACCGTCGACGCCACGCTCGACCAGCGCCAGCGTGACGTCGAACTCGGTGTCGGCGTCGTATTCGTGGCTCGCCACCAGCAGCGTGTAGCCGGCCGCCGCCAGCGCGCGCTGCAATGCCTGTGCTGCGCGCGCGAAGATCGGGTTGTCGAGCGTGGGCACCACGGTGCCGACGGTGCGCGAGCGCCGCGACGCGAGCGCACGCGCCGCGCCGTGGGGAACGTAGCCGAGGATACGCGCGGCCTCGTCCACTTTCTTGCGCGTGCGCGCCTGCACCAGCGTGGGGTCGGCGAGCGCGCGCGACGCGGTGGACAGCGAGACGCCCGCGGCGCGCGCCACGTCCGCCAGGCGGGCGGCGGGCTTTTTCATCATCACTCAAGAATAGCATTGTGAAAGCGCTCTCGCTCAGGGATGCTGCGGCGCACGTTGACCCAGCCGGATACCCGCTATATTCTTGGATGAAAGCGCTTTCATCGCAAACCGCGGAACGAGCCGATGGCCATCGTGCATCTGAAGCAGGCGCCGAAGACGGCGGAAACGGAGTCCGGCAACGCGCAGGCCGTCGCCGCAGAAATGCTCGCGGACATCGCGCGCCGCGGCGAAGCGGCGGTGCGCGAGTACGCGGCGGCGCTGGATCACTGGCACGGAGACATCGTGGTGTCGCCGCAGGAGATCGCGCGCCGCACCCGCGACATCGCGCCCGGCGTGCGGGAGGACATCGACTTCGCCACTGCGCAAGTGAGCCGCTTCGCCGCAGCGCAACGCGACTCGATCCGCGAATTCGCGACCGAGATCCGGCCCGGGCTGCAGGTCGGCCAGCGCCTCGTCCCCGTCAACGTCGCGGGCTGCTACGTGCCGACGGGGCGCTACGCGCACATCGCGTCGGCTTACATGAGCATCGCCACCGCCAAGGCGGCCGGCGTGCCGACGGTCATTGCCTGCTCCACGCCCTACAAGGGTGATGGCGTGCACCCGCAGGTGCTGTACGCCATGCACCGCGCGGGCGCGGACGTGGTCATGACGCTGGGCGGCGTGCAGGCGATCGCGACGATGGCTTACGGGCTGTTCACCGGCAAGCCGGCCGACATCGTGGTCGGTCCCGGCAATCGCTTCGTTGCGGAGGCCAAGCGCCTGCTGTTCGGCAAGGTCGGCATCGACGTGTTCGCAGGTCCGTCGGAAGTCGCGGTGATCGCCGACGACAGCGCCGACGCCGCCGTCGTCGCCGCCGATCTCGTCGGCCAGGCCGAGCACGGCCACGATTCGCCGGCATGGCTCGTCACCACGTCGCGCACGGTCGCCGAGGAGGTGCTGCGCCGCATGCCGCAGCTGATCGCAGCCTTGCCACCGACGGCGCGCGATGCCGCCGGCGCGGCCTGGCGCGACTATGGCGAAGTCATCCTGTGCGACACGCGCGAGGAGGCGGCGACGGTCTCCGATCGCCTCGCTTCCGAGCATCTCGAGGTGCAGGCGCGCGATCTCGATTGGTGGCTGGCGCGGCTCACCAACTACGGCTCCCTGTTCCTCGGCGAGGAAACCACCGTGGCATTCGGCGACAAGGCCTCCGGGCCGAACCACATCCTGCCGACCAAGGGTGCGGCGCGCTACTCCGGCGGACTGTCGGTGCACAAGTTCATGAAGCCGCTGACCTGGCAGCGCATGACGCGCGACGCCGCGCGCAACGTGGCGCAAGTCAGCGCGCGCATCTCGCGCCTCGAGGGCATGGAGGCGCACGCCCGCACCGCGGACGCGCGCCTCGCCAAGTATTTTCCGGGCGAATCGTTCGACAAGGGCGAGCCGGTGCAGACATGAGCGTGCTGTCACTGTTCCGCCTCGACGGCCGCGTGGCGCTGGTGACCGGCGCGAGCTCGGGTATCGGCCGCGCGATCGCGCTGGCGCTGGCCGAGGCCGGCGCACGCATCGTGCTTGTGGCGCGGCGCGCAGCGGAACTGGAGTCCGCTGCCGCGGCGATCACCGGCGCCGGCGGTGCGGCCGCGGCGCTGCCCTGCGATCTCGCCGATCGTGGCGCGATCGATGCCTGCGCGCAGGCGGCGGGCGCCGCGTTCGGCGCGCCGGACATCGTCGTCAACGCGGCCGGCATCAACCTGCGCAAGCCGATGCTCGAGGTCAGCGCCGACGACTGGGATCGCGTGCTGCGCATCAACCTCGACGCGCCGTTCTTCCTCGCGCAACGCCTGGCGCCGGCGATGATCGCGCGCGGCTGGGGACGCATCGTCAACATCGCCTCGCTGCAGTCGCTGCGCGCATTCGCCAACAGCGGCCCCTACGGCGCCTCCAAGGGCGGCATCGCGCAACTCACCCGCGCCCAGGCCGAGGCGTGGTCGCGCCATGGCGTCAACGCCAATGCCATCGCGCCGGGGTTCTTCGCCACGGCGCTCACCGCCAGCGTCGCCGCCGATCCGGTGCGCTGGCGCGCGCATGCCGAACGCACGTTCGCGGGCCGCAATGGCGAGCTGGCCGACCTCGCCGGCACTGCCGTGTTCCTCGCCAGCCGCGCGTCGGATTACGTCACCGGCCAGACAATCTTCGTCGACGGCGGATACTCGGCGGCATGAAGGCCCTCGTCTACACCGCGCCGGACGAAGTCACCTATCGCGACGAGCCGCTGCCCGCGCGCGCGGCCGGCGAGGTGCTGATCCGCGTCGACGCTGCCGGCATCTGCGGCTCGGACATGCACGCGTATCACGGCCATGACCCGCGCCGCGTGCCGCCGCTGATCCTCGGCCACGAGCTTGCCGGCGAGATCCTCGAAGGTCCCGGCGCCGGACGCCGCGTCACCGTGAATCCGCTGATCACCTGCGGCCATTGCGACTATTGCCGCCAGGGTCGCGACAACCTGTGCGCCAACCGCACGATGATCGGCATGACGCGCGCCGGCGCGTTCGCCGAGCTCGTCACCACGGCAGCGGCGAGCGTGATCGAGCTTCCGCCGGCGATGCCGGTGCGCGCCGCGGCGCTCACCGAGCCCGCGGCGACGGCGTTGCATGCCCTCGCCCTCGCGGGGCGCGCGCTGGCGCGGCCGCTGCCGGAAGCGAACGTGCTGGTGCTCGGCGGCGGTGCGATCGGCCTCCTCGCGGCGCTGCTGTTGCAAAGCCAGGGTGTGCGCCGTATCGCGGTGGCCGAGACCAACGTTCTGCGGCGCGCCAGCGTGGCGCGGGCGTGCGCCGCGCGCGTGTTCGATCCCGCCGCGGACGCGGCACCTGCCGACAGCGCCGATCTCGTCGTCGACGCCGTCGGCTCGAAGGCCACGCGCAATGTCGCGCTCGCAGCGGTCAAGCCGGGCGGCGTGATCGTCCACGTCGGCCTCGCCGATCGCGGCAGCGAGATCGACATGCGCAAGCTCACGCTCGGCGAGGTCGTGCTGATCGGCTGCTACACGTACACCACCGCCGACCTGCGCGCCGCAGTGACCGCGTTGCACGAAGGCGTGTTCGGCGATCTCGCCTGGGTCGAGGAGCGCCCGCTCGCCGACGGCCCCGGTGCGTTCCGCGACCTGCACGCGGGACGCAGCGCCGCCGCCAAGATCCTGCTGCGGCCATGACTGCTTCGCACATCATCCCGCGAACCTCGCGCACATGAGCGAAATCGTGTTCGAAGGCGTGAGTCGCGAGTTCGTCCGCGATGGCCGCAGCTTTCCCGCGCTGGACAACGTCAGCTTCACCGTGCGCGACCGCGAGTTCGTCGCCATCGTCGGACCGTCCGGATGCGGCAAGACCACGTGCCTGCGCATGGCGGCGGGACTCGAGTTCCCGAGTGCCGGACAGGTCAGCGTCGGCGATCGCCCCGTGACGCGGCCGGGGCCCGACCGCGCCGTGGTATTCCAGCAGTTCGCGCTGTTCCCGTGGAAGACGGTCTACGACAACATCGACTTCGGACTGCGCGGCAAGCACCTGCCTGCGGTCACCCGCCGCGAGCGCATCGCGCAGCTGGTCACGCTGATGGGTCTCCAGGGCTACGAATCGGCGTACCCGCACCAGCTGTCCGGCGGCATGCAGCAGCGCGTGGCGATCGCACGCAGCTACGTTCTCGACCCCGACGTGCTGCTGATGGACGAGCCCTTCGGCGCGCTCGACGCGCAGACGCGCGTCGTCATGCAGGAGGAGCTGATCAAGCTTGCGCGCGTCAATCCGCGCACCGTATTGTTCATCACCCATGCGGTGGAGGAAGCCGTCTACCTGGCGGACCGGGTGGTGGTGATGACGCGACGGCCAGGCCGCATTCGCGAGATCATCGACGTCGCACCGGTGCGCAAGGCCGAGGACTGGGACCGGTTCGACCGCACCGAGGAGGTCATGGACCAGGAGTCGTTCGTGCACCTGCGCACCCACATCTGGCGGCTGCTGCGCGGCGAGCAGCAGCCGGAAAACCCCGCGCCGTCATCTCGAGGAGGAAGTGCAACATGAAAAGGCCCATCGCAGCACTCGCAGCGGGCGTCGCGCTCGCGTTCGCGTCCATCGGCGCGCTCGCGCAGCAGCCGACGGTGATCAAGATCAGCTACCAGCCTGCGCTGTACTGGTCGCTGCCGTTCTATGTCGCGGCGCAGAAGGGCTGGTACGGGGAGCTCGGCCTCAAGCCGGAGTTCAGCACCTTTCCGGCGGGCGTGCCGCAGATCGCGGCATCGGCATCGAAGTCGTGGGACGTCGGTGGCACGGGCTCGGTGCCGGCCACCCTCGGCGCCGTGCGCTACAACCTGCTGACGATCGGCATCACCAATGACGAGTCCTACGCCAACGCGCTGCTGGCCACGGCGAAGTCGGCCGAGGGATTCGTCAAGAACCCGGCCTCGATCAAAGGCCAGACGATCGTGCTGACCGCCAATTCGACCGGCGACTACTCGGTGCAATCATGCCTCGCCAAGTGGGGCCTCAAGAAGTCGGACGTGACGATCAAGAGCATGGGCCAGGCCGAGGTCATCTCGGCGATGTCGAGCGGCAACGCCGAGCTCGGCGGACTGTGGGCGCCGAACACCTACACGATGGAGGAGAAGACGGGCGCGAAGCAGATCTGCTCCGGGCAGGACGCCGGCGCAGCCGTGCCCGGCGCATTGATCGTGCGCGCCGACTACGCGAAATCGGAACCGCAGAACGTCGCCAGGTTCCTCGCCGTCTACCTGCGTGCCTGGAAGTGGATGAACGCGCACAAGCCCGAGTCGATCGCGATGATGAAGAAGTTCTACGAGGAAGGGGGCGTGACGATCAGCGAGGCGTCGATGAAGGCGGAATTCGACACGCGGCCGACGTTCGACCTCGCGCAGCAGCTCAAGATCATGCGGCGCCCCGCCGGCGGTGCGTCGGAAGTCGACGGCTGGTTCACCAAGATCGCCGATTTCATGAAGGTCAACGGCACCTTCCCCGAAGCGCCTTCGACCGGCAAGTTCATCACCGACGAATACCTGCGCATGGTGGACAGCGATCCCAGACTCAAGGCTTTCGCCAACCGCGCGGACTGAGCGGCACATGCGGCCGGTCGCCGCGCGCCGGCCCGCCTGGATCGGCGTCGCCACGTTCGCGGCGCTGATCGTCGCGTGGTTCGCGCTGACCACGTGGACGGGAGCGATCGGGCCGGGACGGTTTCCGTCGCCGGCCGAGGCGCTCGACGCGTTGCGGCAGATCGCCGTGCAGGGCTATGCCGACGCCCGCCTCGCCACGCACGCGCTGCACAGCGTCCGCCTCGTGCTGCTGGGCTTTGCGGCAGCGACGCTCGTCGGCGTGCCGCTCGGCCTGGCGATGGGCTGGAGCCGCGCCTGCGAGGCGTTCGTCAATCCCACGTTCCTGCTGCTGCGGCCGATCCCGCCATTGGCGTGGATTCCGCTGGCGATCGTCTGGCTCGGGCTCGGCGACGCCGCGAAGGTGCTGGTGATCTGGTTCGCCGCGTTCGTGCCGGCGGTGATCAACAGCTACGCGGGCGTGCGCAGCATCGAGCCCTACCTGATCGAGGCCGCGCGCATGCTCGGCGTCTCGCGCGGCATGCTGGTGGGTGAAGTGCTGATCCCCGGCGCGATGCCAATGATCTTCACCGGCCTGCGCCTGTCGCTGCAGGCGTGCTGGACGACGCTGGTGGCGGCGGAGCTGATCGGCGCGATCGCGGGCCTCGGCCACGTGCTGTACCAGGCGTCGCTCGACCTCTTCCCGGCGATGATCGTGGTCGGCATGGTGGCGGTGGCGCTCACGGCCGCGGTGATGACGCTGCTGCTGGGCTTCGTCGAGCGGCGTGCAATGCCCTGGCGCAAGGCCTGAGATGGACGCCGCGCCGCGCGCACTTTCACGGCGACGCTGGCTCGCGCTGACGGCGGCGGGCTTCGCCGCGTTCTTCGGCGCATGGTCGCTGACGGCGGCGAGCGGCCTCGTCGCGCCGCAATTCCTGCCGTCGCCGCGGGTCGTGCTGGATGCGTTCGTGGCACTGACGCGGACCCCGTTCGTCGGCTACACGCTGCAGCAGCACCTGTGGTCGAGCTTCGGCCGCTTCGCGATGGGTTTCGGCCTCGCCGCAGTGATCGGCGTGCCGCTCGGCCTCGCGATGGGATGGTTCCGCTGGCTCGACGCCATCGTCACGCCGCTGTTCGACGCGCTGCGCTTCGTCGCCCCGATCGCCTGGGTGCCGTTCGCCGCGCTGTGGTTCGGCACCGGCATCGGCGGTCCGGTGCTGGTCATCTTCAGCGGCGCGTTTCCGCCGTGCGTGATCAACGCCTATCGCGGCGCGCGCTTCGTCGAGCCGCGCTTCGTCGAAGCCGCACAGACGCTCGGCGCGTCGCACTGGCGGATGATCACCGAGGTGCTGTTGCCGGCGTCCGTGCCGTCGATCGTCGCCGGGCTGCGCATCAGCGCCGGCCTCGGCTGGCAATCGCTGGTGGGTGCGGAACTGATCGTGGCGTCGAGCGGCATCGGCTACCTGCTGGTGCGCGGGCAGGCCAACATCAGCACGTCGATCGTGATGAGCGGCATGATCGCCATCGGCCTCGTCGGCTTCGCGATCGACATCCTGCTGCGGATGCTCGAAAACCGGATCAACCGCCGCCGCGGGCGCTAGGCCGCGCCGGCGGCGCGACTCATGCCGCGGCGCGCGGCGACGCCTCGACGTCCACCCAGCGCCGCTCGCGATGCGAGGCGATGCACGCCTCGATGAATGCCATCGTGTGCGCGCCGTCCTCGATGCGCGGCCACGACGCCGGCGGCGCCGCGACGCCGAGATTGCGCGCGATGCAGGCGTCGGCGACTTCGCGGTAGATGTTGGCAAAGGCCTCGCGCAGGCCCTCCGGATGGCCGCGCGGCGTGCGCCCCAGCGCGACGATGTCGGGCGGCAGGTGGCGGTCGCCGCGTCCGATCCGCTGCGCGGGCTCGCCTTCGCGCGCCAGCGTCAGGTAGCTCGCCTCGCGGTGCGACCATGCCAGATGCCCGCGCTCGCCGAACACGCACAGGCGGATCTCGTTCTCGGCGCCTGCCGCCGCCTGCGTGGCGGTGAACGTGCCGCGCGCGCCGTCGTCGAATTCGAGCAGCGCCGATGCCTGGTCGACGAGCGTGCGCCCCGGCATCAGCGGCGTGAGGTCGGCCACCACGCGCGTGATGCGCGCGCCGGTGACGGCGCACGCGAGCTGCTGCGCGTGGCAGCCGATCGCGTCCATCACCAGTGCCAGGCCGCTGCGCGCGCTGTCGACCACCCAGCGCTGGCGCGCGTCCTGCGGATGGTCCTCGATGCGCGTCGCGAGTCCGCCCTGGATGTACTCCACCTGCACGAAACGCACGGCGCCGATCGCACCGTCGCGCACCAGCCCTCGTGCATGGCGCGTCATCGGATACGCCGAATAACCGTGCGTGACGGCGAACACGCGGCCCGCAGCGCGGGCGCGCGTCACGAGGTCGGCAGCTTCCGCGAACGTGCGGGTCACCGGCTTGTCGGCGACCACGTGGAGGCCGGCGTCGAGGGCGGCGACCGCATAGGCGTAATGGCTGTCGTTGGGCGTCATGATCGCCACGGCGTCGATGGCGTCGGCGCGCGCGCCCTCGCGCGCGAGGAGCTCGCCGACGTCGCGGTACGCGCGGGCGGGATCGATACCCACGGCAACGCCCGCGTCGCGCGAGCGCGCGGGGTCGCCGGAGAACACGCCGGCGACCACGCGCCACGCGCCGTCGAGCTCGGCGGCACTCTGGTGGATGCGGCCGATCCACGAGCGGGGGCCGCCACCGATCAGCGCCAGACGCAGGGGCCGCCCGAATTGCTCGCGAAGTGTTGCACTCATGCCTGGCGCGGCTCCGTCATCGTGTCGTGCGCGGTCGACATTCTGCACGCGTTGGCGTGGTCACGGCGCGGCGGCCGGTGCGCCCGCCTCGCCGCGCGCGCGCCATGGCGGCGTTGGCGTCGCCTCCTCGGCATACAGGCCCAGCACGCGCGCCTTCAGCCGCACCAACCCGAGCAGCGCGTCGAGGTTCGGCGTCGGCAATCCGACGCGCTGGCCGATCTCGCGCACCGACGCCACCAGCGCGTCGATCTCCAGCGGCCGTCCGGCGTCGACGTCCTGCAGCATCGACGTGCGCACGGCACCGAGCTTGCGCGTGACCGCCTGGCGCGCCTCGCCCGAGTCGGCGATCGGGCAGCCGATCGCAGCGCCGATCGCCGCTGCCTCGGCCATCACCGCGAGGCAATAGCGATTGACCAGCGGATCATCGAGGATGCGGTCCATCGTCGCGCCGGTCAGTGCCGACACCGGGTTCATCGTCATGTTGCCCCACAGCTTGAACCAGATGTCGCGACGGATCGACGTCGAGACTTCGACGTCGACACCCGCGGCACGCAGCACCCCGGCGAGCCGCGTGAGGCGCGCGGTCGGCGCCCCTGCGGCCTCGCCGACGATCAGGCGATTGCCGAGTGCATGCCGCACCACGCCAGGCTCGCTGCAGGACGCAGAGAGATGGACGACACCGCCCACGGCGTGGCGCGCCGGGATCGCAGCGAGGATGCGCGCGCCCGGGTCGATCGACGCCAGCGGCGCGCCGGCGAGCGCCGGCAGGTCATGCGCGAACCACCACGGAATGCCGTTCATCGCCGTCAACACCACGGTATCCGCGGCGAGCATCGCCTGCACGGCCGGCGCCACGGCAGCCATCGCCGGCGCCTTCACCGCCACGATCACGATGTCGCGGGGACCGACGTCGCGGGCGTCGATGGCGACGATTGCAGGCGCCGCCAGCCGCTCGCCGCCGCTGTCCATCCGCCATCCGTGCTGGCGCAACGCCTCGGCGGTGGCGCCGCGCGCGAGCGCTGTCACATCCGCGCCGGCGCGCGCGAGGCGCGTGCCGAGGTAGCCACCGACGGCGCCGGTGCCGACGATGGCGATGCGCGGTGCCGCCTGCGCCATCAGGGCGGTGTCGCGCGGCCGGTGGCCGCGTAGCTGCAAAGGCGCGCGAATTGCTCGCCGATCACCGCATCCACCGCGGGCGCGAGCTGGTCGAGGCCGCTCGCCGCGCTGCCGTTCACCTTGTAGATCATCGTCAGCACCGTGCCGGCGCCCTCGGCGCGCGTGCCGATCGACAGCACCGCGTTGACGCCCATGCCCTGCAGCGGGCCCAGCGCACCTTCGAGGCGCACGGCCTGGTCTTGCAGCGCCATCAGCACGACGCCGTGGCGCACGCTGTTGTCGCGGCCCGCCGCGTCCTTCCACCGCTCGCAGAAGCAGCCGCCCGCCTCAGGGCCGAGGCTCAGGTTGGCGGCGTTGCCCGAGTACGTGTGCGCGCCGTTCCACCAGCGATCGATCGACGGTATCGCCGCATACACCTTGCCGAGCGGCACATCGAGCGTGCGGGTGTACGTCAGCGTGAAGCCGTCGGCGGCGGCTGCCTTGACCTCGGCGAGCGCAGGGGCGGCGCCCAGCGCGAGCAGCGCCAGCACCGCGGCGAGCCGCTGCCGGCCGCCCTGCATCGCGCACATCGTCAACTTCGTCGGCATCGCGTTCTCCCGCCGGTCGCAGCGCCGGCCACCACGGATCGGAGCATGCGCGGCACGCGCGCGTCAACCGGCGCGTGGCCTGATGTCGGGCTCACGCGCGCGGCCGCTTGTCGACGACGCGGCGCGCCTTGCCCACCGAGCGCTCGATGCCGCCGGGCGCCACCACCCGCACGGCAGCGGAGACGCCTACCAGGTCCTTGATCGAATGCGCGAGGCGCGCGCCCGCGGCATCGCCGTCGGCCGCGCCGGCGCCGGGTGCGCGCTCGACCAGCACCGTCAGCTCGTCGAGATGCGCCGGCCGCGCGATCTCGAGCTGGTAATGCGCGACGAGGCCCGCCTCGCGCAGGATCAGCTCCTCGACCTGCGTCGGAAACACGTTGACGCCGCGGATGATCAGCATGTCGTCGGAGCGCCCGGTGATCTTCTCGATGCGGCGCATCGCGCGTGCCGTCGGTGGCAACAGCCGCGTCAGGTCGCGCGTGCGGTAGCGGATCACCGGCATCGCCTCTTTGGTCAGCGAGGTGAACACGAGCTCGCCGCGCTCGCCGTCGGGCAGCACGCGGCCGGTTTCGGGATCGATGATCTCCGGATAGAAATGATCCTCCCACACGGTGAGGCCGTCCTTGGTCTCGATGCATTCCTGCGCGACGCCGGGTCCGATCACTTCGGACAGCCCGTAGATGTCGATGGCATCGATCGCCATCCTGGCTTCGATCGCCGTGCGCATCGCCGGCGTCCACGGCTCGGCGCCGAAGATGCCGATTTCGAGCGACGAAGCGCGCGGATCGCGGCCCTGGCGCTCCATCTCCTCGGCGATCGCCAGCATGTACGACGGCGTCACCATGATGATCGAGGGCGCGAAGTCGGCGATGAGCTGCACCTGCTTCTCCGTCTGCCCGCCGGACATCGGCACCACCGTGCAGCCGAGCTTCTCGGCGCCGTAGTGCGCGCCGAGGCCGCCGGTGAAAAGCCCGTAGCCATAGGCGACGTGCACGATGTCGCCGGCGCGGCCGCCGGCGGCGCGGATCGAGCGCGCCATCACCGTCGCCCACGTGTCGATGTCGTTGCGCGTGTAGCCGACGACGGTCGGCTTGCCCGTCGTGCCCGACGAGGCGTGGATGCGCGCCACCTGCCGGCGCGGCACGGCGAACATGCCGAACGGGTAGTTGTCGCGCAGGTCGGCCTTGACGGTGAACGGAAAGCGCGCGAGGTCGTCGAGCGAGCGCAGGTCGCCGGGCGCCACGCCGGCGGCGTCGAACGCGCGCCGGTAATGCGGCACGTTGGCATAGGCGTGGCGCAGCGTCGACGCGAGGCGCGCCTGCTGCAGCGCGCGAAGCTCGTCCACGCTCGCGCGCTCGATCGGCTCGAGGTCGCCCGGTTGCGGATGTCGTGCGGTCACGCGATTCCTCCGGAAGGTGCGCCGCTCAGCCGTCGTCGACGACCTGCCCCTTGATGCGATGGCTCTTGCCGCGAAACAGCGCGATCACCTCGCCGCGCTGGTTCGTGACCTCGATGTCGTAGACACCGGTGCGTCCGGCGGCGCTGCGCTCGACCGCGCTCGCCGTCAGCTCGTCGCCTTCGCGGGCGGGCGCCAGGAACTCGATCGTGCAACCCGATGCCACCGTCGTCAGATTGTAGCTGTTGCAGGCGAACGCGAACGCGCTGTCGGCCAGCGTGAAGATGAGGCCGCCGTGGCAGATCGCGTGGCCGTTGACCATGTCGGCGCGCACCGTCATCGCCAGGCGCGCGCGTCCCGGCGCCACCGCGACAATGCGCATGCCGAGCGCTTGCGATGCGCGATCGCGCGCGAACATCGACTCGGCCACGCGACTGGCCAATGCCTGGGCGTCGTGGTCGGCACTCATGGCGCAGGGTCGCGCAGCGGCGTGCGCGCCGCGGCACGGCGCGCGAGCCATGGCGAGATCCGGTAGCGCGGCGTGCCGTAGTGCGCGCGCAGATGGGCGATGAGCTCGGTGATGCGCGCGGCGCCGATCACGTCGCCCCATGCCAGCGGCCCGCGCGGATAGTTGACGCCCGTCTGCATCGCCATGTCGACGGCATCCGCCGTGGCGACGCCCTCCTTCACCGCATCGCTGGCCTCGTCGACGAGCATCGCCACGGTGCGCGCCACCACCAGGCCCGCCACGTCGTCGACACGCGACACCGCCATGCCGCAGGATTGCAGCGCGCCCACGGCGGCAGCCAGGGCGACGTCGGCACAGCCGTCGGCGCGGGCGATGGCGAGGCGCTTGCACGTCGCGAAGTCGAGCGCCCAGTCGAACAGCACGAGGTCGCGGGCGCCGGTCGCCGCCGCGCGCTGCGTCGCCGTGCGGCCGTCGGTCGGTGCGAGCCACGCGCCGCCGACGCCGATCACGCCGGTCGCGAATGGTGGCGCGGCGTCGACGAACTCGATCGCGGCCCCGCCATCCTGCATGCGTTCGACCAGCGCCGCGGCGGCGCCGAGCTCGCCATACACGACGATCCGCGACGGCGGTGGACAGGCCGCCTCGCTCGCCACCATCGGCGGTGCGGCGCCGGCGGCGTGGTCGAGGAAGCCGCGTCCGCTCTTGCGACCGAGATGTCCCGCATCGACCATTTCGCGCTGGATGAACGACGGCGCATAGCGCGGATCGCCGAACGTCGCCGCGAACATGCTTTGCGTCACGCTGAGATTGACGTCGATGCCGATGAGGTCCATCAGCTCGAAGGGCCCCATGCGGAAGCCGCCCGCCTCGCGCATCACGGCATCGAGCGTGGCGGCGTCGGCCGCACGCTCGGTCAGCAGCAACAGCGCTTCACCATAGAAGGGCCGCGCGCAGCGGTTGACGATGAAGCCCGGCGTCGAGTGGGCCCGTACCGGGGTCTTGCCCCACGCCGCCGCCGTCGCCGCGAGCGTGCGCGCGACGCCGTCGCCGGTCTCGCGCCCGCTGACGACCTCCACCAACGCCATCAGCGGCGCGGGGTTGAAGAAATGCATGCCGGCGACGCGCGCCGGGTGCCGTGACCCGGCGGCGATCGCGGTGATCGACAGCGACGAGGTGTTGCTGGCGACGATCGCGTCGGCGGCGAGCCGCGCATCGAGGTCGCGCAGCAGCGCGCGCTTGACCGCAAGGTCTTCGGCGATGGCCTCGACGACGAGCGCGGCGTCCGCGCAGTCGTCGAGCGTCGCCGCCACGGACAGCCGTGCGCCGGCGGCGGCGGCGACGTCGCGCGTGATGCGGCCCTTGGTGGCGAGATCGTCGAGCCGCAGACGCAGCTTGCGCACCGCGTCGGCCGCGGCGCCGTCGCGCACGTCGAACAGGCGCACCGGATGACCGGCCTGCGCCGCCACCTGCGCGATGCCACTGCCCATGGTGCCGGCACCGATGACGGCGACCACCGCCGCCGCCGGCAGCGGCGCCTGGTCGTCCGGTGCCGGATAGGCGCGGGCCGTGCGGCCGCTCGGCATGGCGCCGCTCACCGGCCGCGGAATTGCGGCGGACGCTTGGCGAGGAACGCGGCAACGCCCTCGCGATAGTCGGCGCTGCCGCCAAGCTCGCGCTGCACGTCCCGCTCGAGATCGAGCTGCGCTTCGAGCGTGTTGCGCGCCGACGCGCGCAGCGTGGCCTTGAGGGCAGCGAGCGCGCGGGTCGGCGCCGCGGCAAGCTTTTGCGCCAGCGCGTCGACCTCGGTCGCGAATGCCGCGTCGTCGACCGCGCGCCAGATGAGACCCCACGCCGCGGCGTCCTCGGCGCCGAGCTTGTCGCCGAGCATCGTGAGCCCCATCGCCCGCGCCTCGCCGACGAGGCGCGGCAGGAAATACGTGCCGCCGGAATCGGGGATGAGCCCGATCTTCGCGAACGCCTGGATGAAGCTCGCGCTCTTCGCCGCGATCACGAGGTCGCAGGCGAGCGCGAGGTTGGCGCCGGCGCCGGCGGCGACGCCGTTGACTGCGGCCACGACCGGCATCGGCAACGACCGCAGCGCCAGCACCAATGGCCGGTAATTGCGCTCGATCGATGCCCCGAGGTCCGGCGTGGCATCGCCCGGCGCCACGGCGCGGTCGCCGAGGTCCTGCCCCGCGCAGAAGCCGCGGCCGGCACCGGTCAGCACCAGCACGCGCACCGATTCGTCGATGCGCAGGAGCGCGAGTGCGTCGCGCACTTCGGCGTGCATCGCGTCGTTGAAGCTGTTGAGGCGATCGGGGCGGTTGAGCGTCAGCCGCGCGACGCCGCCCGCGATCGCGAAGAGGATGTTCGCGTAGGCCATGAGCGGGTCGGCGCTGGTGTCAGACGTGGACGCGATGCTGGACGACGCGGAAGCGGCTGGCGACGAACGCGGCGTCGGTCAGCGCGGCGTTCGCCGCCGGATTGGCGCCGGTGCCGTGGAAATCGGAGAACGCCGCCGACTGGTTGACGTACACGCCGCCCGTGAGGTTGATCGACAGCGCGACACCGGCGTCCTCGGCGACGTCGACCGCGGCGTCGATCACGGCGTCGTCCGTCGCGTATACCGACAGTGTCAGCGCGCCCTTGTCGCGCACTGCGTCGCGCGCGATGGCGAGGCTCTGCTGCGTGTCGCGCGTGGCGATGACGAACGCGATCGGCCCGAACCACTCGGCCAGGTACTTGTCGCGGTCCTTCGCCTCGAGCTTGACGATCAATGGCGTTCGAATGCGCGCGTCCGGGTACGCAGGATGCGCGAGCGTGGTGGAGTCGAGCACCGGGGTGCCGAGCGCGCGCGCGGCGTCGACACGCGCCGCGGTGGCGTCGTTCTGCACGGCGCCGAGGATCTCGACGGCGCGCGCCGGGTCGCCGAGGAGCTTGCGCACCGCGTCGGCGATCGCATTCGCCACGTCGTCGAACGTGCGGCGGCCCTCGGCAGTGTCGATGCCCGCCGCCGGGATGTAGATGTTTTGCGGTGCAGTGCACATCTGCCCGGTGTACAGGGCGAGCGAGAACGCGAGGTTGCGCGCAAGCCCGGCGAGATCGTCGCTGGAATCGATGATCACCTGGTTGACGCCGGCCTTCTCGGTGAACACTGTCGCCTGCTGCGCGTTGCGCTCCAGCCAGTCGCCATTGGCCGAGCTGCCGGTGAAATCGATCAGCTTGACCTCGGGCCGCAGCGCGAGCTTCTGCACGATGTCGTCGCCGGCGTCGTGCGCCACCAGCGTGACGACGTCCGGGTCGAAGCCCGCCTCGCGCAGCACGTCGCGGGCGATGCGCACGCTGATGGCAAGCGGCAGGATCGCGCCGGGATGCGGCTTGACGATCACCGCGTTGCCGGTGGCGAGGCTCGCGAACAGGCCCGGGTAGCCGTTCCACGTCGGGAACGTCGAGCAGCCGATGACGAGCCCGATGCCGCGCGGCACGACGCGAAAGCGCTTGCGCATGCGGATCGGATCGCGATTGCCCTGGGGCTTCTCCCACAGCGCCTCGGCCGGCACGCGGCGCATCGCATCGAAGGCGTACGCGACGGCTTCGAGGCCGCGGTCCTGCGCATGCGGTCCCGCGGCCTGGAACGCCATCATGAATGCCTGGCCGGTGGTGTGCATGACGGCGTTGGCGATGACGAAGCTCTCGCGGTTGAGCCGCGCGAGGATCTCGAGGCACACGCCGACCCACGCCTCCGGTCCGGCCTTGCGCCATGCGCCCTCGGCGCGGGCGATCGCGGCGAACAGCGCGTCGAGGTCGCGAGCCGGATACGTGATGCCGAGGTCGAAGCCGAACGGCGAGCGCTCGCGCCCGACGCCGCGACCTGCGCCAGCCTCGGGTGCTGCATCGAGCGCGAACGGCTTGCCGCGCAGCGCGTCGAACGCGGCCTTGCCGGACTCCGCCGCGCCCTCGCCATAGACCTTGGGACTCGCCGATTCGGGAAATGCGCTCCAGTACGTGCGCTCGGCGATCGCCGTCAGCGCGCGCTCGAGCGTGGCGCGATGCTTGTCGAACAGGGGATGCGGCACGCGGGACTCCTCCATGGTCAAAACTCTAGCACGCGACGCGCGGCGTCATTCGACGCCGGTGCCGGTCTGGTCGAAGTCGACGACCACCTTGTCGCTCACCGGATAGCTCTGGCACGCCAGCCGGAAGCCGCGCGCCACTTCGTAATCCTCGAGCGCGAAGTTGACGTCCATGTCGACCTCGCCTTCAATGAGCCGGCAGCGGCAGGTCGAGCACACTCCGCCCTTGCAGGAATACGGCAGCTCGATGCCGTTGGCGAGGCCGCCATCGATGATGTTGTCGACGCCCTTGGCAACGACGAAGCTGCGACGCGTGCCGTCGATGATCGCCGTCACTTCGCACTCGCGCTGCCCGGCCTCGGGCAGCGGGCGCGGCACGTGCGTGTGCTCGGGAATGCTCGCCGCGAAGCGCTCGATGCGCACGCGCTCGATGGCGACGCCGCGCGCCGCCAGCGCCTCCGCGACGCTCTTCATCATGCCGTCCGGGCCGCACACGTAGTAGGCGGCGACATCGGCATCGCCGATCCAATGGTCGAGCAGCGCCATTGCCTTGGCGCGGTCGATGCGGCCGTTCAGGAGCTCGATGTCCTGCGGCTCGCGCGACAGCACATGCACGAGGTTGAAGCGTGTCAGGTAGATGTCCTTCAGCGCCGCCAGCTCCTCGCGGAACATCACCGACGACGAGGCGCGGTTGCCGTAGAAGAGCGTGAATCGCGAGCGCGGCTCGGCCGCGAGCGTGGCCTTGACGATCGACAGCACCGGCGTGATGCCGCTGCCGGCGGCGAATGCAACGAAGTGGCGCGCGCCCGCCGTGTCGGCGGCAACGCCGAAATGTCCCATCGGTGGCATCACGTCGACGACGTCGCCCGGCTTCAGCGCGTCGTTGGCGTGATTGGAGAAGATCCCGCCCGGCGCGCGCTTGATGCCGATGCGCAGCGTCGCATCGCGCGGCGCCGCACAGATCGAGTACGAGCGGCGGACTTCGCGGCCGCCGACGGTCGCGCGCAGCGTCAGGTGCTGGCCAGGCTCGAAGCGGAACTCGCCGGCGAGGGCTGCGGGCACGGCGAAAGTCACCGCCACGGCATCGCGCGTTTCGCGATCGACGCGCGCGACTTCGAGCGGATGGAACCTGCTCAATCGAGGCCCCTGCCGTTCAATGCGGCTTGAAATAGTCGAACGGCTCTCGACAGTCGTCGCAGCGGTACAGCGCCTTGCACGCCGTCGAGCCGAACTGCGCGAGCAGCGTCGTCGTCCGCGATCCGCAGCGCGGGCACGCGACGGGCACACGTGCGCGGCGCTGCGGGCTGATGCCGGTAACGTCGATGCGCGCGGGCGCCGCGGATGCGCCCGGCGGCGCGATGCCGTATGCAGCGAGCCGCGCCTTCGCCTCGGGCGCCATCCAGTCGGTCGTCCACGCCGGCGACAGCGTGGTGCGCACGCGCGCGACGCGGCCCTCGCGCGCGAACGCGGCGCCGATGGCCCCGGCGATCGCGTCCATCGCCGGACAGCCCGAATAGGTCGGCGTGATCGTTACTTCGACCTGCGCGCCGTCGTCGCGCACGTCGCGCACGATGCCGAGCTCGACGATCGAGATCACCGGCACCTCCGGATCCATGATGTCGCCGAGCAGCCGCCATGCGCTTTGCCGCGCCTGATCGCCATCCTGCGCCGGGACGTGCTGTCGCGCGTCGGCATCGCCGTCCCCCGAGCGAAGGCCCGTGCCGTGCAGGCTCACCACCGCGCGTCCGGATAGGCGCGTTGCAGGAATTGCATCTCGCACAGCAGATGGCCGAGGTGCTCGCTGTGGCGGCCCTGGCGGCCGCCGCGCTGCGCGAAGTCGTCCTGCGGGCGCAACAGCGTGGCGTCCGCCAGCACGGCATCGACGCCGGCCAGCCACGGTGCCGCGAGCGCGCCCGGATCGGGGGCGACGCCCGCCGCGACGAGCACGCGATCCATGTCGTCGGCCATGAACATCTCGCCCGTGTACATCCACAAGGTATCGAGCGCGCGTTGCATGCGCGCATGCGACTCCCCGGTGCCGTCGCCGAGGCGCACCATCCAGTCGGCGGAGCGCTCGGCGTGATAGCTGACTTCCTTGACGGCCTTGGCGGCGATCTCGGCAACCCGCGCATCGGTGGACTGCGCGAGCGCGGAGAGGGCGTGCCACTGCGCGTGGTCGAACAGGAACTGGCGCACGATCGTGTGCGCAAAGTCGCCGTTGGGCTGTTCGACCAGCAGCAGGTTGCGAAACTCGTGCGCATCGCGACGGAACGCCAGCGCATCCTCGCCGCGCGAAGGGCGGCCGAGCCGCGCCTCGATCTCGCCGGCGTACGCGTACCACATCCGCGCCTGGCCGACGAGGTCGAGCCCGACGTTGGTCTGCGCGATGTCCTCCTCGATCGCCGGCGCCCTGCCGATCCATTCGCACAGCCGCTGCGCGAGCACCAGCGGGCTGTCGGCCTGGCGCAGCGTGAATTCCAGCAGGGCGGCGTCAGCGTGCACGGTCGCCGGCGGCATGTTCAAGCAATGACCGATCGTCATGTACCGGAGCCGCCGGAGGGGCAGGGTATCGGCCCAAAGCGAGTTCGCGAAGCGTGTTCGAGCGACGGCCGATACCCTGCCCCTGCGGCGCGGCATCACGACGAGCATGCATGCGCGCACTCACAGGTGCTTCACCTCGTCGGGCATCGGAAAGAACGTCGGATGCCGGTAGACCTTGTCGTTGGACGGATCGAACAGCGCCTCGCGGTCGCCCGGCGCCGACGCGTGAATGTCCGCCGAGCGCGCCACCCAGATCGACACGCCCTCGTTGCGCCGCGTGTAGACGTCGCGCGCGTTCTTCACGGCCATCGCCGCGTCCACCGCATGCAGGCTGCCGACGTGCTTGTGCGCAAGGCCATGCTGGCTGCGGATGAACACTTCCCACAGCGGCCATTCGTCGCGCGCCGGCGCCGGTGCGCTCATGCCGCGTCCGCCGTCGCGCGCTTGCGCGCATGCGCGAGCGCCGCCTCGCGCACCCAGGCGCCGTTGTCCCACGCCTCGGTGCGCGCGCGGATGCGATCGCGGTTGCAGGGACCGCGGCCCTTGATCACCGCGTGGAACTCGTCCCAGTCGATCGCGCCGAAGTCGTAATGACCGCGCGCCTCGTTCCACGCGAGATCGGCGTCCGGCATCGCGAGCCCGAGGAACTCGGCCTGCGGCACCGTCTGGTCGATGAAGCGCTGGCGCAGCTCGTCGTTGGACAGGAGCTTGATCTTCCAGCGCGCCGACTGCGCGCTGTGCACGCTCTCGGCGTCGGGCGGCCCGAACATCATCACCGACGGCCACCACCACCGGTCGAGCGCGTCCTGCGCCATCGCCTTCTGCGCCGGCGTGCCCGCGCACATCGCCATCATGATGTCGAAGCCCTGACGCTGATGGAACGACTCCTCCTTGCAGATGCGGATCATCGCCCGCGCATACGGGCCGTACGAGCAGCGGCACAGCGGAATCTGGTTCATGATCGCCGCGCCGTCCACCAGCCAGCCGATCGCGCCGATGTCCGCCCACGTCAGCGTCGGGTAGTTGAAGATCGACGAGTACTTGACCTTGCCGGCGAGCAGGTCCTCGGTCATGCGGTCACGCGACACGCCGAGCGTTTCCGCCGCCGAATAAAGATAGAGGCCATGGCCCGCCTCGTCCTGGATCTTCGCCATCAGGATGGCCTTGCGCTTGAGGCTCGGCGCGCGCGTCACCCAGTTGCCCTCGGGCAGCATGCCGACGATCTCCGAATGCGCGTGCTGCTGGATCTGGCGGATCAGCGTGCGCCGGTAGGCGTCCGGCATCGCGTCCTGCGGCTCGATCTTGACGTCGGCGTCGATGCGCGCCTGAAACGCGCGCTCGGCCGGCGGCAGCGCGTCGAGGTCCTCGACGCGGGCGAGACCGGTGTCGACCATCTGTGCGTACATCGCGATTTTCCTCCTCGCGGAGAGGCCCGTGGATACGATACACTTTGGCGATGCGCAAGGCAAATTCCGTATCAGATCGGGCGATGCCGGCGGCGGGCGGCATCCCGCCGGCGCAGCGGCGCATCGCGCGCTGGATCGCCGCCACGCTGGCCGCCGACCCGCCGCGCGCGAAGTCGCTGATCGTCACCGTCTGGGGCGATGCCGTGGCGCCGCACGGCGGCGCGCTGTGGCTCGGGGAGCTGTTCGCGCTGATGGACGCGTTCGGCATCGGCGAGCGCCTGGCGCGCACCAGCGTGTTCCGCCTCGCCGCCGACGGCTGGCTCGCCGGCGAGGCGCACGGCCGGCGCAGCCGCTACCGGCTCACGGCCACCGGCGCGCGCGCGTTCGCCGACGCCTACCGCCGCATCTACGATCCGCACGACGCGGCCTGGGATGGCCGCTGGCAGATCGTCGTCGCGCCGCCTGATTCGCTCGGCGCGCGCGAGCGCGCGTCGCTGCGCAATGCCTTCGCCTGGAACGGCTTCGGCGCGCTGGCGCCCGGCGTCTACGCGCGCCCGCTTGCCGCGCAGGGCGCAGCGATTCCGCTGCCGAGAGCGGTGCTGGCGCGGCTCACCGTGCTGACGGCGCGCGACCCGGGCGGCGAGGGCGTGGCATTGGGGACGCTCGCGACGCGCGCGTTCGACCTCGCCGCGCTGGCCGCGAGCTACCGGCGCTATCTCGCGCGCTTCGGCCGCGCGATCGACCTCTTCCGCGACGGCGCGCACGCGCCCGATCCGCGCCAGTGCTTCGTCGCGCGCACGCTCCTGATCCACGCGTTCCGCCGCGTACTGCTGCGCGATCCGCTGCTGCCGCCCTCGCTGCTCGCGCTGGACTGGCCGGGCACCGCGGCGTACGCGCTGACACGCGACTTCTACTGCCTGGTGTGGCGCCCGGCCGATCGCTGGCTGGCGACGACGATGGGCGCCGACTTCCAGTCGCCGTCGCCGCAGTTCGCCCGGCGCTTCGGCGGCCTCGACTGACGCCGCGGCACGTGTTCGGCGGCGCGGGTGCTCCCGGGCACGCCGTGCGCGACCGCGAGCGCTAGAGCACGCCGCGGCGGGCGAGGCTCTTCGCCAGCGCCGCGCCGCCGAACGTCCAGGGCGCGATCCGGTGGCAGTGGTCGACGCGGTTGACGAGCGCGCCGAGCGTGGGCGTCGACACGCGGACGATGTCGCCGATCGCGTGGGTGAACCCCTGCCCCGCCGCGAAGCGGTCGAGGGTCGGCGCGAACATCGTGCCCAGGAACAGCATCATGCCGTCCGGATACTGATGCTCCGGTCCCATCGCCGCCTTGACGAGGTCGAGCGGATCGCGGCTGATCCTGCGCATCGACGACACGTCGTCGAGCACGAAACCCTCCTCCCCCTCGACGTGCAGCGCGATGTCGGCGCGGCGCACGTCGTCGATGCCGTAATGCTCGTCGAACAGGCGCACGCAGGGGCCGATCGCGCACGACGCGTTGTTGTCCTTGGCCTTGCCGAGCAACAGCGCGCTGCGGCCTTCGAAGTCGCGCAGGTTGACGTCGTTGCCGAGCGTGGCGCCGACGGTGCGGCCGCTGGGCGCGACGGCCAGCACGATCTCGGGCTCGGGATTGTTCCAGGTCGACTTGGCGAGGACGCCGATGTCGGCGCCGAGGCCCACCGCCGCCAGCGGCGCGCACTTGGTGAAGACCTCGGCGTCGGGACCGATGCCGACTTCGAGGTACTGCGACCACGCCTTGGCCTCGACCAGCACGCGCTTCAGCTCCGCCGCCTCGGCGGAGCCGGGCACCACCCGCGCGAGGTTGTCGCCGATCACGCCGGTGATCGCGCGCCGCGTGGCCTCGGCGCGCGCGGGGTCGCCACGCGCCTGCTCCTCGATGACGCGCTCGAGCATGCTGGCGACGAAAGTGACGCCGGAGGCCTTGACCGGCTGCCAGTCGCAGGGCGCGAGCAGCCACGGCACGCCGGCGTCGTGCTGCGCGGGATCGCTGTTGGCGAGCGCCGCATCGAGCGTGGCGAGCTTCGGCAGCGTCGCCGCGCGGATCGCCGCCACCGCGTCGTCACGGGCGAAGACCTCGCTCGCGGTGGGCGCGATCGGCGTCAGGTCGAAGATGCCGTCGGCGCGCACCAGCACCGGCGCCGGACCGGCGAAGGCGGGAACGAACGCGCGGCCGACGAGCGTCGCGACGGCGTGGTCCGCAGGCAGCACGGCGGCGGCCGCAAGATGCGATTCGAGCATGGTGACCTCGTGAGGGACGTGTCGCGAATGTACCGCATGCGCGGTGACGGGCGGCTACAATGCGCGCGCCCATGGCCGCCTCGCCCTATCCGCGCCTGTTCACGCCGATCCGGCTCGCGCACGTCGAGCTGCCCAACCGCACGATCATGGGCTCGATGCACACCGGCCTCGAGGACCACGCGTGGCACTTCGGCAAGCTCGCGGCGTTCTATCGCGAGCGCGCGCAGGGCGGCGCCAGCCTCATCGTCACCGGCGGCATCGCGCCCGACCTGCGCGGACGGCTGGCGCCGTTCGCCGGCTCGCTGACGCACGCCGGCGGCGTGCTGTGGCACGCCCGCGTCACGCGCGCCGTGCACGCGGCCGGCAGCCGGATCCTGATGCAGATCCTGCATGCCGGGCGCTATGCCTATCAGCCGTTGTGCGAATCGGCCACCGCCACGCGCTCGCCGATCTCGCCGTTCACGCCGCGCGCGATGAGCGAGGCGCGCATCCGCCGCGTCATCGCCCATTTCGCGCGCGCCGCCCGCCTCGCGCAGCGCGCGGGCTACGACGGCGTCGAGATCATGGGCAGCGAGGGCTACCTGATCAACCAGTTCCTGTCGCCGCGCGTCAACCGCCGCAGCGACGGCTGGGGCGGCGGCATCGACGCGCGCATGCGCTTCGCGGTGGAAATCGCGCGCGCGGTGCGCGCTGCCGTGGGCGCCGAGTGCATCGTCATGTTCCGCCTGTCGCTGCTCGACCTGGTCGAGGGCGGCAACACGATGACGGAGACGATCGCCGTCGCGCAGGCGCTCGAGCATGCCGGCATCACGCTGCTCAACACCGGCATCGGCTGGCACGAAGCGCGCATCCCGACGATCGCCACGGTGGTGCCGCGCGCGGCGTTCCGCGACGCCACCGCCCGCGTCAGGCGCGCGCTGCGCATTCCCGTGGTGGCCTCGAACCGCATCAACACGCCGGAGCTCGCCGAGGACATCCTCGCGGCCGGTGACGCCGACATGGTGTCGATGGCACGCCCGTTCCTCGCCGATCCCGAGTTCGTCGCCAAGGCCGCGGCGGGCCGCGCCGACGCGATCAACACGTGCATCGCCTGCAACCAGGCATGCCTCGACCGCACGTTCCGCAATGCGCGCGCGACCTGCCTCGTCAATCCGCGCGCGTGCCGCGAGACCGAGCTTGCCTATACGCGCACGCCCCGCAGCAAGCGCGTGGCGGTAGTCGGCGCCGGCGTCGCCGGACTCGCGGCAGCGACGATCGCTGCCGAGCGTGGCCACCAGGTGTCGCTGTTCGAGGCGGCCGACGATATCGGCGGCCAGTTCCGGCTGGCGATGCAGGTGCCCGGCAAGGAGGATTTCAGCGACACGCTGCGCTATTTCCGCAACCGCATCGTTGCCACGGGCGTCGCGCTCGAGCTCGGCCGGCGCATCGCGCACGGCGACCTCGCGCGCGAATTCGACGCGGTCGTCGTCGCCACCGGCGTCACGCCGCGCGTGCCGTCGATTGCCGGCATCGGCCACCCGAAGGTCATCGCCTATCCCGATCTGCTCGCCGGTCGCAAGGTTGCCGGGCGCCGCGTCGCGGTGATCGGCGCGGGCGGCATCGGTGTCGACGTCTGCACGTTCCTGGTGATGCCCTATGCGATGTCGAGCGAAGCCTGGTGCGACGAATGGGGCGTCGACGTGGCTGCGCGCGAGGCCGGCGGCCTCGTGCCGGCGAATCCGCCACCGCCGCCGCGTGAAGTGTGGCTGCTGCAGCGTCGCCTCGACGCGCGGCGGATGGGTGCAGGACCGGGGCGCACCACAGGCTGGGCGCACCGCATCGCCCTGCGGCGCGCCGGCGTGACCATGCTGGGCGGCGTCGAGTACCAGCGCATCGACGATGCGGGACTGCACATCCGGGTGGGCAATGACGAGCGCTGCCTCGGCGTCGACAGCATCGTCGTGTGTGCCGGCCAGGAATCCTCGCGCGACCTCGCCATGGGCGCGGATCCGCGCATCCACGTGATCGGCGGCGCGCGTCGCGCCGGCGAGCTCGATGCCGAAGCGGCGATTCGCGACGGCGCCGAGCTGGCCGCGCGCCTGTAACGTCTGGTTGCAATCTCGCGGCGAGTGCGTTGTTCGCTCTTGGCGGCGGGATTCGCACGCGCGCGAATCGATCATTTGACCGTGCGCAGTGAACGCGCGGGGGGCGCGTGCCGTCCAAGTTTTGAACCGTTCCAAAAATGACGAGAACGGCACGCGTAGACGCGTGTGAGGGAGGCGCGCGCCCTTTTTTCACTACAGGAGTTGCACATGAAGATTGACCGATTGACGACAATCGCCGCCGCAGCGGCGCTGGTGCTGCCGCTCGCGGCGCCGGCCGGCGCGGCGAGCGGCGTGCGCATGCAGGACGTCGTGACGCCGTTCAGCATGCAAAGCATCAACGCCTATGCCGACGCCTACACGACCACGAACGGTGTCACCACGGTCACCCCGGCGCCGAACCTGTCGAAGACTGCGCCGGACCTCCCCGCCGACCGCGGCGGCATGCAGGGCATCACGCCCGGCGGCATGCAAAGCTTCGGCACGGGCCAGCAGCAGTACGCGGTGCGTGGCGGCGAGCTCGAGCCGCTGTCCGGCTCCGGCGTCAACGCCACGATCGTCGCGCATGCGGCACCGATGGAGCCGTCGCTCGCCGTGCCGGCGCACGCCGGCCCGTCGCTGTATGCCGCACCCGGTGCCGAGCCGCCCTTGCGCGAGTCCGCTCTGCCGGACACCGACGGCCCCGACAGCCTGAAAGCCGATTGATCAGGTCGCGCCGACGCGGCGTCGCATCGCCTGCGTGAGCGTGGCCGGCGACGCCGCGAAATCGAGCCAGGGGTCCGGGTGCGACGCGGCCGGTCGCGACGCCGCATTGCGCAGGTTGAAGTGAGACATGGGCGGGTCCTGAACGGCACCCATCGAACCGTGCCTGTGCGCGGACTGTCCAAACCCGGTGAGCGGCCCCGATCGTCGGACGCCGCGTGTCAGGAGCGGCAGCGGAGGACGCACCTGCTGTTTGGAAGGAGCGTTCATGTTGACCACGTCCAAAGTGCTCGTCGTGCTTGGCGCCACGACGATGCTGCCGATCACAGCCGCCGCCAGCACCGGTCACGTCCGAATGCAGGATTTCGTCACGGTGCAAAGCCAGCAGAGCACCCCGAACTACGCCGATCGCTATACAGTGAAACATGGCGCCGTCGTGGCGTTCCAGCTGGCGCCGGTCGCGGCGTCGGTGGCTCCTGTCGCGCAAGGCGGCGTGTTGCACGTGGCCTCGAACACATCTGCCTCCCGGCAGGCACGCGCTCCGACGAGCGGGCAGTCTTTGTCGGGGCCGCGTTGAACGACGGACCGGCCGGCAACGGTCGTTAACGTCAGCCCGCGCCGACGCGCCGACGCATCGCCGCCGTCAGCGACGGCGCCGATGCTGCGAAATCGCGCCAGGGGTCCGACTTGCGAGTGGCGAGGCGCTCGCCCGCGTTGCGCACGTTGAAATGGTCGCGACGAAGGTCGATGCCCTGGTCGAGCTCGCGCCATTCGATCGGCATCGCCACGGGGGCGCCGGCACGTGCGCGCAGGCCATAGGGCGCGACGGCGGTGGCCCCTTCGGCGTTGCGCAGGTAGTCGATGAAGATTTTGCCTTGGCGGCGTGATTTGGTCATCGTCGCCACGAAGCGCTCCGGAAACGTGCGCGCCATCAGCTCGGCAATGGCGCGCGTGAATGACTTGGCCGCGTCCCAGTCAACGCTCGCGCGTATCGGCGTGACGACGTGCAGTCCCTTGCCGCCCGTGGTCTTGACGAACGCGGGCAAGCCAAGCTCGGCGAGGAACGTGCGCATCGCCTTCACGCCTTCGACCAGCGCGTCCCACTCGACCGCGTCGTCGGGGTCGAAGTCGAAGATAAGACGATCGGGACGGTCGATGCGCGGCATCCGCGAGCCCCACAAGTGAATCTCCAGCACGCCCCATTGCACGAGCGCGGCGAGACCCTTGGCCGAATGCACTTCGGCGTACGTGCCGGTGCCGGCGGATTCGGGCACCTCGACGCGGCCGACGGCGGCATTGAGGCTCGGCGGCGCGTGCTTCTGGAAAAAGCATTCGCCTTGCCAGCCTTCGGGACAGCGCAGCAGCGCCAGCGGCCGGCCGGTGACGTGCGGCAGCATGTGCGGCGCGACGCTCGCGAAATAGCGCGCCACCTCGAGCTTCGTCACGCCGGCGTCGGCGAAGTAGAGCTTGTCCGGATGCGAGATCGCGACGCCTTCGACCACTGCGTCGCCGGCGTTCGCGCCGACGGATTTCGCGGCAACGGCAGTCGGGTTCGCGCGACGTTCGGCGGCGGGCTTGGGGTTCGAGGCTGCAGTGCCCGCGCGGCGCACCGATTTCGTCACCGCCCGTGCCGCGAGGCGCTTGCGGTCGCGAACCTTGGGCGCAGAGGTCGCTAACGGCTTCTTGCGAGCGCTCGTCGAAGGCGCGACGCGCGCCTTCGAACGCGCTGCGGGCGAACGCTTGGCCGATGGCTTTTTCCCGGATGCCACTTTTGCCGCCGCCGTGCGTTTCGCCGCACGCGCCGGCGTCGGCTTGCTGCTGCCGGTCGCCGCCTGCGTTGGCACCGCGCGCTCACGCACGACGTCCGCCGCCTTCTTGTCCTCGCGCAGGCCGAGGAATGACGGATGCCGCAGCGTGCCGTCGTGCGTCCATTCGGTGAACGCAATTTCGGCGACCAGCGTGGGCTTGACCCAGTGCACGCCGCGCGCTGCCGCGCCGCGTGGCGGATTGATCACCGGCGGCGACGCTTGCGCGAGGGGTGCCAGGCGTGACGCCAGCATCCGCAGCGTGGCGGCATCGAAGCCGGTGCCGACGCGCCCGCTGTAGCGCAAGGCATGCGCGTCGTCGTGGATCGCCACCACGAGGGCGCCAAGCCCCTCGCGGCTGCCCGCGGGGTCGGTGTAGCCGGCGATCACCATTTCCTGTCGATGGCCGCACTTGACCTTGACCCAGTCGCGGCCGCGCGCGCCCTGGTAGCGTGAGTCCATGCGCTTCGAGATGATGCCCTCCAGGCCCAGCGTGCACGCCTGCGTGAATACGGTGCTGCCCTCGGCGACGATCTCGACGCCATAGCGCACGTGCGACGGCGGCGGATCGAGCAACGCGCGCAGCATCGCCTTGCGCTCGACGAGCGGCACCTGCCGCAGGTCGTAGCCGTTGGCGAACGGCAGGTCGAACACGAAAAACGTGATGTCGGCGTCGGCCGGCGACGCCAGCGCGTTCTGCAGCCGCTGGAAGCTGGTGCGGCCCGAGGCGTCGGCCACGGCGATCTCGCCGTCGATCCAGCCCGATGCGAGCGGCAGCGCAGCGACGGCCCGCGCGATCGGCGCGAGGCGCGTGGTCCAGTCGTTGCCGTTGCGCGAATACAGCCGCGCGCGGCCGCGCTCGACGCGCGCCAGCATCCGGTAGCCGTCGTACTTGACCTCGTGCAGCCAGCCGTCGCCAGGCGGCACCGACTTCACCAGCGTCGCCAGCATGGGTGACAGCGCCGACGGCAGGCGCGCGCGACGCGCGGCCGCGGGCAACGCGGCGTCGCCGGCACTTCGCTTCGCGGTGGACCCGGCGCGGCGATCCGGCGTCGCCGCCGGTTTCCTGCCGCGTGCACCGAGCGCGCCGGCACGCACGTTGTCGGCGACCGAGCGATTGCTGTTCCACACGCGCGAACGCCCCGCCGCGATCTCGTCGAGCGAGCGCCCGGTCTGGACGCTGTCGGGCGCAGCTTCGACGATCGACACGCCGGGCCGCGCGAACGTGTCGCGCTCCTTGATGAGGAACCACACGTCGCCGGCGCGCTTGCCGCCGTACTTTCCGCCGAAGCGGCCCGGCTGGCTGCGAATCAGCGCATAGCCGCCCTTCAGTTTCTCGCCGTCGAGCTCGAACTTGAGGTGGCCCTTCGCGTAGCCCTCGCGTGCGTCGCCTTGCGGGATCCAGCGGCCACGATCCCAGACCATCACCGTACCGCCGCCGTACTGCTTCGCCGGAATGGTGCCCTCGAAGCCGCCGTATTCGAGCGGATGGTCCTCGACGTGCATCGCCAGCCGGCGGTCGGCCGGGTCCACGCTCGGCCCCTTGGGCACGGCCCAGCTCAGCAACACGCCGTCGAGCTCGAGGCGGAAGTCGTAGTGCAGGTGCGACGCGGCGTGCTTCTGGATGACGAACGCAAGGTCGCCGCTCTTGCGCCGGCCGAGGTGGCCGCGGGGCTCGGGCGTGATGCCGAAGTCGCGTTTCTGGTGGTAGCGCGCGAGCGTCATCGAGCCGTCAGGCGCGCTTGCGATGCGCCGGTGTCGCAGCCGGCGCGCGCGCACGGGGATTGGCCGGTGCCTTGCGCTTCGCCTGCGCGGCCTTGGCGCGCGCCGGCGCCGCCGCCTCCCCGCCGTCGCGCGCGCGCCCCTTGCCGCTGCGCAGGCTGTCCGCGAGCAGCGCGGCCAGGTCGATGACCTCGGCGCTGCGCGGCTTGCCCTCGCCCTTGGCCTCGGGCGCGGTAATCTCGTGGGTCTCGCCCTTCTTCACCTTCTCGCGGATGCGCTTCATCAGGTCCTCGTGATAGGTGTCGTGAAAGGCACCTGCCTTGAAGTGCCCGCTCATGTCGTCGACGAGTCGCTTGGCGAGCGCACGCTCTTTCGCCGTGGGGGCCGATTTCGCCGCCGGCAGTTCGAGCCCGTCGATGTCGCGCAGCTCGTCGGCGTAGCGCAGCGTGTTGAGCACCATGCCCTTTCCCGCCGGCAGGATCGCGGCGAGATGCGACGTCCCGCGCATCACGAATTGCGCGATCGCCGCCCGCGCGCTCTCGGCCAGGACATCGCGCAGCAGCGCATACGCCTTGCCGCCACGGCCGGCAGGCGCGAGGTAATACGGGGTTTCATAGAGCGGCGGCGGAATCTCCGTCGCTGCCACGCATTCGATGATGTCGATCGTCTCCGACGCCTTGACGTTGGCGCGCCGGAAATCCTCCTCGCTCAGCACCACGTACTGGCCCTTCTCGTACTCGTAGCCCTTGACGATGTCGCTCCAGGCGACTTCGCTCCCGGTCTTCTTGTTGTAGCGCTTGTAGCCGACCGGCGCGAAATCGCGGCGGTCGAGCATGGAGAAGCTGAAGCTCTTGCGGTCCTCGGCGGCATACAGCTCGACCGGGATCTCCACCAGCCCGAAGCTCAGTGCGCCTCGCCACAGTGCGCGCGCCATGGCGTCAGGCCCCGACGCCGTGCGGCGCGTCGCTGCGCGCGCATTCGATGCAGACGTGGACGCGGGCGGAGACGATCACCAGCACGCCGCAGTGCTCGCACGGCGCCAGCACGCGCTCGCCATGTTCGCTGCACAACATGCAGCCCTCGGCAGCGCACTGCCGCTCGGTGCACCAGTGACAATCGACGGGACAGGCGTGCATCGGCGCGTGATCGGGAAGGATTGCGGAACATCGACGATACCGCGAATGCGCGTCGTCATCCCGACAGCGCGATTCCTATCGATGTGTCGGCGTGCGGCCGACACGCTGTCAGCCGGTTCCCAAGGCGTGGCGCCTTGACAAGCACGTGCGATCGGCGCAGCGTCGTCGCAGCCCTTCTGCGGCCAGACCATGCACGCACCGGACTACGCCACGATCGAGGCGCTTATCCGCCAGATCCTCGACCAGCTGCGCGCCGCGCACATGCTGCTCGCGCGCGGCGAATCGGGGACGGCGTTGCGCGTCGCGCTGCGCGATGCGATCCACGCCCACGAGGAGCTCACCGAGCGCATGAACGCCGACGCGCTCGATGCGCACGCCGCCGGGCACATCTTCGCCGTCGTGCTCGGCGAGCGCATCGGCGGCGTTGCCGACCTCGCCAACGAGTTGCGCGCACCGGACGACCCGCCCCATCCGCGCGCCAGCCCCGCGGCGGCGATCCTGCGCCGCTATCCTTCCCGCGCCGAGGCCGGCTAGTCCCGTTCCAACGCGGCAGGCTTGGACTCGCGTGCAACGCCGTGCTGTCGCATTCGGTGATGATGTAGGACAATACCTACAACATTCCGAAGGGCGGAAATGCCTGCCGGCATCGCCTCCATCATGGTCCGTCGCCTCGCCACCGCCCTCGTCGCGGGCGCCGCCGCTTGCGTGCTCACCACGCTGCCCGCGCCGGCCCTCGCTGCCGACGAGGCGAGCGCGGCAGCCGCCCCGGTCACGCTGATCCTGCCCACTGAAGCCGGCGGATCCGCGGATCGCATCGGGCGCATCGTCGAGCGTGCGCTGCAGCGCGCGCTGAATGCCCCGGTCGTCATCAGGCGCATGCCGGGCGTCGAGGGGATCGTCGGCACCAATGCATTGGCAAGCGCGCCGCGCGACGGCTCGACGATCGGGCTCGGCCTGTCCACGCCCATGGTCGGCGCCCGATTGCTGTCCTCGCTCGACCAATACAACCCGATCGACGATTTCGACTGGCTGGCGATGCTGGGCACCTACCCGGTGGCGCTCGTGGTGCGCAGCGACGGCGAGCCGCCGTCGTTCGCGCGCTGGCTCGAGGCCGCGCGCGCCGCTCCGCGGCCGTTGCGCTACGGCACGTACACCAGCGCATCGTCGTCGCATATCGCCGGCGAGTTCCTGCACCAGGACCAGAAGGCGAACATCGAGCAGGTGGCGCTGCCGGTCACGCGCATCATGCCGATGCTCGCTGCGGGCGAGATCGACTTCGCGATGGTCGGCCTGCCCTCGGCGCTGGCAATCACCGGCACCCCGCGCGCACGGCCGACCCGCGTGATCGCCGTCAGTTCGGCGACGCGCAGCCGGCTGCTGCCGAACGTGCCGGCATTCGGCGAAACATGGCCCGGCCGCGAATTCCTGCTCTGGGTGGCGATCGTGGCACCGAGTCATTTGCCGGCCGGGCCGCGCGCGCGTCTCGCGTCGGCGGTCGGCGCCATGCTGTCCGATCGCACTTTCATCGCCGAACTCGAGGCCGAGGGCATGACCTGGCTCGGCCTCTCGGGCGCCGACGCGACGCGCTACGTGCGCGACGACATCCTCAAGCAGGCGAACGACATCGCCGCGTACGCGATCCAGCGGATCGACCCGCCCGACAAGGGCGGTCCCCCGCGGCCGTGAGGCTGCCGGGCCGCACGCCCACGCACGGCCGCCGCGAAGTGTGCGACGATGCGCCGCCATGCGCCCCTCCGTGCTCGAAGCACTGCGGCTGACGGCGATCATCGTCGCGCTGATCGGCGTCGGCGCCTGCGTGGCGCCGCCGCCCGCGCCGCCCGCCGACGCGCCGGCGACGGCCGCCAAGCCGGCGCCGGCGTGCGAGCCCGATCCCTACTGCTACCGCGATTGCATGCGCGGCTACCAGCCGGCCTACTGCCGGTTCAAGTGCGGGTGCTGACACAGGCACGGCCGCGGAACCCGTCACAATGATGCGGGCTGGCCGCCGGCGGCGGCGAGCGCCGGCAATGGCAATGCGGAGTGGACGATGAAGGTACTGGTGGTGGAAGACGACAGCGTGCTGTCGGCGGCGCTGGTGCGCGCGCTCAACCAGTCGGCGTACGCGGTGGACCTGTGCGAGGACGGCGAAGCCGCCAACGACGCGCTCGCCGCCGCCGACTACGATCTCGTCGTGCTCGACGTCGCCCTGCCGAAGATCGACGGCCTCGCAGTGCTGAAGCGGCTGCGCGACCGGCGCTCGCGCGTGCCGGTGCTGATCCTCACCGCGCGCGACACGCTCGACGAGCGCGTCGCCGGCCTCGACATGGGGGCCGACGACTACATGACCAAGCCGTTCGACCTTCCCGAGTTCGAGGCCCGCGTGCGCGCGCTGATACGCCGCGGTCGCTTCAACGCCGGCAACGACATGACCCACGGCCGGCTGCGCTTCGACGTCGCCGCGCGGCGGCTGTTCCACGACGACGCGCCGGTCGACCTCTCGGCGCGCGAGCTCGCGCTGACCGAGCTCCTGCTCGCGCGCCAGGGACGCGTGGTGAGCAAGGAACAGATCATCGACCAGCTGTTCGGCTTCGGCGGCGAGGTCGGCAGCAACGCGATCGAGGTCTACGTGCACCGCGTGCGACGCAAGCTGGAGCCTTACGGCGTCGAGATCCGCACGGTGCGCGGCATGGGCTACCTGCTCGACCGGATCGATGGCGGCACGTGACGCGACGCTGCGCGGCAAGCTGCTGCGCTGGCTGCTGATCCCGCTATCGCTGCTGTTCCTCGTCGACGCCGTCGGCAGCTACATCCTCGCGCAGCGCCTCTCGGCGCGGGTGCACGACGCCGAGCTCAACGAGATCGCGCGCGAGCTCGCGCTGCACATCAGGGCCGAAGGCGGCGTCCTCGGGTTCGACCTCGAGAAGGATGCCGAGCGCACGCTGCTGCTCGACGACGCCGACGAGCTGCATTACGAGGTGCGCGCCGACGGCGTGCGGATCGCCGGCGACGCGGCACTGCCCGCAGCCGGCGCGTCCGCCGGCGCCTATCGCGATGCGCAGCTGGACGGCGGCGCGGTGCGCATCGCGCGGCTGGCGACGCGCATCGACGGGCACGCGGTGACGATCGAGGTCGCCAGCACCGTGCACAAGCGCCGTGCGCTCGCCGACGAGATCGTCGGCGACGTGATCCTGCCGCAGCTCGTGCTGATCCTGATCGCCGGGATCATCGTGTGGGTGGGCGTGGCGCGTGGCCTCGCGCCGCTGGCGCAGCTGCAGCGCGCGGTCGCCGCGCGCTCGCACCGCGACCTGAGCCCGGTCGACGTCCCCGACGTGCCGCGCGAGGTGCATCCGCTGGTGCGCGCGGTCAACGACCTGATGGCGCGGCTCGACGAGGTGCTGGGCCTCACCAACCGCTTCGTCGCCGATGCCGCGCACGAGCTGCGCACGCCGGTGGCCGGCATGAAGGCGCACGTCGAGCTGGCGCTGCGGGAGGAGGATCCGCAGGAGATGCGGCGCTCGCTGGCGCAGCTCTATGTCGGCATCGAGCGCATGTCGCACCTCGTCGCGCAGCTGCTGTCACTCGCGCGCAACGAGCCGACGGCCGTCAAGCAGCTCGAGCTGGCGCCCGTCGACCTCGCCAGGCTCGCGTTCGACGTCACCACCGAATGGGTGCCGCAGGCCTATCGGCGGCACATCGATCTCGGCTTCGACGGCGCGCGCGAAGGCGTGATGGTCGCGGGCGACGCGCAGCGTCTCGCCGAGTTGCTCAACAACCTCGTCGACAACGCGATCCGCTACAGCCGCGACGGCGGCGGCGTCACCGTGCGCGTCGCCGCCATGCCGCAGCCGCGCGTGTCGGTCAGCGACGATGGGCCGACGATTCCGGTGCCGGAGCGCGAGCGTGTATTCGAGCGCTTCCATCGCCTGCTCGGCACGCGCGCCGCCGGCAGCGGCCTCGGCCTCGCCATCGTGCGCGAGATCGCCACGCTGCATGGTGCGACGATCGTGCTCGACGACGACGTCGACGGCGTGGGCAACACGTTCACCGTCAGCTTTCCAGGGGCGGCGGCCGCCGCCCCGCCTTCGCGCGCCTAGCGGCGCACGTTCTGCATGCGCGGCGGCAGCACGCGCTTCAGCTCGTCGAACGTGAACGGCTTGGTGAGGATCGCGGCCCCCGGCGGCACATGATCCTCCTCGGTCACCGGCAGGCCGGTCATCAGCACCACCGACAGCTTGCCGAAGCGATAGCGGATGACGCGCATCAGGTCGAAGCCGTCGACCTCCGGCATGCGGATGTCCGATAGCACGAGGGCGATTTCGGGATGATCGTCGAGGTGGCCGAGCGCCTCGGCGGCCGAATAGGCGCGGTAAACGGTGCAGCCGCAGGTTTCCAGCATGTCCGCGGTGATGTCCACCACGTCGCGTTCGTCGTCGGCCACCAGTACCGAGTAGGACGAAGCCGTATTGCTAGTCATTGGATTGTCGTTGCCTTGCGCTTGTGTCATGGCGGCCGGCTGTGGAACACGTGCGGTGAACCACCGCGGGGACCTGCGCGAGCCGCAGCCGTATTCGCGAGGCAGCGGATCATATTGTGGGGCCTTGCGGCTTCCATGTACAGCTGTCCAAGCTCGACACTTGAAGCCGCTCCCGCGCGCTCGACCGCCGTCGATCGCTCGACTACCATACGCCGTCACTCGCGGCGGCGCGTCGTGCGACGGCGATCGATGCCGGGCTCGCCGCGGCCGCACGCCGGTTCTCGACGTGCAGGGAGAGGCTCCATGAATCCACATACCGCGCGCGGCGCGTTCCGCGGCGCATGCCGTCGCGCTGCGCGCCTGGCGCTGCGCGCGGCGCTTGCGTCATGCGCAATGGCACTTGCCGCCTGGTGCATCCCCGCCGCCGCGCAGTCGCTGCAGGATCTGGGCAGCCTGTCGATCGACGAGCTGGCGGGTGTCGAGATCACCTCGGTGTCGAAGCGTCCGGAGCCGATCGCCAGCGCGCCGGCCGCCGTGTACGTCATCACCAGTGACGAAATCCGCCGCTCGGGGGCGACGACGCTCGCCGAGGCGCTGCGCCTCGCACCCAACCTCGAGGTCGCGCGCGTCGACTCGCAGACCTACTCGATCTCGGCGCATGGCATGAACTCGGTCAACGCGGCGAACAAGCTGCTCGTGCTGATCGACGGCCGCAGCGTCTACACGCCGTTCTTCTCGAGCGTGTTCTGGGACCAGCAGCACATCGTGCTGGCCGACGTCGATCGCATCGAGGTGATCAGCGGGCCGGGCGGCTCGCTGTGGGGCGCCAATGCGATGAACGGTGTGGTCAACATCATCACCAAGTCGGCGGCGCAGACCGGGGGCGGCCTCGTCGACGCCAAGGCCGGCGATTTCATGCAACGCGCCGACACCCGCTGGGGCGGTCGCTTCGGCGAGGGTGGCACGTACCGCGTCTACGCGCTGGCGACCCACGACGGCGATACGCGTCTCGCCGACGGCGCCAGTGCAATGGACGCGTGGCGCAGCAAGCAGGCGGGATTTCGTGCCGACACGCCTGCGCTCGAAGGCAACGTCACGCTGCAGGGCGACATGTACGAGAACACCGTGGACGCGCCCGCGGGCCGTCGCGACGGCGGCAACCTCCTCGGCCGCTGGAGTCGCCAGTGGGGCGACGGCTCGAGCGCCGATGTTCAGGCCTACTACGACGAGCAATCGCGCGCCGATCTGGGCGCAAACGGCGGCTCGCAGTCCGATCGCGTGCGTACCGTCGACATCCAGGCCGAGCATTCGTTTCGCATCGGCACCGCGCAAAGGATCGTCTGGGGCGCGGGCTACCGGACCTGGACCGA
>DASYSP010000119.1:0-7646 GCA_036003195.1 Casimicrobiaceae bacterium
AAGCTGGGTGCGGGCGGAGAGACTGGGCCTGTAAACGACATGCTGCGCAAAACCACGGAACGCATCGGCGCCAACATCATGGGAAAGCGCATGTTCGAACAGGGCGAGCGCGCCTGGCCGGAGGAGGCGCCGTTCCACACACCGGTGTACGTTCTGACCCACGAGAAGCGTGAACCGTGGATGCGTCCCGGGCGTACGACTTTCCACTTCGTCAACGACGGCGCCGAAAGCGCCCTCGCACAGGCGCGCGAGGCTGCGGATGGCCGCGATGTGCGCATCGCGGGCGGTGCGGACGTGATTCAACAGTACTTGAACATGGGCGCCATCGACGAGCTGGAAATCGCCTTGGCGCCCGTCCTGTTCAACGGTGGAAGGCGACTTTTCGAAAACCTGCACGAGTCGGTGTCGCCGTTCCGTGTCGACACGGTGCTCGACGGCCCGGCTGCCACGCACCTGCGCTATGTACGTGAATTGCGGCCGATGGCGTCAAGCTGACGCGGATCAATCGTCTGCGGATGAACGTGGGCGACACGCCCGGTACCGCGCCAGGCGTTCCTCGTATCGCGCTCGAGTCGATGCGTCGGGTTGCACCGTCGCGATGCGACGCGGCGGCCGACAAAGGGCCACGGGCTCCTCGCCCGTCACCGCGAGCCGCGCCAGTCGCGCGGCGCCGAACGCCGCGCCGGATTCACCATCCTCTACACGATGCAGCGGAATGCCGAGCGCGCACGCGAGCACCTCGGTCCAGGATTCGGAGCGTGAGCCACCGCCGATGACATCCGCTTCGGGGATCACGGTGCCGGACGCGCGCAACGCATCCAGGCAATCCCGCAGCGAAAATGCCACACCTTCCATGATCGCCCGCGTCATCGCAGCGCGATCGGTACTCGCTGACAGCTCGACGAACCGCCCGCGCAGGCTGCCGTCGTTGTACGGCGTGCGCTCGCCTGACAGGTACGGCAGGAAGATCGGGTCGGTCGCCGGCGGTATCGCCGTGCTCGCTTCCGCGAGCAGTTCGGACGGCGTGCGGCTGGTCACCTCCGCCCACCAGCCGAGCGAGGCGGCGGCCGACAGCGTCACGCCCATCTGATGCCAGAGGCCCGGCAGCGCGTGGCAGAACGCGTGAACCGCCTTCTCGGTGTACGGGCGAAACCGATCGGTGCCGGCCCATATCACGCCGGACGTGCCCAGAGAAACGAATGCGGAACCCGCTTGCACGGCGCCCACACCGATCGCGCCGGCAGCGTTGTCGCCGGCGCCGCCCGCGACGATGGGCGCCGCTCGCATTTTCCAGCGCGCGGCGAGATCCGCGCGCAATCTCCCCGCAGCCGCATTGCCCTCGACGAGCGAAGGCATGACGTCGTCGTCCAGCCCCGTGGCGGCGAGCATTCTCGACGACCAGCGACGCGCGCCGACGTCGAGCCACAGCGTGCCCGAGGCATCGGACATGTCCTCGATCGCCTCGCCGGTGAGAACCAGGCGCAGCCACGCCTTCGGCAGCAGCACACGGCGCGTCGCGGCGAACACCTGCGGTTCGTGTGCCTTGATCCACAGCAGCTTGGGCGCCGTGAACCCCGGCATCGCCACGTTGCCGGTGATGTCGCGCAACGCCGGTTCGGCTTCCATCAGCGCGAGGCATTCGCGCGCGGATCGCATGTCGTTCCACAGGATGCATGGCCGCAGCACCTGGTCGGCGGCGTCGAGCAGCACGGCACCGTGCATTTGTCCGCAAAGGCCGATGCCGCGTACGGCGGCGAGTGCTGCACCGTGGTCGCGTCCGAGGCTGTCGACAGCGGCCAGCAGCGCGGCCCACCAGTCGCGCGGATCCTGCTCGCTCCAGCCGGGACGAGGATTGGCGACCGTCAGCGGCGCCGATGCGCTGCCGACGATGCGCTCGGCATCGTCCACCAGCAAGGCTTTGAGGCTTGACGTGCCGAGATCGATCCCGAGGAACATGCAGCGTCTGCGTCGACCTGGCGCGCGCTACCGGGCGCGCCGGAGCGCCTCGTCCAGCGTCGCTTCGATGCCGTCGCGGTCGAGACGTCCGAGCCACGTCGCGAGCGGCTCGACCAGCCTGCGGTCGGCGCCGAGCTCGCCGAACAGCGACGTGATCGACAGCAGTGGCGCCGGGTCCGCACCGCCCTCCTCCGCCTTCGCCTTCAGGAGATTGGCGAGCGGGTGCACCACGCGGATTGCGCGGCCGCTGCCGTCCACTCCACGCACCCGGCGCATCCACGCGGCCAGCGCGAGCGCGAGGAATTCGACGCTCGCGCCCGCGGCCAGGCGGTCGCGGATCGGGTCGATGATGACGTTGACCGGCGCATCGGTGTTCACGCGCTGCACGGTGTCACGGATCGCGGGGTTGGCGAAGCGCTCGACGAGCGTGCGCTTGTAATCGGCGAGGTCGATCCCCGGCACCGGCTCGAGCGTCGGCCCGGTCTCGCGATCCATCAATGCCGTCATCACGGCGGCAATGCGAGGGTCCGCCATCGACTGGTCGATCGTCACGTAGCCGGCGAGCTGGCCCAACCCCGCCACGGTCAGATGGCTGGCGTTGAGAAGCCGCAGCTTCATGAACTCGTAGGGCGCCACGTCGTCGACGAACTGGGCGCCGACGACTTCCCAGGCCGGCCGGCCTTGGGGGAAGCGATCCTCGATCACCCATTGCCTGAACGACTCGCAGAACACCGGCCAGCGGTCGGCGATGCCATGGCGGCTTGCAAGTTGGCTCACGTCCGCTTCGGCGGTGACCGGCGTGATGCGATCGACCATCGTGTTGGGGAAGCGGGCCTCGGCGCGGATCCAGTCCGCGAGTGCTTCGTCGCGCAGCGCGGCGAGCGCGAGCGTGGCGTCGCGCAGCACGTCGCCATTGTGCTGGATGTTGTCGCAGCTCAGCAGCGTGGGCGGCGAAGCGCCCGTCGCGCGACGGCGGCGCAGCGCCTCGACGACGACGCCGATCGCGCTGCGCGGAAGCAGCGGTTGCGCGAGATCGGCGCGAATCAGCGGGTGGCCCGGATCCAGCCGCTTCGTCGCCGGGTTCAGGCAATAGCCATTCTCGGTGATGGTCAGGCTGATGATGCGGATGGCGCGATCGTCGATCGCGTCGAGCAGCGCGGCGCTGGATTCGCTGGCGTCGATCAAGCCGGCGAGCGAGCCGATGACCGCGACCTCATCACCCCCGCGCGAGCGCTCGACCAGCGTGTAGAGCCCATCCTGCGGGGCGAGGCTCTGCACCATCTTGCGGTCGCCGGGCATCACGCCGGCGCCGATAATGCCCCACCACAACGCAGCCGGATCACGCTGCATCAGGTCGTGCGTGTAGCGCGCCATGTGCGCGCGGTGGAACCCGCCGAGACCCAGATGCACGATCCCGGCACGCACCTTGGCGGGGTCGTAGCGCGGGACGCTGATTGCCGCGTGCAGCAGTGGCAACGTCGCGCGGGATAGCGGCGTGGGCGTCATGGCGCACTTCGCATGCGTGCGCCGCTTCGCGACGCGTTGGATTCGTCGGTTCCAGGCAGGGGAGCCGCCGCATTGTACGGTCGGACGGCCCTGAACGGGAGCTTCCCGGAATCGCCCATCGTCCTGCTTCGCACGGATTGGCAATTGCCCGACGGATTCCTGGAACGGACATGGGCTGAAGGAGTCGGCGATGCGGGATGCCGATCCCGCGACGACAGCGCCCTCCCGACTCGCAGTAGAATTGCACCTGGCGCCCGGTGCGCGAATCGTCGACCCATGCAGCTTGCCGCTCCATTTTTCCAGCTTCCCTGGCGCTTCGATGCCGCGCGCCTCTCCGACGAGATCGCGCAGTTCACAGCGGCGGAGTGGCGTCCGCACCCGCAAGGACATCCCGGCAATTCCGCGCTGCCATTCATCGCCCGTCATGGCAACCCGCTGGACGATGGGCTGGTGGGTCCGATGCGGCCGACGCCCTATCTCGCGCGCTGTCCGTACGTCATGCAAGTCATGGCTGCCTTGGATGTTCCGCTCGGGCGCAGCCGCCTGATGCGATTGGATGCGCGCGCCGAAGCAACGCCCCATGTCGACCTCGGGTATTACTGGCAGCACCGCGTGCGCGTGCACGTGCCGATCGTCACGTTTCCCGATGTGCAGTTCCTGTGCGGCGACGCGTCGACGCACATGGCAGCCGGGGAATGCTGGATCTTCGACACCTGGCGCGTGCATAACGTGCTCAATCCGGGCGCCAAGCAGCGTACACACCTCGTCGTCGACACCGTCGGCAGCTCAGGCTTCTGGGAGCGCGTAGGCGGCGCAGCGGCTCCTCTGCGGGTTTCGTATCAACCCGACAGCAGAATTTCTTTGCGATTCGAGTCGTGCAACTATCCGGTGGTCATGGCGCCGACCGAGATCGCCTACCTTTGGTCGCGATGGCTGGCCGATGCCCGCAATGGCAGCGCGGCACCTGACGCCATCGCCGCGCTCGAGGATGCCGTACAGCCTGTGTTCCGCGATTGGAACGCCACGTGGGCGCAGTTCGGCACGCATCGCGACGGGTGGCCGCACTACGCGCGCTTGCGCGAGCGAATCGCGGCAATCGGGGAAGCGCACACCAAAAAGGTTCCGCTGCCGAATTCGATGGATCTCGGGGTGATGCTGAACGTTTCGCTGGCGCCCGCCCTGTTGAATCCGGAATTGGCGACAGCGTCGGAGAATGCTTCGGCGGTCGCTCCATCCGCGCCCTCCACGGCCGGATCTTCCGCCGTCCCCGTGGCGCCGCGATCCGAGCCGGCCGAAGCCGCGGTGCCGCGTGAGCCGGCCGCGCCGAAGTCGCTGGCCCAATGGAGCATTTCCGCGGTCTGGAAGCCGCAGGCGCCGGCGGCGCCGGTCGCGCGTCCGCATCTGACGCGACCACTGATCATTGTCGGCGCACCCCGCTCGGGGAGCACGCTCCTGTTCGAGACGTTGGCGCAGGCGCCGCAGCTCTTCACTGTCGGCGGCGAGAGCCACATGCAATTCGAATCCATCGCCGCGCTGCGGCCGGCGGCGAACGACTTTCGTTCGGGGCGACTGGACGCCACCGATGCCACGCCCGCGACCGTCGACGAGCTGCATGCGCGGTTCTGGCACGCACTTCGCGACCGGGACGAACGGCGACCGGCGCCCGGCGCGTCACCGCGCCTGCTGGAGAAGACGCCCAAGAACGCACTGCGTGTGCCGTTCCTCGACGCCGCCTTTGCCGACGCGCGATTCGTCTACCTGTATCGCGATCCCGAGGAGAACATCAGCAGCATGATCGAAGGCTGGGAGTCGGGCCTGTTCGTCATGTATCCCGATCTTCCCGGCTGGCGCGGTCGACCCTGGTCGTTCCTGCTCGTCCCCGGCTGGCGCGATCTGATCGGTGCCGACGTGCCGCAGATCGCCGCTGCGCAGTGGCTGCGCACGCAGACGGTGCTTCTCGACGACCTCGAGGCACTGCCCGGGAATCGCGTGCATGCCGTCACCTATCGCGAATTTCTGGCTGCGCCCGCCGAGTGCATTCACGGCATATGCCGCTTCGCGAATGTCGCGTGGGACCGTCCGCTACCGCCCGCTTTGCCGCTGTCGCGGCACACCGTGACGCCCCCGCATCCCGACAAATGGCGTCGCCGCGAGTCGCAGATCGCCCCGTTTCGCGCTCAACTGCAGGGGGTTGCGGAGCGCGCGCGACGGTTCATCGCGGCGACAAGAGCGGACGCGCCGCGCGCCATCCTGAGCGCCGGGGGCGATTGAGCGATCCGGCAGGACGCCGGCGCCGAAGACGCCCGGTGACGACCTGATTTTCGAACGGGTTCACAGGTCGGGGGCGATGCTCTTGCGCGAGCCAACGACATAGATCGGCGGGAAACGATAGAGCGGCATGCCGTCCACGAACTCGCCGGTGAACACACCAACGTAGGTGACAGGCTCGGCAGCGGCACTGCCCGGATTGGAACCCATGTCGACGGCACAGCCGGCGAGTCCCAGGACGAGCACGGTCCAACCGGTAATCCTTGCAGCCCGGCAGGCGTTGCGCCCACCCTTTTCGATTGCTGGATGCATGCCGCCCTCCTCGTTGGCGCAAACACGATCTGGCGCCATCGCAGCGCTAGCCGCCGAGCAAGCCGGCCAGAACATTGGCGGCACGCACGCAATCCGCGTGGCTCACGTCGAGATGCGTCACGAGTCGCAGTTTGTCCGGCCCGAGCGCGTTGATCAATATCCCCTTCCCCCGCGCCAGCGCTACCAGGTCGGTTGCACCCGCGCCCTCCCCCACAAGCTCCCATACGACGATATTGGTCTGTACGCGGTCGAATCGAATCCCGACTCTCGGACAAGCCGCAAGGCGCTCGGCGATCATCCGCGCGTTTGCATGGTCTTCGGCCAGACGCGCGAGGTTGTGCGTCAATCCGAAATCGCATGCGGCCGCCAGCATGCCCACCTGGCGCATCGCGCCGCCGAACATGCGTCGATAGCGAATTGCAGGGCCCATCAGATCGCGGGGGCCGGCGAGCATCGATCCCGCCGGGGCGCCGAGCCCTTTGGAAAACGCCACCATCACCAGGTCGAATGGCGCCGCCAGATGAGCGGGCGTGGTGCCGGTTTGCACCGCGGCATTCCATAGGCGTGCGCCGTCCAGATAGGTGGCGAGTCCAAGCTCGCGCGCCGTCGAGCACGCACGCTCGACCTCGGGCTGCGCCCACACGATGCCGCCGTGGCGATTGTGCGTGTTTTCGAATTGCACGAGCGTGGTCGCGGGCCACGGCAGCACCGGCTGGTTGCGCGGCTTCGCATGGCGCCGCACGTCGTCGGCCGTAAACAGGCCGCCGCGGCCGATCTCGGTGAATTGCACACCGGCGTTGGCCGCGGAGCCGCCGGCTTCGTGCCACACGGAATGCGCCTCGCTGCCGACCAGCACGTCGTCGCCAGGACGTGTCAGTACGCGCAGCGCCACCTGGTTGGCCATCGTCCCCGATGGCAGCCACAGCGAGGCCTCCTTGCCCAACATCTCGGCCACCCGCGCTTCGAGCGCGTTGAGGCTCGGATCGTCGCCGTATTGCATGTCACCCACGGGCGCCTTCGCCATGACGGCGCGCATCGCGTCGGAGGGACGGGTGACGGTATCGGAGCGCAGGTCGATCATGCCAGCTACATTCGGTGGGCGGCGAGGCGCGCGGCCTGCGCCGAGGATCGCCGGAGATGATGCCACGAGCCACGGCAGGCAGCGCGTATCGACGGCATTGCTATGAAAGTTGGCAACCAAGCGTCTGCGAATGATCAAGTCTGGCCTCTCGCCAGAGCGCCGCAGGCGGCGCGCGACCCGGAGCTTGCTGGCCACGCATATCGCCTTCGATCGGCGTCATCGAGGACTGCGCGCGGGTCGCGCAATCGGTCCGACTCGCGGACGGCGCGGCACGCCTCCATGGCGCAGTTTCCGCCGCACGCGAGCGGCTATCGCTGCCGCTCGCGCCGCGACTCGAGAAGCTCTACCACGACGGGCTTGCTCCATTGCGCGCCGGGCTTGCCATTCCAGGCTTCGAGACCGCCTGGCGCGAAGGCCGCGAATGGGTCCTCGCGCAGGCGGTCAAGCAGGCATTGGCGCTCTTCGATGCAGCGTCCGGGCGCCAATAGACCAAGTACGATATTTACGGCGCGTTGGCATCGCC
>DASYSP010000120.1:0-47604 GCA_036003195.1 Casimicrobiaceae bacterium
ATGTAGAAAAAATAGGCCACGGGCCCGAGGAGCGCCCAGGCCGACGACAGAACAATGGCCCATGCGACGAGGACGAGCAGCAAGCCGACGTACATGGGATTGCGGGTAACGGTGTAGATCCCGGAACTCACCAACGAGGACGTCAATTGCGGCTGCGTCGGATTGATCGTCGTGCGTGCGCGTCGAAAGGCGAGGACACCCGCCACCGAGAACCCGATGGCGGCCAGTGCAACGGCCAGCGCCGACGCCAGGCGAACGCCGTCAGCCATTTGAATGGAAGGGGTCACGCGGGCGAGCCCCCACATGGCGGCGGCAAGGACTGCTGCAACCGCGGGCGGCGGGATCTTCAGTTCGAGCGATGTCACGGCAATGGCCGGATGCGGCTGGCTGTGACGGCCTACATGCGAAGCCAGATCGCCACCGCCGGGCGGCTTCGCTGCAAGCACGCGTGGACTTCGGGGTTCTGCACCTGGCAGCAGATCGCGGCATTGACGGCGGCATCACCCTTGCCCTCGCGCGCTTTCTGCTTGATGAAGGTCATCATGTCCTGGCGGGTCCAGTAGTTACTGCCGCCGTCCCGCACGCGCTGACCGGGAAGTCCGGGGACGTCGACGAGACCGAGCGCCGCACCGGCGCACGCGGCGCCGTCATTGATGCCCGTGTCCTTGGCGCAAGCGTCGAGTGTGCTGCGGACCGACGTGTTGTCGAGACCGCGGCACGGCTGATCGAGCGTTTCGGCACGGGCGCCTGCGGACAGCAACGCCCCGGTCACCAGCATTGCCACGACAACATGCTTCATGCGGCCTCCCGCGGTGCAACGGAGCCCATCGCGATCGGCAGGCCCGGATGGCTAGCCTGCACGCCCGCCACCGCGGCGTCAACCGTGCACGGGCGTGGCCCGCGATAACGCGCCAATCGCCGGCGCGCGCGCATTCCCGTTGCAGCTACGCGACTCCGCGACCGGATGTCGGGGCGGATGCAGCGCCTGGCCGGAATACAAGCCGCGGTCGCTCGCGACGAACGCATCTCCCGGCCGATGGCGGAAATGCCATCATCTCGGTCGGCCGGAAAATCGTGCCGCCGCCAGACGCTGGCACGCTCAACGCAGATGACCGACTCCACCGGGCCGATGACTTCCTCGCAGCAAATTCACCGTGTTGCGCTCGCCGCCTGCGCGGCCGCACTTATCCTGCACGACAGCGCCCAGGCGCAATCCCAGGCGTCCGTCGCGACGCCACCGGCCGTTGTGCTTCCGCCCATCAGCGTGGTTGGCGTCGCGCCGTTGCCGGGGCTGGGGGTCGAGCGCGACGCGTTGCCGTATACCGTGCAGATCGGCACCGGCGCCGATCTCGTGAACGGTGAGAACGGTTCGCTGGCGGCATACCTGCTGCGCTCGCTGACCGGCGTCAATTCGTCGGACGTGCAGGGCAGCCCGTTTCAGCGCGACATCACCTACCGCGGGTATACGGCGTCGTCGCTGATCGGCGCGCCGCAGGGAATCTCGGTGTTCCTCGACGGCGTGCGCTTCAACGCGCCGTTCGGCGACATCGTCAACTGGGACCTCGTGCCGGAAGCGGCGCTCGCGAAGGTGATGCTGGTGCCGGGCTCGAACCCGGTCTACGGCCTCAACACGCTGGGTGGCGCGCTCGTGCTCACCACGCAATCCGGCGTCACCGCCCCCGGGTTCAGCGCCGATCTGCGCATCGGCAGCTTCGGCCGCCGGCGCGCCGATCTCGCCTATGGCTGGAACGATGGCGCGGGTCTGCACGCGTTCATGGCGGGCACGTATTTCCAGGAAGACGGCTGGCGCGATCACTCGCAGGGTCACCTGGGCAACTTCTTCGCCAAGGTCGGCCACACCGACGCACGCAACGAGATCGAGGGCGAGCTGATCTACGGCAAGAGCACGCTGGTGGGAAACGGCCTGACGCCCGAAACCGACTACACCGGCGACGGGCCACAGCCGGCGCTGCTGCAGGCCGATCGGGCGGCGGTCTATACGTATCCCGATCAGACGAAAAACAGCCTGTGGCAGGGAACGCTGCGTGGCCGTCATGTTTTCTCCGACGACCTGGTGTTCGATGCGCTCGCGTACGTCCGCTACGCCAAGCGTGCCACGGTCAATGGCGACATGGCCGACGATTACGGCGATTACGTGGACGCGTGCGCAGCGGGCTTCAACGCCGATGGCAGTCCGGCAGTCAGCGAGTGCCCGTTCACGCGCGACCAAGGCGCCGCACTCGCGCCGGGCGTGATGAACACGACGACGACGAGCGAGCACTCCTGGGGCCTCGAAGCCAGCGTCGCGCGCGTGTGGCGCGCGCACCGGATGACGTTCGGCGCCGACTACAACGAGAGCCGCGTCAGCTACAGCCAGAACACGCAGGACGCCACGGTCACCGGTGACCGCGGCATCGTGGCGCTGCCGGATTCGCCGGTCGAATTCTTCTCCGGTGTCGACGGCACCACGCGCGCGTGGGGTGCGTTCGCCACCGATACCTGGGCCGTGCTGCCACGCACGTTCGTCACCGGCAGCCTGCGCTGGAACGCGAGCCGGGTCGACAGCACGCTCAGCACCGCCGAAGACGGCCGCCAGCCGTCCAACACGTTCGACTATCGCAAGCTGAATCCGGCGCTCGGCGTCGCGCAGCAGCTCGAGCATGGCTTCACGCTCTACGCCAACGCGTCACAAAGCAACCGCGTGCCGACGGTGATCGAGCTCGGTTGCGCGGATCCGGAGCAGCCCTGCCGGCTGCCCGCCGGGCTGCAGTCCGATCCGCCGCTCGACCAGGTCGTGGCGCACACGATTGAGGCCGGCGCGCGCTGGCGGCCGTCACCGGACACGTTCGCGACGCTCTCGGTCTACCGCACCGATAATCGCGACGACATCCTGTTCCTGCGCGCCGCAAACACGCAGCAAGGCTATTTCAGCAATTTCTCCAGGACGCGCAACCAGGGTGTCGACGCCTCACTCGACCAGGTGCTGGGACCGGTGACGCTCAACCTGCGCTACAGCTTTCTCGACGCCACCTACCAGGCCGACGGCACGCTCGCGTCCGGCGAGCGCACGATCGTCGTGCATCCGGGCACGCGGATCGCGGGGCTGCCGCGAAACACGATCAAGCTGACGGCGACCTGGCAGCTGGTGCCGGCGGCGACGCTGGCAGCGGACGTCATCGGCGTGTCGAGCGTCGGCACCGTGGGCAACGAGGACGGCTTCATCGAAGACCCGGAAGGCGACAATGCGACAAGCGTGAATGCGAAAGTCGCGGGCTATGCGGTCGTCAACCTCCGCGGCAGCTATCGTTTCGACAACCACTTCACCGTCTATGCGGGCGTCAGCAATCTGTTGGACACGCGCTACGACACGTTCGGCGCATTGGCGACCGACCTGTTTCCCAACGGCCAGCTGGTGCAGCCGCACGTCGAACCAGGTGACGCGCCGGTGGCGAAATTCGTGGCGCCGGGCGCGCGGCGCGCGCTCTATGCCGGATTGCGCTTCACGTTCTAGGGCACGCAGCTAGGCGCGCTTGCGCAGGCGCACAGGCGCGGCCAAGGGCGTCGCGCATCCCTGACCACTGCAGCAGTTCTCGGTCAGGTAGCCGAGCAGCGCATTCATCTGCGTGTAATTCGCCGAGTAGAAGACGAAACGCCCGTCTTGGCGCGCGTCCACCATGCCGGCGTGCGCGAGTTCCTTCAAATGAAACGACAAGGTGGCGCCCGGCAGCTTCAAACGCGCGGCAATGGTGCCGGCGGCCAGGCCTTGCGGCCCCTGCTGCACCAGCAGTCGATAGATCGCCAGCCGCGTGTCCTGCGCCAGCGACGCCAGCGACATCACCGCTTGAGCGGCCTTCACCCGGGTATCGCCCGTCTGCTTTCGATCTCAGTTGCAACAGGCGCGAGCCGGGGGCGTCGCCCGCGTGTCCGCTGCCTGCGGCGCGCAGCACCCGCTTGGCGTCGGCGCAGCGCCGGACACGCCCGCCGCGGCGTCGTGCTCGTCCTCGAGCAACCCGCGCGAATGGAAGCCCTCCCAGCGAACGCCCTGCGGGTCGGTTGCCCAATGCTTGTCGGAGCGTGCATAGCAGCAGGCGGCGTTGGGCTCATCGGCGACGGCGGGGTCGGCGGCGGCGAATTGGTCTTGAATGTCCGCCAACTCGTCGGCGGAATCGGCTTGCAGTCCGAGGTGGCTGACACCGGTGTGATCGGGGGACGTGGAAATCGCGAAATTGATGCGCGGGTCATCGACCAGCCATTTGGCGTAGTCGACCTTGACCACGGCCGGCTCCGCGCGAAACAGCTTCGAATAGAACCGGATGTTGGCGGCCAGATCGGCGACGCCGACGTGGACGTGAAATCGCTTCATCGTGTCCTCCGCAAGGGGTTTGGGGCGCCCGGGTGGGCCGCCTGTTCCGAACCACATTTCCAGTATTATGGAAATGTTGGGCGATGTCAACCCGCTGCAGACGGCGATCGTTTCTTCGTCATTGGGCCGCCCGTGCCGCGTCGCAGGGACGTGGCGGCCAACGCGCCGGACAGCGGTGCTAGCGCCGATTCTAGCGGCTGACCGCGACGCCGAGCCCTTGCGAATCCGTCACGGCAATCCGCTCGCCGCATTGCGGGCATTCGATGCTTCTTTTTTTGGGGAGCGTCGGCCACGGTTGGCGGCGCCGGCGGCCACGACGCTTGCCGAGTCGCCGCACCGTCGAACACAAAACGCCGGGTCCGTGGCAGATTGGACGACTGGCCCGTCGGCGACGGCGAATGCCGGCGTGGATCGGGTGCCGATCGATGCTGAAAGGAGTGCCCTGCAATGCCCGCAATCCGTGGTGAATTCGTCTGGTACGACGTGATGACAACCGACGTCGCGGCCGCCGCGACGTTCTATCGCAAGGTGATGGGTTGGCAGGCGAAGGACTCGGGTCTCGCTGACCGCAGCTATACGATCCTGTCGATGGGCGACGTGGCGGTCGGCGGACTGATGGCGTTGCCCGATGAGGCTCGCGCGCGCGGCGTGCCACCGTGCTGGACGGGATATGTCGGCGTCGACGACGTCGACGCCTTCGCGTCGCGCGTGCAGGCCGCGGGCGGCACGATCGCGCATCCGCCACAGGACATTCCGTCGGTGGGCCGCTACGCCGTCGTCGCCGATCCGCAAGGCGCGGTGTTCATCCTGTTCCAGGGTGCGGGCGAGCCGCCCGACGCAGTCGACACGTCGTCGGCCCCGGGGCATGTCGGCTGGCACGAGCTGCATGCCGCCGACGGCGCGAAGGCATTCGAGTTCTACGCGGAGCTGTTCGGCTGGGTCAAGGCCGACGCCATCGACATGGGCGCGATGGGCATCTACCAGCTGTTCGCCACGGGAGGTGCGCCGGTCGGCGGCATGATGACGAAGACGCCGGAGATGCCGCAACCATGCTGGCTGTACTACTTCAATGTCGAGGCTATCGACGCCGCGATCACGCGCGTCAAGGAGGGCGGCGGCACGCTGGTCAACGGACCGCACGAGGTTCCCGGCGGCAGCTTCATCGCGCAATGCCTCGACCCGCAGCACGCGATGTTCGCGATGGTGGCGCCGAAGCGCTAGCGGCGGCAGCGGCGCGCGAAGACCGCGCAGGGCACGTCGATCTGGAATGGCAGAAACGCGCTCGCGGTTCGCGCGTGCCGTCTAGACGAGCTCGCCCTTGCGCCGCATGTAGAGCGGAATCGCCACCAGCACCAGCGACGCCGCCGCGACCGGCAGGAACGCGAGTGCGGGGATGCCGATCGTGTCCCACAGCGCGCCGCCCAGCACCGCCAGCACCACTGCGCTGCCGTAGCTGATCGTGAACGTGCCGGCGGCGGTGCGCGCGACATCGTCGGCGCGGCACAGCAGTGGCGGCAGCGTGAGGCCGATGATCAGCGCCGCGGCATTGGCGAAGCCCACGATCGCCGTCCACGCGACGGTTGCCGGACCGACGTCGAACACGATGCCGGCGACGCCCACGATCGACACCAATCCGCATGCGGCGTAGGGCCATGCCTTGCGCTCGATGCGGTTCGCCACGCCGAGCAGCAGCAATGACGCCGGCAGCTGGCTGAAGTTGAGCGCGGTGAGCGCGGGACCGATCAGGTCGCTGCGTCCCTTGCTCGCGAGGTAGATCGGCAGGAATGCATTGGTCGAGAAATAGGTGGTGTTGAAGCAGCAGAACAGGATGCCCAGGCGCCACACGAGCCCCTTGTGCCAGTCGGGCAGCCACTTCGCCGGCAGCGCCTTCGCCGCGGCAGACGGGGTTGCATCGTGCGGTGCGCAGAGCGCGATGGCGATCGCGAACACCGCGATCGGCGCCGACCACAGCACGAGCGACCCTCGCCACGACCCGTGCACGAACGGCAGCACGAGGGACGTGGCAAACATCACCGGCAGGATTTCGCCGATGATCAGGCCATTGGTGTAGATCGCGGTACCGCCGCCCACGTGGCGCGGCATCCACTGCCGCACCGCCGTCGGCATGATCGGCTGCATGACCGCGATGCCGACCGACATCAGCACCGTCATCGCGAACAGAGTGACGAAATCCGGCGACCATCCGCGCAGCGCCGAACCCAGCGCGACCAGCGCGAGGCCGCCGACCAGCGCGCGCTTGAGGCCGAGCTTCGTCACCAGCAGCGATCCGAGGAGCGCCGCGATTGCGAACAGCGCCGGCGGGATGCTGGACAGCAGGCCGACCTCGGTGGCGGACAGGTGGAAGTCGTCGCGGATCGTCGCGAGCACCGGCGGCACGGCGAGGATCGTGATGCGCAGCGCGTTGCCGGCAAACCACAGCAGGAGCGCCGCCAGCCACGGCGCGAGCGGCGTTGAATCGGATTCGGCGGGCATCGACGGCGGCTTGTTCTGGTTGTTCGCGCCGTCGCGCCGGCGTCATGGCCGGCATGCGATGCGAATGACGAACGCGGTGGCGTGCAGCCGCTACGATAGCAAATCGCGCCGGCGCGACGTCACCAACCGTAGCCGAGCGTGAACAGCAGCGTGCGGTCCGCGCTCACGCGGCCGGGCGCCGGCTGGTTCGTCCAGTCGTAGTTGTACTGCATCGTGGCGTTGATGCCGAGGCCGAGCGGCGCGCGCACGCCCGTCTGCGTGTGCAGCACGACGGTTCCGGCCGAGTTGATGCTGACCGTGCCGTCCTCCTGGTGGAAGAACTGCACGTTCCAGCCCCAGGGCTTCTGGTCGTAACGCAGCACCCACGCGCCCGCCGCGTACCGGTCGTCGGGCACGTTGATGTTGTTGACGTCGACATAGTCCACGCCGCCCTGCAGCGACAAGTTGAGCGCGGGCGACTCGAAGAACTGGTAGCCGAGGCCGCCGCCGAGCGTCGAGCGCAGCTCGAGCGCCTTGAACGGGTCGTGCTCGCCGGTGGCGCGGGTGTACGAGAACATCTTGTTGGCGTAGAAGCGGTCGTACTCGCCGTGTGCGCGCCAGTTGTCGACGGTCTCGTTGTCGTGGTCGGTGGCGTGGTTGTACTCGCCGCCGCCGAGGATCCGGTAGTGCCGCGCGCGGCCCGATGCGTCGACGGACACATGCGACGTGCTGTTGACGCTGTTGCCCGAGCTCGACGCGCCACCGACGGCGACGTGCCCGCTCCACAGGATCCCGGCACCGCTTTCCTCGAGCGTCGGATTGAGGTAGCGCACGTTGGCCAGCGCGATATCGCGCGGCACGAGGCCCTCGCCGCCGGTGGCGTCCGCGGGCGTCGTCGGCGTGAACTGGGCATGGCCCGGGGTGCTGCCGCTGCCCAGCTTGCCGCCGAGGATCTGCTCCTCGCTGATCATCAGCGAAACCGGCTTGTCGGTGACGAGCGAGGCGATGTCCGACCACTTGAGCTTCAGCGTGCCGGCGTAGTTGGTGTCGAACACCAGCTCGTCGCCCGTCTTGTGCACGGCTTTGCCGGTCAGGCGATCGCCGTTCTTCATCAGCACGACGTCGGCGCGCGCGGGCAGCGCGAACAGGCCGGCGGCGAGCGCCAGCGCGACTTCGACGATCAGGGCCGGAAGGTTGGAACGACGGGCGGAGGGTTTGTACGCACGTTCATCGATCATCCGATCGCAGGATGCGCCGCCACTGCGCCGGCATTAACCCGACGACGTCCGATTGGCGTGTAGGCAGCAGGCTGACGTCGCGGGTGTGCGACGGTGAACGGTGCGCCTCGTCACGACTGGATTCCCGCCTTCGCGGGAATGACGGCAATCGACGCCTCGTTACAACCGGATTCCCGTGGGGCGGCGCGGCCTCAGATCGGCGAGCAGAACACCGATCCCGCGGCATTCGGCGACTCGAACACCCACGCCCGGTTTTGCATCGCACGCTTCACGGAACGGTCGACGGTGAACCGCTGGTTGGCGTCACGGCGATTGTCGAAGAAGCGGTACACCGGCAGGTGGCCGTCGCCGCATTTGCCGAGGCCGTCGGGCGTTTCGATCCAGAACGCCGCCGGCGTGTCCTGGTGCCAGCCGTTCGCGGTGTTGAGCGCGAGGGCGCCGCATTCGGCCGGGTCGGCGGACCAGAAGTTCGAGTTGATGAGGCCCGCGGCGGAAAAGCGGCACACCGGGCGCGCCCCGGCCGGTGCATCGGCGCCCGACGGATACGCGTAGAACACGCCGCCGGTGCGCTGCCAGACGCCGCCGAGGAACGTGTCGAAATAGGCGATCTCGGTGGCGCTGGCGGCGATGAAGTAGTGGTCGAGGTCGGCGCGGTAATACTCGATCACCGGCACCGTGCCGGGGGGTGCCACCGCCGTCGCCGGCACCGTGCTCGCCACGGCGATGCCGGCATCCAGCAGGCCCGCGCCGCACGCCGACGCCGCGCTGCAGCGCGTGCCAGCCAGAGCGCCGCGCGTGCTGCCGGTGAGGATCGACAGCACGTTGCCCGCCGTGAGATTGACGTTGCGCGACAGCATCAGCGATACCGTGCCGCTCACCATCGGCGCCGAGAAGCTCGTGCCGGCACCGATGCCGTAGCTGGGACTGCCGGGCACGGTGATGCCGTCGTTGAACGTCGACAGCATGAAGCCCGCGTCGTCGCCGGCCGCATCGGCGTCGCCGCCGGGGGCGACGAGGTCGACGCGGCTGCCGAAGTTGGAGTAGCTGGCGAGATCGGCGCCGCGGCCGATGGCGCCGACGTTGATCACGCCGCCGCAGTTGCCCGGCGCGAAGTTGGCCGCGAGGTCGCTCTGGTTGCCGGCGGAGGCGACGATCACCGCGCCTTGCGCGAGCGCCGTGTCCACCGCTTCCTGGGTCGCGCTGTCGCAAATCCCGAAGCCGCCGAGACTCAAGTTGATCACGCGCGCCGGCGTGGTGTTGAGCGGCACGCCGTCGATCGGCACGCCGGCGGCCCACAGCACGCCCGCCAGCACGTCGACGGTGGTGCCGCCGCATTTGCCGAGCGCGCGCACCGGCAGGATGCGCGAATGCCAGTTGATGCCGGCGGTACCGATGCCGTTGTCGGTGACGGCGCCGATCAGGCCGGCGACGAACGTGCCGTGCCAGAAGCTGTCCTGCGCGCGCATGCCGCCGCATTCGCCGGCGTCGTTCCAGTCGCCTTCATCGCGCGGATCGGGATCGCGGGCATCGCCGTCGCGCGCGGTTGCGGGGTCCGAGATGAAGTCGTAGCCAGGCAGCAGCCGCGCGTCGAGATCCGGATGCGGCAGGACGCCGGTGTCGACCACGGCGATGGTGAGATCGGCAAGCCCGGTCTCGATGCCCCATGCGTCCTCGACGTTGATGCCGCTCACCGCATCGGTGAGCGACCATTGCTGTGCCAGCAGCGGGTCGCTGGGCGCGCGCATCGCGTGCACGCGGCGCACCGGACTCGCGTATTGCACGTCGGGCAGCGTCTGCAGCGCATCGGCCATCGCGGCCAGCGTCGCCTGTGTCTGCGCCGCCAGCATCGTCAGCACGTAGACGTTGCCGATCTTGCGCTCGACGGCGAGCGGCACGCCGGTGGCAGCCGCGAATTGCGGCAGCAGCGTCGCCCAGTCGGCGCTGGCGCCGGCGGCGAGCCTGAGCATGAACCGATCGCCCATCGCCTGGTCGGCCGCCGCGGCCTTGGCCGACTTGGCGAGGGTGACGCCGGGCGGCACTTGTGCCCACAGCACGGAACGGTCTTCGCGCATCCGCCGCACGATCGCCGCGGCCGTGCCGTCGTCGACCGCGGCCGGCAGCGTGACGTCGACGGCGCCGGTCCGCGTATAGCCGGCGATTCCGAGCGTCACCCCCGCCAGCGCGTCGAGCCGTGCCTTGGCGGCGGCAGACAGCACGCCGGCCGGCGAGGCGTCCGGATGGACCATCACCCGCAGCGTCGTCACGCTGGCGGCGGCGTCTGCGGTGAACACGGTGGCGGCGACAACGGCGGCCGCCAGCACGATGCGGCGCAATGGGCGATCAGGACAGATCGTCATGTGGGAAATCCTCCGGACGGCGCAAGGGCAGCGAAACCGCTTTCGCTGCAAATGCGGTGCCAGCGCGCGGCTACTCGGAGGCGACGGGCGCCGCCGACGCGCGCGCCAGCGCCTCGCGGAACGGCTCCAGCGTCTTCAGGATCTGCGTGAACACCTTGGGATTGGCGGCGATCACCTGGCCGCTGTGCAGGTAGTCGTCGTTGCCGACCAGGTCGCCGATGAGGCCGCCGGCTTCGAGCACGAGCAGGCTGCCGGCCGCGACGTCCCACGCATTGAGCCCGATCTCGAAGAAGCCGTCGTAGTAGCCGGCGGCGACGTACGCGAGGTCGAGCGCGGCAGCGCCGGGCCGGCGCAGGCCCGCGGTCGCCATCGTCATCGCGCGCATCATTTCGAGGTAGGTATCGAGATTGCTGCCGTCGCGGAACGGAAAGCCGGTGCCGACCAGGCTGTCGCGCAGGTGCTGGCGCTTCGACACGCGGATGCGGCGATCGTTGAGGTACGCGCCGCGGCCGCGCGACGCGGTGAACAGGTCGCCGCGCACGGGATCGAGGATCGTGCCGTGCGTCACCACGCCGCGGTGGGCGAGCGCGATCGACACGCAATACTGCGGCAGGCCATGCAGGAAATTGGTGGTGCCGTCGAGCGGGTCGATGATCCACACGTACTCGGCCTCGGCATTGGCGCCCTTGGCGGTGCCTTCCTCGGCGAGGATCGCGTGGTCGGGGTACGTCTTGAGCAGCGTGTCGACGATCGCCGCCTCGGCCGCCTTGTCGATCTCGCTGACGAAGTCCTTCGGGCCCTTGACGCTCACGGTGAGCAGATCGAGGTCGCGCGCGCCGCGATTGATGACGGTGGCGGCGCGGCGGGCGGCCTTGACGGCCGTCGTGAGCATCGGATGCATGGCGGGAGGAGTTGGCGGCGCAGGGCGGCCGCGCCTTGGGCGGTGAGTCCGCGTATTCTAACCGCCGCATGCAGAATCCGCCTGCCGCTTCCCCGCCGGACCGCGACGCGCAACGCGCTGCCGCATCGCACGCGGCCGGGCGCGTGCGCGTCGTGCTGTCGCACACGAGCCACCCGGGCAACATCGGCGCCGCCGCGCGCGCGATGCTGACGATGGGCCTCACGCGCCTCGTGCTGGTCGCGCCGAAGCGATTCCCCGACCCGGAGGCCGTGGCGCTGGCGTCGGGTGCGACGGCCGTGCTCGGCGCCGCCGAAGTGGTGCCGTCGCTGGACGACGCGCTGCGCGGCGTGGCCTGCGCGATCGGGCTGTCGGCGCGCCCGCGCGAGTTCGCCGGCCGCGTGGTGAACGTGCGCGAGGCCGCGTCGATCGGCGCCGCCGCGATGGCGGGCGACGGCGACGTCGCGTTCGTGTTCGGCACCGAGATGAGCGGCCTCACCAATGCCGAGCTCGCGCGCTGCACGCTGGTGGCGGTGATCCCCGCCAATCCCGACTACGCTTCGCTCAACCTCGCCGCCGCGGTGCAGGTGATGTGCTACGAATGGCGGATGGCGGCGGGCACCGCCGACGTGTGGCGCGCGCCGCGATTCGCGGCGGCGACGCAGGACGAGATCGAGGGCCTGCACCGGCACGCCGCCCGCACGCTGGCGGCGATCGGCTTCTTCGACCCGAAGCTGCCGCGCCGATTGCTGCCGCGCCTGCGGCGGCTGTTCGCGCGCGCCGGCCTCGAGAAGGAGGAGATCAACATCCTGCGCGGCATCCTCGCGCGCGTCGACGAGCTCCACGGCGGCGCGCGCGCCAACCGCGACGATTAGTTGACTTTGTCAACTGATCGCGCCAGCATCCGTGTGCATCGGCGAGGAGGCCGCACATGGCGAGCCATGGCATCGACCCGGCGCGCATCGACGCGGTGCGCCGCTTCAACCGCTTCTACACGCGCGAGATCGGCGTGCTGGAGGAGGGCCTTTTACACAGCGACTTCACGCTGGCCGAGGCGCGGCTGCTGTGGGAGCTCGGCCAGGCCGCGACCACCGCGACGCTGCTCGCGGGGAAGATGCGCGTCGACGAGGGCTACCTGTCGCGCATGCTGCGGCGTTTCGAGTCGCGCGGCCTCGTCACTCGCACGCCTGGCAACCGCGACCGCCGCCAGCGCCGCGTCGCGCTGACCGCGCGCGGGCGCGCCGCGTACCGGCGCATCGACGCCGCTTCGCGGCGCGAGATCGGCGCCATGCTGGCGCGGCTGCCGACGCGTTCGCAGCGGGCGGTCGCCGGCGCCATGGCCACGATCGAGCGCACGCTCGCCGGCGACGCCGCAACCCCCGTCGCGCGCTTGCGCACGCTGCGCGCCGGCGACTGGGGCTTCATCGTCGAGCAGCACGGCGCGCTGTATGCGCGCGAGTTCGGCTGGGACCGGCGCTTCGAGGCCATGGTGGCGCGCATCGTCGCCGACATCGCCCGCGACTTCGACCGCAAGCGCGAGCGCTGCTGGATCGCCGAGATCGGCGGCGAGCGCGTGGGCTCGGTGTGTCTCGTGCGGCAATCCCACACCGTCGCCAAGCTGCGCCTGCTGCTGCTCGATCCGGCGGCACGCGGGTACGGCCTTGGCCGGCGACTCGTGCACGCCTGCACGACGTTTGCGCGCTCGGCGGGTTATCACCGCATCGTGCTGTGGACGCAGCGCAACCTCACCGCGGCGCGTCGCCTCTACCGCCAGGAAGGCTACCGGCTGGTATCGAGCGAGCCCAACCGCGAATTCGGTCGTGGGCTCGTCGCCGAGAACTGGGCGCTCGACCTCGTGCGCTGACCGCGGTCTAGAATCGCGCACGATGAGCGCCAGCGTGCCGCCGAACGCCGTCGTCGCGCCCCGCGACGCGCCGGCGTGCCGCCACTGCGGGCACGTCAACGCCGCGCACGACCGGTATTGCGGCCAATGCGGGCAGGAGATTCACCCTGTCGCGCCGCGCGTCCCCGTCGCGGCCCGCGACGCGCATGCGTGCCGCAACTGCGGCCATGTCAACGCCGCCGGGAATCTGTATTGCGGCGAGTGCGGGCAGGAGACGCACATCGCGCTGCCGACCGCGCGCCAGTTCATGCGCGAGGCCGCGGGCCGCTACGTCGCCGTCGACGGCAGGCTGTGGCGCACGCTGCGGCCGCTGATGCTGAAGCCCGGCTTCCTGACGAAGGAATACTTCGCGGGACGCCGCCGCCGCTACGTGCGGCCGGGACGTCTCTTCCTCGTCACGTCGATCGCCGCGTTCGCCATGATCCGGTTTGTCGCCGATGCGCCCCTCAACGCGGTCGCGCACTCGCAGCTCGTGTACCAGTCGGACGGTGATCGCGTCACGGCGACGGCGGTGCCGCACGGCGGGGCCGTGGACAAGGGCGCGCCACGAGGCGCCGGCGCGGCGCCACGGTCCGCGGCGCCACCGTCCGCGGCGCCACCGTCCGTCGTCCAGCCGGAGGGCGGCAATGCCCCGAGCGGCGGCAACGCAAACCCGGCGCACATGGACGAGGCGCACGTGCGCTTCGGCCCGGCGGGAAACGTCGACCTCGCCGTGGATGAGAACTTCAACGTGCGCGTCGCGCGCGACCCCAACGGCGTACTGCCGCAATCGATGCGCGACCGCATCGAAGACTTCAACCGCCTGCCGCGCGATCTCAAGCTGCGCCAGCTGGTGTCGAACATGTTCCGGTACGGGCCCTACGCGGCGATCGCGCTGCTGCCGGCGTTCGCGTTGCTGCTGATGCTCGTGTATCCGCTGCCGAGCCGGCGTTATCCGCATCGGCCGCGGCGCTTCGCCGGCCATCTCGTGTTCGCCGCGCACAACCACGCGTTCCTGTTCGTGCTGACTTCCCTCGCGCTGCTGATCCCGCGCAACACGATCGCCGGTCCGCTCGTCCTCGTCGCGGCGCCGGTGTACCTGCTGTGGTCGCAGCGCTCGGTGTACGGCGGGGGCTGGCTGCTGACGCTGGCGCGCGCGTTCGTGCTGCTGGTGATGTACGCGGTGCTGTTCGTCATCGCCACGCTCGGCGTGCTGATCGCCGCGATCGTGCTGCAATGACGCGGGCGGCGCCGCGTCAGATGCGCTTGCAGGCGTCCGTCCTCGCGCTGTCGAAGCGCTCGATCCGGCGCTGGTGACGCGCGATGCGCTTGTCCAGCGACGTCAGCGCCGACGCATAGCGGGCGCACACCGTCTTGCTGGCGCAGCCCTGCTGCAGCTTGTGGTAGCGCTCGACTTCCGCCTGCGCCGCGTCGAGCGAGCTCTGCTCCCGTGACAGCTTGCGCGTCGCGGCGAGGCAGGGCTTGTCGGCCGGCGGGTCCTTGATGGTCGTCGAGACCTTGGCGGCCGCAGCGGTGGGGGCGGCGGGCGCCGGTGGGGACGGCGGGGCCGCTCGCGCCGGCGGAGCGGGCGGCGAGGTCGGCGTCGGCAACGCTGCGGCGGGGAACTGGGGGTTCGGAACCGGCTGGGGAGCCGCGGCCGGCTGCTGAGGCTGGGCGACGTCGGCAGGGAGCGTCGCCGGCGCGGCTGCGACCGTCTGGGCGGAGGCCGGGGGCGCAAGCGTCGCCAGTGCGACAGCGAGACAGAAGATGAGCGTATTCAACGGCGACTCCCGATTGCGACAGGGGAGACTATACCTTCGGCACCACGGCCGAATAGTTGAGTAAACGACTCGGAAATGCCACACTATTGGCATGTTCGACCGCATGCGTGAAGACATCGCCGTGGTGTTCGACCGCGACCCCGCGGCCCGCACACGTTGGGAAGTGCTCACCTGCTACCCCGGCCTGCATGCGCTGGTCTGGCATCGCGCGGTCACCCATCCGCTGTGGCTGCGGGGACACCGCTGGTTCGCGCGCTGGCTCGCCCATTGGAGCCGCTTCGCCACCGGAATCGAAATCCATCCGGGTGCCGCCATCGGCCGCCGCGTGTTCATCGACCACGGCATGGGGATCGTCATCGGCGAAACTGCCGAAATCGGCGACGACTCAACGCTTTACCATGGGGTCACGCTGGGCGGGACGTCATGGCACAAGGGCAAGCGCCACCCCACGCTGAAGGCGGGAGTGGTGGTGGGGGCGGGCGCCAAGATCCTCGGCCCGATCGTGGTCGGCGCGGGCGCCAAGATCGGCTCCAACGCCGTCGTCGTGCGCGACGTCCCCGACGGCGCGACGGCGGTGGGCATACCGGCCCGCATCCAGTCCCCGGAGGATTCGAGCCGGCGCGAGGCCCAGGCGGAAAAGATGGGCTTTGCCGCCTACGCCATCGCCTCGGACATGAACGACCCGGTCCTCCAGGCGATTCACAAGCTCCTGGACCACGCCGCCGATGCCGATGCCCGGTTCGAGGCCCTGGTGGCCCACTTGCGCCGTGATGGCTTGGACTGCGGCGACTCGCAGGCGGTGGCCGAAGCCTTCGATCCCAATCAAATCAACAAGATGCTGGAGTGAACCAAGCGTCCGATTAGTTGACTAATTTATTCGGGAATTATACAATGGAGGTCGCTGGCGGGGTCTGGGTGTGGCACCGGCCGGCGCCGAGGAAAACGCGATGCGACTGACCACCAAGGGACGTTTTGCCGTGACCGCGATGCTCGACGTCGCGTTGCACGCGGACAACGGGCCGGTGACGCTCGCTGCCATCGCCGATCGCCAGAAGATTTCGCTGTCGTATCTCGAGCAGCTCTTCGGCAAGCTGCGCCGCAACGGGCTCGTCGACAGCGTGCGCGGTCCCGGCGGCGGCTACCAGCTCGCGCGCGCCACCGAGGCGATGACCATCGCCGACATCATCCGCGCGGTCGACGAGCCGATCGACGCGACGCAATGCGGCGGCCGCGAGAACTGCCATGACGACAAGCGTTGCATGACGCACGAATTGTGGGCCGGTCTCAATGCCCACATCTATGGATTCCTGCGCGGCGTGACGCTCGCCGAGATGGTGCGCCGCCAGCAGCCGAAGCAGGGCGGCGACGTGGTGGTGATGCAGGACCATCGCGCGGCGGCCACGCACGCGGCCGACGCGCTCCAGAACCTCTCGAACATGCGGAATTGAAATGGCCCACGGCAACTCGATGAAGTATCCGGTGTACCTCGACTACTCGGCGACCACGCCGGTCGATCCGCGCGTCGCGGAAAAGATGATTCCGTGGCTGACCTCGAACTTCGGCAATCCGGCGTCGCGCTCGCATGCGTACGGCTGGCAGGCCGAGGCCGCGGTGGAGGAGGCGCGCGAGCAGGTCGCGGCGCTGGTCCACTGCGACCCGAAGGAGCTGGTGTGGACGTCCGGCGCGACCGAGTCCATCAACCTCGCTCTCAAAGGTGCCGCGCATTTCTACAAGGACAAGGGCAAGCACCTCGTCACCGTCGGCACCGAGCACAAGGCCACGCTGGACACGATGCGCGAGCTCGAGCGCGAAGGCTACGAGGTGACGTACCTGCCGGTCGACGCCGAGGGCATGGTCTCGCTCGACGCGTTCAAGGCGGCGCTGCGCCCGGACACCATCGTGGCGTCGGTGATGTACGTCAACAACGAGATCGGCGTCGTGCAGGACATCAAGGCGATGGGCGAGATCTGCCGCGAGCGCGGCGTGATCTTCCACGTCGACGCTGCGCAGGCCACCGGCAAGATTGCCGTCGACCTCGGTGCGCTGAAGGTCGACCTGATGTCGTTCTCGGCGCACAAGACTTACGGGCCCAAGGGCGTGGGCGCGCTGTACGTGCGACGCAAGCCGCGCGTGCGCATCGAGGCGCAAATGCACGGCGGCGGCCACGAGCGCGGCATGCGTTCGGGAACCCTGCCCACGCACCAGATCGTCGGCATGGGTGAGGCGTTCCGGCTCGCCAGGATCGAGATGGGCGCGGAGACCGAGCGCATCCGCATGCTGCGTGACCGCTTGTGGCAGGGGCTGTCGTCGATCGACGAGGTGTACATCAACGGCGACATGTCGCACCGCGTTCCGCACAACCTCAACGTCAGCTTCAACTTCGTCGAGGGCGAGAGCCTCATCATGGCGGTCAAGGATCTCGCGGTGTCGTCGGGCTCCGCCTGCACGTCGGCTTCGCTCGAGCCGTCGTACGTGCTGCGCGCGCTGGGCCGCAGCGACGAGCTCGCGCACAGTTCGATCCGCTTCACGGTCGGCCGTTTCACCACCGAGAGCGAGATCGACTTCGCCATCGAGCTCATCAAGCGCAAGATCGAGAAGCTGCGCGAATTGTCGCCGCTGTGGGAGATGCATCAGGACGGCGTGGATTTGAACGCGGTGCAGTGGGCGTCCCATTAACTGTTATTGCGTCGCGGATGAATGGCATGAGCAGGATGGAACGTGGAGCGCGACGCAATAACTGTCCGGATTGGAGCGTCGCTGCCGTGACGTTCAATCCGGACCAGGGCCCGCCGGGGTGCAGTCATCCCCGCAAAGGCGGGGATCCACGAATCAGCAGCTGGTAAGCAGGGAACATCGCAAACGAGGTAACACCATGGCATACAGCGACAAAGTCATCGACCACTACGAAAATCCGCGCAACGTCGGCTCGTTCGCCAAGGGCGACGAGGCGGTGGGCACCGGCATGGTCGGCGCGCCGGCCTGCGGCGACGTGATGAAGCTGCAGATCCGCGTCGGCAAGGGCGGCGTCATCGAGGACGCCCGGTTCAAGACCTACGGCTGCGGCTCGGCGATCGCGTCGTCGTCGCTCGTCACCGAATGGGTGAAGGGCAAGACGCTCGACCAGGCGCTCGACATCAAGAATACCCACATCGCGCAGGAGCTGGCGCTGCCGCCGGTCAAGATCCACTGCTCGATCCTCGCCGAGGACGCGATCAAGGCGGCGGTCGCCGACTACAAGGCGAAGCATGGCGCGCAAGCCGAAGCCGAGTCGAAAGTCGCCGCCGACTGACATGATCACGCTGACCGAAACCGCGGCGAAGCACGTCGGCGCGCAGTTCGCACGGCGCGGCAAGGGCATCGCGCTGCGTCTCGGCGTGCGCACCACCGGCTGCTCCGGTCTCGCCTACAAGCTCGAGTTCGCCGACGAGGTGAAGCCCGAGGACCTGCGCTTCGAGAGCCACGGTGTCACCGTGGTGGTCGATCCCAAGAGCCTCCCGTATGTCGACGGCACCGAGCTCGATTTCGCGCGCGAGGGCCTCAACGAGGGATTCAAGTTCAACAACCCCAACGTCAAGGCCGAATGCGGCTGCGGCGAGAGCTTCAACGTCTGAAGGCCGGATTGGCGATGAAAATCAGCGCGCGCAACCAGCTGGCGGGGACCGTGGCATCGGTCAGCACCGGCGCGATCAATTCCGAAGTGGTGATCGACGTCGGCGGCGTGCAGGTGGTCGCAGTGATCACCAACGACTCCGTCAAGCGGCTCGGCCTCGCCGCCGGCAAGAAGGCCTATGCGGTGGTGAAGGCGAGCGACGTCATGGTCGCCATCGACTGAGCATCGTCGACCCCCGTGGCGGGCGGCTCGAGGGCCGCCCGTTTCGTTCCGAGCCATGATCGATTTCACGCACAACCACTTCGAGCTCTTCGCACTGCCGGCTCGCTTCGCCGTGGACGCCGCGGTGCTCGAGGAGCGTTACCGTGCGCTGCAGAGGGACGTGCATCCCGACCGGCATGCGGGCGATCCCGCCGCGCAACGCCAGGCGCTGCAGGCGGCGGCGCGCGTCAACGAGGCGTATCGCACCCTCAAGGACCCGGTCGAGCGCGGCCGCTACTTGTTGCAGTTGCAGGGCGTCGATGCGCTGGCGGAAACCGACACCGCGCTGTCGCGCGACTTCCTCGAGACCGAGCTCGCGCGGCGCGAGGCGGCGGCCGACGCCGGGACCGCCGGCGACGTCGCCGCGCTGGAGGCGATCCTGGCCGCGATCCGCCGCGAGTCGGCGGCGCGCGAAGTGGCGCTGGCCGAGCGCCTCGACGCCAGGGACATCACGCAGGCGCGCGACGCCGTGCGCGAGCTCAAGTTCCTGCAGAAAGTCGCGGCCGACGTCGACGCGATGATCGCCGAGATCGACGCCTGACATGGCGCTCTTCCAGATCGCCGAGCCCGATGCGAAGCCCGTGCCGCGCGAGAAGCGGCGCGCGATCGGCATCGATCTCGGCACCACCAATTCGCTGGTGGCGACCGTGCGCAACGGCTTGCCGGTGGTGCTCGCCGACGACGCCGGGCGCCCGCTGCTGCCGTCGGTGGTGCGCTACCACGACGGCCATGCCGACGTCGGCTACGTTGCGATCGCGCAGCAGGCGGTGGATCCCGCGAATACCGTGGTGTCGGTGAAGCGGATGATGGGGCGGGGTCGCGCCGACCTCGGCGACGACCGGCGCTTCCCGTATCGCTTCGTCGACGCGCCGGGCATGGTCAAGATCGCCACCCGTGACGGCGTGAAGTCGCCGGTGCAGATTTCGGCGGACATCCTGGGCGCGCTGCGCGCGCGTGCCGAGGTCCAGCTCGGCGGTGCGATCGACGCCGCCGTGGTCACCGTGCCCGCCTATTTCGACGACGCGCAGCGGCAGGCGACCAAGGATGCGGCGAAGCTCGCAGGACTGCCGGTGTTGCGCCTGTTGAACGAGCCCACTGCCGCCGCGGTGGCCTACGGGCTCGACAATGCGTCGCGCGGCACCTACGCGATCTTCGACCTCGGCGGTGGCACGTTCGACATCTCGATCCTTGCACTGTCGCAGGGCGTGTTCAAGGTGCTCGCCACCAACGGCGATTCATCGCTCGGCGGCGACGACTTCGACCATCGCGTGTTCTGCTGGATCATCGAGACCGCGAAGCTGCCGCCCCTCGATGCCGGCGACACCCGGTTGCTGCTCGCCAAGGCGCGCGAGGCCAAGGAGATGCTGACCGGCCACGACGCCGCGCCGATCATGGCGACGCTGGCCGACGGTCGCAGGATCAACCTGATGCTGCCGGCGGCGACGTTCACGGACATCACGCGCACGCTGGTGCAGAAGACGCTGCAGCCGGTGCGGCGCGCGCTGCGCGACGCCGCGCTCGCGCCGGCCGACATCGACGGCGTCGTGCTGGTCGGCGGCGCCACCCGCATGCGCGAGATCCGCCGCGCGGTCGAGGAGCACTTCGGCCAGCCGCCGCTCACCAACCTCAATCCCGACGAGGTGGTGGCGCTCGGCGCCGCGGTGCAGGCCAACGCGCTGGCAGGCAATCGCGACGGCGACGACTGGCTGCTGCTCGACGTGATCCCGCTCTCGCTTGGCCTCGAGACGATGGGCGGGCTCACGGAGCGCATCGTGCCGCGCAACTCGACGATCCCCGTGACGCGCGCGCAGGAGTTCACGACGTACAAGGACGGCCAGTCGGCGATGTCGATCCACGTGGTGCAAGGCGAGCGCGAAAAGGTCGCAGACTGCCGCTCGCTGGCGCGCTTCGAGCTTCGCGGCATTCCGCCGATGGCCGCCGGCGCGGCGCGCGTGGCGGTGACGTTCCAGGTCGACGCCGACGGCCTGCTCGCGGTGACCGCGCACGAGGCGACGAGCGGCGTCGCGGCATCGATCGAGGTGAAGCCGTCGTATGGGCTCACCGATGCCGAGGTGGCGACGATGCTGCAGGACTCGTTCGCCCACGCCGAATCCGACATGCAGGCACGCGCGCTGGCGGAGGCGCAGGTGGAAGCGCGCCAGCTGCTCGAGATCACCGAGCACGCGCTCGACGTCGACGCGGCGCTCGTCGAATCCGCCGAGCGTGCGCGGATCGACGCCGGGCTCGCCGCGCTGCGTGCGGCGCTCGCCGGCGACGATGCGTCTGCGCTGCGCGCGGCCGCCGACGCGCTCAACCGCGCGACCACCGCGTTCGCCGGGCGGCGGATGGACCGCGACGTGCGCCGCGCGCTCGCCGGCAAGGCGATCGACGCGCTCGCGCCTTCCGACCATGGCTGAGATCGCGGTCCTGCCGCATCCGGAAATCTGCCCGGACGGCGTCACGTTCGAAGCCGAGCCGGGCAAGTCGCTGCTCGACAACCTGCTCGACCAGGGCATCGAGGTCGAGCACGCGTGCGAGAAGTCCTGCGCCTGCACCACCTGCCATGTCATCGTGCGCGAAGGCTTCGCCTCGCTGCCGGAATCGACGGAAGACGAGGACGACCTGCTCGACCGCGCCTGGGGCCTGACGCCGCAGTCGCGGCTGTCCTGCCAGGCCAAGGTCGACGGCAAGACGAAGCTGGTGATCGAGATTCCGCGCTACACGATCAACTACGCGAAGGAGCGCAAATGAAGTGGACCGATTCCCGCGAGATCGGCATCGCGCTGGCCACCGCGCACCCCGGCGTCGATCCGGCCGGCGTGCGCTTCACCGATCTCATGCGCTGGGTGCTCGCGCTGCCCGGCTTCGACGACGACCCGAAACACAGCGGGGAAAAGATACTCGAGGCGATCCAGATGGCGTGGCTCGACGAGGCGGATTGAGCACGCGAGCGCGCGCCGGCGCGCGCCGCGACGGATAGCGTATCCAACGGGGGAAACGGCAATGTCGAATTCGGGCAGCGGTCATGGCGTGCGCATCGGCGCACGGTGGGTGGCGGCATGCTTCGCCGCAGTGCTGGCGACCAGTGCGATCGCCGCCGATGCGTGGCCGTCGAAGCCGGTGAAGATCGTCGTGCCGAGCCCGCCGGGCGACGGCTCCGACATCACCGCGCGGGTCGTCGCCGACAAGTTGCAGGCGGCGTTCGGCCAGCCGTTCGTCGTCGAGAACAAGCCGGGCGCCGGCGGCGTGGTCGCCGCCGAGCAGGTGGCGCACGCCGCGCCCGACGGCTACACGCTGATCATGGGCAACGCCGGCTCGCACGGCATCAATGCCGCGGTGTACTCGAAGCTGACCTACGACGCGGTGGCGAGCTTCGCGCCGATATCGCTGATCTCGTATTCGCCGAACGTGCTGGTCGTCAATCCGGCGTCGCCGATCCGCAGCGTCAAGGACCTGATCGACGCCGCGCGCGCGAAGCCGGGCGCGATCGACTTCGCGTCGGGCGGGCAGGGCTCGTCGGCGCACATGTCGATGGAGCTCTTCAAGTACCTGACCAAGACGGACCTGCATCACATTCCGTACAAGGGCGCGACGCCGGCGCTCACCGACATCATCGCCGGCACCGTGCCGCTCGGCTTCTTCAACCTGCCGCCGGCGATCGGGCACATCCACTCGGGCAAGGTGCGCGCGCTGGCGGTGACCACCGCCGAGCGCTGGCCGGCGCTCCCCGACGTGCCGACGGTGGCCGAGGCGGGCGTGCCCGGATTCGAGACCGTCGCGTGGTTCGGCCTGCTCGCGCCGGCCGGTACGCCCAGCGCGGTGATCGACCGCCTTGCCAAGCAGATCCAGGCCATCGTGGCCATGCCCGACGTGCGCGCGCGCATCGAGGCGACCGGCGCCAAGGAGGTGGGCAGCACGCCGCAGGCGTTTGCGGCGCGCATCCGCGACGACGTCGCCAAGTGGAAGCAGGTCGCGGCCGCCGCGAACGTGCACATCGACTGACGTTTCCCGGATTGCCGGAGCGAGCCGATGCGGATCTTGCCCTCCGCGGCGCGGCGTCGCGTCAGGTGAAGAGGTTGAGCACGGCGTCGAGCCCGCAGTGGTCGATCGCATACAGGGCGCGCGCGCGTGGCGCCGGTTTCGCGTGCCACGCGACGGAAACGTCCGCGGCCTCGAGCATCGGGATGTCGTTGGCGCCGTCGCCGATCGCCACCGCAATGCCGCCGCTGCGACGCGCTTCGCGCGCCCATTGCGCCACGACGTCGGCCTTGGCGCCAGCGTCGAACACCGGGCCGGCGATTCGGCCGGTGAGATGGTCGTCGACGATCTCGAGCGTGTTGGCGAAGCTCGCCGTGAAGCCGAGGCGTTCACGCAGGCGATCGGTGAAATAGGTGAAGCCGCCGGAGAGCAGCAACGTCTGCGTGCCCTGTGCGTGCAATGCGCCCAGCAGCCGCTCGGCCCCCGGCGACAGCAGCAGGCGCCGCGCGTAGACATCGGCCAGTGCGCTCGCCGGCGCACCCGCGAGGAGCGCCACGCGCTGGCGCAGGCTCTCGGCGAAGTCGATCTCGCCGCGCATCGTGCGCGCGGTGATCGCTGCCACTTGCGGCTTGATGCCTTGCGCGGCGGCGATCTCGTCGATGCATTCGATCGTGATCAGCGTCGAATCCATGTCCATCGCTACCAGCCGCACGCCGGCCAGCGGATGATCGGCCTCGATGCGCGCGACGTCATAGTTCACGGCGGCGCAGGCTTGCGCCACGCCGGCATCCGATTCGACGTCGACGAGGCGGCAGGCATCGTTGCCGGCACGCGTCAGCGGCAGCACGCCCTGCGCGCCGGTGAGCGCGACCAGCGTGTCGACCTCGTCGGATGCGAGGTGCGCGGCCTGCAGGACCAGGTCCACGCGGCGTCAGGGACGGCCGCGCTTCGGCGGGGCGGCGGTCCTGGTGCGCGGCGGAAGATCCTCGCGTGACAGCGGCTGCGACACGCTCGGACGGCCCTTCGACGTCGCGGCAGAGGGCGCTCGCGCGCCAGCGGCGACGTTGGCGCGCGGCGCGGACGGCGATTCGGCGTCGGCCAGCACGAAATCGATCTTCGACGTGTCGAGGTCGACGCGCGCCACGCGCACCGTGATGCGGCCGCCCAGGCGCCACGCGGCGCCGCTGCGTTCGCCCTTGAGCTCGTGCCGCGCGGCCTCGTAGCGGAAATAGTCGCGGCCCAGCTCGGTGATGTGCACGAGGCCGTCGACATTGAGCTCGTCGAGCGTGACGAACAGGCCGAAGCTCGTCACGCCGCTGACGGTGCCGGCGAACACCTCGCCGATGCGATCGCGCATGAAGAAGCACTTGAGCCACGCCTCGACGTCACGGGTGGCGTCGTCGGCGCGCCGCTCGGTCAGCGAGCAATGCACGCCGAGCTCGTTCCACGTGGCGCCCGGTGGCACGTATCGCGTGCCGGCGAGCACCGCCTTGATCGCGCGGTGGACGAGGAGGTCGGGATAGCGGCGGATCGGCGAAGTGAAATGCGCGTAAGCGTCGTACGCGAGGCCGAAATGGCCGACGTTGTCCGGCCGGTACTGCGCCTGCTGCAGCGAGCGCAACATCACCGTCTGCAGCAGTGCCTGGTCGGGCCGTCCCTCGATCTTGCGCATCAGCCGTGCGTAGTCCATCGCCGTCGGGGCATCGCCGCCGCCGAGCTCGAGCGCGGCGCTGGCGAGGAACGCCTTCAGCTGCACCAGCTTCTCCGGCGTCGGGCCGGCATGCACGCGGTACAGCACCGGCTGCTTGTTCGCCGCGAGGAAATCGGCCGCGCAGACGTTGGCCGCGAGCATGCATTCCTCGATCAGCTTGTGGGCGTCGTTGCGCGGCGCTGGCACGATGCGCTCGATCTTGCCGCGGGCGTCGAATACGAGTGCCAGTTCGACGGTGTCGAAGTCGATCGCGCCGCGCGCCTCGCGCGCCTGCACCAGTACCTTGTACAGCGCATAGAGATTGCGCAGGTGCGGCAGCAGCGCCTTCGCGCGGGGGTCGGCGGGGGGTGCGGGCGAATCGAGCCAGCTCCATACCTCGTCGTACGTCAGGCGAGCCCGCGAGTGGATGACGGCCGCAAAGAAGCGGTGCGCGATGATCGCGCCGCCGGCGTCGATCGTCATCTCGCACGCCATGCACAGCCGGTCGACCTCGGGCTTGAGCGAGCAGAGCTCGTTCGACAGCGCTTCCGGCAGCATGGGGATGACGCGCCGCGGGAAGTACACCGAGTTGCCGCGCTCGCGCGCGTCGCGGTCCAGGGCGCTGCCGTCCTTGACGTAATGCGAGACGTCGGCGATCGCGACCACCAGGCGAAAGCCGCTGCCCTTGCGCTCGCAGTACACGGCGTCGTCGAAGTCGCGCGCGGTCTCGCCGTCGATCGTGACGATCGGCAGGTGCGTCAGGTCCTCGCGGCCCTTGCGGTCGGCGGCGCGCACCTCCGCCGGCAGGCGCTTCGCCTCTCGCTCCGCGTCGGCCGCGAACACGAATGGCAGCGCATGCTTGCGCAGCGCGATCTCGATCTCCATGCCCGGATCGGTGATGCCGCCCAGCACCTCCTTGACCCGCGCCACCGCCTCGCGCTCGGGGCCTGGCTGCTCGATGATCTCGGCGACGACGACGTCGCGCGGGCGCGCCGTGCCGCGCTCGTTGTCGGGCACCAGCAGGTCCTGGCTGATGCGGCGGTTCTCGGCCACCACGAACCACACGCCACGCTCCTCGTGCAGACGGCCGACGACTTCCCGGGTGCGGCGCTCCAGCACCTCGACGATCTCGCCCTCGCGCCGGCCGCGGCGATCGACGCCGGTCTCGCGCACGGCGACGCGATCGCCGTGCAGCACCTTGTGCATTTCGCGCGGCGCGAGATAGAAGTCCTCGCCGCCGGCGTCGGGCACGAGGAAACCGTAGCCGTCGGGATGGCCGGTGACGGTGCCGGCGACGACGTCGATCTTCTGCGCGACGCACAGCGCGCCCTTGCGGTTGGCGATGACGTCGCCACGCCGCATCAGCGCATCGAGCGCGGCGTCGAACGCCGCGCGCTGGCGGCGCCCGATGTCCATCTGCGCCGCCAGCTCGGCGGCGTCGATCGGCACGCCGATGTCAGTGAGCCGCGCCAGCAGCGCCGCGGCGTCGATGGCGCCCTTGGCGGGTGCGTCAGGAGTCTTGCGCGTTTTTGACACTGTTTGAAAGGCCAAGTAAAATAACGAGTTGCAGTCGCCCAGATGGCGGAATTGGTAGACGCACCAGGTTCAGGTCCTGGCGGTGGCAACACTGTGGAGGTTCGAGTCCTCTTCTGGGCACCACGTTCATCCCGCGCCGCGCTTCGCGGCGTTCGCCGATTGTCGCGCGCCGCCTGCGGCGGCACTCCGCATCATCCGCACCCGGCGCCGTGCGCGCGGTTTCAGCCGGCCGCCTTCACCGCGTTCGCGACATGCGCGAGACGGACCTCGAGCTCCCGCGGCTCGAGATGGTCGTAGATCTCGAACGGCTGCTGGATCCACGGGCTGTCCGCCAGATATTCGACGTGGAAGTCCGGGCGATACACCGAGCACGCCTTCCACCACAGCACCGCCGTCTTCATCTCGCGAATCGCCGGGAAGCGCTGCGGCAGCGTGCGCGCCACCGCCTCCAGCGTGTGCCCCGAGTCCACCATGTCGTCGACCAGCAGCACGCGATCGCCTAGCGTGGGCCGCGTCATCGTCATGTGTTCGGCGATCACCAGGTCGCCGCGCACAGTGCCGCCATCGGCGGCATAGGAATGCGTCGACAGGATCGCCAGCGGCATGTCGAAGATCCGCGACAGCACGTCGCCGACGCGCAGGCCGCCGCGGGCGATGCAGATGATCTGGTTGAACGCGAATCCCGAGCGATGCACGTCGGCGGCCAGCCGCTCGACGAGCACCCGGTATTGCTCCCAGCTGACGTCGAGCCTCATCGCGCGTGTCTCCGGTGGCGTGGCGGCGGCGTTGGGCGAACTCAATGAAACGGATGATGCACGAGAATGGTCTCGGCGCGGTCGGCGCCGGTGGAGACGATCGCGATCGGCACCCCGGTGAGCGCCTCGATGCGGCGCAGGTAGTCGCGCGCGTGGGCGGGCAGGTCGTCGAACGACGTCGCGCCGACGGTGCTCTCGCTCCAGCCCGGCAGCGTCTCGTAGACCGGCCTGCAGCGCGAGACCGCCTCGGCGCCGCTTGGCATGCGGTCGACGCGCGCGCCGTCCGCCAGGTAGTGCGTGCAGATGCGGATCTCGGGCAGGCCGTCCAGCACGTCGAGCTTCATGATGCATTGGCCGTCGACGCCGGACAGCTCGAGCGAGCGCGCGAGCGCCGGGATGTCGAGCCAGCCGCAGCGCCGCGGACGCAGGGTGACCGAGCCGAACTCGTTGCCGCGCTTGGCGAGGCGCGCGCCGGTGTCGTCGTTGAGCTCGGTGGGAAACGGCCCCTCGCCGACGCGCGTCGTATAGGCCTTGGTGATGCCGAGCACGTAGTCGAGCATGCGCGGGCCGATGCCGCTGCCCGGCGCCGCGGCGCCGGCAATGCAGTTCGAGCTGGTGACGAACGGATACGTGCCGTTGTCGACGTCGAGCAGCGCGCCCTGTGCGCCCTCGAACAGCAGCGAGTCGCCGCGCGCGCGCGCCTGCTGGATGAGATGCGCGACGTCGCCGATCATCGGCACGATGTCCGCGGCCAGCGCCAGCGTCGCATCGCGCGTCGCCGCGAACGGCACCGGCGGCGCCTTCCAGAACTGGGTCAGCACGAAGTTGTGGTATTCGAGCACGCGCTCGAGCTTGGCCGCGAAGCGGTCGGCGTCGGCGAGGTCCTGGATGCGAATCGCACGCCGCGCGATCTTGTCCTCGTAGGCCGGACCGATGCCGCGCCCGGTGGTGCCGATCTTGCCGTCCGCCGCGGACTCGCGCGCCTGGTCGAGCGCCGCGTGATAGGGCAGCACCAGCGGGCAGGCAGGCGAGATCCTCAGGCGCGACCGCACGTCGACGCCGGCGCCCTCGAGCTCGCCGATCTCGGTCATCAGCGCCTGCGGCGACACGACCACGCCGTTGCCGATCCAGATCGCCACGCCGGCATGCAGCACGCCCGACGGAATGAGCCGCAGGACCGTCTTCTTGCCAGCGATCACCAGCGTATGCCCGGCGTTGTGCCCACCCTGGAAGCGCACCACCGCATGCGTGTTCTCGGCGAGCCAGTCGACGATCTTGCCCTTGCCCTCGTCGCCCCACTGCGTGCCGATCACGACGACGTTCTTGCCCATGATATTCGTCTGGTTGACTGCTGGAATCGAGGGAACGCGCGGCGTCAGCCGCGCGCGACGACCTCGGCGAGCTGCCGCAGGTCGAGCGTGAAGCCCGTGGCCGGGCGCGCGCGGCCGAACGCGCGGCCGATGCCGTCGTAACGGCCGCCGTTGCCGATCGCCCCCGGTTCGCCGGCGGTGAACACCGAGAACGTCGCACCGTTGTGGTAATGATAGCCGCGCAAGTCGGCGAGATCGATGTGCAGCGCCTCGACCCCGGATTCGGCCGCGCCCGCGAGCGCCGCGAGCGAGGCCAGCGCGTTGGCGATCGCCGGCACGTCCGGCAACTCGCGCGCGGCGCGCGCCAGCACCTCGTGCGCCGGGCCGTACAGCCGCGGCAGCGCGCGCAGCGCATCGCGCCAGGCCGCGGGCAGGCGCGCCGTCAGCGCCTCGACCGCCGGCGCATCCTTGGCGCGCATGGCATCGAACATCTCGCTGTCGTCGCCGTTGTTGCCGATGCCGGCGCCGTTGGCCAGCGCGCGATAGACGGCGACGTGGCCAAGGTCGAGGTGCAGGCTCGCCACGCCGGCGGCCGACAGCGTCGACAGGATCAATGCGATGACCTCCTGGTCGCCGGCGATGCCGGGCTCGCCGAACAGCTCCGCGCCCACCTGCACCACCTCGCGCGTCGCTCCCGCGCCACCGGCTCGCGTGCGCAGCACGCTGCCGGCGTAGCACAGGCGCGTGATGCCCGCGGCATTGAGGAGGTGCGCGTCGATGCGCGCGATCTGCGGGGTGATGTCGGCGCGCAGCGCGAGCATGCGTCCCGACAGCGGATCGACCATCTTGAACGTCTGCAGCTCGAGGTCGCGGCCGGTGCCGGTGGCCAGCGATTCGACGTGCTCGATCAGCGGCGGTTGCACCAGCGCGTAGCCGTGCGCGGCAAAATGGTCGAGGAGCACCCGCCGCAACTGCTCGACACGCATCGCCTCGGCGGGCAGCAGGTCCTCGATGTGCTCGGGAAGCAGCCAGTTACGCATGGACGACGAGCAGCAGCGAGACGATGCCGGTGACGATCGACGCGAGCCCGATGAAGCGCAGCTGACCGTCGGACAGCGCGGTCATGCGGCGGAACGCTTCGCGCCATATCGTCGGCGCCGCGAACGGCAGCACGCCTTCGATCACGAGCACCAGCGCGAGCGCCGTCCACAGCGAATGGGTGACCGCCATCGTTCGCGTCCGGCCCGCGCTATTTGGCGCGGGTCTCGCGTCCGGCGGTGGCGCCGGGCGTGCGGAAATAGCGGAAGAGCTCGCTGTTGGGATCGAGCACCAGCATGTCGCCCTTGCTGCGGAACGTCGCGCGGTAGGTCTCGAGGCTGCGATAGAAGTCGTAGAACTCGGGATTGATGCCGTAGGCGTCGGCGTAGATCGCCGATGCGCGCGCGTCGCCCTTGCCCTTCAGCGCCTGCGATTGCTTGTACGCGTCGGCGAGGATCACCTGGCGCTGACGGTCAGCGTCGGCGCGAATCTTTTCCGATTCGGCGCCGCCCTGCGAGCGCAGCTCGTTGGCGACGCGGCGGCGCTCCGATTCCATCCGCTGGTACACGGGGCCGGTGACGTCGGGCGGCAGCTCGACGCGGCGCAGCCGCACGTCGACCACCTCGACGCCGATCGCCTTGGCGTCGGTGTTGGCCTTTTCGCGGGTGGTCTGCGTGATCTTGTCGCGCTCGCTGGAGATCGCCGCGTGCACGTCGCGCTTGTTGAATTCCTCGGCGAGGATCGAGCGTACCGTCTGCCCGAGGCGCCGCCGCGCCGCTTCCTCGTCGCCCCGCACGGAGCGGTAGTACTGCTTGACGTCGGTGATCCGCCACAGCACGATGAAGTCGACCAGCAGCGGCTTCTTCTCGGACGTGGTCATGCGGTCGGGCTCGGGATTGTCGAGCGTGAGAATGCGCCGGTCGTAGGTGCGCACGTTCTGCAGCAGCGGAATCTTGGTGTAGAGACCAGCCGCGGTCTTGGTGTCGACGATCTCGCCGAGCTGGAACTTGATCGCGTATTTCGTCTGGTCGACCGTGTACAGCGACTGCGACGCGACCAGCAGCAGCGCGACGAGGAACGCGACGATCGGCATCGTGCGCATGTCAGCGTCCCTCGCGGTTGCGCAGCGCGTCGCGGCCGCGCGGATCGGCCGACGGCGACGTGTCGGACGGCGCCACCGGGGCGTTGCGCACGGTGGTCGTCGGCGCCCCCAGCGGCGTCGACTCGGCGGCGGCCGCAGTGGACTGCGACAGCAGCTTGTCGAGCGGCAGGTAGATGAGGCTCTGGCCGCTCTTCTGGTCGACCAGCACCTTGCTGGTGTTGCCGAGCACCGATTGCATCATGTCCTGGTACAGGCGCTCGCGCGTGACCGCGGGCGCCTTCTGGTATTCGGTGTAGATCTGGCGGAAGCGCGAGGCGTCGCCGTCGGCGCGCTGCACGACCTCGGCCTGGTAGCCTTGCGCTTCCTCGAGCAGGCGCGCCGCGGCGCCGCGCGCGCGGGGGATGACGTCGTTGGCGTACGCCTGGCCCTCGTTGATGAAGCGCTCGCGATCCTGGCCGGCCTTGACCGCGTCGTCGAACGCCGCCTGCACCTTCTCCGGCGGCTGCACGCTCTGCAGCGTCACCTTCTGCACCGATACGCCGGTGCCGTAGAGGTCGAGCATCTGCTGCATCAGCTGCTCCGTCTGGCGCGCGATCTGCTCGCGGCCCTCGTACAGCGCCGAATCCATCTTGCTGTGGCCGATCACTTCGCGAATGGCGCTCTCGGCGACGAAAGCGACGATCTGGTCGGGGCGGCTGGTGTTGAAGACCCAGTCCTCGGCGCTCTTGAGGTTGTATTGCACGGCGAACTGCACGTCGATGATGTTCTCGTCGTCCGTGAGCATCACCGCTTCCTTGTCGACCTTGTTCTTCGGCGTGTTGCGGTAGCCGATCTCGATGGTCTTCACCTGCGAGAAGTCGACCACGTCGACCGCTTCGATCGGCACCGGCAGGTGCCAGCGCGCGCCCGGCAGCGTGGTCTCGACGTACTTGCCGAAGCGCGTGACGACGCCGCGGCGGCCCTCGTCGACGATGTAGAAGCCGCTGGCGAACCAGACCACGACGACCAGTGCGACGACCAGCGCGGCGCCGCCGAAGCGCAGCCCGTTGCCGGCGGGGCCGCCGTCCTCGCCGCGCGGACGCTGGCCGAACAGCGTGCCGAAACGGCGCGCGAAGTTGCGCCAGATCTCGTCCAGGTCGGGCGGGCCGCCCTGGGCGTTATTGCGCTTTCCCCACTGAGGATCGTTGAGCGACATGTGTGCGGACGGTCGGTTCCGTGCCTGAAGAAAGCCGGTCGGCGGCGATCGGCTGGGTGGTCCGTCAGTTGGCGAGTACGGCGGTTGGGTGAACCGTCAGTTGGGCAACCCGTCGGGCGGGCGATCCGGCGTCGCTGTGGTGCGCATGAGCCACGCCGAGGTTCAAGAAGTTGCGCGAATCGCTTCGATCGCGCTTGCGGCATCGTCGGCGGCGACGACGGGACGCGCGAAGCGCTCGCGCAGCGCCGCCTTCAAGTCCGCACAACCCTCCCCGGTCAGTGCGCTCAAACGGACCGACGTGATGGTACCACAGCCGTCGCGCTCGACGCCCGGCGCGAGGCCCGCGGCGTCGGCCTTGTTGAGGACGCGGATGCGCGGCACTTCGCCGGCGCCGATCTCGTCGAGAACGGCGTCGACGGCGTCGTCCTGCGCGGCGCGCGCCGACGATGCGGCGTCGACCACCTGCAGCAGCAGGTCGGCATCGGCGGCCTCGGCCAGCGTGGCGCGGAATGCCGCCACGAGGTCGTGCGGCAGGTCGCGGATGAAGCCGACGGTGTCGGACAGGACGACGGTGTGCGCGCCCGGCATGTCGAGTCGGCGCAGCGTGGTGTCGAGCGTGGCGAAGAGCTGGTCGGCGGTGCGCACGCGCCCCCCGGTCATGCGGTTGAACAGCGTCGACTTGCCGGCGTTGGTATAGCCCACCAGCGCGACCGTGCGCACCGCGTTGCGCTTGCGCGTGCGGCTCTGCACGTGCCGCGACGTGGCGACACGGGCAATGCGCTGCTTGATCAGCCGCACGCGGCGCGCGATCAGGCGGCGGTCGGTCTCGAGCTGCGTCTCGCCAGGGCCGCGCAGGCCGATGCCGCCCTTCTGTCGCTCGAGGTGGGTCCAGCCGCCGGCGAGGCGGGTGGCCAGATGCGCGAGCTGGGCGAGCTCGACCTGCAGCTTGCCCTCGGCGCTGCGCGCGCGCAGCGCGAAAATGTCGAGGATGAGGCTGACGCGGTCGACGACGCGCGCCTTGAGCGCCTCCTCGAGGTTGCGCTGCTGCACGCCCGACAGCGGGTGGTCGAAGATGACGATGTCGGCGCCGGTCGCCTCGCGCAGCGCGGCGATCTCCTCGACCTTGCCGCTGCCGGCGAACAGCGCGGCATCGGGCCGCGCCCGCCGGCCGCGCACCTCGCCAACGACGTCGGCGCCGGCCGACGCGGCGAGCGCCTTCGCTTCTTCGAGTCGGGCGTCGGCGTCGCCGCCGCCGAAGTCGATCTCGACGACGAGCGCTCGCGCGCCGCCTTGCGGCCGCTCAAACATGGAGGATGGCATCGATCCGCAGATGGCGGCGACGGTGCCCGGATTCAATGCGCGGATGATGCGATCCGCGCCGGCGGGCCGCGCCGCGGCGTGCGGTGCTAGGTCTCGGCGTCGCCGTTGGGATGATGCGGCATCGCCACCGGTCGCGACGGCACGACGGTGGAGATCGCGTGCTTGTAGACCATTTGCGTGACGGTGTTCTTGAGCAGCACGACGTACTGGTCGAACGATTCGATCTGGCCCTGCAGCTTGATGCCGTTGACGAGGTAGATCGACACCTGGACGTGTTCCTTGCGCAGCGTGTTCAGAAACGGGTCTTGTAGCATTTGCCCTTTGTTGCTCATCGGGAGCTCCTCTGTTCTTGTGACTGCCTCATGAGGTTGCACGCTTCCGCCCGCGACCGGCATCCGGCCGTTGCTTGCGCGGCCGTTGCGTACGGCGTGCTGCGGAGTCCGCATAGGGATTGACGCCAGTCTTGAATTGTATCCTAAGCGGGGTGCCGCGCAGTTTGAACGTCGCGCTGAAGAAATGTTCCAGATAGCGGCGATAGGCGTCGGGCACGGCCCCCAGCGACGAGCCGTGGATGATGATCAGCGGCGGGTTGTGGCCGCCCTGATGCGCGTAGCGCAGCTTCGGGCGCACCATCCCGGCACGCGGCGGTTGCTGGCGCGCGACCGCGTCGATCAGCGCGCGCGTGAGGCGCGGCGTCGGCATCCGCGCCATCGCCGCCTTGTACGCCTGGTCAACCGCCGCCAGCAGCGCCTTGAGTCCCTTGCCTTCGCGCGCGCTGATGAACGCATGGTCGGCGAAGTCGAGGAACGCGAGCTTGCGCTCGATGTCGCGCTTCACCGCGTCGCGCGCATCGGCGTCGGCGCCGTCCCACTTGTTCACCGCCACCACCAGCGCGCGCCCGGCCTCGAGGATGTAGCTCGCGATGTGCGCGTCCTGCTCGGCGACGTCGGCGGTGGCGTCGAGCAGCAGCACGACGACGTTGGCGTCCTCGATCGCCTGCAGCGTCTTCAGCACCGAGAATTTCTCGATCGTCTGCGTCACCTTGCCGCGCCGGCGCACGCCGGCGGTGTCGATCAGCGTGTAGTGCCGCGCGCCGACGTCGAAGTCGAGATGGATCGAGTCGCGCGTGGTGCCGGGCTCGTCGAACGCGATCACGCGCTCCTCGCCGAGCAGCGCGTTGACGAGCGTCGACTTGCCGACGTTGGGCCGCCCGACGATCGCCACCTTGACGCGATCGCCTTCCGCGGGTTCGGCGTCGTCGGTGGCGGCGGGCGGCAAGTGCGCCTCGATCACGTCGACCAGCGCGCCCACGTTTTCACCGTGCGCGGCGGCGATCGGCAGCGGCTCGCCCATCGCCAGCTCGTGAAACTCCGCCGCGGCACGGTCGCGGTCGAGCCCTTCGGTCTTGTTGACGGCGAGGATCACCCCGCGGCCGGCGCGTCGCAGGCGCTCGGCGATCGCCTTGTCCTGCGTGGTGACGCCCTCGCGGCCGTCGACGATGAATACCACCACGTCCGCCTCGGCGATCGCGGTCTCCGCCTGGCGCGCCATCTCGCGCTCGATGCCGCCTTGCGCCACCGGCTCGAAGCCGCCGGTATCGATGACGAGGAACGCGCGGGCGCCGCCGCGGGCGCGACCGTAATGCCGGTCACGCGTGAGCCCGGGGATGTCGTGCACCAGGGCGTCGCGCGTGCGCGTCAGCCGATTGAACAGCGTCGACTTGCCGACGTTGGGGCGGCCGACGAGCGCGACGGTGGGCAGCATCGCGCCCGCGCGATCAGCGTACGCCGACGCTGAAGACCGTGCCGTTGAGTGATTGCCAGACCGCGCCGGTCGCGCTCGCCGCGGGTTGCGTGGCCGGCGCCGCGCCGTCGGTGGCGATGCGTCCCACGTAGGTGCCGTCGGCCGCGGCGAGCAGGTGCAGCCAGCCCTGAATGTCGACGGCGCCGACATAGTCGCCGACGATCTGCGGGCCGCCGATCCGCCGTCCCTTCAGCACGTCCTGCTTCCACAGCGTCGCGCCGGTCGACTTGTCGAGCGCCTGGATCGTCCCCGTGTCCTCGGTGATGTAGAAGTTCTTGGCGTCCTGCGTCATGCCGCCGTAGCTCGCGATGTCGCGCGACCAGATGCTGGTGCCGCGCAGCGCGTCGAAGCACACGGTGCGCCCCTGGAATGCCGTGGCGCAGACGTTGCGGCCATCGATCAGCGGCGGGCTCGTGACGTCGGCGATGCGCTCGAGCTCGGTGGCGCCCTTCGGCACCGCGACCGCCGCCTCCCAGCCGACGATGCCGTTGGTGGCGTCGAGCGCCACCAGGCGTCCGCCGGCAGTGCCGACGAATGCGCCGCCGTGGCTGACCGTCGCCGGCGCGCTGTTGCGCACGATCAGCGGCGGGCTCTGGCGCTGGTAGACCCAGCGCGTCTTGCCGTCCTTGATGTCGAGCGCGAAGACGCGCCCGTCGCCTGCATAGATGACGGCGATGCCGCCGGCCACCGCGGGCGGCGCCGTGACTTCGCTCGAAACCTTCGATTTCCACGCGATCTTGCCGTCGGGCGATACGGCGATGACGTCGCCGAATTCGGTGCCGACGACCGCCGCCGCGGCATCGGCGCCGACGCCCGCAGACAGCCGCATGTCGACGCTGATCCGCCACACGACGCGACCGGTGGCAGGGTCGAGACGCACCAGCGTGCCGTCGGTGGCGGCGGCATAGATGGCGTCGGGCGTCACGGCGGGGGTGAACCCGGGAAGCACCTTGCCCACGCTCGCCTGCCAGTTGATCGTCGGTGTCACCTTGGCGACCAGGTCGGGCATCGGTCCGGGCTTGTTGCGGCTGCTGAACCAGCCGAGCGTCCACGGCGCCGGGATCGACGGCATCCACGACGTCAACGTCGAGCAGCCACCGAGCGCGGCGGCCGCCACGACGCATACGAGCGCGCGACGCATCATGGCTTGGCGCCGCCCTTCGCCGCAGCGGGTGTGCCGGTGGGGGCGGTCGGCGACGCGGGCGGTGGCGTGGCCGACGGTGTCGTCGGCGATGTTGCCGCGGCGGGCGCAGCCGTGGCAGCCGGCGCCCCGGTGGTGGCGGTCGTCGTCTTGCCGCCGCCCGGGAACGCGCCGCCAGCGGTCGGCGGCTGCGGCGCGTCGCCGCCGCCGATCGCGTGGAATTTCACCTCGACGTAGTTGCGATACGCCGAGCGCACGTCGAACTTCGCCAGCGCGGTTTCGTAGGCCTTGCGCGCGTCGTCCTTGCGTCCCGCGGCGACCAGCGCATCACCGCGCAGGTCGGCATACAGGGCGGTGAACGCGTCGTCGGTCTTGGCGTCGAGGAGCTTCAGCGCCTCGTCGGGCTTGCCGTCGTCGAGCCATGTCTCGGCCATCCGATAGCGCGCCACCTGCGCGAGGTCGTTGTCGCCCGCACGATCCATCGCCCATTGCAGCCGCGCGCGCGCGCCGGCCTTGTCACCGGCATCCCACAGGATCTTGGCGTCGAGCAGTGCGGCGCGCGGCGCATACGGCGTGCCCGCATAGCGGTCGGCGAGCTGCGCCATGGCCTCCTTGGCCTTGGGCGCGTTGTCGTTGCGCGCCGCGTCCTGCACGGCGCTGTACAACGCCGACGCGGCGTCGAGATGGCCGGCTTCGTACCAGCGCCAGCCCTGCCAGCCGAGATAGGCGACGCAGCCGGCGATGACGACGCTCGCCACGCGATTGCCGTGGCGTTCCCACCAGGCTTTGAGCTCGTCGAGTTGTTCCTGCTCTTCCAGATCGTAGACGGCCATCGGTTTTCCAGTGATGCGTTGGGGTTGTCAGGCGGCGAACGCGGCGACGCGGGAAGCGATTTCCGCGGCGGGCACCGCGACTTGCCCGGCGGCGACGCGCAGCGGCTTCAGCGTCACGGTGCCGGCGGCGATCTCGTCGTCGCCGACGATGAGCGCGACGGCGGCGCCACTCGCATCGGCTTTTTTCATCTGCGACTTGAAGCTGCCGCCGCCGGCGTTGACGACGACGGCGCGTCCCTGGTCGCGCAGCGATTCGGCAAGGCGCTGCGCGAACGCCGCGGCGGCGGTGCCGGCATGCACGACGTAGGCGAGCGGCGCATCGGTCGCCGCCGCGCCGGCCGCCTGCAGCAGCAGCACCAGGCGCTCCATGCCGCAGCCGAAGCCGCAGGCGGGCGTGGGCTTGCCGCCGAGCTCGGCGAACAGGCCATCGTAGCGGCCGCCGCCCGCGACGGTGCCCTGTGCACCGAGCGCGCCGCTGACCCATTCGAAGACGGTGCGGTTGTAATAGTCGAGGCCGCGCACCAGGCGGGCGTCGATCGCATAGGCGATGCCGGCGGCGTCGAGCATGCCGCAGACGCCGTCGAAGTGGGCGCGTGCCGCGTCGCCGATGCGATCGATCAGCTTCGGCGCCGCGGCGATGACGTCCTGCATCGGCGGATGCTTGGAGTCGAGGAGCCGCAGCGGATTGGTGTGCAGGCGGCGCCGGGCGTCTTCGTCGAGCACGTCGCGATGGCGCTCGAACCATTCGATCAGCGTCGCGCGATAGCGCAGGCGGTCGTCGACGTCGCCGATCGAGTTGACGCTCAGGCTGACGTCGGCGAGCCCGAGCGCGCGCCACAGACGCGCCAGCATGACGATCTGCTCGGCGTCGACGTCGGGGCCGGCGAAGCCCAGCGCCTCGACGTCGAGCTGGTGGAATTGACGGTAGCGCCCCTTCTGCGGACGCTCGTGGCGGAACATCGGGCCCGCGGTCCACACGCGCTGCGCACGCTCGTACGTGAGGTTGTGCTCGATCGCCGCGCGCACGACGCCGGCGGTGGCTTCCGGCCGCAGCGTCAGGCTGTCGCCGGAGAGCTTGTCGGCGAACGTGTACATCTCGTGCTCGACGATGTCGGTGGCGTTGCCGATGCCACGCACGAACAGCGGCGTCGACTCGACGATCGGCACGCGGACGTTGCGGTAGCCATATTGCGCGAACACCATGCGCGCCGCGTCCTCCAGGCGCTGCCACAGCGGCGCCTCGTCGGGCAGCACGTCGTTCATGCCGCGCACCGCCTGCAGCCGGGCGCGGCCGGTGCCCTCGGCGATGCCGCGCGGCGCGAGCGCCTGCGCCGCAGGCTTGTCGGTCGTGCTCATCGCTCGCGCCTAGCGCAGCGTCAGCCGCGCGACGTTCTGGCGGGCATGCGGTGCGAGGTCGATGTGCGAGCCGCGGAACGTGACGTCGACCTCGCCGGCGTTGCCGACGACGAGGTCGATCGGCGGCGCGGCATCGAGCGCGCGCGCCGTGCCGGCGCTGCCCGTCATCGTCAGGATGCTCGTGCCGCTCGCGTCCTTGACGTCGACCCACGAGGTGCCGCGGAAGACGATCTCGAGCGTCGATGCGCGCGGCGCCGCGGCGGCATCCGTGCGCGCGCCGTCGAAGCCGGCGTTGCGGGCGACCGCAGGCGCCGTGTCGCCGCTCGCGGGCATCGGCGCGGATGTTTGCATCATCGCCGGTCGCAGTGTCGCAGTCCGCTCCGCCGCGGCGGTGGCATCCACCGCGCGATCGTCGATCCCGGCCGTCACGGGGGCCGCCATGGCCGCGCCGTCGCTGCTCGCGACCGTCGCGGCCGTGTCCGCCGACGACTGCGGCGATGACGATGCGGGCGCCGCCGGATTGGGCAGCGCCTGGCCGTCGACGCCGGACGATCCGCCGGGTGCGGCAGGCGGCGCGTCGCGCGGCGCCGCGGGTGCCGGCGCCTCCTGCGCGGGTGCGCCCGTCACCGGTGGCGCGCGCAGCTTCTCGTACGTGACGGCGACGGCGACGATCGCGGCCAGCGCGAGCGCGATCGCCCAACCAGCGATCGACTTCGGGCGCGCCCGCTCGTTGGGAATTTCGCCCATCGCGCGGTGCGTGTTGGCGAGGTGCGGGTGCGACAGGCCGGGATCGGCTTCGGCGTCGGGCAGCGCCGCCAGCACCTTCTCGGCATCGACGTCGAGGAAGCGCGCGTAGTTGCGCATGAAGCCGCGCACGAACGTGCGCCCCGGCAGCGCGGCGAAGTCGCCGGATTCCAGCGCGCGCACCTGGCGCGGCGCGAGCTTCAGCTGCGCGGCGACGGCGTCGACCGACAGGCCCGCGGCTTCGCGCGCCTGCGCCAGCATGGCGCCGGCGTCGCGCGGTGTCGGCGTTGTCGTCGTCAGCGGCGTGTCGTCGTCAGCCGGCATCAGCAGTCCTTGCCGTCCATGTTCTGCGCCTCCGGCGACTGCGGGAAGCGGTTCTTGAGCTGCTGCACGTATGAATCCTCGGACTGCTGGTCACCCTTGCGGCGCTCGATGCACATGCCGAGGTACAGCGCCTGCGGCGGCGCATTGTTCTGCGCCATCACCGTGCGCATCAGCGCGCGCGCGGTGTCGTAGTCGTGCTCGCGATACTTGAGCAGCGCGAGGTTGTACGCGGCGCTGGTGTCGAGCGGCTTCAGCGACAGCGCGCGCCGGAAATACTGCTCGGCCTCGGCGTTCTTGCCGAGCACGACGCTGCACTTGCCGGCGTTGGTGAGCGCGATCTCCGGCGTCTTGTACAGCGGGTCGCGCGCCGCGATCTCGAACTCGGGAATCGCCTGCGCCGCGCGCCCGTGCGAGCACAGGAACGCGCCCCAGTTGTGGTGCAGCTCCGAATCGTTCGGCGCCATCGACAGCGCGCGCTGGAAATTCGCCTCCGCCTTGTCGGACTCGCCGATCATCGTGTAGACGAGGCCGTAGACGTTGTAGATGCGCGGGTAGCTCGGGTCGTCGTTTTCCGCCATCTTGAGCTCGTCGAGCGCGACGCTCATCTGCCCGCGCTCGTAGTATCCCGCAGCGAGCTCGGTGTGCAGCTCGGCCTTGCGGCGCGGGGTGACCGGCGGCGTCGGCGCGAGCTGCACCTGCGGCTGCTCGATCCGCGGCACCTCGGGTTGCGAGGGCTTGGACGCGCAACCGGCGAGCGCGAAGGGGACGACGGCGAGGAGGAGGGCGATGCGGCGCATGCGGGTTTTTCCGTGAGCTAGTGGGTGGCGATCGGCACCACACGCGAGGCGAGCGGGCGCTTGACGCGGTTGTGCACCTTGCCCGCGAGCTGGCCGCACGCGGCGTCGATGTCGTCGCCGCGCGTCTTGCGGATGGTGGCGACGATGCCGGCGTCCTGCAGGACGTCGCGGAACGCGAGCGTGCGTGCGCGCGGCGAGCGGCGGAACTCGCTGCCGGGGAACGGGTTGAACGGGATCAGGTTGAGCTTGCACGGCAAGTCGCGCACCAGCGCCACGAGCTCGTGCGCGTGCGCCGGCTGGTCGTTGACGCCGTCGAGCATCACGTATTCGAAGGTCACGAAGTCGCGCGGCGCGTAGGCGAGGTAGCGGCGGCAGGCGGCGAGCAGCGTCGCCAGCGGATGCACGCGATTGATCGGCACCAGGCGATCGCGCAGCGCGTCGTTCGGCGCGTGCAGGCTCACCGCGAGGGCCACCGGCGCCTCCTGCGCGAGGCGATCGATCGCCGGCACGATGCCGGAGGTCGACAGCGTGACGCGGCGGCGCGACAGGCCGTACGCGTTGTCATCGGTGAATACGTGCAGCGCGCGCACCACCGGCTCGAAATTGGCGAGCGGCTCGCCCATGCCCATCATCACGACATTGGTGACGGGCGCGCGGCCGGCCTCGACCCACGGCGCCGTCGCGCCTTCGGCGAGCAGCACGCGGTTGGCGTGCCACAGCTGGCCGACGATCTCGGCAGTGGTGAGGTTGCGGTTGAAGCCGCCCTTGCCGGTGGAGCAGAACGCGCAGTCGAGCGCGCAGCCCGCCTGCGACGAGATGCACAGCGTGCCGCGGTCGTCCTCGGGGATGAACACGGTTTCCACCGCATTGCCCCCGCCCGCGTCAAGCAGCCACTTGCGGGTGCCGTCCGCCGCGGTGCCGTCGCTGATCACCGTGGGGCCGGCGACGGTCGCGCGCGCCGCCAGCGCCGCGCGCGAGTCGCGGGCGAGGTCGGTCATCGCCGCGAAATCGGCGGCGAAGCGCTGGTGGATCCAGCGCGACACCTGCTTCGCGCGAAACGGCTTCTCGCCGTGCGCGGCCATCCACGCGGCGAGGCCGGCGGGATCGAGGTCGAGCAGGTTGGTCGGCGGCGGCGCGGCGTTCACGGTCGGGGACGAAAACTCAATGGCGGATGCAGCGTCGCGTCAGCGCGAGTAGACGTTCAGCGCCGGGAAGAAATAGGCGACCTCGCCGCGCGCGGTCTCGGGCGCGTCGGAGCCATGCACGGCGTTGGCATCGATCGACGCCGCGAAGTCGGCGCGGATCGTGCCCTTGGCGGCCTTCTTCGGATCGGTGGCACCCATCAGCTCGCGGTTGCGGGCGATCGCATCCTCGCCTTCGAGCACCTGGATCATCACCGGCCCCGACGTCATGAAATCGACGAGGTCGCGGAAAAACGGCCGCTCCTTGTGCACCGCATAGAAACCCTCGGCTTCGGCGCGCGAGAGATGGGTCATGCGCGCCGCCACGACCTTGAGGCCCGCCTTCTCGAAACGGGTGTAGATCTCGCCGATCACGTTCCGGGCGACGGCGTCGGGTTTGATGATGGAAAGTGTGCGTTCTACCGCCATTTCGGGGCTCCGGGGAGATAAATCGTAGAAAATTCAACATTATATCACCCCTTTGCTCAACCTGGTCGCGCCTGGCGCCAACCGGGTGCGCGTGCGGCCCATCCTGCCGCGGCGACGGTCATCGGCGCGCCTGACGGGAAAGCGCGCCGGCCTCGCGCGTCGTCAAACCACGGCCAGCGCGACGATCCCGGCCAGCAGCCCCCACTTCACGAACAGGTAGGCGGGCTTGCTCCAGTTCTTGAGCCGGCGGCGCGCGACGTCGATGCCATCGAAGAACCGGAACACGCGGTTGAAGGCGCCGATGCGCTCGCCCTCGACGTTGGCGCTGGCACTGGCCTTGATCACGTGCCGGCTCACCCAGCGGTTGAGCGCGGTGACCGCGCGGCTCGTCAGCGGCCGCTCGACGTCGGCGAACAGGATCATGCGCGGCGTGTCGGTGCGGTTTTCCGCCCAGTGGATGAACGTCTCGTCGAAAATCACCGGCTCGCCGTCCTTCCATGCGTAGGACTCGCCATCGACGACGATGCGGCAGGCGTCGGAGTTGGGCGTCGACAGGCCGAGGTGGTAGCGCAGCGACCCGGCATACGGATCGCGATGAACGCCGAGCTTGCCGCCGGGCGGCAGCATCGCGAACATCGCGCCGTGCACCGTCGGGATCGACTCGAGCAACGCCACCGTGCGCGGGCACAGCTCGCGCGCCGAAGGCAAGGGGTCTTCGTACCATTTGAGGTAGAAGCGCTTCCAGCCGTACTTGAAGAACGAATCGAAGCCGAGATCGTTCTTGCCGGTGGCGGCCCGCACCTGGCCAGCCTCGTGCAGGCGCATCGCCTCGTCGCGTATCACCTGCCAGTTGGCGGCCAGCGGCGCGAGCTCGGGAAAGCGCGCAACGTCGTGATAGGGACGCGCCGGCACGCCGGAGAATGCGTACATCAGCACGTTGTACGGCGCGACGAACGTCGAGTGGTCGGTGAGCTGCTTGACCGCGCGGTGGCGCACGCGCCCGCGCAGGTGCACGTAGAGCACCGACGCGACGAACAGCGCAACGAGAGCCCACTTGACGACGTGCCAAGGATCGCCCATGGCGCAACTTTAGCGCGTTTCGCGCGCGTGCCGGCGCCAGCCGTGCAACAGCGGCGCGCAGCGATGCGCGACAGCGGCGTCAGGCCGCGCGGGGATGCGCATGAAAGCTCACCACGAGGCCCTGTGCGCCGGCCGGCGCGCGAAACGCCGGGTCGACGCCGACGCCGGGCACGGCGGCGAGGACATCGCCGCAAAACACGAGCGGCAGCGCATCGCGCTCCCAGACGGGCATGCCCGACCGCTGCAGCAGCGACGTGAGGCTGCGCCGCGGACCCGCGGCATCGAGCCTCAGGCGCTCGCCGCCGCGGCGTGCACGCACGCGCCACTCGTCGCGTGGCGCCGCCGGATGCGCGAGGCGCATCGGCGCCGCGGCCTCCAAGGTGAAGGCCAGCGTGCCGTGCGGGAGGTCGAGCGCGGTTTCGCCGTGCCAGGCGCGATCGAACGGCGCGGGCGGCGGCGCGTGCACCACGACACGTCCGCCGTGGATGCCGATGACGGCACCGTCGTGATGCAGCGCCACGCGCGCATCGGGCGCGGCGTCCGCGAGTTGCGCGAGCATGGCGCCAAGCCGTGCCGACGATGGCGGCCGCAGTCCCTGCAGGCGCAGGAAATATCGCAGCAGGTTGCGCGCGCGGTGCGCTGGCAGCGCGGTCAGGCTCGCGCGCGACAGCGTCGCGCCGTCGCAAGCGTCGCTGGCGTCGATCGCGGCGAGGTCGTCGGCGAGACGCGCCGCCTCCGCGGCCTGCGCCGCGGCACGCACCAGCGTGCGCGGATAGCCCGGGGCCATGGTGGCGAACGCCGGCACGACGTCGCGCCGCAGCGCATTGCGGCGATGGCGCGACGATGCGTTGCTGTCGTCGTCGACGTAGGCAAGCTCGCATGCGGCGGCGTAGGCGTCGATCGTGGCGCGCGGCACGTCGAGGAGCGGACGCAGCCAGGCCATGCCGTCGGCCATGCGCACCGCCGGCATGGCTGCCAGGCCGGCGGGACCCGCGCCGCGCGCGAGCTGCAGCAGCACCGTCTCGGCCTGGTCGTCGGCGTGGTGCGCGAGCGCAACGTGCGCCGCGCCGAATGCACGTGCCATCGCTGCCAGCGCCGCGTAGCGCGCCGAGCGCGCGGCCGCCTCGAGGCCGTGCGCGGCCGCGCCGCGGACCTGTACGCGCGAGCATGCGAATGCCACGCCCCGGCGGCGGCACAGCGCTTCGCAGAATCCGGCCCAGGCATCGGCATGCGGCGACAGGCCGTGGTGCACGTGCCCCGCCATGAGTGCAATGTCGCGCGCCGCGCACAGCGGCGCGGCGACGTCGAGCAGCACCACCGAATCGCGGCCGCCGGAGAGGGCGACCATGAGCGCCGGCGCGCCCGCACAATGCCGATCGAGCGCGGCGGCGACCGCGGCCTCGAGCTCAGCCGGCGGGGATCTCCTTGTACTTGCCATAGGCCAGGATCTTGTCCTCGCGCGCCTCGAGGAGCTTGTCGAGCGGCATTTCCATCAGCGGCCGCACGGCCTCGGTGAGCGCCTTGCGCAGCCCCGTCATCATCGCCGTGTGGTCGCGATGCGCGCCACCGGGCGGCTCGTTGACCACCTTGTCGACGAGCCCGAGCTGCTTCAGGCGCGTGGCGGTGATGCCGAGCGTCTCCGCCGCCTCGGGCGCCTGCGCCGCGGATTTCCACAGGATCGACGCACAGCCTTCCGGCGAAATCACCGAATACGTCGAGTATTGCAGCATCAGCGTGGTATCGCCGATGGCGATCGCCAGCGCACCGCCCGAGCCGCCTTCGCCGATCACGGTGACCACGATGGGTATGCGCAGCCCGGCCATCTCGTAGAGATTGCGCCCGATCGCCTCCGACTGCCCGCGCTCCTCGGCGCCGATGCCCGGATACGCGCCGGGCGTGTCGACGAACGTGAACAACGGCAGGCCGAACTTCTCGGCCAGCTTCATCAGGCGCAGCGCCTTGCGATAGCCCTCGGGGCGCGGCATGCCGAAGTTGCGGTGGATCTTCTCCTTGGTGTCGCGGCCCTTCTGGTGGCCGATGATCATGCACGGCGTGCCGTTGAAGCGCGCCAGGCCGCCGACGATCGCCGGATCGTCGGCATAGGCGCGATCGCCGGCGAGCTCGCGGAAATCGGTGAACAGGCCCGCGACGTAATCGAGCGTGTACGGCCGCTGCGGATGGCGCGCCACCTGCGCGATCTGCCACGCGCTGAGCTTGCCGTAGATGTCCTTGGTGAGCTGCTGGCTCTTCTTGGCCAGCCGCGAGATCTCGTCCGAAATGTCGACGGCCGAGTCTTCGTGCACGAACCGCAGCTCGTCGATCCTCGCCTGCAATTCGGCGATCGGCTGTTCGAAGTCGAGAAAGGTCTGTTTCATCCGGTGGGGCCACGGCCGGCGGATCGCGCGCGGCGCATGGGCTTGCATCGTAGATCAGCTGGCGCCCGCTCGCAAACGGGCGGCCGGCGCGCATTCTACCCATTTCGTCCCCCCAGCGTGCCGGGCTGCGGCGAGGCGGCAGCCGCCGCAGTGCCGTCGCCGGCACCCAGGGCCTGTGCAATGCGCGCGGAATCGGCGGCGGAAACCTGCACGAACCCGAAGCGCAGCGGCGCGCCCCAATGGGCCTTGTTGCGGATGAAATCGAGGACGTCGATCAGCGGCCGGATCGGTGCCGGTTGGACATCGCGGTAGCGCGCCGCGCGGCGGAACGGCGCGTCGGGCGTGTCGGCCCGGCGGAGCGCGCCGTCGACCACGGCCAGCGCGGTGAAGGCCTGCAGCGGCGGACCGCCTTCGGCGAGTCGCGGCGAATAGTAGAGCACGACGTCGCCGTCGCGCAGGCGCTCGAGCGGGCCCGCCTTGCCGCGATTGATCTCGACATAGCTGCCGGCGCTGGCGGCGTCCACGGCGTCGGCGGCGGCGACGACGATGAAATGGCGCGGGGGGTGCGATTTGTCGGTGTGATCGTGCATGGGGCGTCTCGCGTGCGTGGGGCGCGGCGGCTGCGTGTCGGCGCGGTTGCGGTGGATGCGCGCAATGTCGCGACATCGAGCCTGCGCCGGCTGCGCGGGTCGCCGCCATCGGCCGGATGGACGAGGACGGTAGAATCGCGCTCGGGAGGACCCATGCAGACGCACCGCATCGCCGTCATCGCCGGCGACGGCATCGGCAAGGAAGTCGTGCCGGAAGGTCAGCGTGTGCTCGAGGCGGCCGGCAAGCGCTTCGGCATCGACTGGCAGTTCGCGCATTTCGACTGGAACTGCGACTACTACGCGCGCCACGGCCGCATGATGCCGGAGGACTGGTTCGACACGCTGCACGGCTTCGAGGCGATCTTCTACGGCGCCGTCGGCTGGCCGGCGACGGTGCCCGACCACGTGTCGCTGTGGGGCTCGCTGATCCAGTTCCGCCGCCGCTTCGACCAGTACGTCAACCTGCGGCCCTGCCGGCTGATGCCCGGCGTGCCCTCCCCCCTCGCGCCGCGCGGGGGCGACGGCATCGACTTCGTCGTGGTGCGCGAGAACACCGAGGGGGAGTATTCGTCGGTGGGCGGGCGCATGTTCGAAGGCACGCCGCAGGAGATGGTGTTCCAGGAAGCGGTGTTCACGCGCCGCGGCGTCGACCGCGTGCAGAAGTTCGCATTCGAGCTCGCGCGCACGCGGCCGCGCCGCAAGCTGACGTCGGCGACCAAGTCCAACGGCATCGCGATCACGATGCCGTACTGGGACGAGCGCTTCCGTGCGATGGCGGCGCAATACCCCGACGTCGCCACCGACCAGTTCCATATCGACATCCTGTGCGCGCACTTCGTGCAGCGGCCGCAGCATTTCGACGTGGTCGTCGGCTCGAACCTGTTCGGCGACATCCTGTCCGATCTCGGCCCCGCGGTGTGCGGCACGATCGGCATCGCGCCGTCGGCCAATCTCAACCCGGAGCGCATTCATCCGTCGCTGTTCGAGCCGGTGCACGGCTCGGCGCCCGACATCGCCGGCAAGGGCATCGCCAATCCGGTCGGCCAGATCTGGTCGGCCGCGCTGATGCTCGACTTCCTCGGCCATCGCGACGCCGGCGCGGCGGTGGTCGCCGCCATCGAGCAGGTGCTCGCCGATCCGCGCGCACCGCGCACACCCGACCTCGGCGGGCGTGCCACGACCGCCGAGCTCGGCCGCGCGATCGCGGCGGCGATTTGATATAACCGACCCGCCGCCCGCCGCGGTGGGCGGCGGATCGAGCCAATCGCGGCCGCACCGCGAAGGAGAGTACGCATGTCGTTGCTGATCGGTGTGCCGCGCGAGGTGTTTGCCGGCGAGAAGCGGGTGGCCACCGTGCCCGAGGTGGTCGGCAAGCTCGTCAAGCTCGGCTTTCGCGTCGCCGTCGAGACGGGCGCCGGCGACGGTGCGCAGATCAGCGACGACGCCTACCGCGCCGCCGGTGCCGACATCGTCGCCGAACGCGCAGCGCTGTGGTCGAGCGCCGACATCGTGTTCAAGGTGCGCGCGCCCGACGACGCCGAGATCGGCCTCATGCGTGAAGGCGCGACGCTGGTGAGCTTCATCTGGCCGGCGCAGAACCCGGCGCTGCTGCAAAAGCTCGCGGCGCGCAAGGCCACGGTGCTGGCGATGGACAGCGTGCCGCGGATCTCGCGCGCGCAGAAGCTCGATGCGCTGTCGTCGATGGCCAACATCGGCGGCTATCGCGCCGTGATCGAAGCCGCGCATGCGTTCGGCCGCTTCTTCACCGGCTCGATCACCGCCGCCGGCAAGGTGCCGCCGGCCAAGGTGTTCGTGATCGGCGCGGGCGTCGCGGGGCTCGCCGCGATCGGCGCGGCCTCGGGGCTCGGCGCCATCGTGCGCGCCAACGACACGCGGCCGGAAGTCGCCGACCAGATCCGCTCGCTGGGCGGCGAATACGTGCCGGTCGATTACGTCGAGGAGGGCAGCGGCGTCGGCGGCTACGCGAAGGTGATGAGCGAAGGCTTCCAGAAGGCGCAGCGCGACGTCTTCGCGCAGCAGGCGAAGGACGTCGACATCATCATCACCACGGCGCTGATCCCCGGCAAGCCCGCGCCGCGCCTCATCACCGCCGACATGGTGAAGTCGATGAAGCAGGGCAGCGTCATCGTCGACATGGCGGCCGA
>DASYSP010000121.1:0-4329 GCA_036003195.1 Casimicrobiaceae bacterium
TCGCGCGCCGGAACATGATGCGCTTGACGAGCTGCTGCGCGATCGAGTCGGCGATCAGCTGCGCGTCGATCTCGGGCTTGCGGATCTCCTCGATGTTGAGGCCGACGTCGCCGCCCATCATCCGCCGCAGGTCGCTGCGCAGCGTCTCGATGTCCTCGCCCTTCTTGCCGATGACGACGCCGGGGCGCGCGCTGTGGATCGTGATGCGCGCGTTCTTCGCCGGGCGCTCGATCGTCACCTTGGCGACCGACGCGTGCGTCAGCTTGCGCTTCAGGTATTCGCGGATCTTGATGTCCTGCGCCAGCGTCGGCGCGAAGTTCTTCTTGTTGGCGTACCAGCGCGACGCCCAGTTCCTGGTGACCGCGAGCCTGAACCCGGTCGGATGGATCTTCTGTCCCATGTCTTTGGCGTCCCTTATTTGGCCTTGCCGTCGCCGACTGCCACGCGAATGTGGCACGTCTGCTTGCCGATCGTGTTGCCGCGGCCCTTGGCGCGCGCCGACAGCCGCTTCAGCGTCGCCGCCTTGTCGACGTAGATCGTCGTGACCTTGAGCTCGTCGATGTCGGCGCCGTCGTTGTGCTCGGCGTTGGCGATCGCCGACTCGAGCACCTTGCGGATGATGCGCGCGCCCTTCTTGGGGCTGAACGCCAGCACGTCGAGCGCCTTGTCGACCGGCAGTCCGCGCACCTGGTCGGCGACCAGCCGGCCCTTCTGCGCCGACAGCCGCACGCCCTTCAGCGTTGCAACGGTTTCCATGTCGTGCTCCTTACTTCTTCCGCGGCGGCGCGGGCGCGGCGACCTTCTTGTCGGACGAATGGCCCTTGAAGGTGCGCGTCAGCGAAAACTCGCCGAGCTTGTGGCCGACCATGTTCTCGGAAACATAGACGGGGATGTGCTGCTTGCCGTTGTGCACGGCGATCGTCAGGCCGACGAAGTCGGGCGTGATCGTCGAGCGCCGCGACCAGGTCTTGATCGGCTTCTTGTCGTTGATCGCGCGCGCGGCTTCCACCTTCGACTGCAGGTGGCCGTCGACGAACGGGCCCTTCTTGATTGAGCGTGCCATCGTTTAACCCTTCGTCGCGCGCCGGCGGCGCACGATCATGACGTCGGTGCGCTTGTTCTTGCGCGTCTTGTAGCCCTTCGCCGGCGTGCCCCACGGCGACATCGGGTGGTGGCGGCCGCCACCGCCGTTGGTGCGCCCGCCCATCGGGTGGTCGACCGGATTCATGGCGATGCCGCGCACCGTCGGCCGGATGCCGCGCCAGCGCTGCGCGCCGGCCTTGCCGATCGAGCGCAGGCCGTGCTCCTCGTTGCCCACCTCGCCGATCGTGGCGCGGCAGTCGACGTGCACCTTGCGGATCTCGCCGGAGCGCAGGCGCAGCTGCGCGTACGCGCCTTCGCGCGCCAGCAGCTGCACGCCGGCGCCCGCCGAGCGCGCGATCTGCGCTCCCGCGCCGGGCTTCATCTCGATGCAGTGGATCGTGGTGCCGACCGGGATGTTGCGCAGCGGCAGCGTGTTGCCCGGGCGGATCGCCGCCTCGATGCCCGACGCCAGCTCCTGCCCCACCGCCACGCCGCGCGGCGCGATGATGTAGCGACGCTCACCGTCCGCATACAGCAGCAGCGCGAGGTTGGCGCTGCGGTTCGGATCGTATTCGAAGCGCTCGATCTTCGCCGGAATGCCGTCCTTGTTGCGCTTGAAGTCGACGATCCGGTAGTGCTGCTTGTGGCCGCCGCCCTTGTGGCGCACGGTGATGTGGCCGTTGTTGTTGCGTCCCGATCCGCGCTTCTGCGGCTCGACGAGCGACGCCACCGGGCGTCCCTTGTGCAGGTGCGCATTGACCACCTTGACGACGGCGCGGCGTCCGGCCGATGTCGGCTTGACTTTGACGAGTGCCATTTCTAGACCTCTTGCCCGAAGTGGATTTCCTGGCCCGGCTTCAGGCACACGTAGGCTTTCTTCCAGTTGCGCCGGCGCCCGCCATGCACGCCGAAGCGCTTCTTCTTGCCGTGCACGTTGGCGACCTGCACCGAAGTGACCTCGATCTTCTTGTCCTTGGTGCTGAACATCGCCTCAACCGCCGCCTTGATCTCGGGCTTGGTCGCGTCGGGCGCGACGCGGAACACCACCTGCTCGTGCTTGTCGGCGATGAACGTGCTCTTTTCCGAGACCACCGGCGCGATCAGGATCGTCGCCAGCCGCTCGGTGTCGTATTGACGGGCGTTCATGCGAGCGCCTCCTCGAATTGCGCGACGGCGCCCTTGGTGAGCAGCACGTGCTTGAAGTGGACCAGGCTGACCGGGTCGATCTCGCGCGTCTCGAGCACCAGCACGTTCGGCAGGTTGCGCGACGCGAGCAGCAGGTTTTCCTCGAGCTTGTCGGTGACGACGAGGACGTTGCCCTCGAGGCCGAAGCCGCGGATCTTCTGCGCGAACGACTTGGTCTTCGGCGTGTCGAGCGTGATCGCCTCGATCACCGACAGCCGCTCCTCGCGCACCAGCTGCGACAGGATCGACGCGATGCCGGCGCGATACATCTTGCGGTTGAGCTTCTGGGAGAAGTTCTCTTCCGGCGACGACGGGAAGATCTTGCCGCCGCCACGCCACAGCGGGCTGTTGGCCTGGCCCGCGCGCGCGCGGCCCGTGCCCTTCTGCGCCCAGGGCTTCTTGTGCGACTTGTTGACCTGGCCGCGGCCCTTCTGCGCACGCGTGCCCTGGCGGCCGTTCGCCTGGTAGGCGGTGACCACCTGGTGCACCAGCGCCTCGTTGTAGTCGCGGGCGAACAGCGCGTCCGACGCCGCGAGCGTCGCGGCCGGCTTGCCGTCCGCGTTGATGACCTTGAGATCCATGGTCAGGCCCCCTTCTTCGCCGGAGTCTTGACCGACGGGTGCACGACGATGTGGCCACCGTCGGCACCCGGCACCGAGCCCCTCACCAGCAGGAGCCCGCGCTCGGTATCCACGCGCACGACCGACAGCGTCTGCACGGTGCGCGTCACGTCGCCATACTGGCCCGCCATCCGCTTGCCCGGAAACACGCGGCCCGGATCCTGCGCCATCGAGATGGACCCCGGCGTGTTGTGCGAGCGCGAATTGCCGTGCGACGCGCGGTTCGAGCTGAAATTGTGGCGAGTGATCACGCCCGAGAAGCCGCGGCCCTTGGTCGTGCCCTGCACGTCGACCAGCTGCCCCGCGCTGAACGTGTCGACGCCGATCACGTCGCCCGGCTTGAACTTGGCGAGCTCGTCCGCCGAGACCTTGAATTCCTTCAGCATCACGCCCGCCTCGACGCCGGCCTTGGCGAGATGGCCCGCCTGCGGCTTGGTCACGCGCGAGGCGCGGCGCTTGCCGTAGGTGACCTGCACGGCGGCGTAGCCGTCGGCTTCCGGCGTCTTGATCTGCGTGACGCGATTGTTGGCGACGTCGAGCACCGTCACCGGGATGGCGTTGCCATCCTCGGTGAAGACCCGCGTCATGCCGACCTTGCGACCGACCAGTCCGAGTGACATTTTCGCTTCTCTCTTCCTATTTCCCGGATCGCTCCGGGCGCCGACTGCAATTGGCCGGCATTTCCATTCGAACGAGCCCGATTACCGGCCGTCCGCACCATGACGCTCGCAAAACGCTCGTTCCTGCGTAGCCCTTGTTGCCGCGAAAAGCGCCGGGCCGCCCCAGGCCTTTTGCCTAACTTCCGTATTGCCGGTCAAAAGCAGGCTTTTACTTTTGACCGGTCATTGCAGCTTGATCTCGACGTCGACACCCGCCGGCAGGTCGAGCTTCATCAGCTGGTCGACCGTCTTGTCGGTCGGGTCGATGATGTCCATCAGACGCAGGTGGGTGCGGATCTCGAACTGGTCTCGCGACGTCTTGTTGACGTGCGGCGAGCGCAGGACGTCGAAGCGCTCGATGCGCGTCGGCAGCGGCACGGGACCCTTGACCACGGCGCCGGAGCGCTTCGCGGTCTCGACGATCTCGAGCGCCGACTGGTCGATCAGCTTGTAGTCGAACGCCTTCAGTCGAATCCGGATTTTCTGGTTTTGCATCGCTTACCCTTTGAACAACCGCAACACGCGCGGTTCTTCGTAGCTTTCATTCTGCGAAAAGCGCCGGGCCGCCCCAAGCTTTTCGCACTGACTTCATGCCTTTGGCCGTTCCGGCCAAAAGTAGGTTTTTTACTTTTGGCCGATTCCTACTCGATCACCTTCGACACCACGCCGGCACCCACGGTGCGGCCGCCCTCGCGAATCGCGAAGCGCAGCCCCTCTTCCATCGCGATCGGCTGGATCAGCGTCACCGTCATCGCCACGTTGTCCCCGGGCATCACCATCTC
>DASYSP010000122.1:0-13172 GCA_036003195.1 Casimicrobiaceae bacterium
ATGCCTCGCCGCGACAAATCGACTGCAAATGCGATGGGCGAGCGCGACAGCCGTTCGCTGCCGCAACGGCCGGGTATCGGACGTCGCTCAAACACGCTGCGCGAACTCGCTTTGGTCCGACACCCGGCCATTGCGGCGAGGGCGCGCAGGCCGCGACGTCACTGCACCCTTGGCGAACGCGCGCGCACCATCGCGACCCAAATCGGTCTCCATGGCACAGTCCCGCCGGGATGGCGGGGTATCGGCACCAAGCGAGTTCGCGAAGCGTGTTTGAGCGACTGCCGATACCCCGCCAGCCCGGCGACGCACGGCGCGAGGTTGAAAGGCTGCCGATACCCCGCCAGCCCGGCGACGTGTGGCACGGGTCTGCCATACCGATCGAAGCGGTGTTCATCGCCCCGCCCGCGCCATGAACGCCACGCGCTCGAAGAGGTGCACGTCCTGCTCGTTCTTGAGCAGCGCGCCGTGCAGCGGCGGCAGGAACGCCTTGCGGTCCGCCGAGCGCAGCGCCTCGGGCGGAATGTCCTCGGCCAGCAGCAGCTTCAGCCAGTCGAGCAGCTCGGACGTCGACGGCCGCTTCTTGAGTCCCGGCACTTCGCGCAGGTTGAAGAACACCTCGAGCGCCTCCGCGAGAAGCGCCTTCTTGAGTCCCGGATAGTGCACGTCGACGATGCGCGTCATCGTCTCGCGATCGGGAAAGCGGATGTAATGGAAGAAGCAGCGCCGCAGGAAGGCGTCGGGCAGCTCCTTTTCATTGTTCGAGGTGATGACCACCAGCGGCCGATGCTTCGCGCGCACCGTTGCCTGCGTTTCGTAGACGTGGAACTCCATGCGGTCGAGCTCGCGCAGGAGGTCGTTGGGAAACTCGATGTCCGCCTTGTCGACCTCGTCGATCAGCACCACTGCCGGATCGTCGCTGGCGAACGCTTCCCACAGCACGCCGCGCTTGATGTAGTGCGCGATGTCGCCGACGTGCGCGTCACCGAGCTGCGAGTCGCGCAGCCGCGATACCGCGTCGTATTCGTAGAGACCCTGCTGCGCCTTGGTGGTCGACTTGACATGCCACTGCAGCAGCGGGCGACCGAGACTGTGCGCCACTTCCTCGGCGAGCATCGTCTTGCCGGTGCCCGGCTCGCCCTTGACCAGCAGCGGGCGCTCGAGCGCGAGCGCGGCGTTGACCGCGAGCTTCAGGTCGTCGGTGGCGATGTAGGTATCGGTACCTTCGAAGCGCATGGTTCGATGTTATCCGAAATCACCCGATGGCCTGCAGCGTCCACAGCACGAGCATGCCGCCGAGAGTCGTCGCCAGCACGTTGCGCGTGGCGAAGCCGATGCCGCCGGCGACCAGCGCGGCGATCACGCGCGGCGAGGCGAGCGTCGCCGCCGACGGCGTGCCGGTGACGATCATCGGCAGCACCAGCGCCGTGAGCATCGCCGCCGGCACGTAGCGCAGTGCCCGCGCCAGCAGCGGCGGCATCCGCCGCCGCGCGAAGAACGCGATGAACGACAGCCGCGAGAGGTAGTTGAGCACCCCGACGACGACGATCACCGCCCACAGCGTCACCGCGCCGACCATCGCTCCCTGGCCAGGTCGACGAGCGTGCCGGCAACGATGCCCGCGACGCCGGCGGCGATGAGGTTGAGCTTCATCGGCAGCCCGGCCAGCGCGAACACGGCCACGGCCGCGCTTGTCGCAGCGACGAGCGTCGGCACGGTGTTGAGGTGCGGCGCGATCAGCGCGATGAAGCACAGCGGCACCGCGAATTCGAGTGACCAGCTCGCCGGGATGAGATTGCCGACGAAATAGCCGACGACGTTGGTCGCCTGCCAGCAGCCCCACAGCGCAAGCCCGCCGCCGAGGAAATGCAGCGCGCCCGCGTGCGGATCGTGCTTCGCGTCGAAGCGGCGGATCGACGCCGCGAACGCCTGGTCCGTGAGCAGGAACGCGAGCGCGTTCTGCCAGCGCGCAGGCAGCGGCGCGAGGTAGGGCGCCATCGCGGCGCTGTACATCAGGAAGCGCAGGCCCGCGACGAAGCACGTCAGCACGACCACCGCGAACGGCGCGCCGGCGGCGAGGAGCTGCGACGCGAGGATCTGTGCCGCACCCGAGAACATGATCATGCTCATGCCGAGCGCCGCCCAGAAATCGGCGCCGGCGGATGCCGCGCCGACGCCGCAGACGAGGCCGAACGGCACGAGTCCGACGCAGGCCGGCAGCATTTCCGCGAAGCCCTCGCGGAAATCGATGGACGCGACGATGTGGCGCATGAACGAAACAGAGGAGGCATCGCCTCCTCGTCGAGCGTCGATTATACCGGCGTGCGAAGGCGATGCTCTAGAATCGCCGACGACGCCCCGTTGCGGCGTGCGCCGCCCATCCCTTCCCGAGGTTGTCCATGGACATGCCTGTCAATCCGTTCCGGCGCAGGGTCGCCGCGCCCGGTGCCGCCATCGGCTGCTGGATCTCGTCGGCGTCGGCGGTCACCGCCGAGGCGCTCGGCAGCGCCGGCTACGACTTCCTGGTGCTCGACATGGAGCATGCACCCGCCGACATGGCCGAGATCATCGGCATGCTGCGCGCGGTCGCCGGCACCCCGGCCGCGCCGGTGACGCGCGTGCCCTGGAACGACATGGTGATGATGAAGCGCGCGCTCGACGCCGGCGCGCAGACGCTGCTGCTGCCGTTCGTGCAGAACGCGGAGGAAGCGGCGCGCGCCGTCGCACACATGCGCTATCCGCCGCATGGCGTGCGCGGTGTGGCGGGAGTCCATCGTGCCAGCCGCTACGGGTTGGTCAAGGATTACGCACTGCGTGCCGCCGACGAGCTCTTCCTCATCGTGCAGATCGAGACCGCGGCGGCGCTCGCCGAATTGCCGAAGATCGCCGCCGTGCCGGGCGTCGACAGCATCTTCGTCGGCCCGAGCGACCTCGCGGCGTCGATGGGTCATCTCGGCGACTTCATGCACGCCGACGTGCAGAAGGCGCTCGAATCCGCCGCGCAGACATGCCGCCGTCTGGGCAAGCCCTGCGGCTGCCTCGGCGGCAATCCGCAGATGGCCAAGCGCTATCTCGACTACGGCTACACGTGGATGGCGATGGGCTCCGACATCGGCATGATGATGTCGCGCGCGCAGGAATGGCTCGACGCGGTGGCTCGCCCCGCGGCGGCACCGGCCCGGGCGCCGAGCGCGTATTGACCGCCACGGTCGAATTGCACGCCGGCGGCGCGCGCGTGGCGCTGGCGCCGGCGATCGGCGGCGCGATCGCCGCCTTCGAGCTCGATGCCGAAAACGTGCTGCGGCCGATGCCTGCCGAGGCGATCGCGCGCGGCGACGTGCGCCTCGCGGCCGCCTATCCGCTGATCCCGTATTCCAATCGCATCCGTGATGCGCGGCTCAGCGTGCGCGGGGTCACGCATGAGCTCGCCCGCAACTTCGGCGATGACCCGAATGCGGTCCACGGCGTGGGCTGGCAAAGCCGCTGGCGGGTGAAACGTGCCGATGCGACGTCGGCGCAACTCGGGCTCGAACACGATGCCGGTGGCGACGCCGCGCGTGCGTGGCCGTGGCCATTCGCCGCGACTCAGGATTTCGCGCTCGTCGCGCGCGATCGCGGCGCCACGCTCGCGACGACGATGACGATCCGCAACACCGGCGATGCCGCGTTCCCGTTCGGCCTCGGTTGGCACCCGTACCTCCCCCGCACGGCCGCGACGACGCTGGCGTTCAACGCGGACGGCGTCTGGCGCAACGACGCGAGCAAGTTGCCGGTGGCGCACGTCGCGCTGCCGCCGGCGTGGAATTTCGCGCAAGCGCGCGCGATCGGCGCGGCGGCGCTGGACAACGTCTTCACCGGCTTCGTGGGTCGCGCCGTGCTCGCGACGCCGGGCTCGCCATTGGTGACCACGATCGACGCCGACAGCGCATGCCGCTGCGTTGTCGTCTACGCGCCGCCCGGACGCGATTTCGTCGCCGTCGAGCCGGTCACGCACGAGACCGATGCGTTCAACCGCGACGCCGACGGCACCGCCGACACGGGCACGCGCTGGCTGCCGCCCGGCGCAGCCTTTTCTTGTACGATGCGCATCACTGTCGCGCGTTTGCCCTCCGCATGAATCCAGGTCCCGCCACCGCCCCCCATCACGCTTCGCCGTTCACCTGCGTGCTCGACCAGCGCGCGTCGCTCGGCGAGTCGCCGGTGTGGAGCGTCGACGAGCAGGTGCTCTATTTCGTCGACATCAACGCCCCCTCGATCGTGCGCTTCGACCCGGCGACGGGTGGCGCGACGTCGATGCCGATGCCCGCGTCGATCGGCTGCATGGCGCTGCGCCGCAGCGGCGGATTCGTCGTGGCGCTGCGCGACGGCATCTGGCTCGTCGCGCGCGACGGCACGCCCGGCGAGCGCATCGCGGCGGCGCCGTACGATCCCGCGCACCATCGCTTCAACGACGGGCGCTGCGATCTCCAGGGACGCTTCCTGGTGGGCTCGATGAACGAGCGGCGCGACGCGCCGTCGGGCACGCTGGTACGCCTCGACCCCGATCGCCGACTGCACGTCGTCCTCGAAGGCATGACCATCAGCAACGGCCTCGCCTGGAGTCCCGACGGGCTGACGATGTATCACGCCGACACGCCGACACGCACGATCCGCGCGTTCGACTATGACGCCGCACGCGGCACGCCATCGCGTCCGCGCGTGTTCGCCGCGTTCGACGGCGAGACCGACCGTCCCGACGGCGGCGCGGTCGACAGCGCCGGCAACTACTGGTCGGCGTTCTACCGCGGCGGCAAGGTGGTGAAGTTGTCGCCGCATGGCGAGCGGCTCGCCGAATACGCGACGCCGGCGATGTGCCCGACGATGTGCGCGTTCGGCGGCCCCGACCTGTGCACGCTGTACGTGACGAGCGCGCGCAACGAGCGCCCGGCGGAAGAGCTCGCCCGCCTGCCGCAGTCGGGCGGCGTGTTCGCGATGCGCGTGGACACGCCGGGCCGTCCGGAGCCGCGCTTCGCGGGTTGAGCGGCGGCGGCGCACGTCATGGCGATCTTCATCGACCCGGCGGCGTACCTGCGCATCGACGCCATGCAGTCGTTCGCCACGTCGCCCTCCGGCGCCTCGTTCGCCACGTCCACCGGTGACATCCTCGAGGTCGCGAGCCACGGTCCCGGCATCTTTCGCGTGCGTCTCGGGCCGCGCACGCTGCCCGACTACGGCATCGTCGTCGGCCGCACCAAGGCCTGCACGGTGACCCATCTGCGCGGGGAGTCGCGCTTCGACGCCGGTGACGCGTCGCTCGAGCTGGAAGGCACGCCGCTGCGCTTTCGCCTGCTGTGGAAGGAGAAGCCGCTGCTCGGCTCGATCACCGACGAGCACCTGCGCGGCTGGACGCGGCTGCCGGCGTTCGGCCGCCTGCGCTCCGCCGCGCAATGGACGGCGGCGTTCGCGCTGGCGAGCGGCGAGGCGGTCTATGGTCTCGGCGAGAAATTCGGCGCGCTCGACAAGCGCGGCCAGCTCGTGCATTCGCAGGTCGACGACGCGCTGGGCGTCAACACCGGTCTCGCCTACAAGAGCACGCCGTTCGCGTGGAGCCCGGGCAACGGCGACGGCGCATGGGGCGTCTTCGTCAACACGCCCGGCATGGTGTCGCACGGCGTCGGCCATCCCGACTGGTCGCACAGGAGCTATGCCGTGGTCGTCGAGGACGAGGCGCTCGACCTCTTTTTCATCGCCGGGGCGACGCCAGCGGACATCATCGACGCGTACACCACGCTCACCGGCCGCGCGCCGGCGGTGCCGCGCTGGAGTCTCGGCCTGTGGGTGTCGCGCAATTACTACGAGACGCCGCAGGAGGCGGTGGATGTCGCGCGCAAGCTGCGCGAGCGGCGTATTCCATGCGACGTGCTGACGCTCGACGCGCGCGCGACCTGGAAGACGTCGACGCGCTTCGACTTCACGTGGGATGCGGAGCGCTATCCCGATCCGGCAGCGGCGATCGCCGCGATCAAGGCCCACCAGCTGCGCGTTTGCGTCGCCGAATCACCGTACGTATCCGTGCACTCGCCGCTGTTCCAGGAACTGGCGCAGCGTCGCTTCCTGCTCGCCAACGAGGACGGCTCGGCGGCGATCTTCGGCTGGAACGTCAATCCCGCGACCACCGTGTTCGGCGGCGCGATGACGCCGCTGGCCGAGAGCGGCATCGTCGATTTCACCAACCCCGCCGCATTCGATTTCTGGCGCGACGCGCACGCGGCGCTGTTCGAGGTTGGCGTCGACGTCGTCAAAAGCGCGTTCGGCGAGCACGTGCCGGACGACGCCGTCGCGCACAACGGCGACCGCGGTCGCCGCCTGCACAACGTCTACCCGATGCTCTACAACCGCTGCGTGTTCGAGGCCACCGCCAAGTTCCAGCCGCAGGCCGATGCGCCGCCGATCGTCTGGAGTCGCGCCGGCTGGGCCGGCAGCCAGCGCTATCCGGTCGGATGGGGCGGCGATCCGCAGAGCGACTGGGAGGGACTCGCGGCGTCGATCCGCGGCGCGCTGTCGCTCGGCATGAGCGGCACGCCTTATCACGCCAGCGACATCGGCGGTTTCTACGGCTCGACGCAGCCGGCGCCGGAGCTCTACCTGCGCTGGCTGCAGATGGCGGTGTTCGCCTCGCACATGCGCCTGCATGGAATCGGTGAACGCGAGCCCTGGGCGTTCGGTGCGCAGGCCGAGGCGGTGGCGCGCAAGTGGCTGCAGTTCCGCTATCGCCTCGTGCCATACCTCGAGCGCACCGTCGCGGCCGCTGCGCGCAACGGCCTGCCGGTGATGCGCGCGATGCCGCTGGCGTTCCCGGAGACGACGCTGGTGCGGGCGTGCGACACGCAGTTCATGTGCGGCGATGCGCTGCTCGTGGCGCCCATCATCCACGAGGGCGGCATCGTCGACGTCGCGCTGCCGCCCGGCGCGTGGTACGACCTCAACACGCGCCAGCGCTTCGCCGGCAAGCAGGTCCTGCACTACACGGCCCCCCTCGACCAGTTCCCGGTGTTCGGCCGCGAGGGCCATGTGCTGCCGCTCGGCCGCGCGGTGCAGCACACCGGCGAGATCGACGCCGCGGCGCCGCTGGAGATGGCGTGGGTGTTCGGCGCGCCGGACAGCACCATCGACGACTATCCGCAGCTGCGTGTCGAAGCCGGCGGCGCGGTGCGCGCCGCGCAGGGACTGCGCATCGAGATCTTCGGCGACAAGTCGACGGTCAACGTGCGGCCGCTGTGAGGGCGCGCGCCGCAGGCGGCAACGCCGCGCCGCTGGTCGCGATCACCGCCGGCGAGCCGGCGGGCATCGGCGCCGAACTCGTGGCGATGCTGGCGGCGCGCCACACCGCGACCCCGTTCGCCGCGCGCCTCGTAGTGCTCGGCGATCGCGCGCTGCTGGCGCAGCGCGCGGCACGCATCGGCGCGCACGTGGCATTGCCGGCGTTCGATCCGGCGCGGCCCGAGTCGGCGCCCGCATGGTCGGCGTGGCACATCCCGCTGCGCGTGCCCGCGACGCCCGGCACGCTCGATCCTGCCAATGCCGAGTACGTGCGGACGATGCTCGCCATGGCTTGCGATGCGTGCGCCACCGGCGAAATTGCCGCGCTCGTCACGGCCCCTGTGCAGAAGAGCGTCATGCAGGACGCGGGGATCGCCTTTTCCGGTCACACGGAGTTCTTCGCCGCGCGCACGGCGACCCCGCGCGTGGTGATGATGCTGGTGGGCGGCGACGCCGCCGCGCCGCTGCGCGTCGCGCTGGTCACGACGCACCTGCCGCTCGCCGCCGTGCCGGCGGCCATCACGGGCGCGGCGCTCGACGAGACTTTCGCCATCGTCGCACGCGACCTCGCCGGCAAGTTCGGCATCGCACGCCCGCGCCTCGGCGTATGCGGGCTCAATCCGCACGCCGGCGAAGGCGGCCATCTCGGCCGCGAGGAGATCGACACGATCACGCCGGCGATCGCCGCCGCGCGTGCGCGGGGGATCGACGTCACCGGGCCACTGCCCGCCGACACGATCTTCGTGCCGCAGCACGCGCGCGCGTTCGACGCGATCGTCGCGATGTACCACGACCAGGGGCTGCCCGTGCTGAAGGCCGCGAGCTTCGGCGGCGGCGTCAACGTCACGCTCGGGCTGCCTTTCGTGCGCACCTCCGTCGACCACGGCACGGCGCTCGACCTCGCGCGCGACCCGTCGTGCGCGGCGAGCGCCGACCCCGGCTCGCTGTTCGCCGCGCTGGACCTCGCCATCGCGCTCGCAGCCCGCCGCGCGGCCGCCGGCTGAATGGCGCCGCCGCGGTGGATCGCCACGTCGCGCGCCGTCGCTTCGGCCAGAATTTCCTGGTCGACGCGCATTACATCGCGCGCATCGTCGCCGCCGTCGCGCCGCGTGCGGGCGACGCCATCGTCGAGATCGGACCCGGGCTGGCCGCGATCACCGCGGGCCTCGTCGCGCACGCCGGGCGCATCACGGCGATCGAGATCGACCGCGACCTCGCGGCGCGCCTGCGCGCGCAATTCGCGCCCGATGCGCTGACGCTCGTCGTCGCCGATGCGCTCGACTTCGACTTCGCCGCGCTCGGCGAGGGCCTGCGCATCGTCGGCAACCTGCCTTACAACATCAGCTCGCCGCTGCTGTTCCGCCTCGCGGCGTTCGACAGCCACATCGCCGATATCCACGTGATGCTGCAGAAGGAGGTGGTGGCGCGCATGGTGGCGGCGCCGGCGACGCCGGACTATGGACGCCTGTCGGTGATGCTGCAGGCGACGTTCGCGATGACGCGCCTGTTCGTCGTGCCGCCGGGCGCGTTCAACCCCGTGCCGAAGGTCGATTCCGCCGTCGTGCGGCTGGTGCCGCTGGGCGCGCGGAAGCCGGCGCTGGCCGATCCCGCGCTGTTCGCGAGAATCGTCGCGGCGGCGTTTTCGCAGCGCCGCAAGACGTTGCGCAACGCGCTCGCCGCGATCTGCAGCGCCGACATGCTGGCGGCCGCCGGCATCGATCCGGGCGCGCGGGGCGAAACGCTCGGCGTCGCCGACTTCGCGCGCCTCGCCAACCTCTGCGCCAGCTGATGCCGCCACAGGCGCTTCGCCACGCCGGGAACACCGGCGCGCGGCCGGATGCGGTCAGAACAGGATCTGCGCCAGTGCCGCTTCGAGCCGCGGGATGGTAAGCAGCACGATCTGCGCGACGACGATGACGATCAGCGGCGTCAGGTCGAGCGTGCCGCCGAGCGGCGGGATGCGCTTGCGCAACGGGCGCAGCAGCGGAAACGTCAGCGCATTGAGCACGCCCGACAGCGGACCGTCGGGCGCCACCCACGACAGGATCGCCTGCGCGAACACGGCGATGATCAGGATCCACAGCGCCGCTTCGAAGAGCTTGACCAGCGCGAGCAGCGCGACGTAGCCGCCGCCGCCGACCGACAGCATTTCGAAGCCGGCGCCGAACAGCAGGAAGATCGCGACGATCCACAGCACCTGCAGCACGAACGCCGCCACGAACGTCGCCCAGTCATAGCCGCGCATGCCGGGGACGATGCGCCGCAGCGGCTTCACCGCCCAGTCGGTGAGCGCCATCGTCGCCTGGCCGAGCGGATTGCGGAACGGCGCGCGCATCGCCTGCATCGCGAAGCGCAGGATCAGCGCGTAGACCACGAGCCCGAACGCGACGTCGATGACGAGCTTCAGCGCCTGGTTGATGATCATCATCGCGTCACTCGCGTCCGGCGGCGTCGCCGAGCTCGCGCGCGCGCGCCGCCGCCGCCTTCACGGCGTCGATGAAGCGCTGCTTGACCGCGCCGTCCTCGAGCACGCCGATCGCGCGCTCGGTGGTGCCGCCCTTCGACGTCACTTGCGCGCGCAACGCCGCCGGTTCCGCGGCGGACGCCTCGGCGAGGCGCATCGCGCCCGCGAACGTCGCATAGGCGAGCTGGCGCGCATCGGCCTCGCCGAAGCCGAGCTCCATCGCCGCCGTGGTGAGCCCCTCGAGGAAATAGAACACGTAGGCGGGACCGCTGCCGGACACGCCGGTGACGGCGTCGAGCGCGGCCTCGCGCGGACAAGTGACGATCGCGCCGGCCGCCGCGAGCACTTCATGCGCGGTCGCAAGCCCTTCGACCGGTACGTCGGGGTCGGCGTACACGCCGCTGATGCCGGCGCCGACCAGTGCCGGCGTATTGGGCATCGCGCGCACGATGCGCGTGTAGCCGCCGAGCCACCGCGCGAGATCGGCGACGCGCACGCCGGCGACGATCGACAGCAGCGCGGGTACGGCATGGATCGGCTCGCCGAGCGCCGTGGCGGCGGCGCGTGCCTGCTGCGGCTTCACCGCCAGCACCACGAGCTCCATGCCGTCGAGCGACGCGCGCGCCGCGGCGTCGACGCAGCGGATGCCGGGAAAGCGCGCGGTCAGCGCTTCGCGTTGCGTCGCCAGCGGCTCGACGACGACGATGTCAGCCGCGCGGCGGCCGCGGGCGACCACGCCGCCGACCAGCGCCGTGGCCATGTTGCCGCCGCCGACGAACACGAGGCCGCTCATCGCCGCATCCCGCGCGCCGCTCGCGCGCGCCGCGGCGCATCCGCGGCTGGCGTCGCCACGTTGCGCGTCATGACAGCTCGCCGGCGACGCTCGCCACGGCGTCGCGCGCACGCGCGCCGAAGATCCCCGAACCGACGCGCACCTCGGTAGCGCCTTCGGCGATCGCCGCCTCGAGGTCGGCGCTCATGCCCATCGACAGCGTGTCCACGCGCAGGCCCTCCGCGATCGCGGCGTCGAAGCACGTCCTGAGTGCGCGGAACTGCGCGCGGCATGTGCGCTCGTCGAGCTCGGCCGCGGCAATGCCCATGAAGCCGCGCAGCGCCAGCCCCGGCAGCCGGGTCACCGTGCGCGCCAGCGGCAGCGCGTCGTCGATGCGCACGCCGCGCTTCTGCACCTCGCCACTGATGTTGACCTGAACCAGCACGTCGAGCGGGCGCGCCGCGCCGGCCTCGCCGCGCGCGGACGACAGCCGGCGCGCGATGTCGAGCCGGTCGACCGATTCGACGGCGTCGAACGTGCGTGCGGCGCGCGTGGCCTTGTTCGACTGCAGGGGGCCGATCAGCCGCCATTCGATGTCGGCGAGGTCCGCGAGCGCCGCACGCTTCGCCTCGCCCTCGCGCACGTAGCTCTCGCCGAACGCGCGCTGGCCGCAGGCATGCACGGCGCGCACGGCATCGGCCGGAAAAGTCTTGGAAACCGCGAGGATATGCACGCTTTGCGGGTCGCGACCGGACGTCCTGGCGGCTTCGGCGACCCGGGTCGCCACGGCTTGCCACGCCTTCTCGTAGTGGCTCATAATCGTCCGGCAGCGATGCCGGCGGCATAAGACGGCATGAAACTTGCTCCGGACTTGGGCCCTAACGACTTGATTTCTCGGGCGATCCGGTCCGGCCTTTGCCCGATCGCGCGGCGCTGACAGGATTATAGATGGACATCACCGAACTCTTAGCGTTTGCCGTCAAGAACAAGGCCTCGGACCTGCACTTGTCGGCAGGCCTGCCGCCGATGATCCGCGTGCATGGCGACATCCGGCGCATCAACCTGCCGCCGATGGAGCACGAGGACGTGCACGCCATGGTGTACGACATCATGAGCGACTCGCAGCGCAAGAACTACGAGGAGATGCTCGAGGCCGACTTCAGCTTCGCGGTGCCCAACCTCGCGCGCTTCCGCGTCAACGCCTTCAACCAGAGCCGCGGCGCCGCGGCCGCATTCCGCACGATCCCGAGCAAGGTGCTGTCGCTCGAGGAGCTCAACGCCCCCAAGGTGTTCGCCGAGCTCACCAACCGTCCGCGCGGCCTCATCCTGTGCACCGGGCCGACAGGCTCGGGCAAGTCGACGACGCTGGCGGCGATGACCAATCACGTCAACGAGAACGAATACGGCCACATCCTGACGATCGAGGATCCGATCGAGTTCCTGCACGAGTCGAAGAAGTGCCTGATCAACCAGCGCGAGGTGGGGCCGCACACGCTGTCGTTCGCCAACGCGCTGCGCGCGGCGCTGCGCGAGGACCCCGACTACATCCTGGTCGGCGAAATGCGCGACCTCGAGACCATCCGCCTCGCGCTCACTGCCGCCGAGACCGGCCATCTGGTGTTCGGCACGCTGCACACGAGCTCGGCGGCGAAGACGATCGACCGCATCATCGACGTGTTCCCCGCCGCCGAAAAGGACATGGTGCGCGCGATGCTGTCGGAGTCGCTGGTGTGCGTGATCGCGCAGACGCTGCTCAAGACCAAGGACGGCCAGGGCCGCGTGGCGGCGCACGAGATCATGATCGGCACGCCGGCGATCCGCAACCTGATCCGCGAGGGCAAGGTCGCGCAGATGTACTCGTCGATCCAGACCTCGCAGGCGATGGGCATGCAGACGCTCGACCAGTGCCTCGTGGAGCTCGTGCGACGCAACGTCGTGAATACCGCGGAAGCGCGCAACCGCGCGGTCAACAAGGATCTGTTCGCCGGCTGACCCCGGCCGGAAGGCGCTGCCATGGAACGCGAACGCGCGACCAAGTTCATCCACGAGCTGCTCGACCTGCTGGTCAAGCAGAAGGGCTCCGACCTCTTCATCACCGCGAGCTTCCCGCCGGCGGTGAAGGTCGACGGCAAGATCTCGCCGGTGTCGAAGACCGCGCTCACGCCGCAGCACACGATCGAGCTCGTGCGCAGCGTGATGAACGACAAGCAGGCGGCCGAGTTCGAAGGCAACAAGGAGTGCAACTTCGCGATCGCGCCGCCCGGCATCGGCCGCTTCCGGGTCAACGCTTTCGTGCAGCAGGGCCGCGTCGGCATGGTGCTGCGCACGATCACCACCGACATCCCCAAGTTCGAGGACCTCGGACTGCCGCCCGTGCTGAAGGACATCATCATGTCCAAGCGCGGCATCATGCTGTTCATCGGCGCCACCGGCGCCGGCAAGTCGACGTCGATGGCGTCACTGCTGGGCTACCGCAATGAGAACAGCTACGGCCACATCATCACGAGCGAGGACCCGATCGAGTTCGTGCACGAGCACAAGAACTGCATCGTCACCCAGCGCGAAGTGGGCGTCGACTGCGAGGGCTGGCAGATCGCGCTCAAGAACTCGCTGCGCCAGGCGCCCGACGTCATCCTGATC
>DASYSP010000123.1:0-7414 GCA_036003195.1 Casimicrobiaceae bacterium
GGCCGAACGTCGATTCGGTGATGAAGGTGTCGCAGCGCACCGGCTCGAATGGCACGCACGTGGGATCGGCGTCCGTCTTGTAGTCGCCCGAGGCCACCCACACCTCGCCCGCGCATTCGATGCGTACCTGCGCCGAGCCCAGCACGTGACCCGCGGGGTGCAGCGACACCGTCGCGTCGCCGATGCGAACCGGCGCGCCATAGTCGAGTGTTTCCAGCGCAATGTCGCCGAGGCGCAGGCGCAACACCGCCTCACTCTGCCGCGTGGCGAGATAGCGCTCCGACCCGGCACGCGCGTGATCCGAATGCGCGTGCGTGATCACCGCACGCGCGACAGGGCGCCAGGGATCGATGTGGAAATCGCCGGCGGGGCAATACAGCCCCTCCGGGCGGGCGACGACGAGTTCGGTCACGGGTGCAACCCAGGGTGCCGGCCGACCGGGCGATGGCCTCGGAAGGCGGCGCGCATCGCCTATCGTAGATCACGCCGTCGCGCCGGCCCTGCACACGCCGACAGGTCACCTAGGAGACCGTCGCCCCGGCGCCGATGACGAGGATCGGCAGCGGACCGCCGTCGCCGGCCGGAAAGCCCCATTGCCGCGGCTGCAGCGGCGACGGCAGGTCGCTTTCGGCGCCGAAGCGACGCGTGACGCGCAAACCGGTGTCCGCCAGCAGCGCCGGCACGAACCATGTGGCATGCGTGACGACCACGAAGCTGCCCGGCAGCATCACCGTCGGCACCGCGGCGAAGAAGCGCGTCCGCTCGTCCGGCGTGCAGTGGTTCAGCACCGAAAAGCACAAAATGACGTCGTAGCGCGCGGCGAGCGTGCCGAGCGCGAAATCCTCGAGCCGCGTGACGTGGCCGATCGCCTCGCGCAGCCCGGCGCGCTCGAGCTCGAAATGCGCGGCCTCGATGAGCGACGCGTTGGCGTCGAAGCCACGGTAGTTGCGCACACCGACGAAGCGGATGATCGGCAGGCCGCCGCGCAGCGGACCGCAACCGACGTCGAGCACGCGACTCGACGCGCCGAGGCCGAGATGGCGCAACAGCGCGAGCTGGAATTCGCCGCGCCGCTGCCACTGCGCCGCACCGCCGCCCAGATGCTGCTTGTACGCTTCGCCGCGAATCGCGCGAGCGCCCAGCCGCAGCTTGCGATAGTCGAACCCCATGGCTCCGCGACCTGACAGGATGCGCGCAAGCTTACGCGACGCGGCGAGGCCCGCTACTCCTCCGGCTTCTCCCAGAACGCCTTGGTCACGCCCTGGCTGCGCATCAGCGCGACGATCTGCGCGCGCGGGATGACTCCGCAGCGTCGTGCCCAGGCCTCGTATTGCGCCGCCATGTCGGCGACGCGCTCGGCATGCTGCGCGGCGAGATCGCGCAGCTCGGTGCGGTCGGCGTCGATGTCGTAGAGCTCCCACGCGCCGGGGTATCGTCGCACCAGCTTCCAGCGGCCGATGCGCACGGCGGCGTTGCCCTCGTGCTCCCAGAACATCGGTGGCCGCTCGACCACGCCGTGATGAAAGGCCGGCATCAGCGAACGGCCCTCGAGCGGCAAAATCGCGTTGCCGGCGAACGTCGTCGGATATTGCGCACCGCAGACCTCGAGCAGCGTCGCCATGATGTCGGGCAGGTACCCCGGCGTGTGGCGCAGCCCGCCGCGATCCTCGATGCCGTGCGGCCAGTGCGCGATCAGCGGCGTCGAGATGCCGCCCTCGTGGATCCAGTGCTTGTACAGGCGGAACGGCGTGTTGGACAGGTTGGCCCACGCCGTGCCGTAGCTCTGGTAGGTGTTTTCCGGACCGGGCATCAGCGTGGGATCGTTGCCGAAATGCACGGGCTCGCCGTCGCGCGTATGCGACTTGGCGATCATCAGCTTGTGCACCAGCTCGTCGACGGTGACGTCCTCGGGAATGTCCTCGGCGCACGCGCCATTGTCCGACAGGAAGAGGATCAGCGTGTCGTCGAGCTGCCCGTTGCGTTCGAGCGCGGCGACGATGCGGCCGATGCCCTGGTCCATACGGTCGATCTGGGCCGCGTACACCTCCATGCAGCACGCGAGCCACGCCTTCTCCGCGGCGTCCTTCCACGCCGGCTGCGTCGGATCGCGCGGCGACAGCTTCCACGACGCGTCGAGGAGTCCCCATTTGACGAGCCGGTCGAGGCGCGCCTCGCGCAGGTGGTCCCAGCCTTCGTCGAAGCGGCCGCGGTACTTGGCGATGTCGGCGGCGGGCGCCTGCAGCGGCCAGTGCGGCGCCGTATAGGCGACGTAGGCGAAGAACGGTGTGTCGGAACGTTGCGCATGGTGCCGGTCGATGTAGTCGACGGCCTGGTCGCTGATCGCATCGGTGTAATAGAACTCCGGATCGTCTTTCGCCTCGTGCTCGGCGTTGGCGTTGTCGCGGGTCAGCGTGTTGGGATCGTAGAAGCTACCCGCGCCGATGATCGTGCCGAAGAAGGCGTCGAAGCCGCGTTGCCGCGGCCACGTATCGGTGGGCTGCGTGAGGCTCGACGCGACATGCCACTTGCCGCTCATGTAGGTGGCGTAGCCGGCGGACTTCAGCACCTCGGCGATCGTCACGCAGCGCCGGTTGAGGTTGCCGGCATAGCCTTCGGGGCCGGAATCGTAGGTGAGGATGCCGACACCCGTCTGGTGCGGGTGCAGGCCGGTCAGCAGCGAAGCGCGCGACGGGCTGCAGCGCGCGGTGTTGTAGAACTGCGTGAAGCGCAGGCCATCCGCGGCGAGGCGGTCGAGATTGGGGGTGTCGATCTCGCCGCCGTAGCAGCCGATGTCGGAATAGCCCATGTCGTCGTTGAGGATGAGGACGACGTTCGGTTTGCGGGTGGTCATCGCCAGGGTTCGCAGGGTGAAGCGCGCCTACAGCCGCGCGCCGGTGGTTCGGTCGAAGAGATGTGCCGCGTCGGGCGCGAAACCGAGCGCGACATCGTCGCCCTCGCGCAGCTCGGGTGGCCGGTCGGACTTGAGCTTCACGAGCTTGCCTGCGGCGACGAAGCTGACGATGCTGCTGTCGCCCAGGTCCTCGATGCGCTCGACGTGCGCCGGCAGGCCGCGCGCGGTGACGCGCAGGTCCCCGGGTCGCACGCCGAGCGTCACGTCGCGTGGCGCCGCGCTGGCGGCGGCGACCGGGAGCGCGTACCCGAGCACGGTCACCGCCTGGTCCTGCCAGACACCATCGAGCAGGTTCATCGGCGGGGTGCCGATGAAGCCCGCGACGGCGCGCGTCTGCGGTCGCGCGAACACCTCGCGCGGCGTGCCCACCTGCACGATGCGGCCGTCCATGAACACGGCGATGCGGTCGGCGAGCGTCATCGCCTCTTCCTGGTCGTGCGTCACGTACACGGCGGTGGCGCCGAGGCTGCGTTGCAGCGCGTGCAGCTCGAGGCGCGTCTCGAGGCGCAGCTTGGCGTCGAGGTTGGACAGCGGCTCGTCGAGCAGGAACAGCCGCGGCTGGCGCACGATGGCGCGCGCCAGCGCGCAGCGTTGCTGCTGGCCGCCGGAAAGCTGCCCCGGCGTGCGCTCGAGCAGGTGGCCGATGCCCACCTTGGCGGCGGCGTCGCGCACCGCGCGATCGATGTCGGCGGCGGGGATGTGCACCATCTTCAGCGGGAATCCGATGTTGCCGGCCACCGTCATGTGCGGATAGAGCGCGTAGCTCTGGAACACCATCGCCACGTCGCGGTCGCCCGGCGGCTCGAGCGTGACGTCCTCGCCGTCCATCAGCACCCGCCCGGCGCTCACCGACTCCAGGCCGGCCAGGATGCGCAGCGTGGTCGTCTTGCCCGAGCCGGACGGCCCGAGCAGCACGAAGAACTCGCCCGGCTCGATGGCGAGGTCGACGCCGTGCAGCACGGTGGTGGTGCCATGGCGCTTGACCACGCCTTCGAGGCGCACGCTGCCTTTCATGCGCGCCCCTTGCAGCCAGCGCTCATCGCCGTCCTCCTCCCTTCACCGCGCCGACCGTCAGGCCCTTGACGATGTGGCGCTGCGCGAAGAGGCCGATCAGGATCACCGGCAGCATCGCCAGCATCGCGCCGGCGGCGAGGCGTGCCCATTGCGTCTGCTCGACGGAGATGAAGTTGAACATCGCCACCGTCACCGGGCGCACGCGGTTGCCGCCGATCACCACGGCGAACAGGAATTCGTTCCAGGCGTTGAGGAACACGAAGATGGTGGTCACGGCGATGCCGCCACGCACCTGCGGCAGGATCACGTGCCACAGCGCGCGCAGGCGCCCGGCGCGGTCGAGCAGCGCCGCCTCCTCCATCTCGAGCGGCACGTCCTCGAAATACGACACCATCAGCCAGATCGCGAACGGCAGCGAGAACGTGAGGTCGATCAGGATGAGGCCGCTGTAGGTGTCGAGCCCACCGAGCTTCTGCAGCACGAGGTAGTAGGGGATGATGAGGCCGACCGGCGGCAGCATCTGGGTCGCCAGCACGTAGAAGCCGGATGCGCGCTTCGCCGGGTAGCGCAGCCGCGCCAGCGCGTACGCGGCAGGCACCGCGAACACGATCGTCAGCAGCGTCGCGCCGCAGGCGACGATCACGCTCGACCACAGGTTGGCGACGATCGACGAGGCGCCGAAGATCACTTCGCGATAGTTGGCGAGCGTCGGCTTGAACAGCCAAACCGGCGGATAGGCCAGCACGTCGCGCTCGGTCTTGAACGACGTGAGCAGCCCCCACACCACCGGGAACGCCCACACCGCCAGCGCGCAGCCGGTGAGTGCCGGCAGCGCGAACGCGCGCACCGGATGACGCCGTCCGGCGATGCTCATGCCCTCCCCCCGCAGCGAACGGCGTTCATCGCCGCGCCCGACGCAGGCGAAACATCAGCCAGGAGACGGCGAGCGTGATCGCCAGCAGCACCACCGCGAGCGACGCGCCATAGCCGAGATTGAGCTCGGAGAACGACGTGCGGTACGCGTACAGGTTGAGAATCTCCGTGGCCGATCCGGGACCGCCGCCGGTGGCGGCGAAGATGGCCGCGAACGCCGACAGCGCCGTCATCATGCGCAGGATCACCACGACGACCACCGCCGGCCGGATCAGCGGCAGCGTGACGTGGCGAAAGCGCTGCCACGCACCCGCCCGGTCGAGACGCGCGGCTTCGTAAACGTCGGGCGGCAGCGTCGACAGCGTGGCGAGCAGCACCAGGAACGCGAACGGCGTCCACTGCCAGGTGTGGATCGCGATCACCGAGATCAGCGCGAGCTGCGGATCGCCGAGCCAGTTGTGGCTGCCGAGCCCGAGCGCGCGCGTGACGAGATCGACGAGGCCGACGTCGGGCGACAGCACCAGCGTGCGCCAGAAGAGACCCACGACCACCGGCGCGAGCACGATCGGCAGGATCGCCGCCACGCGCAGCGCACCCTGTCCGCGCGGGATCTGCAGCACGAGCAGCGCGAGCCCCAGGCCGACGGCGACCTGCAAGATCACCGTCGTCGCCGTGTAGATCGCCGTCAGCCCGAGCGAGTTCCAGAAGCGCGGATCCGCACCCATCTTGGTGTAGTTGCCGAGCCCGGCGAAGCCCGACAGCCACGGCATGCCGAGATCGAGCCGGTTGAGGCTCGTCCACACCAGATAGACCAGCGGCGCCGTGGTGGTGGCGATCAGCACGACGAGCGCGGGCGCGAGGAGCGCGAGCGCGAAGCGCCGCTCCTGCGCCTCGAGCGAGCGCGCCCTGCGCACCGCCACGGCCATCGCGCGCCTAGCCCTTGAGGATCTGCTGGATGCGCGCCTGGGCCTCGTCCAGCGCTTCCTTCGGCTTCTTCTGGCCGACCAGCGCCGCCTGGATCGCCGTCGCCATCGTGTCGCCGATCGCCGGCCACTGCGGCACGCGCGGGCGCCATTCGACGTCGGTGTCGTGCTCCAGCGATTCCAGCGCGGCCGGGATGAAGTTGTCGCCGGCGTCCTTCATCGCCGCGGCGAACTCGGGCGCACGCCACAACGACATGCGGTTGATGCCCGAACGCTTCGCCGGCCCCGCGAACTTCCAGGACGTGCGCGCCTGCGTTTCCGCCGACGCGGCCCAGGTGACGAACAGCCACGTCGCCTTCTTCTGCTTGTCGGAAAGCGCGGCGTTGATGGGAAAACCCCAGTTCCAGATCGACGTCACGCGCTTGCCCGACGGGCCCTTCGGCCAGCGCGCGTACGCGATCTTGCCGACGACCTTCGACTTCTCCGGGTTGGTGATCACCGCCGCCGAGGAATGCGCGTCGATGTAGCACGCCACCGTGCCCTGCGAGAACGCGTCGGCGATGTCGGGCCAGTTCCAGTTGCGCACCGCGGGCGGCGCGTACTTGCTCAGCGTGTCGACGTACCAGGCGAGCGCCTCGTCGGCCTGCTTCGAGTTGACGACGACATTGCTGCCCTGCATCCACGTGCCGCCGAAGCCGCGGAACAGCGACGGGTAGATGTACATGTTCTGGCCGGCGCCGGCGAAGCCGCGCAGCGCGAGGCCGTAGGTGCGCGCGTTGGGATCGGTGAGCGCCTTGGCATTGCTGACCAGCTCGTCGTAGGTTTCCGCCGCCTTGAGGCCCTTCGCCGCGTAGAGGTCCTTGCGGTACACCTGCACGGTGACCTCGCCGTCGTACGGCACCGCGTACGGCTTGCCTTCGTATCCGTTCGCGTCGCGCCACGCCTTGAAGATGTCGTCGTAGTCGAACCACGCGGCATCGGTGATCGACTCATCGCCGAGATAGCGATCGAGCGGATCGACCCACTTGTTCGACGCGTACAGCGGGTAGTACATCGGGTCGGTCGCGGACGTCGCGTAGGTAGCGGTCTTGGACGACAGGTCGAGCATGGCCTTTTGCCGGATCTGCCCGGGAGGCACCTTCTCGTAGCGGACCTTGATGCCGGTGAGCGCCTCGAACGTCGGCGTGATCGCGATCAGGTTGTCGAAGTAGCTGGCGGGTATGACCGCGACCGAGATCGACTCGCCTTCGACCTGGCGCCAGTTGATCTTCGCCTGTTGGTACGGCCCGATGTCGGCCGACTGCGCGTGCGCGTAACGCGCGATCCACGGCGCGGCAATGGCCGCCGTGCCGAGCGCTGCGCCCTGCTGCAGCGCGCGCCGGCGTGCGGGTTGCGCGGGTCCCTTGTCCGTCTTCGTGCTCATCGTCTCCTCCTGTCGCCTTGTTGGCTGTTCAGCGGTCCAGCGCTTCACGGTCGATCGGGTCGTGAGGCTCGCGCAGGCCGCGCTCGCGGATGGCGGCGAACGGGCTGCAGCCCGGCGCATCGCCCGCTTCCTCGGCCTGCTTCATCAGGTACTCGGGGAACGAGCCGCCCGCGTCCGCCTTGCCGAGGTCGAACAACCGCTTGACGAGGTCGGGCCGCTCCCCGGCGAGGTTGCGCGCATCGGGCGCGGGACGTGGCGCGTCGTACAGGA
>DASYSP010000124.1:0-22480 GCA_036003195.1 Casimicrobiaceae bacterium
CCCGGATTGACGTAGTCCTTGCCCGCGTACTTGGGCGCGGTGCCGTGCGTCGCCTCGAACATCGCCACGGTGTCCGACATGTTGGCGCCCGGCGCGATGCCGATGCCGCCGACCTGCGCGGCCAGCGCGTCGGAGACGTAATCACCGTTGAGATTGAGCGTGGCGATCACGTCATATTCCGCCGGTCGCAGGATGATCTGCTGCAGGAACGCGTCGGCGATCACGTCCTTGACGACGATGTCACGGCCGGTCTTCGGGTTCTTGAACGAGCACCAGGGGCCGCCGTCGATCTCCTTCGCGCCGAACTCCTTCTGCGCCAGCGCGTAACCCCAGTCGCGGAACGCGCCTTCGGTGAACTTCATGATGTTGCCCTTGTGCACCAGCGTCATCGACCGGCGGTCATTGTCGATCGTGTACTGGATCGCGCGGCGCACGAGGCGCTCGGTGCCCTCGCGCGACACCGGCTTGATGCCGATGCCCGACGTCTGCGGAAAGCGGATCTTCCTGACCTTCATGTCGTTGATCAGGAAGTCGATCACCTTCTTCGCCTCCGGCGTCTCGGCCGCCCACTCGACGCCGGCGTAGATGTCCTCGGAGTTCTCGCGGAAGATCACCATGTCCACCTTCTCCGGTTCCTTCACCGGCGACGGCACGCCCTGGAAGTACCGCACCGGCCGCAGGCAGACGTACAGGTCGAGCTGCTGGCGCAGCGCGACGTTGAGCGAGCGGATGCCGCCGCCCACCGGCGTGGTCAACGGGCCCTTGATGGACACCGCGTAGTCCTTGAGGATCGACAGCGTCTCGTCCGGCAGCCAGACATCCGGGCCATAGACCTTGGTCGACTTCTCGCCGGCGAAGATCTCCATCCAGTGGATCCGCCGCTTGCCGCCATATGCCTTCGCCACCGCCGCGTCGACCACCTTGATCATCACCGGCGTGATGTCGAAACCCGTGCCGTCGCCCTCGATGTAGGGGATGATCGGATTGTCGGGGACGTTGAGCGTGAAATCGCGATTGACGGTGATCTTGGCGCCGTTCGCGGGCACCTTCACGTGCTGGACCATGGACCTCTCCTGGAAGCGCCCGCGCCGGGCGCCCGATGAATTCGCAAACGTTCGATTATCGCCGATCGTGAAATCCCGCACCGCGCACGGCTTATTCCGCAGGATCGTCCTCCTCAACAAGCCGTACGGCGTGTTGTGCCAGTTCACGGCGGACGGTCCGCGGCCGACGCTCGCCGCGTTCGTGACCGTGCCCGGCGTCTATCCCGCAGGCCGCCTCGATGCCGACAGCGAGGGCCTGGTCGTGCTCACCGACGACGGCGCGCTGCAGGCGCGCCTGGCCGACCCGCGCCACCACGCGACGAAGACGTACTGGGTGCAGGTGGAAGGAACGCCTTCTGCCGATGCGCTCGCCGCCCTTGCGCGCGGCGTCGCGTTGCCCGACTTCACCACGGCACCGGCGCGCGCACGCGAGATCGAAGCGCCGGCGCTGCCGCCGCGTGAACCGCCGATCCGCGTGCGTCGCGCGATTCCGACCGCGTGGCTCGAGCTCACGCTCGGCGAGGGACGCAATCGACAGGTGCGGCGGATGACCGCCGCCGTGGGCCTGCCGACGTTGCGTCTCGTCCGCTATCGGCTGGCGTCGTGGACGATCGACGGTCTCGCGCCGGGCGAGACGCGGCTCGTCGAAGGCGACGCATGATAAAATTTGCAACTTCCCAACGTCGGCGCGGCCCGTCGCCGCGTTCGCAACCTTCCCGATGATCCGACGCCTGCTAGCCCGCCTCATGCCCGGCCGGCCGGCGCACAAGCCGCGCGTCTTCCCTCCCGACCAGCATCCGGTGCGGCGCACGCAACTGTCGCCGGGCGCGCGCAGCGTCACGCGCAAGCTGCAGGAAGCCGGATTCAAGGCATTCATCGTCGGCGGTGCGGTGCGCGACCTGATGCTGGGCCTGACGCCCAAGGACTTCGACATCGCCACCGACGCCACGCCGGAGGATGTGAAGCCGCTGTTTCGCCGCGCCTACATCATCGGCCGTCGCTTCCGCCTGGTGCACGTGCACGCCGGCGCCGAGGTGCTCGAGGTGTCGACCTTCCGCACCGCGCAAACCGGCGACGACGCCACCGACGAGCACGGACGCCTCATTTCCGACAACGTCTATGGCTCGCAGGCCGACGACGCACGGCGCCGCGACTTCACGATCAACGCGCTCTATTTCGACCCCGAGACGGAGTCGATCTGGGACTATGTCGGCGGCGTCACCGACGTGCGCGCGCGGCGCCTCAAGCTGATCGGACCGCCGGTCACGCGCTATCGCGAGGATCCCGTGCGGATGCTGCGCGCGGTGCGCCTCGCGGCCAAGCTCGGCATCGCGATCGAGCCGAAGACTGCCGCACCGATCCCCAAGCTCGCGCCGCTGATCCAGAACGTGCCGCCGGCACGGCTGTTCGACGAAATGCAGAAGCTCCTGCTGTCGGGCCACGCCGCCGACACGCTGAAGAGCCTGCGCGCGCACGGCCTGCATCATGGCCTGCTGCCGCTGCTGGACGTCATCCTCGAGCAGCCGCTCGGCGGCCGCTTCATCGATGCCGCGCTCGCCAACACCGACATGCGCGTGCGCGACGACCGCGGCGTGTCGCCCGCCTTCCTGTTCGCCACGCTGCTGTGGCACGAGGTGCTGGTGACGTGGAACGCCGCCAAGGCCAATGGCGAGAAGCCGCAGCCCGCGCTGCTCGAGGCGATGGACCGCGTGCTCGACGCGCAGGCCAAGCGCATCGCGATCCCGCGGCGCTTCGAGGCGACGATCAAAGAGATCTGGTCGTTGCAGCCGCGCTTCGAGCAGCGCGCGGGCTCGCGGCCGGCACGCCTTGCCGAGCATCCGCGCTTTCGCGCCGCCTACGACTTCCTCGCGATCCGCGGCGAGAGCGGCGAGGTGCCGGTGGCGCTGGTCGACTGGTGGACGCGATTCCAGGAGGCGGACGACGCCGAGCGTGCAGCGATGCTCAAGCCCGACGAGGCGCCCAAGCGCAAGCGACCGCGCAGCCGCGGGCGTCGCAGGAAGGCGGCGGACGCCCCGGCCGCGCCCGGCGACGACACGCCGCGCGCGTGATGCCGCGCGCCTTCATCGGCCTCGGCAGCAACCTCGCGCATCCACGGCGCCAGATCGCGCGTGCGGCGCGCGCGCTGGCGCGCCTGCCGGCGACGCGCGTTGTCGCACTGTCGCGCAACTACCTGACGGCGCCGCGCGACCCCGCGGTGGCGCAGCCGGATTTCATCAATGCCGTGGCCGAGATCGACACGGCGCTGCCGCCGCGCGCGCTGCTGCGCGCGTTGCACGTCATCGAGCGGCGCCAGCGCCGGCTGCGCATCCCCGGCACGCCGCGCAACCTGCCACGCACGCTCGACCTCGACCTCCTCACCTATGCGCACGTTCGCCTCGCGACGCCGACGCTGGCGCTGCCGCATCCGCGCATGCACGAGCGTGCCTTCGTGCTCGTGCCGTTGACGCAGATCGCGCGCGATGCGACGGTAGCGGGGCGCGGCCTCGCGCGGCGCTGGCTGCGCCTCGCGCAGGACCAGCGCGTGGTGCCGACGCGCGGGCACGCGCTTCACTGACATCCGGGATCCGATGGATATCGCCGCCTGCCATTACATCGTCGTCGAGGGGCCGATCGGCGCCGGCAAGACGAGCCTCGCACGCGCGCTCGCCGCGCACCTGCACGCCGACACCCTGCTCGAGCTGCCGGAGGACAACCCGTTCCTCGCGCGCTTCTACGAAGACATGGCGCGCTATGCGCTGCCGGTGCAGCTCAATTTCCTGTTCCAGCGCGTCGACCAGCTGCGGGCGATCGCCCAGCTCGACATGTTCCGCCGCCCGACCGTCGCCGACTTCCTGCTGGACAAGGACCCGCTGTTCGCGCGGCTCAACCTCACCGACGACGAGTACGCGCTGTACGACAAGATGTTCCAGCACCTGAAGCCGCAGACGCCGGTGCCCGATCTCGCGATCTACCTGCAGGCGCCGGTGGCGACGCTCGTCGAGCGCGTCGAGCGCCGCGGCGTCGGTTACGAGCGCGCGATTCCCGCCGAGTACCTGGCGCGGGTGGCGGACAGCTACACCCGCTTCTTCTACCGGTACGACGAGGCGCCGCTGCTGATCGTCAACAGCGAGCGGCTCAATTTCGTCGACAATACCGAGCACTTCGAGCTGCTGCTCGAGCGCATCGCGGCGATGCGCGGACAGCGCGAGTTCTTCAACCTCGGGCAGGGCTAGGCGGCGGCTTCGCTTCAGGCGCGGAAGTGCAGGCGGCGGTCCACCGCCAGCAGGATGCCGTTCACGCCGGCGGCGAACACCACGAGCAGGAACGTCACCGACATGATCATGTCGATGTTGTAGAGGCCGATGGCGTTCATCAGCAGGTAGCCCAGGCCGTGCTGCGCGGCGAACATCTCGCCCAGCACGGTGCCGATCAGCGTCAGCGAGAAGCCGACGCGCAGCCCCGTGAAGATCTCCGGTACCGCGGCGGGGAACAGGATCGTGCGCACCATCGCCGCAGGCTCGAGCTTCAGCACGCGGCCGGTCTTGAGCAGGATCGGCTTGATGCCGCGCACCGCCGCCAGCGTGAACAGCGCCACGGGGATCACGCCGTGGATCGCGCCGAACGCCACCTTCGCCGACACGCCGATGCCGAACGCCAGCAGCAGGATCGGATAGAACGTCACTTTCGGGATCGAGTAGAGCGCGACCAGCATCGGCTCCATGACGTCGGCGGCGAGGCGCTTGAGCCCGAGCGCGAAGCCGATGGCCAATCCGGCCAGCACGGCGATGACGAGGGCGATGGCGAATGCCCGCAGCGTGTTGGACAGGTGCTCCCAGAACATCTCGGTGCGCACGAGTTTCGCGGTGAACGCGATGGTCTGCCACGGCGAGCGCAGCGCCACGTCGCCCACCGCGAGATATGCCAGCTCCCAGGCGATCAGCAAGCCCGCGATCAGCACCAGCGCGTTGCGCAGCGGCCGGCGTCGCTCGTCGCTCAAGCGAGCCCCCGGCGTGCCAGCAGGATCTTCTCCCAGTACGACAACGCGCCGTTCATGACGATCGACAGCAGCAGGATGAGCAGCATCAGCGGATACATCGTGGCGTTGTCGAAGTTGGTGTACGCATAGCTGATCTCGTAGCCGACGCCGCTGCGTGCCATGATGAACTCGGAGCCGATGACGCCGATGAACGCATAGGCCAGCGCCAGCTTGGCCGCGGTCAGCAGATAGGGCGCACAGAAGGGCAGCGTGACGCGGGTCGCCGTCGCGAGCGGCGACAGCTTTGCAATGCGCGCGGCCTTGCGCAGCACCGGCGGCACGCGGTCGAGGCCGTTCAGCGTGGTCACGATCACCGCCACCACCGCGAGCAGGATGCCGATCAGCACCTGCGGCCCGTCGCCCAGCCCGAAGATGACGATGAACAGCGGATAGAACGCGAAAATCGGGATCGCGTAGTAGGCCGCGAACAACGGGTCGAGCGTGTCGCGCACGGCGCGGCGGCTGTGCAGCAGCGTGCCGACGACGACGCCGAGTCCGTAGGCGACGGCGAACGCGAGAAGAACGTTGCCCATGCTCTTCAGGATCTCGGCGTTGAAGCGTCCCGAGGCCATCAGCCTGACGAAGTCGACGGCGATGCGGTGCGGCGGCGGCATCGTCACCTTGTCGATGACGCCCGTGGTGCAGAGCACCTCGAGCAGCGCGACGAACACGCCGACCACGGCGATCTGCCACGCGCGGACGCGGTTCATGGCGCCGGCGCCGTGCGACCCATCGTCTTCATCGATTCGTCACGCAGCGTCTTCCACAGCCGGCTCGTGACGGCGCCGAATTGCGGATGCTCGACGATCCGGCTGTCGCGATCGCGCGGCCAGTTCGTCTCCACGACATCGATCACGCGTCCCGGGCGCGCCGACATCACGGCGATGCGGTCGGCCAGCATCGCCGCTTCGTCGAGCGCATGGGTGATGAGGAACACGGTGGCGCCCGTCTCGCGCCATAGCCGCAGCACCTCGTCGCCCATCAGCAGGCGCGTCTGCTGGTCGAGTGCGCCGAAGGGCTCGTCGAGGAGGATGAGCCGCGGCTGCGCCACCAGCGTGCGCGCGATGCACACGCGCTGTCGCATGCCTCCGGACAGCTGCGCCGGATAAGTCCTGGCGAAATCGGCGAGCCCCATCATCCGGATGGCCGCATCGACACGCCACTCCTGCTCGTCGGCGGCCATGCCGCTGCGCGAAATGCCGAAAACGACGTTGTCGTGGACGTTGAGCCAGGGAAAGCACGCGTCTTCCTGGAAGACCACGCCGACACCTTCGGGAATCTCCTGGCCGATGGGTCGTCCTTCGAATTCGATGCCGCCTTCGCTCGCCTGCGCGAGGCCGGCGATGAGCTCGAGCAGCGTCGACTTGCCGCAACCCGAGGGGCCGACGACCGCGAAGAACTCGCCGTTGCGGATGTCGAGATCGAGCGGCCCGAGCGCGTGCACGGCGTCGCCGCCGGCACGCGCGGGGAAGCGCTTGGTGACGCCGTGCAGCCTGACGTGCGGTGACGGCATGAACGGACGCGCGCCTTACTTGATTTTCTTCAGGTCGTCGGGCAGGAATTCGGTGGTGATCATTTTCGAGAGGTCGATGTCGCCGCTCAGCGCACCCACGCTCTTCTGCACCTCGATGATCCGCTTCATGCCCTCGAGATGGAAGTCGCCGGGACCCCAGTACGGCACGCCCTCGGTCATGCTGGTGGTCAGGTTGCGCACGGCGTTGCGCGCCACCTCCGGCGTGATGTTGAACGGCTTGGCCACGATGTCGCCAGCCTCGTCCGGGTGCGCGATCATGAACTCGACGGCGCGGCGGCGGGCGCGGATGACGGCGCGGATGAAGTCCCCGCGCGTGCGCATCGCCTCGCCGGTGGCCATGCCGACGACGTTGTCGAGCGGCGGCAGCGCTTCGGCGCCGGTGATGAGCACGCGGTAGTTGTCCTTTTCCTTCGACCACAGCGGCTCGGTGACCGGCGCGCAGTCGATCTGGCCGAGCGCCAGTGCCGCCACCATCGGCCCGAAGCCACCGGTCTTGACGAGCTCGGCATCCTCCGGCTTGAGTCCGGCCTTCTTCAGCATCAGGATGTCGAGCGCCTGGCTCGTCGAGCGCGGATTGGTGTAGCCGATCTTCTTGCCCTTCAGGTCCTGGATGGTCTTGATCGGCGAGTCCTTCTTTACCAGCCAGGCGAACTCGGCGATGGTCAGCGTGTTGTCACTGACGATCTTGATGTCGGCGCCCTGCTGGATCGCCACGGCGATCGCACCGGGATTGGCCTCGCCGTAGGCGACACCCGCCATCGCGTTGCGCACCGAAGTGCCGCCGCCTTCGGAGGCGATGATGCCCGTGACGTCGGCGCCTTCCTCCTTGAAGAAGCCCTTGGCGAGCGCCACCGCGAACGGCATGCCGTTGGCCGACGAGCCGTAGTTGCCGACGGCGATGTTCTCCGCCGCCGCCGTGCCGGCGAGCGTGGCGATGCCGAGCGCGCAGACGATCGCGCGCACCGATTGACGATAGAGACGTATGGGCATGGTTCCTCCTGCGGGGGTGACGGTGATGGATTGCAAGGGTCGCGCCATCGCCTTCATGCGGGCGTTCGGCGCAGCGTGACGCTGACGTTCTTCAACTGGGTGCACGCCAGCAGCTCCTCGATCGATTCCTCGCGGCCCTGGCCCGACTGCTTGTAGCCGCCGAACGGGATGCCGACGTGGTGCGTGCTGGCGTTGTTGATCCACACGTAGCCGGCCTCGATCGCCGCCGCCATCCGGTGTGCGCGGTCGAGGTCATGTGTCCAGATCGACGCCGTGAGGCCGACGTCGAGGGCGTTGGCGCGCGCGATCACGTCGGCTTCGTCGCGCCAGCGCAGGATACCGACCACGGGCCCGAAGATCTCCTCGCGCGCGATGCGCATCGAGTCGGTGACGTCGGCGAACACCGTCGGCTCGACGAAGTAGCCGTGGGCGAGCCGCGGATCGTCCGGGCGCTTGCCGCCGATCATCAGCCGGGCGCCCTCCTCGCGGCCGAGCGCGATGTAGCGCATCGTCTTGTCGAACTGCGCCTCGCTCGACAGGCAGCCGACCTCGGCATCGGCGTCGGTGGGCAGGCCGATCCGCAGCGCCGCCACCTTGCGCACGATCGCGTCGAGCGCGGCGTCGTGGATGCGCTCGTGCAGGTAGACGCGGCTCGTCGAGTTGCACGACTGGCCGGTGACGTAACGGAAGTTCATGCCGCGCACGACGCCGTCGGCAATCTCGTCGGGCGACGTGTCGTCGCATGCGATCAGCGCATTCTTGCCGCCGAGCTCCAGCGTCAGCGCCTTCAGCGTCGCGCTCGCCGCCTGCATCACGGCGCGCCCGGCATTGACGCTGCCGATGAAGCCGATCTTGGCGACCTGCGGGTGCGATGCCAGCGCCGCGCCGGCATCGCGGCCGCCGGTGACGACGTTGAACACGCCCGGCGGGAACACGTCGTGCCACAACTCCGCGATGCGCAGCGCCGACAGTGGCGTCTGGTCGGCCGGCTTGATGATCAGCGTGTTGCCGGCGGCGAGCGGCGCGCCGCATTTGCCGGCGACGAACAACAGTGGATGATTGAATGCGCCGATGCGCGCGACGACGCCGAGCGGCTCGCGCAGCGTGTAGTTGAGGATCCCGGGCTCGACCGGAATCGTCGCGCCCTTGATCTCCGTGACCAGGCCGGCGAAGTGCTCCATGTAGGCCGCGCTGATGTCGACGTCGTAGCGCATGGCCTGCAGCGGGTTACCGGCATCGAGCGCGTCGAGCCATGCCAGCTCGTCGGCGTGCGCGCGCAGGATCGCCGCCGCCTCGCGGATGCACTGCGCGCGCTTCTGTGCCGGCGTGTCGCGCCATGCCGCGAACGCCGCACGCGCGGCCGTCACCGCGCGCGCCACGTCGTCGGCGCCGCCGTCGCTGGCGGTGCCCAGGCTGTCGCCGGTGGCGGGGCTCGACACCGCCGTCATCGCGCCGGACAGCGAGGCGTGCCATGCGCCACCGTAGTAGTGCTGGCGCCGTGCCGGCAGCGTGAATCGGGGCTTCGCGGAATCGCGTGCGTTCAAACCGGACTCCTCACTTCTGCTCGCGCGGAATCTGCCGCAGCAGGGCGGACGACACGGCGCGTGCATATTCCGGCGCGACATGCACGTCGATCACGCACACGTGGCCTGCCGCGACGTGTGCCACGGCCTCGACGAGCGCCGCTGCATACGCGCCTTCGGTATCGACGGGGCCGAGGCCGATCGCACCCTGGCCGCCGGCGAGCGCGGCGAGGTCGAGCGGCGGGTCGCTCATGCGCATGCCGATCCAGCGGTTCTCGATCGGACGCTCGCGCACGCGCGCCGTGCGCTCCTGGTGCAGTTCATCATTGAAGAACGAGTGGTTGTTGGCGACGATCGCCAGCAGCGGGATGCCGTAGTGCACGGCGGTCCACAGCGCGGTGACGCCCATCAGGTAGTCGCCGTCGCCGAGGACGGCCACGGGCAGGCGGCCGCTCGACTGCAACGCCAGCGCGGCGCCCACCGCCATGCCCGGTCCGGAACCGATCCCGCCGCCGCCGTCGAAGCCGATGTAGTCGAGCGGATCGTCGAAGCGGCAGAACTGTCCCGGCCAGCCGATCGGCAGGCGGATGTATGACGGCCGATGCGCGGCGAGCGTGTCGACGGTGACGCGCGCCATCGTTTCGATCGACACGCCACGCGGCGGTGCGGCCGATGCGGGCGTCGTCGCGGCGGTGGCGGCCGGCATGGCCGCCGCGGCGCCCGACGCGGGACGCGCCTGCGCGCGGCGCTCCGGTATCCCCTCGAGCAGGCGTTCCACCAGCACGTCGGGATCGGCGAGCATCGCGATGTCCGTCGGCGGCAGCGACTGGTAATCCATGCTCCAGCCGTTGTGCACGTATTGGTCGAGCGAGCACTGGATGATCGTGGCGTCCGGCCATTCGCCGCCGCAGGACACCTTGAGCGCGCCGGCCAGGTCGACCCAGTCGAGGCTGAGGATGACGTCCGCCTCGCGCAACAGGTTCACGGCGTCGCCGCTGACGAAGATGCCGGCCGGATAGGGATGCAGCGGATGCTGCGTCGGGAAGCGCGCGCCGGTCTTGAGGTCGGTGAGCACGCGCGCACCCAGGCGCTCGGCCAGCGCGACGCGGCGATCCCACGCGTCGCGCGTGCCCGACACGCGTCCGACCAGAATCAGTGGATGTTGCGCCGCGACGAGCAGCGCCGTGGCGCTCGCCACGGCGTCGGGCGACGGCTCCGGCGGTGCGGCGAGCGCAAAGCGTTCGATGTCGGGCAGCGCCGGCGCCTCGCCGGCGTCGAGGCGCTGCTCCTGCACCGACGCGTCGAGGCACACGTACACCGGACCTTGCGGCGCGGTCTGCGCGATCTGCCACGCACGCACCATCGCTTCCAGCGTCGCCGCCACCGAGGCCGGCTGGTCGTCCCACTTGGTATAGCCGCGGATCAGCGCGCCGACGTCGCGCGACGTGTGGATCCAGTCGACCCAGGGTCGGCGTTGCACGGCGTCCATCGGGCCGATGCCGCCCAGCATGAAGATCGGGATGCGGTCGCACCAGGCGTTGAAGATCGCCATCGTCGCGTGCATCAGCCCGACGTTGCTGTGCAGCGCCACGGCCATCGGTCGGCCTGTCACCCGCGCGTAACCATGGGCGATCGCCACCGCGTTCTCCTCGTGCAGCGCGAGCAGCATCGACGGCCGCGCATTGCCGAGATGATTGACGAGGCTGTCGTGCAATCCACGGAAGCTCGCGCCGGGCGTCAATGCGATGTACTCGATGCCGAGCGCGCGCAGCATGTCGGCGACGAGGTCGCTGCCCCAGCGCGTGGCAGCCGGCGGCGTGGGCTGCGGCCGCTCGACCGCGTTGCGCGGGTTGCGCTCTGGCGAGCGCCCGGGCTTCATGCGCCCTTCCCGTCGGCAGGCACGCCCGGTGTCGCGAATTCGGCTTCGATCGCCTGCCAGCGCCCGAGATCCAGTGCCGCATCGAGCGTCGCCCGGCTCTGCCCCGCGTCGCCCGCAGGCTGCATCGTCGCGGTGCCGTCCGCGTGCCGCCGCAGCGCCGCCAGCGTGTCGCGCATCGTGCCCACCGCGCGGAACAGCAGCGTCGCCGGAAACGACACGTGGCGATAGCCCATCGCGCCGAGCGCCGCCGGCGTGAGCCAGGGCGTGCCGACCCCTTCGAACACCGCCGCGGACAGCGTCGCCCCGGCCAGCTCGCGGCCCACGCGCGCGTATTCCTCTTCGCGCTTCAATCCCGCGACGAACACCGCATCGACGCCGAGCGCGACGAATGCGCGCGCGCGCTCGATCGCGGCGTCGAGGCCGAGCGCGCCGTAGGCGTCGGTGCGGCCGATGATCAGCGTCTCGGGGTCGCGCCGCGCCGCCATGGCCGCGCGCAGCTTCGCCGTCATTTCCGCCATGTCGACCACGCCCTTGGCGCCTTCGGCGCGCGGCTGCTTGCGATCGCGACGCTGGTCCTCGATCAGGATGCCGCCGACGCCGAGGCGCTCGTAGCTCGCCACGGTGAGCGCCACACTCTTGACGTCGCCATAGCCGTCGTCGCCGTCCGCGAGGAACGGCACCGTGGTCGCCGCGGCGATGTCGCGGATGCCGTCGGCCATCTCGCCGCGCGCGGCGAGGCCGATGTCCGGCAGCGCGTAGCGCGCAGCCAGCATCGCCGAGCCGCCGATGGCGAATGCGCGAAAACCGGCGCGCTCGATCAGTCGCGCCGACAGCGCATCGTGCGCGAGCGGCGTCACCAGCGGCGTCTCCGCCGCCAGCGCGCTGCGCAGCGTGGCGCGGCTCATGCGCCGCCCCCGGCGGCGGCGCCGCCCGGCGCGTACAGCCACGGCTTGTCCTGTCGGTGACGCGCACGGAACGCGTCGATCCGGGGCATCGCCGCCAGCGTCGAGGTGATCTCGTCGGTGCCGTTCATCAGCATCGTGCGCTTGCGTGGGTCGAGGTGGAAGTGAAAGGTGTCGGATCCTGCAGCGGTGCGGATCTCGCCACGCGCGACATCGATCGCGAGCGCGCAAGGCGCGTCGCGGGTGCACAGGGCGACGAGGCGCTCATGATCGCGCGGGTCGAGGGTGATCGGCAATACACCGTTCTTGAAGCAGTTCTCGTGGAAGATGTCGCCGAAGCTCCGCGCCAGCACCGCGCGGATGCCGTGGCGCGCGAGCGCCCAGACCGCATTCTCGCGCGAGCTGCCGCAGCCGAAGTTGGCGCCCGCCAGGAGCATCCGCGCACCGGCGTAGCGGGGCTCGTTGAGCACGAAGCCCGGGTCGGCGCTGCCGTCGGCACGATAGCGCCAGCGGCCGAAGAGCCCGGTACCGGGATCGGTGGCGAGCGAGCGCATGTACGCGGCGGGAATGATCGCGTCGGTGTCGACGTTGTCGCGCAGCAGTGGCACGACGACGCTCGCGAGGTGCACCAGGGGTTCCATCGACGATCCTAGGCGACCCGCGAAGGGTCGGCGATGCGGCCGGCGATCGCCGACGCGGCGGCGGTCAGCGGACTCGCAAGATGGGTGCGCGCGCCGGGACCCTGGCGGCCCTCGAAGTTGCGGTTCGAGGTGGACACGCAGCGCGACCCGGGCGCCACGGCGTCGTCGTTGATCGCGACGCACATCGAGCAGCCCGCTGCGCGCCACTCGAAGCCGGCAGCCGCGAAGATGGCGTCGACGCCCTCGGCTTCCGCGGCGCGGCGCACGGCAGTAGAGCCGGGTACGACGATCGCGCGCACGCCCGGCGCCACCTTGCGCCCGGCGACGAGGGCGGCCGCCGCGCGCAGGTCGGACAGCCGCGCATTGGTGCACGAGCCGATGAACACGACGTCGATCGGCAGCTCGTCGAGTCGCTGGCCGGGGGCCACGCCCATGTAGGCAAGCGCATGGCGCATGGCATCGCGACGCGCGGCCGGCGCATCCGCCATGTCGGGGATCGGCTCGTCGATGTCGACGACATCCGCCGGCGTCGTGCCCCAGCTCACCTGCGGGCGCAGCGTGCCGACGTCGAGCGTGAGCGTGCGCGCGAACGCCGCGTCGTCGTCGCTGCGCAGCGTGCGCCATGCGCGCAATGCGTCCTCGAATGCCTGGCCGCGCGGCGCGAATTCGCGGCCGGCGAGGTACTCGAACGTGGTGTCGTCGGGCGCGATGAATCCCATCCGCGCGCCCAGCTCGATCGACATGTTGCAAAGCGTCATCCGCCCTTCCATCGTCATCGCCGCCACGGCGGAACCCATGTATTCGACGGCGTGGCCGACGCCGGCGGCGACGCCGTGCTCGCGAATCACCCGCAGGATCACGTCCTTCGGCGTCACGTGGCGCGGCAGCACGCCGTCGATGACGACGCGCAGCGGCTGCGGCTTCCTCTGCGCCAGCGCCTGGGTCGCCAGCACGTGAGCGACTTCCGACGTGCCCACGCCCCACGCCAGCGCACCGAGCGCGCCGAGCGTCGCCGTGTGGCTGTCGCCGCACACGAGCGTGCAGCCCGGCAAGGCGATGCCGAGCTCGGCGGCGACCACGTGCACGATGCCTTGCCGCGGATCGTCGACGTCGAACAGCGTGATGCCGTGCCGCGCGCAATTGCGTCGCAGGTAGCGCACGAACTCGATGCCGCCGCCGAACGTGGTCTCGGTGCGTCCCGGGGCGGTCGACAGGATATGGTCCTGCGTGGCGAACGTCTGGCCCGGCGCGATGACCGCGCGCCCGCTGCGCTCGAGGTCCTGGAACGCCGCCGCGCTGCTCACTTCCTGCAGCACGTGGCGATCGATCTGCAGGAGGTCGACGCCGTCGCCGAGGCCGTCGATCCGGTGGTCGTCCCACAAGCGGTCGAACAGCGTGCGCGGCGCGTGCGGTTGCGGCGAAGGGGCGATTTGGCTTGACGGCACGGGGCGGATCGCGGCCAACGCTGGCTGCGATCGGCGCAGGTTACGGAGCGTTGCGGTCCCGCGTCTAGAACGATCCTGCGATGCGTCGCCAGGCGGAACGCCGGCGGGTGCGACGTCCTCTCACTCGCCGGCGACGGCCTCTGCGAGTATCCATTGCGCGAACGCGGCCAGGCGCTCGGGCTGCGGCCGCTCCGCCGGGTACGCGAAGTAATAACTGCCATCGGCTGGCACGCGCAGCGCGAATGGCGCCACAAGGCGGCCGTTGCGCAGGTCGTCCTCGACGAAGCGCAGCTGCGCGATGGCGACGCCGACGCCGTCGATCGCGGCCTGGTAGGCGAGCGCCGAGTTCTCGACCCGAATGCCGTTGTTGCCGTCGATGTCGGCGAGACCGGCCGCGGCGAGCCAGGTCGGCCAGTCGCGGGGGCGGTGCAGCGACGACACGAGGACGTGCGCACCGAGGTCGCGCGGCTTCGCCAGCCGCGGCTTGCGCTCGGCGAGACTCGGGCAGCAGACGGGCAGCACGATCTCGCCGAACAGACGATGGCAGTGCATGCCGGGCAACGGCCGCGTGTCCGAGTGGATGCAGGCGTCGACGTCCTCGCGGCTGAAATCCACGGCATGATGCGACGTCGTGATCTGCAGCTCGAGCGAGCGGTTGAGCGCATGGAAGCGCGCGAGGCGGGGCGCGAGCCAGCGGATCGCGAACGTCGGCGGCACCTTGAGCTTCAGCAAGTTCTGGCCGGGCTCTTCCCGCAACTGGCGCGTCGCGTAATCGAGCTGGTCGAGCGCGCCGCGCACGATGCGCGCGTAGACGACGCCCTTCGGCGTGAGTGCGATGCCTCGCAGGTTGCGCTCGAAGAGCTTCACGCCGAGCCATGTTTCCAGCGCCGAGACATGGCGGCTCACCGCACCCTGCGTCACCGACAGCTCGGCAGCCGTATGGGTGAAGCTCGTGTTGCGCGACGCCGCTTCGAAGACGCGGATCGCATTCAGCGGGGGCAGCCGGCGCGACATCGCGATGATATTAGCTCATGCCTGGCATGAATAAAATGTCGTTGCAAATCAGCCTCATGCGGCTAGCATTCGGCAGGCATCACAATAATCTCATAACGCATCAGGAGGCGCTTCAGGCATGCGCGACGGCGCGGTGGAACTCGAATGGGCCAGTGGGACGCGCGACGTCATCGCCGGCGACGATGGCGGCGCGGCGCCGCGCCGCCTGCCGTATGCGCGCCTCGTCGATCACATCCAATGCAATCTCGCGCGGCGAATCGCCGTCGACGAGCTGGCACGGATCGCGCAGCTGAGCGTGTTCCAGCTCTTCAGCGCGTTTCGCCGCGAGCACGCGACGACGCCCTACCGCCTGGTGCTGGCGATCCGCGTGCGCCACGCACAGCGTTGCCTCGACGCCGGCACGACGATCGCCGAGGCGGCGCAACGCGCGGGCTTCGCCGACCAGAGCCACCTCACCCGCCACTTCAAGCGCATCGCCGGCGTGACGCCGAAGCAATACTTCGCGTCGGCGTTGCGGGACGATGAGTGTGCGCCCGCGTCGCGCCTGTTCGGCGTTGCGCCGGCGCCCGCTCAGACCTCGAAGCCGGCGGCGGTGCGCGTCGGTGCCGAGGCGCTCGCGGCGAGCAGCGTGACCAGTCGCCGCGCGCGCTCGGGATCGGCGGCGCTGGCCGACACTGCGGCCGCGTAGACGGTCACCAGCTCGAAGGGCGGCGGCAGCGCGCCGACCAGTTGCACGCCGTCGGTGTCGACGATCTCGGTGATCTGCGTGCACCCGACGGCATGCGGCTCGCGCGATTGCGCGAGGTGCTGCATGGCGGTGGCACCGTTCGGCCACGTCCTGAGGCAAGGCGCCACCGCGTCGTGGATGCCGAGCGCGCGCAGCACATGGTCGAAATGGATGCCCGCCGTCGCCCGCTGCGGATCCGGAATATGGATGCACTTCGCGGCGCGCAGCGTCGCCGCGAGCGTAGCGCGATCGGCGATCGCCGGCAGCGGCTCGCCGCTGCGCACCGCGATGCCGGTGCGCACGCCGCCGAGCGGCGCGCTCGCGCCGGCGACGAGGTGCCCCGACGTCGTCAGCTCGGCGACCAGCGCCTCGGTCAGGATGACCACGTCGCACGCGTCGCCGGCGACGAGGCGTTCCCGCATCGCGCCGACCGCGCCGAACGTGGCGTCGGTCGTGGCGCCGGTCACCTCGAAAATGGCGGCCTCCAGCGCGCCGACCACCGCCTTCGCCGCGCCGCCGCTCAACACACGCAGCACCGCGGCCGTCGCCGTCACTCGTCCACTTTCGCGCCGGAGACCTTCACCACCTTCGCCCACTTGGCGATGTCGTCCTCGAGATACTGGGTGAATTCCGCGATGGACATCGTCATCGGCACGGCGCCCTGCTTCGCCCACGCCTGGCGCACCGCGGGATCGGCGACGATTGCCGCAATTTCGGCATTGAGCTTGCCGGTGATCGCCGCCGGCGTGCCGCGCGGCGCCATCAGGCCCAGCCAGATCACCGCGTCGTAGCCCGGCACGCCGGCTTCGGCCATCGTCGGCACGTCGGGCAGCACGCCCGAGCGCTTCTGGCCGGTGGTGGCGAGCGCGCGCACCTTGCCGGCCTCGGCGAAGCCTGCCATCGTCGGCACCGCATCGAACATCATGTCGACCTGCCCGCCGAGGAGGTCGTTGCGTGCGCCCGAGCTGCCCTTGTAGGGAATGTGCTGGATGTCGACGCCGGCCATCGCCTTGAAGAGCTCGCCCGCCATGTGATACGGCGTGCCGGGTCCCGACGACGCGTAGTTGAGCGTGCCGGGCTTCGCCTTGGCGAGCTTGATCAGGTCGGCGACGCTCTTCACCGGCAGCGACGGCTTCACCACCAGCACCAGGTCCGAGTAGTTGATCGGCGCGATGGGAGTGAAGTCGCGCATCAGCGCGAAAGGCTTCTTGGTGAACAGCGATTCGTTCACCGTATGGGTGTTCGACATCAGCAGCAGCGTGTAGCCGTCGGGCGCGCTCTTGGCAACGGTCTCGGTGCCGATGATCGAGCCTGCGCCCGGCTGGTCCTCGATGACGAACGGCTGCTTCAGCGACTGCTGCAGGTGTTGCGCGAGGACGCGCGCGTAGATGTCGGCCGGTCCGCCGGCGGCGAACGGCACGATGATCTTCACCGGCCGGCTGGGGTAGTCATCGGCGCGGGCGGCGGGCGCCCCGAACGCGAGCGCCAGCGCCGCCGCGCCAAGCGCCGCGCACCGCGCCATCGTCGGGCTTGCATGTTGCAGCTTCATCGATCGTCTCCTTGTTCGTCGCGCGACGCTCGCGTGCCCGCCGCCGCGGCGGCACTGCACGCGCGGCCGCGATTCAATGCGCTGCCGACGTGTAGGCGGGCGCCGGCTGTGCGAAATAGGCGTGCAGGATGTGATACACCATGAGGTAGTTCTTCTGCTGGAAGCTCGCGTGCGAAATGCCCGGCATCACGGCGAAGTGCTTGTCGGGATTGGGCAGGCGCGCGAAGAACGCGATGAGGTCGTCCATCGCCGCGATGCCGTCGAACTGGCCGCGCATGACGATCGTCGGCACCGAGATCCGCGCCGGGTCGACCACCGGCAGCCGCGAGCACATGTCGATGTACGTGCCATTGGGCATCGAATCGTCGAGTGCCAGGATCGCGTCGGCGAACGCCTCGACCACGCGCGGCTCGACGGTGTCGGGATGGTCGCGCTGGAAGATCGATTGCACGAATGCGCGGTCGATCGGGCGCCGCCGCGACTTCAGGAATTCCGGCAGCTTGCGCCGCCGCTGCTCGAGCGTGGGCGATCCTTCCCCCGTCCACACGAACGCATCCAGCGCGAGACGCGCGACCCGCTCGGGAAAGCGCTGCGCGAAGAGCGCCGCGCGCAGAGCGCCGGACGATATACCGTACGTGAGGAAGCCGCCCCCACCGCGCAGGTCCAGCATGTAGTCGGTCGCGCTGGCGAGATCGTCCGCGCCGTTGGCGATGTCGCAGGTGATGTCGCGCGACTTGTCGGATCGGCCGTAGCCTTCCATGTCGACGCACCAGCAGTCGAACCCGCGCCGCGCGAACCAGTCCATCACCGACGAGTCGGGACGGCCGGGCACGTGCAGGTCGAAGGTCGGCTGCGATGCCATCGAGGAGCCGTGCACGAACAGCACGGCCGGCTTGCCGTCGGGCGCGCCGACGAACTTGCGCCACAGGAAGAGGCGCACGTCGCCCTTGCGGGTCCAGTGCTCGGTGCCGGTCACCGGCGCCCCGGCCGGATTGTCGCGTGCATTCATGCGTGGTTCCTGTCGGCTGTGGAGGTGCCGCGGTTCAATCGATGTGCGCGCCCGTTGCGTGGATCACCGTCGCCCAGCGCGACCTCTCCTCGTGGAAATAGCGGTCGAATTCGGCCGGCGTGCTGCCGACGACCTCGATCGACGCGTGCGTCATGTATTCCCTGACCTGTGGCTCCTGCAGCGCGGCGGACACGGCGCGGTTTAGCGTGTCGACCGTCGCGCCCGGCGTGCCCTTCGGCGCCAGCAATCCCATCCAGACATAGGCGGCGTAGCCCGGGAACCCGGACTCGGCGAGCGTCGGCACATCGGGCAGTTGCGGCGAGCGGGTCGTGCCCGTCACCGCCAGCGCGCGCAACTTGCCGGCGTGGATCAGCCCCGTCACGCTGGCGAGCCCCGGCATGATCACCGGCACGCGGCCGCCGACGACGTCGCTGATCGCCGGCGCGCTGCCGCGATAGGGCACGTGATTCATGCGCAGGCCGGCCATCGACGCCAGCATCGCGGCGAACAGGTGCTGTCCGCTGCCGTTGCCCGACGACGCGAAGTCGACCTGTCCGGGACGCGCCTTCACGTAGGCGACGAACTCCTGCACGCTCTTCACCGGCATCGCCGGATTGACGGCGAGCACGCCCTGCTCGCGTCCGATCAGCGAGATCGGCGCGAAATCCTCGATCGGGTCGTATGCGAGGCTGGCGTACATCGTCGCGCTGATCGCGTTGGTCTGGGATGCGAGCAGCAGCGTGTAGCCGTCGGGTGCCGCCTTCGCCACCAGCTCGCTGCCGATGGTGGCGCCGGCGCCGGGCTTGTTCTCGATGTACACCGGCTGGCCGAGGCGCTTCGCCAGCGCGTCGGCGATCACCCGCATCGGCCCGTCGACGGCGCCGCCCGCGGAGAACGGCACGATGATCTTGATCGGACGCGAAGGAAAATCGTCGCCCGCGCCCATCGCGGTCGACGCGAGCGCGCCGGCGACGAGGGCGGAAACGAAGGTTCGCAGCATTGGCAAGGCTCGGATCGGAATGCGGTCGACGCCCGCATGATAGTCCGGGAACTACGCCGGCACCTCTCCCAGCACCGTGCAGCGGCGGATCACCCGTCCCTGCGTGGCGGCGTCGTAGGGCGTGGCGCGATGCATCAGGCAGCGATTGTCCCAGACGATCATCTCGCGCACCTTCCAGCGATGCTCGTAGGTGAGGTCCGCATGCACGGCGCGCGCGTTGAGCTCCTCGATCAGCGCGCGGCCTTCGGCGTACGGCATGCCGACGATGGACTCGGCATGGTCGCCGAGGTAGATGCATTTGCGCCCGGTCTCGGGATGCGTGCGCACGACGGGATGGTCGACCGGCGGCGTGGCACGGCGCTGCGCGTCCGTCATCGGCTCCTCGCCGTGGCGGCGCGTGCGCGAGAAATCGAGGCTGTGCACGGCGCGCAATCCGGCGACGCGCGCCTTCCACGCCGCGTTGAGTCGCTCGTACGCGCCGTACATGTCGCAGAAATGCGTCTCGCCGCCGGATGCCGGCATCACTTCACCGTAGATGATCGTGGCGTGGCCGGTGACCCGCTGCCACGAGCCGTCGGTATGCCAGGCCAGCGTGCCGCGGTCCGGATGCCGGCCATTCGGCCTGCCTTCGGCGTCGAGATTCGACAACCGGTAGAGCTCCGGGTAGCCGTCGGCATGGTACTGGTTCATCACGTGCACCTGCACCTCGCCGAAGTGCCGCGCGAACGCGACCTGTCGTCCGGGCGGCAGGTCCTGCGGCGGGAACACCAGCACCTGGTAGCGCAGGAACGCGCGGTAGAGCGCGCGAAACACGTCGTCGGCGACGTCACCGCCGAGGGCCACGCCCGAGATCTCGGCGCCGAGGTTCGGCGTCAGCGGCCGCACCACGAAGGGCCAGGTCGATTCCGCTGCGGCGTTCACGTCCGACGGTCCCTCGCGGCTCGCATCACGGGCAGATGTAGCCGGTGCCCGTCGGGCTGTGGAAGCACCCGACCGACTCGGGCAGGAACTGCTTGGGCAGCCACAGCACGATATCGGGGAACATCACGGTGAAGGCGATCGTCGCGAAGAACACGATGTACAGCGGCAGCGAGCGGATCACCGCCTTGCCGAAGCCGACGCCCACGTATTTCGACGACACCAGCAGCGACAGCCCGTAGGGCGGCGTGATCAGCCCGAATACCAGCGTCGTGATGATCACCACGCCGAGGTGCAGCGAATTGATGTTGCCGACCTCGCCCAGCTTGATGATGATGGGCATGAAGATGATGATCGCCGGCACGGCGTCGATGAAGTCGCCGACGATCACGAACATCGCCACCAGCAGGAACATGATCATGCGTCCGTCGGAGCCGGCGAACGCGGTGATGTGCGCGGCGACGATGTCGGGGCCGCGCAGGTAGGCGACCAGCCAGCCGAAGGCGGAGGCGCCGGCCACCGCCGCGAGCGGCAGCGAGTAGAGCAGCCCCGCGTACATGAAATCGCGCGGCAGCTCGCCGATGTGGCTGCGATTGAGCACCGGTATCAGCACGACGATGATGTAGACGGCCGCGACCATCCCGGCTTCGGTCGGTGTGAACCACCCGCTCAGGATGCCGCCCATGATGATCACGGGAATCACCAGCGGCAGCGCCGCCCCGCGCGCCGCGACGACGACCTCGGTCAGCGACGCGCGCTTCTTCATCACGCCGACCGGACCCCAGAAGTAGCTGTAGACCATCAGGCCTATGCCGATCAGCACGCCGGGCACGACCCCGGCCAGGAACAGGCCGCCGATCGACACGTTGCCGGTGGCGCCGTAGACCACCGCCATGATGCTCGGCGGGATCAGGTTGGCCATTGTCGATGCGGATGCGATCAGGGCCGCGGTGAAGGCGCGGTCGTAGCCCTCGCGCGCCATGTCGTGGGCGATCGTGCGGCTCAGCACGGCGACGTCGGCGGTGGACGACCCCGAGATGCCGGCGAAGAACATGCTGAACAGCGACACCACCTGGGCGAGTCCGCTGCGCAGATGCCCGACCAGCGTCTGCGACAGGTGGATCATCCGGTGCGCGACGTCGGAGGCCGCCATCAGCTCGCCGACGAGCAGGAAGAACGGCACCGCGAGCAGCGTTTCCGAGTCGATGCCATGGAAAAGCTGTCCCACCATCGACTGCATGCTGATCTGCGTGAACGCGGTGGCCGTCAGCACGCCGGCAACCAGCGCGAAGACCACCGGCACGCCCATGTACCCGAGCACGAGGAACAGCAACGTCATCAGCAACAGGACGCCGGCCGCGCTCACAGCACGGCCTCGCGCGAATCGTCGCGGTCCTCGGGACCTTCGAATCCGTGCCTGCAGCCGTTGATGAGCTGCTCGAGCGTGAACAGGAACACCAGCACGCCGGCGATGGGCACGATCGCGGTGTACACGGTCAGCGGCACGAGTGACGGCATCCGGTAGCTGCCGAGGTCGAGCAGCGCGTTCTGCGTGCCGCACCATACGAGGATCACGGCGACCGCCAGCACGACGAGTCGGTTGATCACCTCGATCGCCGTGCGCGGTGCGCCGGTCATGCGCTTGGTGATCTCGGTCAGGTAGAAATGGTCGTTGCGGCGGGTGGCCGCCGCCATGCCGACGAACACTCCCCACGCGAAGAAGGCAGTGGTCACCTGCTGCAGCCACAGCCACGGTGCGCCGATCGTGCGCGTTATCACATCGAGCAGCACGGACAGCGTGAACATCGCGATGCAGACGCCGCAAAGGATCATCAGCGACGCCTCGAGCGGATCGAACGCCTTCCACTTGAGCTGGCGGTGGCGCTGCAGGATGAGCGCGCGGTAGTCGGCCATCGGGGTGCCTCGCTCGCGTTCGACGCAGGACCGCGGTGGCGGCGCACCGAAGCCGCCACCGCCGCGGGAATGCCGTCTAGTCCTGGCGGACCATCTGCAAAAGCTTGACCGCGTGCGGGCCGAGCTCCTTCGCCAGCTCGTCCTGCACCGGCTGCGCGGCCTTGACGAAGCCCGACTTGTCGACGCCGTCGACGACCTTGACGCCGAGCTTCTTGAGCTTGTCGGCGGAATCGCTCTCGAGCTTGAGCGCCATCGCGGGCTCCGTGCGGCTGACCTCGGTCGCTGCCGCCTGCACCCATTGCTGCTGCTGCGGCGTCAGGCTGTTCCACGTCTTGTCGCTGACCCACAGGCAGTTG
>DASYSP010000125.1:0-31817 GCA_036003195.1 Casimicrobiaceae bacterium
GTCGTAGGCCAATCGTCGCTCCCGCGTCAGGGTGTGCGGCGATTCTAGGAGGCCGGCTCGTCCGGCTCGGCGTCGTCGGGCGGCGCCGGCCGGACCTTGCGGCCGCGGCGCGCGAGCGCTTCGCGCAGCAGGAACTCGACCTGCGCGTTGGCGCTGCGCAGCTCTTGCGCGGCCAGGCGCTCGATCTCGGCCCAGAGCGCGGGGTCGATGCGCAGCGGATAGGACTTCTTGCCGGGACTGGCCACGCTGTCAGCCGTAGAGGGTGCCGGCGTTGATGATGGGCTGCGCCTCGTTGTCGCCGCACAGCACCACCAGCAGGTTGCTGACCATCGCCGCCTTGCGCTCGTCGTCGAGGGCGACGACGTTGCGCTCGCTCAGCGCGGTCAGCGCCGATTCGACCATCGCCACTGCGCCCTGCACGATCTTGTGGCGCGCGCTGATGACGGCCTCGGCCTGCTGGCGGCGCAGCATCACCTGCGCGATCTCGGGCGCATAGGCGAGGTGGGTGAGGCGCGCCTCCTCGACGACGACGCCCGCCTGGTCGAGCCGCGCCTGCAGCTCCTTGACGAGCGCCCGCGCGACGACGTCGGCGCCGCCCAGCAGCGTCGTCTCGTTCTCGCGCGACGGCTCGTTCGGCAGGCCTTCGCCGCTGTCATAGGCGAACGACGAGGCGAGGTGGCGTACCGCGGCCTCGCTCTGCACGGTGACGAATTTCTCGTAGTCGTCGACGTCGAACGCCGCCTTGGCGCTGTCGTCGACATGCCACACGACGACCGCGGCGATCTCGATCGGATTGCCGCGCGCGTCGTTGACCTTGAGGCGGTCACCGTTGAGGTTGCGTGCGCGCAGCGAAATGCGCTTGCGCGTGTAGAACGGATTGGTCGCGCGCAGTCCCGGCACGCGGCTCGAGCCGCGGTAGGCGCCGAACAGCTGCATGATCGCCGCCTCGTTCGGCTGCAGCGTGTACAGGCCGGCGAGCACGAACACGCCGACGAGCAGCAGCACGAGGCTGGTGACGATGGCGGAAAGGCTCATGGCGCCGTGCACGCCGACGTCGATCAGGCGCCACACGGCGAACGCGATCAGCAGCAGGCCGACGATGAGCGCGACGAAGCCGCTGTAGGTCGTGGTGGGATGCTCGGCGTGGGCGCCCGAGCGGAGGGCGGGGGTGGACATGCGATATCTCCTTCGCGAGTTCGCGCTTTGCCGCGCGATTGATAGCGAGATGATATCACTACGATATTGACTGTCAAGCGCTCATGGGCTGACCTATTTATTTTTATAAATCATCGGCATAGACGTCTTAGTTCAACTAATGTCGCAACAAGTGCTGAAAAAATTCATGTCTGCGCCTCGCGCGCGGCCGAGCTGCCGGGATATCGGTCGTCGCTCAAACACGCTTCGCGAACTCGCTTTGGACCGACATCCCGGCATCTCGTCCGGGTTGTGCCGTGCGCCTCGCGCGCGGCCGAGCTGCCGGGAAACCCGTCGTCGCTCCAACACGCTTCGCGAACTCGCTTTGGACCGACATCCCGGCATCTCGTCCGGGTTGTGCCGTGCGCCTCGCGCGCGGCCGAGCTGCCGGGATATCGGTCGTCGCTCAAACACGCTTCGCGAACTCGCTTTGAACCGACATCCCGGCATCTCGTCCGGGTTGTGCGGGCGCGCCGGCAAGGCGATAACACGCTGCGCGCACTCGCGTTGGAGGGATCAAAAAAAACGGGCTGCCTGTCGAGGCAGCCCGGCGCCGTCGGGGTTTACGGCAAGGGGAGACTCACACCACGTTGCGACTCAGCCGATCTTCACGGGGATGAAGATGCGGGCTTCGTCGCGTTGCACCAGCAAGGCCACGGTCTTGCCGGCCTTGCCGATCAACGCCTTCAATTGCGAGGGCGACGTCACCGGCGAGCGGTTGACGGCGAGGATCACGTCGCCGGGTTGCACGCCCGCGTTCGCGGCCGCGCCGCCGACGTCCTCGACGACCACGCCGTGGTCCAGCGAAGCCGCCGCCTTTTCATCCGGCGACAGCGGCCGCACCGAGACGCCGAGCTTGCCGCTGCCGGCATGCGCTTCGTTGTTCATCGCGACCTTCTCGGTCGCCAGCGAGCCCAGCGTCGCCGTCAGCGTCTTGGCCTTGCCGTCGCGCCAGACTTCCAGCGTCACGCCCTTGCCCGGGTTCGCCGACGCCACCAGCGGCGGCAGGTCGGCGGAGCGGGTGATCGGATGGCCTTCGAACGCCGTGATCACGTCGCCCGGCTCGATTCCGGCCTTGTCGCCCGGGCCGCCCTTCTCGACGGTGCCCACGAGCGCGCCCGCGGGGCTCTTCATGCCGAAGTCGTTGGCCAGCGCCTGCGTCACTTCCTGCACGGTGACGCCGAGCTTGCCGTGGCTCACCTTGCCGTGGGCGACGATCTGCTGCTCGACGTTCATCGCGACGTCGATCGGGATCGCGAACGCGAGCCCCTGGTAGCCGCCCGAGCGGCTGTAGATCTGCGAGTTGATACCGATCACCTCGCCCTTGAGGTCGAATAGCGGGCCGCCCGAGTTGCCGGGATTCACCGCGGCGTCGGTCTGGATGAACGGCACGATCGAATCACCCGGCAGCGAGCGCGACTTGGCGCTGATGATGCCGGACGTGACGGTGTTCTCGAGGCCGAACGGCGCGCCGATCGCGACCACCCATTCGCCGACGCGGGCCTTGGCCGGGTCGCCGATGGCGACGGTCGGCAAGTCACGCGCGTCGACCTTCAGCACGGCGACGTCGGTCGCCTTGTCGACGCCGAGCACCTTCGCCGTGTACTCGTGCTGGTTCTGGAACTTGACCGTGACCTCGTCGGCGCCGTCGACCACGTGCGCGTTGGTGAGGATCACGCCGTTCGGGTCGACGACGAAGCCGGAGCCGAGGCCGCGCATCGGGCCCTGGTCGGGCTGGTCGGGCATGTTGGGAACGAGCTGGCGGAACCACGGCGGCAAGCCATCGAGGTCCGGCATGTCGCGGCGCGTGGCCGTGCGGCGCGCGAGCTTCTGGGTGCTGACTTCGACCACTGCCTGGCCGTGCCGGGCGACGAGGTCGGCGAAATCCGGCAGCGCCGCGACCGGCGCAGTCGCGCCGGCGGCCGCCTGCGGCGCGACCACCGGAATCGCCGCGTGTGCGCTGGAAGTGGCACCGTAATGGTCGGCGACGACGGCGCCGCTGGCGAACGCGGCGGCGATCGCCACCGCGGTCAGGCTGCGCTTGAATTGCAGGGTGGACATCGTGGCGCTCCTTGAAGAGTTTTTGGCGGATGGATCCGCCGTACGTCACCAAGGATAGGGGGCGAGACTTAAGCCAGACTTAAGGCGTGGCCGGGCTGCCGGCGAAGCGCACGACGACGCCCAGTCCGCCGCCATCGATGCCCGCCTCGAGATCGATCGTCGCGCCATGCCGCTCGGCGATGCGCCGCACGATGGCGAGGCCGAGCCCGCTGCCCGGGGCGCTGGCGTGCGCGCCGCGGGCGAAGCGCTCGAACACGTGCGCGCGCTCGTCGGCGGCGATCCCGGGTCCCGTGTCGCGCACGATCAGCGCCGGCGCGCCATCGCGCGCGCTGACGCTGACGTCGACGCGGCCGCCGCCCGGCGTATAGCGCACGGCATTGTCGACGAGGTTCGACAGCAGCGTGTACAGCGCCGCGGCGTCGCCGGCGACCCGCAGCGGCTCGGCATCGGTGACGCCGAGGTCGACGTCGCGCGCCGCGGCGATCGGCGCCTGCTCGCGCGCGACGTCACGTGCGAGCGCGGCGAGATCGACGTCGGCGCGCGTGCCGTCGAGCACCGCGTGCTCCTCGCGCGCGAGCGCCAGCAGCTGCGAGGCGAGGCGCGTCGCGCGGTCGATGCCGCCCTTCATGGCGCGCATGGCGGCGCCGCGCTCTGCGTCGCCGCTCGCGCGCTCGGCGAGCTGCGCCTGCAGGTGCAGCGCCGCGAGCGGCGTGCGCAGCTCGTGCGCGGCATCGGCGACGAACGCGCGCTGCGCCGACAGCGCGTGGCGCAGCTTGGCGAGCAGGGCGTTCAGCGCGTCCACCAGCGGCGCGACTTCCAGCGGCCAGCCGCGCTCGTCGAGCGGCGCCAGCTCGTCGGCGCTGCGCCGGGCGACGGCGCCCGTCAGGCGGCCGAGCGGGCGCAGCGCGCGCTCGATGGCGAACCAGATGAACAGGGCGAGCAGCGGCGCGATCAGGATCAGCGGCAGCGTGGTGCGCCACGCCATGCTCGTGGCGAGCTGGTCGCGCACCGCCAGCGGCTGGCCGACCTGGATCATCTGGCCGTTGGCGAGCACGCTGTAGACGCGCCATGCGCCGCCGTTGGCGGCGATCGTGGTGAATCCGGGCGCGGCGCGCGCCGGGGCCTCGTGCGCGGGTCGCGAGCGGAACACCTGCACGCCGTCGCGATCCCAGATCTGCACCACCAGCGGCGTGGTCGACTCGCCGCGCAGCGTCGTGGCCGGCGGCGCCAGCGGCATGCCGGTGATCGAAGCCGCCGTCTGCTGCAGCTGCACGTCGAACAGCGCGTTGGCTTCCTCGCGCGCGCGCTGGTAGGTGAGGCAGCCGGCGGCCACGATCGCCACCAGCAGGCCGGCGGCCAGCGGGACCAGCAGCGCACGGCGGATGGACGTCATGCCGGGCGCGCGCATGCGGACGGCGCCGGCCCTGCAGCCGCCGCCGGGCGGCGGTGAAAGGTCACGACGTGGCGCGCGCCGGCGCGGCGATCATCCAGCCGAGGCCGCGCACGTTGCGGATCCAGCCGGCGCCGAGCTTGCGGCGCAGCGACGAGAGGTGGACTTCGACGGCGTTGCTGTCGACGCCGTCCTTCCAGTTGTACAGCTTTTCCTCGAGTTGCGCGCGCGACAGGATCGCGCCGGGCCGCGCGATCAGCGCGTCGAGCAGCGCGTATTCGCGCGCCGACAGCGCAAGCGGCGAGGCATCGAGCGTCACCGTATGCGTCGCCGGATCGAGCGCCAGCGCGCCCAGCGCCATGCGTGGCGCCGCTCGCCCGAGATGGCGGCGCAGCAGCGCGCGCATCCGCGCCGCGAGCTCGGAAAGCTCGAACGGCTTGACCAGGTAGTCGTCGGCGCCGGCGTCGAGCCCGGCCACGCGATCGCGCACCGAGTCGCGCGCCGTCAGCACGAGCACCGGGCGCTTGTCGCCGCGCCGGCGCATCGCCTCGAGGACGTCGAGGCCGTCGCGTCGCGGCAGGCCGAGGTCGAGCAGCAGGAGGTCGTGGACGTTCTCGGCGAGCGCCAGCTCGGCGGCCTTGCCGTCGCGCACCCAGTCGACCGCGAAGCCGTCGTGGGCGAGGCCGCGGCGCACGCCGTCGCCGATCATCTCGTCGTCCTCGGCGAGGAGCACGCGCATCTTGGCTACGGCTTGTCGGGGTCGAAGGCGAGCGACGCCGAATTCATGCAATAGCGCAATCCCGTCGCCGTCGGACCGTCCTCGAACACGTGGCCAAGGTGCGCGTCGCACTTGGCGCAGACGACCTCCGTGCGGCGGATGCCGAACGAGGTGTCGGCCTGCTCGGCGACGCTGCCGGCGGCGATCGGCTTGTCGAACGACGGCCAGCCGCAGCCGGCGTCGAACTTGGTCGCCGATTCGAACAGCGGCTCGCCGCAGCAGACGCAGCGATACGTACCCGCGTCCTCCTGGTCCCAGTAGGCGCCGCTGAACGGGCGCTCGGTGCCCTTCTGCCGCGCCACGCGGTATTGCTCGGGGGAGAGCTGCGCCCGCCATTCGGCGTCGGTCTTCGTCACTTTGTCGGTCATCGTCGGTCCTTTGCCTTGCAATGTGCGAGACACGTGCCACGCATGATGGTTCGCGCGTGGCGTGAGGCTTCGCGCGCCGCATGACGGTTCGCCGGCCGCGCGACGCACCATGCCGGCGGCGGCGTTGCGCTATAGTAGGCGCGCGCGGCGACGAGCTTACATCGCCGGCGCCGACACCTCGTCCGCGGACACCACAGCGGTTGGCCGCGCGAGTCCACGATTCTCGTTACGTACACCCCTATATGGACCTTGGCATCGCCGGAAAAAAGGCCCTCGTCTGCGCCGCAAGCAAGGGCCTCGGGCGCGCCTGCGCCGAAGCGCTGGCGCGCGAAGGCTGCGACGTCACGATCTGCGCGCGCACCGCGGAGGAGGTCGCGCGGACGGCCGCCGACATCGAGGCGCGCGCCGGGCGGCGCGTGGCGCACGTCGCCTGCGACATCACCACGCCGGAAGGCCGCGCCGCGGCGCTCGCGGCGTGCCCGGCGCCCGACATCCTCGTCAACAACGCGGGCGGCCCGCCGCCCGGCGACTTCCGCGAGTGGGATCGCGCCGCGTGGCTGCGCGCCATCGACGCCAACATGCTGACGCCCATCGAGCTCATCAAGGCCACCGTCGACGGCATGATCGCGCGCAAGTTCGGGCGGATCGTCAACATCACGTCGTCGTCGGTGAAGGCGCCGATCGATGTCCTCGGCCTGTCCAACGGCGCGCGCAGCGGACTTACCGGCTTCGTCGCCGGCCTCGCGCGCAAGGTGGCGGTGCACAACGTTACGATCAACAACCTGCTGCCGGGATCCTTCGCCACCGCACGCCTTACCGGAATGTACGAGGCACGCGCCAAGGCGCAGGGCCGCACTGCCCAGGAAGTGATCGACGCCGCGCAGCGCGCGACGCCGGCCGGACGCTTCGGCGATCCGCGCGAGCTCGGCGCATTCTGCGCGTTCATCTGCAGCGCGCACGCGTCGTATCTGGTCGGCCAGAACATCCTGCTCGACGGCGGCGCCTATCCGGGCACTTATTGAACCCACGTCACCGCGAAACATGATCGACCTCTACTACTGGTCCACGCCGAACGGCCACAAGATCACGATCTTCCTCGAGGAGACCGGCGTGCCGTACGTGATACGCCCGGTCAACATCCGCAACGGCGAGCAGTTCGCGCCCGAGTTCCTGGCGATCGCGCCGAACAACCGCATTCCGGCGATCGTCGACCGCGATCCGCCCGACGGCGGGCCGCCGATCCCGCTGTTCGAATCGGGCGCGATCCTGCTGTACCTGGGCGGCAAGACCGGCCGCTTCCTGCCGGACGGCCTGCGCGCGCGCTGCGACTGCGTGCAATGGCTGTTCTGGCAGATGGCAGGGCTCGGGCCGATGCTCGGCCAGAATCACCATTTCGCGAACTACGCGCCGGAGAAGATTCCGTACGCGATCAACCGCTACGTCAAGGAAACCTCGCGCCTCTACGCGGTGCTCGACGGTCGCCTCGCCGACCGCGAGTACGTCGCGGGCGACTACACGATCGCCGACATGGCGTGCTATCCGTGGATCCAGCCGGACCGGCAGGGACAGGACATCGAGCAGTTCCCGCACCTCAAGCGCTGGCAGGCGGCGATCGCCGCGCGGCCGGCCGTGCAGCGCGCGTACGCCATTGCCAAGCAGGTGAACGCGGATCCTTCGGTGATGGACGAGCGCACGCGCCAGGTGCTGTTCGACCAGGACGCGGCGACGGTGCGCCGCGGCGGTTGAAACGCCGCGTGCCGCGCGCGCGTTGCAACGGTGGCTAGACGCGGGTGAGCGCGAGGACACCCGCCGCGGGCGGCGTGTCCTCCAGTACGGGGTCGACGTCGAACGCGATGTCGCCGTCCGCATCGGCGCCGCCATCCGCGCACACCGCGGCGAAATCGTGCAGCTTGCGGTCGAGCAGGTGCGACGGCACGACATTGCCCATCGCGTTGCAGATCGACTCGATGCGCCCCGGATGGGCGCGCTCCCAGTCGCGCAGCATCGCCGCCACTTCACGGCGCTTCAGGTGCTCCTGCGAGCCGCACAGGTTGCAGGGGATGATCGGGAACGCCATCGCCGCCGCGTAGCGGGCGAGATCGCGCTCGCGCACGTAGGCGAGCGGACGAATGACGACGTGGCGGCCGTCGTCGGACTTGAGCTTGGGCGGCATCGTCTTCAGGCGCCCGCCGTAGAAGAGGTTGAGGAAGAACGTCGCCATCATGTCGTCGCGATGGTGGCCGAGCGCGATCTTCGTCGCCCCGAGCTCGCCGGCGACGCGGTAGAGCACGCCGCGGCGCAGCCGCGAGCACAGCGAGCACATCGTGGCGCCGTCGGGGATCAGGCGCTTGACCACGCTGTAGGTGTCCTGCTCGGCGATGCGGAACTCCACGCCGCGCGCCGCAAGATAGTCGGGCAGCACGTGCGCCGGAAATCCGGGTTGTTTCTGGTCGAGGTTGACCGCGATCACCTCGAAGTGCACCGGCGACGCGTCCTGCAGCGTGAGCAACAGGTCGAGCAGGGCGTAGCTGTCCTTGCCGCCGGACACGCAGACCATCACGCGGTCGCCTGCGCCGATCATCGCGAAGTCCGCGATCGCCTCGCCGACCTGCCGGCGCAGCCGCTTGCGCAGCTTGTTCGCCTCGTATTCGGCGCGGCGTGGATCGCGCGCCGTCGCCGGCGCTGCGGGATCGGCGGCGCGTGCGCCGGCGGTGAGTGATTCGCTCATGGCGCCGATTTTACCGCGCGCCGCGCGCACCGCCCGCCGCGAGGGCCGTCAGTTGCGGCGGAACGCGATCTCGACTTCGGTGCTGCGCCCGGCGTCGCCGGCAGGAAAGGTCCAGTGCACGAGCGCATCCTTCACCGCGCGATCGAACACCCGCGCCGGTCGCGCGTCGACGATCCGCACACCCGTGACCTTGCCCGCGGCGTCGATCGCCAGCAGTGCCTTGACGGTGCCATCGGCGACGCCGCGGCTGATCGCCTCGCGCGGAAACTCCGGATCTTCGCGCGAGATCGGCAGCAGTTTCGTGGGCGCGGGCGGACGCGCGTCGGCGCCGCCCGGCGCCGCCATCGCGAGCTTCACGGCTTCGGCGGCAGCCGGCCGTGCGGGCGTGGCCGGTTCCGCCGGAGCTTCCGCTACGGGGGTCGGCTGCGGCCGTGCAGGCGCTGCCGGTGGCGGGTTGGCTGCCGCGCCGGCGGCGGGTGCAACAGCTGATTTGCCAGTCATGGCCGGGGCGGCGACGCCCGCGACTGCATCCGTGGGCTGCGTTACCGGGCGTGCAACCTCTGCGCGCGCACTGGCGGCGGTGACGGACGGCACGGATGACGCCGGCGCGGGTTGCGGTGCGGACGCGGTCGAGGGTGCCGAAGCCGATGCGGTTGCCGCAACAGGCATCAGCGCGGCGCGCGCGACGTCGCGCGACGCAACGTCGCCGGCGGCCGGCCCGTGCGTGGCATCGGCGCGCATTGAAATCGGCGTGGTGTCGCGGTTCATCGCCGGTTCGCGTGTCGTCGCAACGGTCGGCCGCACGGGAGCATTCTCTGCCGTGTGTGCAGGCCCCACGTCGCGGGCGCGCGGTGCAACGTCGACACCCACCGCGAGCAGGGGTGCGGGCGAGCCGGCCGACGCGAGGCTCGCGGGCGATTCGGGCGCTGCTGTGCTGCCCGCCGCCGCCCATGCTGCCGGCGCCGCCGGCGTGCCCGCGATCGGCGACGCCGCATGGGGCTTGCGCCCGGCGCCGGCCGGGACCAGCACGTAGTAGACGATCGCCGCGCCGACCAGCAGCAGCGGCACGAGCCCGTAGCGCATCAGTGCCGTCGGCCCGCGCGAGCCGCCGAGCACGACGGTCGAGACCTCGGGCCCCGACGTCATGCCATCGATGGCCAGCAGGTTGAGCGAGGCGAGCTTGGCCAGGTCGCGATCGAGCTTGTCACGCGGTAGATCGTGCCTCGCTGCGAACTCCTCCAGGGCCTGCGGCTGCTCGAGGAACGTCAGAAGCTTGCGCTGTCCGAGCGACAGCCCGTTTTGCGGGGTGCGCAGCTCGGCGTCGCCTGCGTTGGTGCGCGAAAGCAACGTGGAGGGGTCGAAGGCCATGATTCCTCGCCGGAAATTCGGCCAGGCGCGGTGGCGCCCGGCCGGGGGCCTGCGGACCGCGACGGCCGCGCCTCGCCCCCGGTCGGCACGACCGACTTGCATCGACGCAAGGCGCGTGCCAAGCACGATGGTCATGGTTTCGATAACATGCGCGCAATACGACAAAAGGGGGACGGCGCATGCAGACGATCCTGGTCGCCAATCCGAAGGGCGGAAGCGGCAAGACCACGCTCGCCACGAACATCGCCGGATGGCTCGCCGGCAAGCGGCAGCGCGTGGTGCTCGAGGATCGCGACCCGCAGCAGTCGACGGCATTCTGGCTGGCACGGCGGCCGCCGCTGTTCCCGCCGATCCTGCGCGCGGGCGACAGCGGACAGGACAAGGCGCGCAAGGCCGACGCGGCGGCGTGGCGCGTGATCGACAGCGCGGCCGGGCTGCACGGCGATGCATTGCGCGATGCGGTCAAGTCTGCCGACATCATGCTGATCCCGATCACGCCGTCGGTGTTCGACATGGCCGCGACCGCGCGCTTCCTCACGCAGATCGCGGAATACAAGGCGATCAAGCAGGGCGAGCTGGCGGTGGGACTGGTCGGCATGCGCGTCGATTCGCGCACCCACAGCAGCGCCGATCTCGACGAATTCATGAAGTCCACCGGCTTCCCGGTGGTGGCGCAACTGCGCGTGACGCAGGTTTATGTCTGGTGCGCGCGCGACGGCGCCAGCATCTTCGACTTGCCGCGCTCGCGCGCCGAGCAGGATTGGGAGCAGTGGCGGCCGCTGACGCGCTGGATCGCGCGGCACGCCAACGCGAAATAGCGCGCGCCGAGCAAAAACGGCTGCCACCGGGTGACCGGCGGCAGCCGTCGCTGGTGTGCGCGTGGCGTTACTTCTTCGCCGCGTCCTTGGCGTCGCTGACGGCCTTGTCGGCGGCTTCCTTGGTTTCGGTGGCGGCCTTGTTCGCCGCATCCTTCGTCGTGGCCGCCGCATCCTTCGCCGCTTCCTTGGTCGCATCGGCGGCCTTGGAGGCCTCCGCAGCAGCCTTGTCGGCGGCTTCCTTCGCCGCGTCGGCCGTGGCCTTGGCGGCGTCCTTCGCCGCGTCCGCAGCCTTGCTGGCCGCCTCCTTGGCCTTGTCGGCCGCCTGGTTCGCGTCCTGACCGCACGCTGTCAACGTGGCGGCCAAGGCCAATGCCACGAGCGTGGCCATCGTACGCAATTGCATGTGTTGCTCCTATTCGTATGGGTGGGTTGAACGGCGGCTTCTCTCCAAGCGCGCCTTCGCATTTTACATCGGCCGACTACAGCGGTTCGATCGCCGGCAGCGGCTTTTTCGGCATGACGACGTTGCGGCGCTCCGCGCGCGCCAGCATCACGCCGCCGACGACGACGATGGCCATGCCGGCCAACGACCATGCGTCCGGCAGATGCGCGAACACGAAATAGCCATAGGCGGTGGCCCACAGCAATTGCACGTAGGTGAACGGCGTCAGCATCGATGCCGGCGCGCGCAGATAGGCGCTGATCATCAGGTGATGACCGAGGCCCGCGCAGACGCCGGCCAGCGCGAACAGCACGATCGAACGCATGTCGAGGAATCCGACCTCGATCCACGGCAGGGCGAGGGTCGTCGCGAGCGTGCCGACCACCGCGCTGTAGAACAGCGTGGTGTAGGCCGACTCGTCCTGCAGCATGCGCGTGAACACCTGGTAGAGCGCGTTGCATGCGGCGGCGACCACCAGCAGCAGCGCCGCCGGGTTCCACACCGCGGAGCCCGGCCGCAGCAGGATCAGCACGCCGGCGAAGCCGGCGAGCACGGCGAGCCAGCGCGCGCGCGTCGGCCGCTCGCCCAGCATCGGCGACGACAGCATGACGATGAACACCGGTGCGAGAAACGTGATCGCCGACGCTTCGGCCAGCGGCAGGAAGCGCAGCCCGGCGAAGAAGCAGACGGTGGCGCCGAACAGACAGGCCGAGCGCAGCCATTGCACGAGCGGCCGCCGCGTGCGCCAGAAACCGCTTCCCGCGCGATGCCAGGCGAACGGCGTGACCACCACCAGCTGGCCCGCGTAGCGCGCGAACACGACCAGCAGCAGCGCGTGGCCCTGCACCAGGAATTTCGCGGTGGCGTCGAGCGACGACAGCACGAAGCCGGCGACGAGGAACGCCGGCAGTGCGGACGCAAGCGGATGCCGCGCCTCGGCGCCGGCGTCGTCACCGCGCAGCGGGCCCCGCGCCACGCCGACGCTAGGCTGCGATCAGTTCGCGCAGGACGAACGGCAGGATGCCGCCATGCCGGTAGTAGTCGACCTCGATCGGCGTGTCGATCCGGCACAGCACCGCGACGTCGGTGCTCGAGCCGTCCTTGCGCGTGATCCGCAACGTCAGGTCCTGCTGCGGACGGATGTCGCGCGGCACGACGACGTCGAAGGTTTCGTCGCCGCGGATGCGCAGCGACTCGACGCTGTCGGCGCCCTTGAATTGCAGCGGCAGCACGCCCATGCCGACGAGGTTGGAGCGGTGGATGCGTTCGAAGCTCTTCGCCACCACCGCTTTCACGCCGAGCAGCTGCGTGCCCTTGGCGGCCCAGTCGCGCGAGCTGCCGGTGCCGTACTCCTCGCCGCCGAACACGACGGTCGGCGTTCCCGCCGCGATGTAGCGCATCGCCGCGTCGTAGATCGGCATCTTCTCGCCCGACGGCTGGAACAGCGTGACGCCGCCTTCCTCGCGCGAGCCGTCGGCGCGCGCCGCCATCATCAGGTTCTTGATGCGCACGTTGGCGAACGTGCCGCGCATCATCACCTCGTGGTTGCCGCGTCGCGAGCCGTAGCTGTTGAAGTCGGCGACCGCGACGTCCTTCTCCTGCAGGTACAGGCCGGCCGGCGACGTCGGCTTGATCGAGCCGGCCGGCGAGATGTGATCGGTGGTGACCGAATCGCCGAAGATGCCGAGCGCGCGCGCGCCGCGGATGTCCGTGGTCGGCGCCGGCTGCAGCGAAAAGCCGTCGAAGAACGGCGGCTTGGCGATGTACGTCGACGTCGGCCACGCGTAGACCTGCCCCTCGCCGCTGGCGATGCCGCCCCACAGCGGAGTGGCGTTGGCGAGGTCGGAATAGAGCCTGCGGAACGTGGCCGGGTCGCGCGCAAAGCCCAGCAGCTCGGCGACCTCGCGCGACGACGGCCAGATGTCCTTCAGGAACACCGGCCCCGCGGTGCCGATGCCGACGGGCTCGGTGGTGAAGTCCTTGAGCACCGTGCCGGCGATCGCGTAGGCGACCACCAGCGGCGGCGACGCCAGGAAATTGGCCTTGATGTTGGGGTGGATGCGCGCCTCGAAGTTGCGGTTGCCGGACAGCACGGCGGCGCACACCAGGTCATTGGTGGTGATCGCCTCGTTGAACTCGGGCGTGAGGTCGCCGGCGTTGCCGATGCAGGTCGTGCATCCGTACGCGGCGAGGTCGAAGCCGAGCTTCTCGAGATAAGGCAGCAGGCCCGTCTTGGTGAAGTAGTCGGTGACCACACGCGAGCCGGGCGCGAGCGACGTCTTTATGTGCGGTTTGACGGTGAGTCCCTTTTCCACCGCCTTCTTCGCCAGCAGGCCGGCCGCCAGCATCACGCTGGGATTGGACGTGTTGGTGCACGACGTGATCGCGGCGATCAGCACGTCGCCGGAGCCGATGTCGATGGCGCTGACGCGCGGCGCGGCGGCGTCGCGGTCGGGGGTCGGACGGTTGTCGACCATTTCCTCGACGTCGCGCGGCACGGCCTTGCCGTTCAGCGTCTGGTTGTCCGGCATGCGGTCGCCGCCGTTCCACGGCACATGGAAGCGGCGCGCGAGGTCGTCGGGCTTCTTGGCGAAGCCGTTTTCGCTGACGGGCTTGCTGAAGAGCTCGGTGAATTTCGCCTTGAGGCTGCCGAGCTCGATACGGTCCTGCGGGCGCTTGGGTCCCGCCAGCGACGTCTGCACCGACGCCAGGTCCAGGCTGACGACGCGCGTGTAGTCGATCTCGCCGGCGCGCGGAATGCCGAACAGGTTCTGCGCCTTGAAGTACGCCGTGAACGCGGCGACTTCGGCGTCGCTGCGGCCGGTGGCCTTCAGATAGTCGACGGTCGCGTCGTCGACGGGAAAGAAGCCCATCGTCGCGCCGTACTCGGGCGACATGTTGGCGATCGTCGCGCGATCCGGCACCGCCAGCGATGCCGTGCCTTCGCCGAAGAATTCGACGAACTTGCCCACCACCTTTTCCTTGCGCAGGAGCTCGGTGACCGTCAGCACCAGGTCGGTGGCGGTGACGCCCTCGCGCAGCGCGCCGGTGAGCTCGACGCCGACGACGTCGGGCGTCAGGATGTAGACGGGCTGCCCCAGCATGCCGGCCTCGGCCTCGATGCCGCCGACGCCCCAGCCGACGACGCCGATGCCGTTGATCATCGTTGTGTGGCTGTCGGTGCCGACCAGCGTGTCCGGGTAGACGACGCCATCCTTCCGGTGCACGCCGCGCGCCAGGTATTCGAGGTTCACCTGGTGCACGATGCCGATGCCGGGCGGCACCACCTTGAACGTGTCGAACGCCTGCATGCCCCATTTCATGAACTGGTAGCGCTCGGCATTGCGCGCGAACTCGATCTTCATGTTGAGGTCGAGCGCGTTCTTCGTGCCGTAGTGGTCGATCATCACCGAGTGGTCGACCACGAGGTCCACCGGCACCAGCGGCTCGATCATCTTCGGATCGTGCCCCAGCCCGTGCGCGGCGTTGCGCATCGCCGCGAGGTCGGCCAGCAGCGGCACGCCGGTGAAGTCCTGCAGCACGACCCGCGCCACGACGAACGGGATCTCGTCGCTGCGGGCGCCGGTGGGCGCCCAGTTGGCGAGCTCGCGCACATGCTGTTCGGTGACCTTCTTGCCGTCGCAATTGCGCAGCACGCTTTCTAGCACGATGCGGATGCTCACCGGCAGCCGCGACACCTTGCCGATGCCGGCGGCCTCGAGCGCGGGCAGCGAGTAGTACTGCAACGGGGCGCCGCCGGTGGATTGCAGCGTCTTGCGCGTGTCGAACAGGTTGTGGCTCATGTGCGGTATTCCTCAGGCGTCGCCCGCGCGAGCGGTCACGGCGTGTTGGTGATGGTGCGCAGGTTGATGGTCTTGCCGTCCGGCAGCTGCATGTCGCCGGGCGCCACGCCGGCCGGGCACGGACCCGTGAGGCGGCCATCGATGATCGAGTCGGCGCTGGCGCGGCCCAGCAGCGGCGGGTCGTACACGGCATGCGCCTCGGTGTGGTATCCGGTGTCGCCGTTGAACTTCATCACCGAATGCGTGACCGCGCGCGAGCCGCCGATCTGGCACTCGGCGTCGCCGGTGACCGTGGTGCCGTCGACACGAATGTCGTTGCGGCTGCACAGTCCGCGCATCACGCCCTGCGAGAACTGCATCATCTGCTGCTGCACGCTGGCATCGAGGCAGATCGTCGTCGTGCGCGGCGGCGCAGGCGGCGCGCCGTCGGCCGGCCGCGAGGCGGTCGTCACCTGCCACAGCCCGGCGCGCATCGGCGGGAACTGCGGCGCCGCGGCGAGCGTCGTGGCGGCGAGCCACAGCGCCGGCGTCACGGCGACGAGCTTGACGATCGCGCGCATCGCCGCTCAGCCGACCATCAGGTCGACGAACGCGTTCACCGGCGTCGCCGAGAGTCGTTCAGCGTCGAGGGCGACCTCGAGGATCGCCTGCTGCTGCCTGGCGGCGAAGCGGCGCGCGAGATTGCGGCGGAATTTATCGACCAGCACCGGCATGCCCTCGGCGCGCCGGCGCTTGTGGCCGATCGGGTATTCGACCACGACCTCGGGAAGCTTGCTGCCGTCGGCGAATTCCACGGTCAGCGCGTTGGCGATGGAGCGCTTGTCGGGGTCGTGGTAGTCGCGCGTGAACTGCGGATCCTCGACGCACGTGATGCGCTCGCGCAGCGCGTCGATCCGCGGATCGGCGGCGATGCCGTCCTCGTAGTCCGCCGCGGTCAGGCGCCCGAACAGCAGCGGCACGGCCACCATGTACTGGATGCAGTGATCGCGGTCGGCCGGGTTGGCGAGCGGCCCCTTCTTGTCGATGATGCGGATGCACGCCTCGTGGGTGCGGATCGTGATGCGACGGATGTCGGCGGCGGTCTTGCCCTGCTTCGCCAGCAGGCCGTGGATCGTCATCGCCGCCTCGACGGCCGTCTGCGAGTGGAATTCCGCGGGGAAGCTGATCTTGAACAGCACGTTCTCCATCACGTAGCTGCCGTAGGGCCGCTGGAACCGGAACGGCTGGCCCTTGAACGACACGTCGTAGAAGCCCCACGTCTTGGCGCTCAGCACCGAGGGATAACCCATCTCCCCGGTCCTCGCGATCAGCGCCAGGCGCACGGCGCGCGACGTCGCGTCGCCGGCCGCCCAGCTCTTGCGCGAGCCGGTGTTCGGCGCGTGGCGGTAGGTGCGCAGCGACTGGCCGTCGACGAACGCCAGCGAGATCGCGTTGACGGTCTCGTCGCGGCTGAGGCCCATCATGCGCGCCACCACGGCGGTGGTCGCGACCTTCACCAGGATCACGTGGTCGAGGCCGACCTTGTTGAACGAATTCTCGAGCGCGATGCAGCCCTGGATCTCGTGCGCCTTGATCATCGCGGTCAGCACGTCATGCACGGTGAGCGGCTTGTCACCACGCGCGATCGCATTGCGCGACAGCCAGTCGGCGGTGGCGAGGATGCCGCCGAGGTTGTCCGACGGATGGCCCCATTCGGCGGCGAGCCAGGTGTCGTTGAAGTCGAGCCAGCGGATCATCGTGCCGATGTTGAATGCCGCCTGCACGGGGTCGAGCACGTACGGCGTGCCGGGGACGCGCGCGCCGTGCGGCACCACGGTACCGGGCACCACGGGTCCGAGCAGCTTCGTGCAGGCGGGGTACTCGAGCGCCTCGAAGCCGCAGCCCAGCGTGTCGATCAGGCAGTGGCGGGCGGTGTCGTAGGCCTCCCGGCTGTCGATGCGGTAGTCGATCGCGTAGTCGGCGATGTCCTGGATCACCGTGTCGACGGGTGGGCGGACGCTGGATATCGGTGCGGACATGAAAGGGGAGGAGCCCTGGCGAATGAGGGAAATGGGGCGCGGTGTCAGGCGCGCGCGTCGAGCGGCACGAACGCGCGGTCGTCGGGCCCGATGTAGTTGGCGCTCGGGCGGATGATCTTGCCGTCTTCGCGCTGCTCGATGACGTGCGCCGACCAGCCGGCGGTGCGCGAGATCACGAACAGCGGCGTGAACATCGTCGTCGGCACGTCCATCATGTGGTAGCTCACCGCCGAGTACCAGTCGAGGTTGGGGAACATCTTCTTGGCGTCCATCATCACGCGCTCCAGGCGCTCGGCGATGTCGAACATCCGCAGGTCGTTGGCGGCCTTCGACAGGCGATGCGCGACGTCCTTGATGATCTCGTTGCGCGGATCGCCGGACGTGTACACCGGGTGGCCGAAGCCGATGATCACTTCCTTGGCGGCGACGCGCGCGCGGATGTCGGCTTCCGCGGCATCGGGCGTCGCGTAGCGCTTCTGCACTTCGAACGAGAATTCGTTGGCGCCGCCGTGCTTGGGGCCGCGCAGCGCGCCGATCGCGCCGGTGAGGCATGCGTAGAGGTCGGCGCCGGTGCCGGCGATCACGCGCGCGGTGAACGTCGAAGCGTTGAACTCGTGCTCGGCGTAGAGGTTGAGCGACGTGTGCATCGCGCGCACGATCGCGGGCGCCGCCGGCCGCCCGTGCAGCAAGTGCAGGAAATGCCCGCCGATCGAGTCGTCGTCGGTCTCGACGTCGATCAGCCGGCCGTTGTGGCTCGCGTGATACCAATAACAGAGCATCGAGCCCAGCGACGCCAGCAGGCGGTCGGCGATGTCGCGCGCGCCGGCCGGATCGTGGCGCTCGCTCTCCGGCAGCGTCGCTCCCAGCGCCGACACGCCGGTGCGCATCACGTCCATCGGGTGCGCCCCGGCGGGCAGCGCCTCGAGCACGTCCTGCACCACCGCGGGCAGTCCGCGCATCGCGCGCAGCTTGCGTTTGTACGCGGCGAGCTCCGCGCGGTTCGGTAGCGTGCCGTGCACCAGCAGGTGGGCGATCTCCTCGAACTCGCACTGCTCGGCGATGTCGAGGATGTCGTAGCCCCGGTAATGCAGGTCGTTGCCGGTGCGACCCACCGTGCAGATCGCGGTGTTGCCGGCAACGACGCCGGACAGCGCGACCGATTTCTTGGGCTTGGGGGGCGTCGCGGGGACGTCGTTCATGCGTGTTTCCTTGGCGGTGATTCAGGCGTGGCTCTTGGCGAACAACGCGTCGAGCCTCTGTTCGTAGGCGTGATAGCCGAGAAAATCGTACAGCTCGGCGCGCGTCTGCATCGTGTCGACGACGTCGCGCTGCGTGCCGTCGGCGCGCAACGCGCGATAGACGCCGAGCGCCGCCTTGTTCATCGCGCGAAACGCCGACAGCGGGTAGAGCGCGATGGCGACCCCGGCGCTCGCGAGCTCGTCGCGGGTGAAAAGCGGGGTCGCGCCGAATTCGGTGATGTTGGCGAGCACCGGCACGCCGACGGCGTCGACGAAGCGGCGGTACGTCGCGAGGTCGGTGACGGCCTCGGGGAAGATCATGTCGGCACCGGCCTCGACGCAGGCGCGCGCACGCTCCAGCGCGGCGTCCACGCCCTCGACCGCCAGCGCGTCGGTGCGCGCCATCACCACGAAGGCCGGATCGGCCCGCGCATCGACGGCCGCCTTCACCCGATCGACCATCTCATCCTGCGCGACGATGGCCTTGCCCGGGCGATGGCCGCAGCGCTTGGCGCCCACCTGGTCCTCGATGTGCATCGCCGCCGCGCCGGCCTTCACCAGCGAGCGCACGGTGCGTGCGACATTGAACGCCGACGCGCCGAAGCCGGTGTCGACGTCGACCAGCAGCGGCAGCGACGAGGCGTCGGTGATGCGGCGCACGTCGACCAGCACGTCGTCGAGGTTGCTGATGCCGAGATCGGGCATGCCGAGCGAGCCCGCGGCCACGCCGCCGCCGGAGAGGTAAAGCGCCTTGAAACCCGATTTCTCGGCGAGGATCGCGTGGTACGCGCAGATGGCGCCGGGCACCTGCAGCGGCGACTCGGCGGCGAGCGCCTGGCGAAACCGCGTGCCGGGGGAATGATCGGCCATGGCGCTGGTCGTCAGCCGAGGAGCGAGGCCACGCCGGCGCGCTCTTCTTCCAGCTCCTTCAGCGTGGCGTTCATGCGCTCGCGCGAGAAATCGTCGATCGGCAGGTCGCGGATGCGCGTGTACTCGCCGTGCTCGGTGGTGACCGGCACGCCATAGACGATGTCCTGCGGAATGCCATAGCTGCCGTCGGAGGCGACACCCATCGTCACCCAGCGCCCGCCGCTGCCGACGAGCCAGTCGTGCACGTGATCGACGGCGGCATTGGCGGCGGAGGCTGCCGAGGACAGGCCGCGCGCCTCGATGATCGCCGCGCCGCGCTTGCCGACGGTGGGCAGGAAGTCGTTGCGATTCCAGTTCTCGTCGCCAATGAGGTCCTTCAGCGACTTGCCGTTGGCGGTGGCGAAGCGGTAGTCGGCGTACATCGTCGGCGAATGGTTGCCCCAGACGACGACGTGCTCCACCGCGTCCACCGGCACTTTCGCCTTCTTCGCGAGCTGGCCGAGCGCGCGGTTGTGGTCGAGACGCATCATCGCCGTGAAGTTCCGCTGCGGCAGCGACGGCGCCGATTTCATCGCGATGAATGCGTTGGTGTTGGCCGGGTTGCCGACGACCAGCACCTTGACGCCACGCGCAGCGACCGCGTCCAGCGCCTTGCCCTGCTCGATGAAGATCTTGGCGTTCTCGAGCAGCAGATCCTTGCGCTCCATGCCGGGGCCGCGCGGGCGCGCGCCGACCAGCATGGCGACGTCGGCGTCCTTGAACGCGACCTTGGCATCGGCGGTGCCATGCATGCCGGCAACCAGCGGGAACGCGCAGTCCTCGAGCTCCATCATCACGCCCTTGAGCGCCGCCTGTGCCTTGTCGACCGGCAGCTCCAGAAGCTGCAGCACGACAGGCTGGTCACGGCCCAGCATTTCGCCGGCGGCGATGCGGAAGAGGAGGCTGTAGCCGATCTGGCCTGCAGCGCCGGTGACGGCGACGCGGACGGGTGGTTTCATCGAATGGAACTCCTGGTGCGGGGGTCGGGTGCTCGGAATCGGGCGTTGCGTGCGGCGCGCGCCAGCTTTCGATGGCGCTACCTCGGCGCCCGGCGTCGCCGTACCCAAGCCAGCCTGGGCAGCGGGCGCCGCGCGCGCGATCGCGACGTGCGGCGTCAATAATAGGCGTCCCGGTTGCGCCGTGTCAATGGACTCCTCTATCATATGTCTTATGCAAGACATGCGAATGACGGCGACGGCCTCCGCCGTGCGCGAGGCCTGACCGCGTGATGGCCGACGCCCATGCCCGACCGCTGTTCCAGCCGCTGTACATGCAGGTGCGCGAGCTCCTGGTGGCGCGTCTCGACGCCGGCGAGTGGAAGCCGGGCGAGGCGATCCCGAGCGAGCTCGAGCTCGCGGCACGCTTTCGCGTCGCGCCCGGCACCGTGCGCAAGGCGATCGACGCGCTTGCGGCCGACAACCTCCTCGTGCGCCGGCAGGGCAAGGGCACCTATGTCGCGACGCTGATCAACGAGCACCCGTCGCGGGTGCGCTTCCTGCGCATCCGCCGCGACGACGGCGTCGACGAATATCCGCAGAGCCGGCTCGTCGACGTGCGCCGTGGCAAGGCCAGCGGCGACGTCGCGCGCCTGCTGGCGCTGCGGAGCGGCGAAGGCGTTCTGCTGCTGCGGCGCGTGCTGACTTTCGCCGGTGCGCCGGTGGTGCTGGACGATATCGTGCTGCCGGGCGCGCTGTTTCGCGGCCTCACCAAGGCCCGGTACGAAGCCTGGCGCGGTCCGCTGTACGGCTTCTTCGAGAGCGAGTTCGGCGTGCGCATGCTGAGCGCGCAGGAGCGGGTCAAGGCAGTGGCAGCCGACGCCCCGAGCGCGAAGCTCCTCGGCGTCGACGCCGGCCTGCCGCTGCTCGCGGTGGAACGGGTGACGTTCACCTACGGCGAGCGTCCGGTGGAGCTGCGGCGCGGCCTGTGCGTGACCGCGCAATGCCACTATCACAACGCGCTCGGCTGACGCCGTTGCGGACGCGCGGTGGCCGCGCGATCAAGCCCGCGCTGGCGCGTCCGCCGGGCGGCGCGCTATAATTTATTGCTGCGCAACAAAAGTCACGCGACGGCATTGATGCCCGACCGTGCATGCGCCGGCGCCACGAGTGCCGGCGTGTGATCCACCAAGACCGCGAGCGCCCTTCATGTCCGCCGCCGATCATCCCGCCGCCAAGCCGAAACGGCCCGTCTACCTCGACTTGCTGGCCATCCGCCAGCCGATCCCGGCGATCGTCTCCATCCTGCACCGGGTGAGCGGCACGCTGCTGTTCCTCGTCGGCATTCCGCTGCTGCTGGCCGGGGTGCAGGCGAGCCTCGCCTCGGCCGAGGGGTATGCGGCATGGACGGCAGCGTGGCGCCATCCCATCGCCAAGCTCGTCCTGCTGGCGCTGGCATGGTCGTACGTGCATCACCTGCTCGCCGGCATCCGCCACCTGCTGCTCGACGTGCACATCGGCCTCGACCTGCCGGTGGCGCGCCAATCGGCGACGCTCGTGCTCGTGCTGGCGCTGATCATCACCGCCGCGATCGGCATCCGGTTGTGGTGATGCCGCACGTCGACGTCCCCGTCGGTGCCCACTACGGCTGGCGCGATTGGCTGGTGCAGCGCATCACGGCGCTGGTCATGGCCGGCTATTCCGCGCTGCTCGTCGGCCTCGCACTGTGGAACGGGGGATTCGGCTACGCGACGTGGAAGTCGATCTTCGCCGGCAACGCGTTCCGCGTGGCCACGTTCCTCTTCATGGCGTCGCTGCTGTGGCACGCCTGGGTGGGCGTGCGCAACATCCTGATGGACTACGTGAAGCCGGCCGGCGTGCGCCTGACGTTCGAATGCCTCGCCGTCGCCGTGCTGATCGGCTACCTCGGCTGGACGATCGCGGTGCTGTGGGGAGGCGCCTGACGATGGCGGTGGGCGTACGCCAGTTCGACGCGGTGATCGTGGGTGCCGGCGGCGCCGGCATGCGCGCATCGATCGAGCTTGCCGAGGCCGGGCTGTCGGTCGCCGTGCTGTCGAAGGTGTTTCCCACGCGCTCGCACACGGTGGCGGCGCAGGGCGGCATCGGCGCCTCGCTCGGCAACATGTCCGAGGACAACTGGCTGTGGCACATGTACGACACGATCAAGGGCTCGGACTGGCTCGGCGACCAGGACGCGATCGAGTACATGTGCAGGATGGCGCCGCAAGTCGTCTACGAGCTCGAGCACTTCGGCATGCCGTTCGACCGCAATGCCGACGGCACGATCTACCAGCGGCCCTTCGGCGGCCATTCCGCCAATTTCGGCGAGAAGCCGGTGCAGCGCGCATGCGCCGCCGCCGACCGCACCGGCCACGCGCTGCTGCACACCCTCTACCAGCGCAACGTTTGCGAGCGCACGCAGTTCTTCGTCGAATGGATGGCGCTCGACCTGGTGCGCGACGCCGATGGCGACGTGCTGGGGGTGGTGGCGCTGGAGATGGAGACCGGCGAGGTCAGCGTGCTGCAGGCGAAGGCGACGATCTTCGCCACGGGCGGCGCCGGGCGCATCTTCGCCGCGTCCACCAACGCGTTCATCAACACCGGCGACGGTCTCGGCATGACCGCGCGCGCCGGCATCCCGCTGGAGGACATGGAATTCTGGCAATTCCATCCGACCGGCGTGGCGGGCGCAGGTGTACTGATCACCGAAGGCGTGCGTGGCGAGGGCGGCATTCTCCTCAACTGCAACGGCGAGCGCTTCATGGAGCGCTACGCGCCGAACCTCAAGGACTTGGCGTCGCGCGACATCGTGTCGCGCTCGATGGACCAGGAAATCAAGGAAGGCCGCGGCTGCGGGCCGAACAAGGATTACGTGCTGCTCAAGCTCGACCATCTCGGCCCCGAGGTGATCAACAAGCGCCTGCCGTCGATCCGCGAGATCGCGATCAAGTTCGCCAACGTCGACCCCATCAAGGAGCCCATCCCGGTGGTGCCGACGATCCACTACATGATGGGCGGCATCCCCACCAACATCCACGGCCAGGTGGTGGCGCCGAAGGACGGCGATCCCAACGCCGTGGTCAACGGCTTCTACGCGGTGGGCGAATGCGCCTGCGTATCGGTGCACGGCGCCAACCGCCTTGGCACCAACTCGCTGCTCGACCTCGTGGTGTTCGGCCGCGCCGCCGGCGACTTCATCGCCGCGCAGGGGCTGCCGGCGCGCGAGCACAAGCCGCTGCCGAAGGACGCCGCCGAGCGCGCGCTGGCGCGCCTTGCGCACATCGACTCGGCCAACGGCGGCGAATCCGTCGCCGCGCTTGGCGCCGAGCTGCGCGTGACAATGCAGACGCACTGCGGCGTATTCCGCAACGCCAGGCTGCTCGGCGAGGGCGTGGCCAAGGTGATGGAGATCGCCGAGCGCGCACGGCACGTCACGATCGGCGACAAGAGCCAGGTGTTCAACACCGCCCGCGTCGAGGCGCTGGAGCTCGACAACCTCGTGGAGACGGCGAAGGCGACGATCGTCTCGGCGGCGGCGCGCGAGGAGAGCCGCGGCGCGCAGGCGCGCAGCGACTTTCCCGAGCGCGACGACGCGCACTGGCTCAAGCACACGCTCTGGTACAGCGAGGGCAACCGCCTCGCCTACAAGCCCGTCAACCTGAAGCCGCTGACCGTCGACGCGTTTCCGCCGAAGGCGCGCACCTACTGACCGCCATGAAATTCAGCATCTACCGCTACGACCCCGGGCACGACGCCAAGCCGTACATGAAGGACTACGACGTCGAGCTCGATCCGCACGACCGGATGCTGCTCGACGCGCTGATCCGGCTCAAGTCGGTCGACGACTCGCTGTCGTTCCGCCGCAGCTGCCGCGAGGGCGTGTGCGGCTCGGACGCGATGAACATCAACGGCAAGAACGGCCTCGCCTGCATCACCAACCTGCGCGACCTCGCGCAGCCGGTGGTGCTGAAACCGCTGCCGGGGCTGCCGGTGATCCGCGACCTGATCGTCGACATGAGCCAGTTCTTCAAGCAGTACCACTCGATCAAGCCATACCTCGTCAACGACACGCCGCCGCCGCAGAAGGAGCGCCTGCAGTCGCCGGCGGAGCGCGAGGAGCTGGACGGGCTCTACGAGTGCATCCTGTGCGCCTGCTGCTCGACCGCCTGCCCGTCGTTCTGGTGGAACCCCGACAAGTTCGTCGGTCCGGCCGGCCTGCTGCAGGCCTATCGCTTCATCGCCGACAGCCGGGACCTCGCCACCAACCAGCGCCTGGACAACCTCAACGACCCGTACCGGCTGTTCCGCTGCCACTCGATCATGAACTGCGTCGACGTCTGTCCCAAGGGACTCAATCCGACGCGCGCGATCGGCAAGATCAAGGACGTGCTCGTGCGGCGCGCCGTCTAGGTGGAGGCCGCATCCGCGATGCGCGACGATGCGCGCGAGTGCAGAGCCGCGCCGGTGGCGGACGTCGCCGACGCCGCCTGGGTCGCGCGCCTGCGCTGGCGCTGCCGGCGCGGCCTGCTGGAGAACGACCTCGTGCTCGCGCGATGGCTGGATGCCCGTGGCGCGTCGATGAGCGCGGCCGAGGCGGCGGCGCTCGATCGCGCGCTCGACCTGCCGGACAACGAGTTGTGGGACCTGATCGCGCGCCGGCGCGACAGCGACGACCCCGCGCTGGCGCCGATCATCGACGCGCTGCGCCAGGCATGAACGCACCGGGCGCATCCGCCGGCCGGGCGCGCACCACCGCGCCGGGCAACGGCGCGTTCACGACGATGGAGCTCCCCGCATGACCGACCGCACCGCCACGCTGACCTTCTCCGACGGCACACCGCCGATCACGTTTCCCGTGCTCGCCGGCACCGTCGGCCCCGATGTCGTCGACATCCGCACGCTGTACGGCAAGACGGGCAAGTTCACCTACGACCCGGGATTCCTGTCGACCGCAGCGTGCAACTCGGCGATCACCTACATCGACGGCGACAAGGGCGAGCTCCTCTACCGCGGCTACCCGATCGAGGAGCTGGCGACGCGGTGCGACTACCTCGAGACGTGCTATCTGCTGCTCTACGGCGAGCTGCCGAACAAGACCGAGAACGCCCGTTTCGACGACCTCGTCACGCATCACACGATGGTCAACGAGCAGATGCAGTTCTTCCTGCGCGGCTTCCGGCGCGACGCGCACCCGATGGCGATCCTCACTGGCCTGGTCGGCGCGCTCTCGGCCTTCTATCACGACAGCACCGACGTCCACAACGCGAAGCACCGCGAGATCGCGGCGATCCGGCTGATCGCCAAGATGCCGACGCTGGTGGCGATGGCCTACAAGTACAACATGGGCCAGCCGTACATGTACCCGAAGAACGACCTCTCGTACGCGAGCAACTTCATGCGCATGATGTTCGCGACGCCGTGCGAGGAGTACGTGCCGAACGAGGTGCTCGTGCGCGCGCTCGACCGCATCTTCATCCTGCACGCCGACCACGAGCAGAACGCGTCGACGTCGACCGTGCGCCTGTGCGGGTCGTCGGGAACGAACCCGTTCGCGGCGATCGCCGCTGGCGTCGCCTGTCTGTGGGGCCCGGCGCACGGCGGCGCCAACGAGGCGGCGCTGAACATGCTCGAGGATGTCCAGCGGATGGGCGGCGTCGAGAAGATCGGCGACTTCATCAAGCAGGTCAAGGACAAGAACTCGGGAATCAAGCTGATGGGCTTCGGCCACCGCGTCTACAAGAACTACGACCCGCGCGCCAAGCTGATGCGCGAGACGTGCCACGAGGTGCTCGACACGCTCGGCTTGCACGACGACCCGATCTTCAAGCTGGCGATGGCGCTCGAGAAGATCGCGCTCGAGGACGAGTATTTCGTCGCCCGCAAGCTCTACCCGAACGTCGACTTCTACTCCGGCATCGTGCAGCGCGCGATCGGCATTCCGGTCAGCCTGTTCACCGCGATCTTCGCGCTCGCGCGCACGGTCGGCTGGATCGCGCAGCTGAACGAGATGATCGGCGACCCCGAGTACAAGATCGGCCGCCCGCGCCAGCTCTACACCGGCGCGGCACGCCGCGACGTGAAGGCGATCGCGCAGCGCGCCTGAGGCGGCGGGCCGGCCCTCGATTGAGGGGTCGGCTCGTCGCGCAAATGCTCTTGCCCGCGCTTTCGCGATGCGGCAGACTCGCCGACACATTTGGAAGCAATCGGCGACGCAACGCCGGTGCCGGGCGGCGCCGGGGCGTCGCAGCGCAGCTTCCTGTATTCCACCGGAGGAGTCCATGAAGTTAGGTCGTGCCGCTGTCGCGGCGGGTCTCGCCGTGGCGGCCGTTGCCGCGCATGCGCAGTTCGTCGCCGTCAACGAAGGCTTCGAGAACGTCGCCACGCTGCCGGCGAGTGGCTGGGTCATCAACAACGCCAGCACGCCGCTCGGCCCGACCAGCTGGTTCCAGGGCGCGGCCGCGATCTTCCCTGCGTTCGCCGGGAGTCCCGACTCGTACATCGCCGCGAATTTCAACAGCGCGCTCGCCGGAGGCACGATCGCGAACTTCCTGTTCACGCCGATCTTCACGACCGAGGGCGGCAGCACCGTCTCGTTCTGGGCGCGCTCGATCGGCGAACCGGGCTTCGTCGACCACATCCGCGTCGGCAGGACCACCGGCGGGACGAGCGCCGGAGACTTCATGCAGGTCGGAGGCGACATCACCCTCACCGACACCTGGACGCAGTACACCTTCTCGATCGCGCCGCAAGCCGTCGGGGCGACCGGCCGCGCCGTGATCGAGTATTTCGGCGTCGCCGACACCTCGGACTTCATCGGCGTCGACAGCCTCACCGTCAACGTCGTCCCCGAGCCCGAGACCTGGGCGCTGCTCGTCGTCGGTCTCGGCGCACTCGGCGCCATCAAGCGGCGGCAGCGCAACGCAGCCTGATCCCCACGCACGCCCGCGCGATCCGCGGGCGTTCGTACCTTGACCCCATGAGGAGAAACCGAAACATGCCACGATGGACTTACCCGATCGCGGTCGTCGCGATCGCCTCGGCGGCGATCCCGCTGAGCGCTTTCGCTCTCGATGTCGCAGCGGCACAAGACGACGCCGCGTCCCTTTCCGCAGATGCCCAGGTCGTCGCTCGCGACCCGGTCACCGGCGCGCTGCGCGCCGCGACCGCCGATGAAGTCAAGGCGCTGCAGCGCGCGCGTGGCGCGCAGGCGCGCAGCGGCTCGCCGACTTCGGCGAGGTACGTCCATGCGAACGGCGCGCGCGGCGCACGGCTCACCGACGAGTTCATGAACTACTCGATCGTCCTGCGCGGCGCCGACGGCAAGCTCGTCGAGATCTGCGTCCAGGATCCATCGGTCGTCGCGAATCCCGCGCAACCCAAGTCCGCCACCCTGCCGACGGAGTGATTCGATGACCACCCGCCATCTCCTTCGCTCCACCGCCATCGCGGCGTGCCTCGTCGGCGCCGTATCCGCCGCGAACGCGCTCGAGTTCACCGTCGTCGGTCCCACCGCGACATTCGTCATCAGCACCCGCGCCGATCCGGCGACCGGGCTCGACGGCTTCCTCGACGCCACCCCGGTCGCCCCCGTGGGCGGCAACACGGGAACGACGCTGGGCGCGCAGCGCGTCAACGTCTACAAGTACGTCGCCGGGATCTGGGCGGCGAACGTCGCCAGCACGGTGCCGATCACCGTCAGCGCCGGTTGGGAGTCGCTCCAGTGCGATGCGACGAGCGCCGTGCTCGGCAGCGCCGGTGCCTGGAACATCTGGCACGACTTCCCGAACAGCCGGGCCGGCACCTGGTATCCGGCGGCGCTCGCCAACAAGCTCTCGGGCGTCAACCTGACCGCAGGTCAGCCCGACGACGGCACCGGCTTCGGCAACGTCGACATCAAGTCGCAGTTCAACGTCAACCTCGGCAACACCGGCTGCCTCACGGGAACTCCGTTCTATCTCGGCCTCGACGGCAACGCGGGCTCGCAGGTCAACTTCGTCGAGACGCTGCTGCACGAGATCGGCCACGGCCTCGGCTTCTCGGTGCTGACGGTGCAGACGTCGACCGGTCGGCGCCTGAACTCCCAAGGCACGGCCTTCGTGGACACCGGCGGCCTGCCGAGCATCTGGGAGCCGTTCGTGTTCGACAACACGAAGGCCAAGACATGGCTCGACATGACGTCGGCGGAGCGCCAGGCCTCGGCGATCAATCCGCTGAACGTCGCCTGGATCGGTCCAAACGCCGTCGCCGGCGCCGCGGTCACGCTGCAGGCGGTGCCGTCGCTGGTCGTTTTGACGTCTGTTCCGGGTGCGGCCGGCTTCTACGACTACAACACGGCCGCGTTCGGCCCGACGGTGCAGAACCCGTCCAACTTCGGCGTGCTGGCCAACGCGGGACTCGGCTGCGATCCGTTCGACGCCGCGACCGCAGCGGCGGTGAACGGCAAGATCGCCGTCATGGACCGTGGCACGTGTTCGTTCGTGATCAAGGTGAAGAACGCGCAGAACGCTGGCGCGACCGGAGCGATCATCGTCAACAACGCCGCCGGCGGCGCCCCCGGGCTCGGCGGCAGCGATCCGACGATCACGATTCCGACCGTGAGCGTGCGGCAAGACCAGGGCACCGTGCTGAAGGCGGCGATCACGGCAGCGCCGCTCTACGGCACGCGTGGGCGGCCGGGCACGGTGTCGGCGAGGTTCGGCGCGGATGCGTCGCGCATTGCCGGCGCCGACCCGCTGAAGCGGCCGCTGCTCTACACGCCGAATCCGCTGATCGGCGGTTCGTCGGTGTCGCACTGGGACGTGAGCGCGTTTCCCAACCTGCTCATGGAACCCAACATCAGCCCCGACCTGACGACGACGCTCGTTCCGCCGCTCGATCTGACGCTGCCGCTGTTGAAGGACATCGGCTGGTAAGCGCGGCGCGTTTGCGCGAGCAGATCCGGGGGCGCGACGAGCGCCCCTCTTTTTACGCTTGCCGGCGTCGGCGACCGCTCCGTGGAAACGAGGCGTTTCGGCGGCCTTGTCGGTCGCTTGACGTTCGTGCAGACTGATCGGCTTGATCGGCGGCGCGCTTCGACGCCGCCGGCGCGAACCGAGGAGATCCCGCATGCGAATGTCCATTCCCGCCGCCGCGCTGGCCTTGCCGGCGCTGGCGGTTTCGCTGGCCGCCGTCGCCGCACCTGCCGACGGCGCTGCCACGCCGCCGGCCAAGGCCACGGTCGAGAACACCACCGCCGCCGCGTCGCTCATCGTCGTGCGCGACCGCGCCACCGGCAAGCTGCGCGCGCCCACCCCCGAGGAAGTGCAGAAGCTGATGGCCTCCGGTCGTCATTCCACCGTCAAGCGCGAGCCGCGCGACGTGCGCTCGCCCACCGGAGCCGAGGGAGTCGCGCTCGGAGACTCGATGCTGCACGACCAAGTCGTTCGCAAGAACCCGCGCGGCGTGGTCGAGCAAGGGCACGACGGGGAGGCTTCGCATGACTAAGCTCTCCCGCCTGTGCGTGGCGCTCGCGGCCGCTGCCGGCTTGACTGCCGCCGTCTCGGCCCAAGCCGCCGTGACGATCCAGATCATCAACGGCGATCCACCCAACGTCGGCTTCAACGATCCGACGCCGGTCGCCGCGGTCGGAGGCAATGCGGGCACGACGCTCGGCCAGCAGCGGCTGAACGTCTACAACGCCGTCGCGGCGAAGTGGGGCGCGACGCTGACGAGCTCGGTGCCGATCGTCGTCTACGCGACGAACGAGCCGCTCGACTGCGACGAGACCTCGGGCGTCCTCGGCTCCGCCGGCCCGGCCTTCGTCTTCAAGAACTTCGACGGCGCGCCGTTCAAGAAGACGTGGTACGTCTCGGCGCTCGCGAACAAGCTGTCCGGCGTCGACCTGCAGCCGCCGGATCCGTCCGGTGAGGACATCTACACGCAGACCGGCGCCGACATCGTCGCGCGGTTCAACTCGAACCTCGGCACCCCGGGCTGCCTGCCCGACGCACCCTTCTACCTCGGTCTCGACAACGCGCACGGCGACCTCATCGATTTCTACACCGTGCTGCTGCACGAGTTCGGCCACGGCCTCGGCTTCCTGGCCATCACCGACGGTCAGACCGGTCTTCGCCTGCGCAACACGCCGGACATCTGGGAGCACTACATCTACGACAACAACGCCGCCAAGCTCTGGCTCGACATGACGACCGCCGAGCGTCGCGCGTCGGCGATCAGCGGCCGCAACGTCGTCTGGAACGGCGGCCTGGTGAAGTCATCGGCGGCGAGCGTGCTCGTACCGGGCATGCCCGAGCTCGACGTCACGTCGACCGCCGTGCCTTCGGCGAGCGGCGCCTACGACGTCGGCCGCGCTTCGTTCGGAGCGCCGCTGTCGGCAGGCGGCGTGACGGGTGACTTGACCGTCTACGGCACGCAACCCGGCGAGACGGGCCCCGGCTGCGACCCCTTCGACAAGGGCAACAAGCGCGCCGCCAGGGGCAACATCATCATCATCGACCGCGGCGCCTGCGCGTTCACCGTGAAGGTGAAGAACGCGCAGCAAGCCGGCGCCATCGGGGTCGTCATCGCCGACAACGTCGCCGGCACGCCACCGCCGGACCTCGGCGGATCGGATCCGACGATCACGATCCCGGCGGTGCGCGTCACGCAGGACGACGGGCGCACGTTGAAGCAGGCGGCGCGCCATCTCGGCGGCTCGACGACGGCGACGATCCGCCTCAACACGGCCAAGCTCGCCGGCGCCGATGCGAGCGGTCGTCCCTACCTGTACACACCGAGCCCGTACTCGCCGGGATCGTCGGTGTCGCACTGGGACACGAGCGCCTTCAAGAACCTGTTGATGGAGCCCTTCATCAACGATGACCTGCTGCACGAGGTCACGCCGCCGGCGGACCTGACGTTCAAGCTGCTGCAGGACACAGGCTGGTGATCTGATCGCACCCGGGCGGCGCGATCGCCCGGGCCGCGGCGACGTTCGAGGGCACGGAGACGTGCCCTTTTTCGTGGGGAGTCTCGTCGCCTCCTAAAATCACGCGAATGTCCACCGCGCGCACCCTCTACGACAAGATCTGGGACGAGCACGTCGTCCACAGCGAGAGCGACGGCACCGCGCTGCTCTACATCGACCGCCACCTCGTCCACGAGGTGACGAGCCCGCAGGCGTTCGAGGGCCTCGACCTCGCCGGCCGCAAGGTCTGGCGGATCTCGGCGAACCTCGCCGTCAGCGACCACAACGTGCCGACGACCGACCGCTCGCACGGCATCGCCGACCCGGTCTCGCGGCTGCAGGTCGACACCCTCGACGCCAACTGCGACCGCCACGGCATCACGCAGTTCAAGATGAACGACCGCCGCCAGGGCATCGTCCACATCATCGGCCCCGAGCAGGGCGCGACGCTGCCGGGAACGACGGTCGTCTGCGGCGATTCGCACACGTCGACGCACGGCGCGTTCGGCGCGCTCGCGCACGGCATCGGTACGAGCGAGGTCGAGCACGTCCTCGCGACGCAGACGCTCCTTGCGCGCAAGGCGAAGAACATGCTCGTGCGCGTCGACGGCAAGCTCGGCCGCGGCTGCAGCGCCAAGGACATCGTGCTCGCGATCATCGGCAAGATCGGCACCGCCGGCGGCACCGGCCACACGATCGAGTTCGCCGGCGACGCGATCCGGGCGCTGAGCATGGAAGGTCGGATGACGGTGTGCAACATGGCGATCGAGGCGGGCGCGCGCGCCGGCCTGGTCGCGGTCG
>DASYSP010000126.1:0-12573 GCA_036003195.1 Casimicrobiaceae bacterium
GCTGGATGCCGGCTTCGCCGTGCCGCTGCGGCGCGCGCCCGACGTGCGCGAAGCGTGCCTCGAAGCCTATGGTCCGGGAACCCAGCCCTCGGTGACGTCGCTGCGCGAACTGCTCGGCATCGTCGGCGCACATGAATGGCGTCGGCGGGGCATCGAAATGCCGGCGCTCGGCGGCGAGCGCATCCATCCGCACTACGCCGTGTTCGCGCCCATCCGCGGCGAATACGTCGATCTCGTCGCGCGCGAGCCGCTGCCGGCGGCGCTCGCCGCCTGCGATCTCGCCTTCGACATCGGCACGGGCACCGGCGTGCTCGCGGCGGTCCTCGCGCGCCGCGGCGTCGCCCGCGTGATCGCCACCGACCAGTCGCCGCGCGCGCTGGCCTGTGCCCGCGACAACCTGGCGCGTCTGGGGCTCGCCGCGCGTGTCGACGTCGAAGAGGCCGATCTTTTTCCGCAGGGGCGCGCAGCGCTGGTCGTGTGCAATCCGCCGTGGGTTCCCGCGCGCCCGAGCGCGCCGCTCGAGCAGGGCATCTACGACGCCGACAGCCGGATGCTGAAGGGCTTCCTCGCCGGATTGCCCGCACATCTGGTGCCGGGCGGCGACGGCTGGCTCATCCTCTCCGACCTTGCCGAGCACCTCGGGCTTCGCACCCGCGACGACTTGCTGGGGGCGATCGCGAGCGCCGGCCTGACCGTCACCGGACGCACCGACGTGCGGCCGCATCATCCGCGCGCATCCGACCCGTCCGATCCGCTGCATGCGGCGCGCCGCATGGAAGTCACGTCGCTGTGGCGGCTCGGCAGCGCGTCGACCTGATCATGCGGCGGCGCTCATCGCGCGGCGTGCGACGCCACGATGCGCGCGATCGTGCCGTCGGCCAGCGCAGCAGTGACGAAGGCGGCGAGGTAGGTCGCCGCCGCCTGCCGCTCCTTCGCCACCGCGATCGCCTGTCGGATCGCCATGAAACGATCCGGCAGCACGCGCAGGCCGGCGCGGTCGCGCGCGTGGCGATCGAGCGCCTGGCGGATGCCGGCGGCCACCGTCACGCGCGCGTCGTCGAAAAGCCGCAGCGATTCCGCGCCGTCCGGGGCTCGCACCAGCTGCGCATGCGCGAGCGTGCGCGTCAGGTGCAGATCGTAGGCCGCGTTGAGTGCCACCGCGACCGTGACATCCGCGCGGTCGACGTCGGCACACGTGGCGAACGGCGCCGACGCCCGCACGAGAAACGTGCCGTCGATCTCGACGTACGGTGGCGAGAATGCGAGGCTCGTCGCGCGCTCGGGTTCGGCGGCGAGGAACGCCATGTCCCACGTGGCGCTCGTCGCGGCCTTGACGACCGCACCCGCCGACGCAAACGGCACCAGCGCGACGTCGATCCCGAGATCGCGCGCGACCGCGCGCGCGAGATCGACGCTGATTCCGCCGGGATCCGCGCCGGCTGCGCCCGCGCGGGCGAGCACGGGATTGCCGAGGTTGATCGCCGCGCGCAGCCGACCCGCCGGCGCGAGTTCACGCGCGGCTGCGGCCTTCATCGCGTCGGCGGCGCTAAAATCCTTTGCATGCATGACGAGGTCTGCGACGTGCAGGAGAGAAAGCAAGCATACCGCTGCGCGGGTCTTCCGTCATCGCAACCGCGGAGTGCAAGGCGCGCATGAACAAGGTGCGTATCGCCGTCGCGGGCGCCGGGCTCATCGGCCTGCGACACATCGAGGAGATCGACCGCAGCCGCTCGAGCGTGCTGGCGGCGATCGTCGACCCGTCGCCCAAGGCCGTCGAGGTCGCAGCGCGCGAGGGCGTGCCGCTGTTGCCGACGCTGCGCGCGTTGTTCGACGCGCAGCGACCGGACGGCGTGATCCTGGCGACGCCGAACGCGCTGCATGTCGAGCAGGGACTCGAGTGCGTCGCGGCCGGCGTGCCCGCGCTGGTCGAAAAACCGATTGGCCACACGTACGCCGAAGGCTTGCGCCTGTGCGACGCCGCCGAGCGCGCGCACGCGAAGCTGCTCGTCGGCCATCATCGCCGCCACAGCCCGATCCTGCACAAGGCCGTCGCGATCGTGCAGTCGGGCGTGCTGGGGGCGCTCGTCGGTGTGATGGGCAGCGCCGTATTCCACAAGCCGGACGACTATTTCGAGGGTGCTTATGCGTGGCGCCGGGCACCTGGCGGCGGCCCGATCCTCATCAACCTGATCCACGAGATCGGCAACCTGCGCGCGATGGTCGGCGAGATCGTCGCGGTACAGGCGTTCGCCTCGAACGCGACCCGCGGTTTCGACGTCGAGGACACGGTGGCGATCAGCCTGTGCTTCGCGCAGGGCGCGCTGGGTACCTTTCTGCTGTCCGACACCGCGGCATCGCCGAAGAGCTGGGAGCAGACGTCAGGCGAGAACAAGGCGTATGCGCACTACGGCGAGGAGGACGCGTACACGCTCATCGGCACGCGTGGTTCGCTCGCGGTGCCGACGATGCGCCTGCATTTGTACGACCGCGACGCCGACCGCTCGTGGTTCAAGCCCTTCCGCACGCAGACGGAAACGCTGGTGCACGAAGACCCCCTCGCCAACCAGATCGAGCATTTCGCGGCGGTCATCCGCGGCGAAGCCGAGCCGCTGGTGACTTGCCGCGACGGCCTGCAGAACCTGCGTGTCGTCGACGCGATCGCCGAGGCGGCGCGCACCGGGTGCAGCGTCGCGACGCGCTAGACGCGATTGACCGGCGACAGCGGATCGAAGTCCGTCCAGTCGCCGTCGACGATATGGCCGTGACCGAGTTCGATGTCGGTGGCGCCGGCGTCGCGCAGCACGAGCAGCGCCTTGGCTTCGCTTGCCGAGTTCGGTGTCTCGACCGACAGCATCATCCCCGCCTTGCGCTCCTCGATCGCGCGCCTGGCACGCGCCCGCGACTCGCCGGGTTCGCCATGACCTTCGGAGGCCGCCATCGCGCCCTCGAACGAGCCGACATAGGCACCGACTGCCGCGCCGGCCGCGGCACCGCCGGGACCGAGCAGCGCGCCCACGGCGCCGCCAACCACGGCGGCGCCCGCCGCGCCACCCACGGCGCCCATCGACGCATTTTCAGTTCCCGGCGACTCGCCTTCATCGCCGCCGACCGGATACAGATCGTGCTTGCCGGGGGCGTTGACGAAAAACGCGGCGATGCGCGAGCGCTCGAAGCCGGCGGCTACCAGCGCTTCCAGCGTCTGTTGCGTCGCGTCCTGCTGCTCGAAGCGTCCCGAGATGATGGTCGTCATGAAGGCAGCGCTGCCGCGCCCGGGGTGAAGGTGTTTCCAGAGTGCCACCCGGCGCACGCAGCGTCCGTCAGCGCAACGCCCACAACGTTGTCGTGTTTTGACGGATACGCAGTGAGCCAATGCGGCGCCCACTCGATCCGCGTGACCCGATGCTGACCACTGGCACCGTCCGTGCGGCGGTGAATGGCCACATCGATTCATCGCCGATGCAGGCAAGCGCCCTTGCGATTGGCGCATCGCGCGCGATCCCGCTAACATCGCCCGCGGGACCGGCCCGCGCTCGGTCGCAAGGGGACGCCCGCCGGCGTCCCGATCTGCCGTGAAGACCATCGTCTACCAGTCCTATCGCACGCAGAACGTTGCGCCATGGCTCGTTCGGTGCATGCGCTCGGTTGCCGATTGGGCGCGTGGCCAGCAGTACGAATATCGATTCATCGACGACCGGCTGTTCGACCGCCTGCCGGATTGGTATCGGCGCGGCGCCGGCCACAATATCCTCGTGCTCGCCAATCTCGCGCGGCTCGTGGTCGCGCGCGATCTGCTGGACGACGGCTATGACCGCACGATCTGGGTCGACGCCGACATCCTCGTCTTCGACGACGCGTTCCGCATCGAGATCGAGCGCGACTTCGCCTTCTGCTACGAGGTCTGGGTGTGGACCGAAGGCGGCAGGACGTTGAAGCAGGCCGGCGTCAACAACTCGGTCAGCGTTTTCGTGCGCGACAACGCCTTCCTCGACTTCGCCATCTGGGCGCACGAGGACGTGGTGCGCCGTGGCAAGCACCTGCTCGCGCACGGCACATCGACCCGGCTGCTGTCATCCCTCTATAAAGCCGTGCCGTTTCCGCTGCTGACCAGCGTCGGCATGCTGAGCCCGGATGTCGCACGCGACGTCCGCGACGGCGACAACCGCCTCGCCGCCGAATACGCGGTGCTGCATGCGCGACCAATCCGCGCGATCAACCTCTGCGCATCGCTGTGCGGTGAAGCCATCGGGGGGCGCACGCTCGACGACGACGACTATGCGGCGATCGTCGACGCCATCGTCGCGTCGCGCGGCGCGCCGTTCACCGCGTCGCCCGGCGTGCCGCAGATACTGTCAGCGACTTGATTGTGCTGGCGCGCGCCGGCGAGCGAGCCGGCGACGCCCGGCATCACGCGCGAGACGGTGCGCGCCGCCCGATCGTGCCCAGCAGTGCCGCCATCGCCAGCGCGATGACGACGACGCCATATTCGCGTGCCGTGGCCGGAATGTTGCCGCCGTGTGAGACGAGCCAGCCCGCGGCCACTGCGGGCAGGCTGAGCGCGATGTACGACACGACGAAGATCACCGACAGCAGGCCCGCGCGTTCGTGCGGCGCCGCGTGTGGCACGACGGTGCGCACGGCGCCCTGGAAGCCGGCGCCAAGGCCGACACCGGCGACGACGGAGCCCGCGAAGAACATGGACGCCGAATGCAGCGACATCGCGGTGAGCACCACGGTAACGCCGATCACCAGCGCCCAGGCGCCGACGGACATCATGCGGTGGGGTTCGTGACGTTGCATCAGCAGGATGGACGCGGCGCCGCTGCCGGCGAGCACGAACAGCGCGACGCCGCCCAGCAGCGAGGCGTCGAGTCCGAACACGCGGCCGACCAGCGCGGGCCCGAGCGACGCGTAGAAGCCGCCGAATGACCACGCCGCGAGCAGCACCGGCGCGGCGAGCATCAGCGAGCGGCGCGCGCGCACGGGCACGCTGAATTGCGGCCTCAGCGACGCGAGCGCGCCTGCACGGGGCGTCACCGTTTCGGCCATCAACGCGACGCCGATGGCCTGCGCGACGAACACCACGCCCAGTACGCCGTAGACGAGCATCGTCGGCGCCGGCAGGAAATGCACGGTGAGCCCCGCCAGGATCGCGCCGGTGGCGGTGCCGAGCGGCGGCGCGGCGGCGTTGGCGACGGCGCCGCGCGTCTTGTCCATGTCCAGCATCCCGGCGCCTACCGCCGCGACGGCAGCACCGGTGGAAAGGCCTTGCAGCACGCGCGCGACCAGCAGACCCGCGAGACCGTCCGCAGTGGCGAACAGCAGCATTGTCGCCGCCTGCGCCAGCGTTGCGGCGATCAGCACCGGGCGGCGCCCGATGTGATCGGAGAGCCGGCCGGCAACCAGCAGCGCGGCGAGCAGGGCGACGGCGTAGACGCCGAAGATGCACGTCACCATCGTCGCCGAAAAGCCCCATTCGGCCTGGTAGACGGGATACAGCGGAGTCGGCGCGCTCGATCCGGCCAGGAACGAGGCGGTGATCGATGCCAGCAGATAGAAGGCGGCGCGGGGTGAAAGGGTCGCGGCGAGGCGGGTGGTGGGCCGGTCGGCAGGGGAGTGAGTGGTCGCGGGCATGGCGAATTCCGGATCGGTTATATACAGACAGGTCTGTCTGTTACTTGCATCATACAGACCTGTCTGGTATTGTCAAGTCATGTCCAAACCATCGTTGATGACCAGGAGCGAGCCGCACTCCCAATCGGGCGCGGCCGAACATGCCCCTCCCGCGGCCGCGGGCCAGGCACGCCGGTCGGCGCGCGAGCGACTGCTGGAGGCCGCGGAGACGTTGTTTTACGACGAGGGCATCAACACCGTGGGGATCGATCGCGTGATCGAGCGCGCAGGCGTGGCGAAGGCGTCGCTTTACGACATCTATGGCAGCAAGGAGGAGTTGATCCGCGCCTACCTGCTGTCCAAGCAGGACGCGCGCAAGGCGCGCATCGGCAAGGTGCTCGCGCGCCACGCCACCGCGCGGGACCAGCTTCTGGGCGTTTTCGATTCGATGGCGGAAGTGTTCGCGGAACCCACGTTTCGCGGCTGCGCGTTCATTCGCGCCAGCGCCGAGTCGCGCGAAGGCAGCCGCATCCGCGCGGTGTGCGACGACTCGCGCAGGTGGCTGCACGACCTGTTCGCGCGCCTTGCGCGGGAGGCCGGCGCGCGCGATCCCGCGGCGCTGGCCGCGCAGCTACTGCTTGTCTACGACGGCGCGCTGGTGGCGTCGCAGATGGACCATGACACCCAGGCCGCGAAAACCGCGCGCGCGCTCGCCGGCGTGATGCTCGACGCCGCGGTGAAGTAACGGGCGGCCAAGCCCGCACGCGCGACGCGAGGCGCGCGATCGAACGGTTTGCGCGCACGCCCGGCGGCGGTGCAATTCGTCAGCAGCCGCCGACGCATTTCCCGGTGCCGTCGAATTGCATCGTCCTGCCACTCAATCCGAGGTAGAGCGGGCGCTTGACCAGCGCGGTGAACGCCGCCGTGTGCGAACCGGCGCGCGCCTTGCCGCCGGAAGTGCCGGCCTCGTTGACGTGCGACAGGATGACCGACGCCGGCTGCACCAGCGTATCCACGGCGTAGGCCGCGGCCTCCGGCGTGATCGCGTTCGGCCCGAGGTTGAGCTCCATCAGGTTGGCCTTGTAGAAGTCGCGATCCACTGTCTGCATTTCCGAATGCAATCCGGTGTCGCCCGTCAGATAGGCGACGAGGCCGTTGGTGAAGCGGATCACGTAGCCGATGGGCGGACCGAGCGTGAGACTCACGTTGTCGGCGTCGAGGTTCCTGCGCTCGGCTTCGCTCAGCAATCCGCTCGGCACCGTGCTGTCGTGCACGGCGGGCACCGCGATGATTTCCACGGCCTTCGCCGATGCCGAAGCCTTCACCGGGCGCATGCCACCCGTCTGCACAGCAGCGATGCAGGGCGACGCGAACGGCGCGATGACGTCGTCGCCCGTCTGGGTGCACGCGGGCGTGGGCTTGCCGCGGATCGTCTCCACCTTGCGCGCGATGAAGCTCGCGAGCGGCGCTACCGTGATCATCGCCGCATTCTTCGCGGCGACGATGTCGGCGGTCGTTGAATTCGGCGCTGCCGAGACGAGCCGTGGCGCCGCGCAGGTGCCGGCTTCGAGCGCCGCGAGCTTCTGGTCGCCGAGGTGGTCGCCGTGGGCGTGGCTCAGCAACACGACGTCGATCCGGCCGAGGCGCGCGTCGTCGGCGCCGGACACCGATTGTCCTGCGTCGTAGAGGATGCGCAGCCCGGTGGGGTCCTCGAAGATCGTCGCGCGGTCGCGGCTGCAGAGCTCGCCCGCGTGCGAGCCGAGGAACGTGATCCTGACGTTCTGCGCCTCCGCGCCGGCAGACGCCGCGGCGATCATCACCACCGCGGCCAGCATCGCACACGATCGATTGCGCTTCATCGCACTCTCCGTCATCAAATGGGGGAAGGGTTGGCGATGTCGCGCGTCGCCTCCCGCCGCGAACAGCCGGCGGGGCGCATTATTTCACCGTGGTGGCGTCGTGCGCCATCGCGCCGACATCAGTGCCCGTCGAAGGCCGCCTTCAATGCTGCGACGTCGAGCTTGACCATCTTGAGCATCGCTTCGGCGGCGCGCTTGCCCTTGGCGCGGTCGGGACTGGCCATCATCTCGAACAGTGCCTTGGGCGTGATCTGCCAGGACAGGCCATAGCGGTCCTTGAGCCAGCCACACGCCTCCGGCGCGCCGCCATGGGCGAGGAGGGCGTTCCAGTAGCGGTCGATCTCGGCCTGGTCGTCACATTCGACGACGAACGAGATGGCGTGATTGAACGGGTCGAGCTGCCCGGCGGTCATCGCGGTGAACGCCTGGCCGAAGAGCTCGAACTCGACGACCTTCACCGACCCGGCGGGCCCGCTTGGCGAATCGGCCGGCATCGCGGTCACGCGCTTGATCCGCGAATCGGGAAAAATCGACACGTAGAACGCCGCCGCTTCCTCGGCTTCCTTCGCGTACCAGATGAAAGGGGTGATTTTCTGCATGGCATCTCCTCGCGAAATGGCGGTCATTTCCTTCGAGGCCGTTCAAGCCTCGGCTGCACCGCGGACAGGCGCCCCGAACGCAGCGCGTTCACCGCATGGACCACGGCGCGCGCGACGTTGCGCACCTCCTCCTGTACGGCGAGGTCACGATCGAGCACGGCGTGGCTCGCGGCATATGGCTGGTAGTAGCCGATGTAGCGATCGAGACGCGCCTGCGCGCCGGCGTCGATGAATCCCATCCAGTCGAGCCAATCGCACAGTGCGCGCCGCGATGCCTCCACGCCCGCGACATCGCCATGCACGATGACGCCATAGGTGCGGCCGGCCAGGTGTTGCGGATAATCCCAGCCGGCATTCTCCAGCGACTTCGCCATCGCCACGTTCTTGCCCGACGTCGACGTCGGATCGGCGTTGCCGCCGTCGGCGCACACCAGCCGGTCGATCATCAGCTTCAGCGCGCTCGGACTCTGGTACCAATAGACAGGGGACGCGATGATGACGCCGTGCGCGGCGACCCAGCGCGGATAGATCTCCGCCATCCAGTCGTGGATCTGCCCAAGCGAGTGGTTCGGATAGCAGCTGCACGGCCAGTGGCACAGCGGCATCGCCGTCGACACGCAGCCCTTGCACGGATGGATGTGGCGGCCGAACTCGGAGGTGACAAGGCTCAAGTCGAGCACGTCGGACTCGATGCCCGCGGCATCGACGATCTCCCGCGCGAGCGTCAGCAGGCGGAACGTCTTCGACATCTCGCCGGGACAGGTGCCGTCGTTGCGCGCCGCGCCGCAGACGAGCAGCACGCGCGACGGCGCGGCAGGGTCCGCCCACCGGCGCTGCGCGTCGTCAACCTGCCGGCGCGATTCGATCCATTCGACCGAAAGGTCGTAGTCCGGATTCGCGTAGCCCGGCCCGGCTTTCCGCGTCACCGGAGCCTTGCGGCCGTCCCGGTAGGCGTCCCATGCAATGGCCTCCAGGCGCGCGATCGCACTCGCCTCGGCCGCGAACGCGGGATCGACGAAGCTCGCGCGATAGCGGCGGCCGAACGCCTCCCGATCCAGCGGCGGTGGCGCCTGTCCCTTGCGAATGTCGGTCATCGCTTGCCGATGTCAGATCATTTGCGCGAGCAAACTCGAGCGTGCGAAGGGTGCGCGCGTCTGCGATCGCACCCGCCTCGTTTCCATAGCCGACCTTACGCCGGAATTCGCGCGGGCTGTTGACGCTGCGTCAGATCGGCGCGCAGAACGCAACGCCGATGCCATAGCCTTCGGGCGTCCAGCCGGCCTCGATCATCTGCGCACGGATCGCGGGATCGACGGTGAACCGATGGGCGGGCGCGCCACCGGCGCCATTGTTATAGAGCCGGAAGACGGGGGTTGTTCCATTCACGCAGGCGCCGGCCGTGTCCGGCGCACCCATGGCGAACACATCGCCCGATTCGAGCTTCCAATCCGGGAACTTGGCGAGCGTGTCCTCGCAGCCGAGGCCGTGCAGTGCATAGAAGTGCGAGCTGCTGTGGGCGTAGCTGTCGTTGAAGAAGCGGCAGACCCCCACGGCGCCCGCCGCATCGCCGGTGTCCGCATAGGCGTTGAAGGATTCCCCGGTGCGCACCCAGCCGGTGCAAGGCGATTGCCCGGCGTCGCACAGCGCGATCTCGTCCGCCAGCGACGTGATGAAATAGTGGTCGAGCGCCGCGTTGCGATACTCGACGATCGTGACTTTCGCCGGCGTGGCGGGCGAGGCGCCGACGCCATCGATGTCGAGGATCGCCAGCGATGCGAGCTGCGGCGAGTCGATCACGAGGAACGCCGCGCGCGGTCCCGCGACCTGCGGCATGAAGTGCAGCATGATGTCGCAGGCGGCCCCGGCGGCGAGCGTGACGCCGACGACACACGAGATCTCGTCGCCCGAGAAGTCGTATGCCTGCGGGCCGTTGAGCACGATCGCCGTGAGGGTCATCGCAGCCGGGCCCTGATTGACGATCTGGAGCGGCATTGCCGCCGATTGGCCGACATCCACCGTGGAGAAGTTCGCCACTGCGGGCTCGAACGCCAGCGTCGCCGTGCCTGCCTGGGCGTCGACGCCGCGTCCGTAGAACGCGAGGAACGCGTCGGCGTCGCTGGTGGTGTTGCGCAGCCATAGCCCGCCCGACACCTGGCCCGGGGCAGTCGGGGCGAACGTGACGCTGGCGCTGCACGTCTCGCCCGGTGCGAGCGTCAGGCCGGTCGCGCACGTCGTCATCACGTCGTAAGCGGCGGCAGTCGCCGGATGCACGCTGACATCGGTAAACGTCCATGCCGCGTCGCCGCAGTTGCGCACGGCGACGGACTGCGTGCGCGACGTGGCGACCGCCTGGTTGCCGAAACTCAGCGTGTTGGCATCGGTACAGAAGCGCGCCGAAGCGAGTGTCTCGCCGGCACCCGCGAGCGTGGCCAGCGCGAGAATCCAGCCGCAAGCGCGCCGCAACTTCACCCGCCTATTCGTCGGCGGTCGCGACCACGCCGGACGTGGGCAGCAGTTGCGATGCGCGCTTGCCGCGCGACGCGCGCCATGCGAAGAAGAGCTGGCCGGCGACCAGCAGGATGCAGATCGTCATGAACGTGCCGCTGATCGGCCCCTTGAAGAACACGGTGAGATCGCCACGCGACAGCAGCAGCGCGCGCCGGAAATTCTCTTCCACCAGGGGTCCCAGCACGTAGCCCAGCAGGATCGTCGCCACCGGAAAGTCGAACGCCATCAGGATCGCGCCCACCACGCCGAACACCAGCACCTCGCCCACCTCGAACAAGCTGTTGTTGGTGCTGTAGACGCCGATCGCGATGAAGAACAGCGCCGAAGGGAACAGGTAGCGATACGGCACTTGCAGCAGCTTCACCCACAGGCCGATCAAGGGGACGTTGAGGATGACGAGCAGGACATTGCCGACCCAGAAGCTCGCGATCAGCCCCCAGAACAGGTCGGCGTGCTCGGTGATGAGCTGCGGGCCGGGCTGGATGCCCTGGATCAGCAGCGCGCCGAGGATCAGCGCCATCACCGCGTCGCCGGGAATGCCGAGGCTCATCGTCGGGATGAAGTCGACCTGCGTCTTGGAATGCGACGCCGCTTCCGGGCTCGCCACGCCCTCGATCGCGCCGTGGCCGAAACGCTCGGGCGTCTTGGTGATCTTGCGCTCGAGCGCGTAGGCGATGAACGTGGTGATGGTCGGACCGGTTCCCGGCATCGCGCCGAACAGCGTGCCGACCAGCGTGCCGCGCACCATCGCCGGGAATGCCTGCTTGAGCTCGGCGCGGCTCGGGCGCATGTCACGCAGCCGCACCTTGGTGCCGCTGCCGATGACATGCATGTGGTTGACGTTACGCAGGAAGTCCGCGACGCCGAACAGGCCCATCGCCAGCGCCACCAGCTCGACGCGGTCGGAAAGCTCGGGAAATCCCAGCGTGAAGCGTTGCACGCCGCTGTTGACGTCGGTGCCGATCGTGCCGAGCATCAGGCCGAAGGTGGTCATCGCCACGCCCTTGAGCGGCGAGCCGCGTGCCATCGTCGACCCCGCGATCAGGCCGAGCAGCATGATCGAGAAGATCTCCTTGGGCCCGAACTTGAAGGCCACTTCGACCAGCAGCGGCGACGCCAGGATCATCACGGTGATGCCGAACGATGCGGCGAAGAACGACGCGATCATCGTGATCCCGAGCGCGGTGCCGCCCTTGCCCTGCTGGGTCATCGGGAAGCCTTCGATGCAGGTCACGGCGTGCGGCGGATGCGACGGCAGGTTGAGCAGGATCGCGCCGATGGCGCCGCCGTATTGCGAGCCGTAGAAGATGCCGGCCAGCATCAGGATCGCCGCCACCGGATGCATCGTGTAGGTGAGCGGCAACAGCATGGCGATGGCCGACAGCGCCCCCATGCCGGGCAGCACACCGATCAGGTTGCCGACCAGCACGCCGAAGAACGACCACATCAGGTTGTGCGGCTCGAACGCGACGCCGAATCCGAACCACAGGTCGGAGAGCGATTTCCAGATCATCGCTCAGCTCCGCCACTGCAAGAGCGGCAGTTGTATCTGCAACGCCCACCAGAACACGACGATCGCCACCACGACGATGGCGGCCCCGAGCACGGCGGAGCGCTTCCAGTCGTTGTCGCGATCGGCGAGCGCGCTGATGAACACGATGGCGAATGCCGCCGGCACCAGCCCGAAGCGCTCGGCGACCAGCACGAAAGCGACGATGCTGACGCTGATCAACGCCCAGGCGCGCCATTGCGCGGGGCGGTGCTCGCCTTCGACCTGCACCGACTTGCGGTAGCCGATGATCGCGATCGCGATGCCCGTCAGTGCGAGGATGACGCCGAGCGCCACCGGAAAATAGCCGGGTCCCATGCGGCTCAGCGAGCCGATCGTGTAGCGCGCTCCCTGGACGCCGTAGACGACGCCGAACAGGGCGATCCCGCTGCCGCCCCAGAAGTCCTTGTGAAGCCGGCGCTGAGAACCGCTCATTGCTCCTCCGTCA
>DASYSP010000127.1:0-4168 GCA_036003195.1 Casimicrobiaceae bacterium
ACGCGCCAGTGTCCGGCGAGATCACGATGGCGGCGCACGTCGCGCGCGCCGGCTGCGACGAAGAGCGCGTGCACCGCCTCCGATTGATCGTGGCCATGCTCGACAAGTAGCACGCCGCCCGGGTTGAGGTGCGCAGGCGAACTGCCGATGATCGCGCGCAGCGCGTCGAGGCCGTCGCCGCCCGGCGTGAGCGCCGCACGCGGCTCGAAGCGCAGGTCGCCTTCGACGAGGTGCGGATCGCCGGCGGCGATGTAGGGCGGGTTGGCAACGATGACGTCGACGCGCAGATCGCCGAGCGCTCCGAACCAGTCGGAGCGCGCGAAGCGCGCATTGCCGATCGCGAGACGCTCGGCGTTGCCACGCGCCACGGCGATCGCGGCGTCGGACCGGTCGACGCCCAGCACGTCGGCATGCGGCCGCGCGCGGGCAATCGCCAATGCGATCGCGCCAGAGCCTGTGCCGAGGTCCAGCACGCGTCGCGGCGCATCGTCGGCGAGGTGCGCGAGTGCCGCATCGACCAGCGTTTCGGTTTCCGGGCGCGGGATCAGCACGTCGGGCGTGACGTCGAGCTCGATGTCGTGGAATTCCCGGCGTCCGGTCAGGTAGGCCACCGGCTCGCCGTCGCGCCGGCGTCTTGCTGCAGCAAAAAAAACGTCGAATCCTTGCTGTGGCAACTCGTCGGTCGCGTGCGCCAGCAGCCAGGCACGATCGCGGCCGAGCGCATGAGCGAGCAGCGCCCTGGCGTCCGTCGGCGCCAGTCCGCATTGCGCGAGCGCCTGGCGTACGGTCATGCCGTCGACCATGACGCTACGGCGAAGCCTGCGTTTCGCGTGAACGCCGGCGGATGATCTACCGGTTCACCCATTGTCGCCGCCGATCGCCGCCAGCTTGCCGGCGTTGTCCTCCTGCGTCAGCGCGTCGGTGATCTCATCGAGGTCGCCGTCCATGATGTCCGCGATGCGGTACAGCGTGAGATTGATGCGGTGGTCGGTGACGCGCCCCTGCGGAAAGTTGTACGTGCGGATGCGTTCGCTGCGGTCGCCGCTGCCGATCAGGTCCTTGCGCTCGGCCGCCTCCTTGGCGTGGCGCTCGCGCCGCTCCTTGTCGTGCAGGCGCGACGCCAGCACCGCCATCGCGCGATCGCGATTGCGGTGCTGCGAGCGGTCGTCCTGGCACTCGACGACGATGCCGGTCGGCAGGTGCGTCAGGCGCACCGCGGAATCGGTCTTGTTGACGTGCTGGCCTCCGGCGCCGGAGGCGCGGAACGTGTCGACGCGCAGGTCCGCGGGATTGATCTTCACATCGGCGATCGGATCGGCTTCCGGCATGACGGCCACCGTCGCCGCCGACGTGTGGATGCGTCCCTGCGCCTCGGTCTCGGGCACGCGCTGCACGCGATGTCCGCCCGACTCGAACTTGAGCCTCGCGTACACGTTGCTGCCGGCGATGCGCGCGATCACCTCCTTGTAGCCGCCGAGATCGCTCGTCGATTCCGACACGATCTCCACCTTGAAGCCGTGACGCTCGGCATAGCGCACGTACATGCGCAGGAGGTCGGCGGCGAACAGCGCGGACTCCTCGCCGCCGGTGCCGGCGCGGATCTCGACGAACACATTGCGCGCGTCGTCGGCGTCCTTCGGCAGCAGTGCCGTGGCCAGCGACTGCGACAGCGCGTCCATCCGTGCGCGCGCCGCGGCGCGCTCGTCGTCGGCGAAATCGCGCATCGCCGCGTCGCGCGCGAGCTCGTCGGCGGCGGCGAGGTCGGCTTCCGCCTTGCGATACTCGCCATACAGCGTCACCACCGGCTCGATCTCGGCGCGCTCCTTGGACAGCGTGCGAAACGCGTTGCCGTCACCGGCGGTTTCGGGGGCAGCCAGCAGTGCGTCGATTTCCGCGAGGCGGGCATCGAGCTGCTCGAGACGGGTGCGAAGCGAAGTCTTCATCGGCGGGGCATGGCGGGAACGTCCGTCGCAATGGCGCTGCCGTCATCCCCGCGAACACGGGGATCCAGCAGTGACGCAGCCTTGTATGAGGCCATTCGCACGATGATGGAGGTTACGACTGAATCGCAGCATTCGCGATCTTGTCATTCCCGCGAATGCGGGAATCCAGCCGTGACTTCACTTCTGGATCCCCGCATTCGCGGGGATGACGATCCCTTGCGCCGCTAATGCCCGTCCTGCGGCGGCTCGGGCAGCTTGTAGATGCGCTGGAACAGCGCGATGAGCTCGGTGCGTTCGGCGTCGCCCGCCTGGTTGAGCGCGGCGAGCGGTCCATGCAACAGCTTGCTGGTGAGGCCGCGGGCAAGGGCTTCCAGCGCCGCCTCCGGCGTCGACCCCGCGGCGAGCATGCGCCGCGCGCGCTCGAGCTCGGCTTCGCGCAGCGTTTCGTGATGGCCATGCAGCGCGGCGATGGTGGGTACCACCGCGCGACCGTCGAGCCAGCGCAGGAAATGCGCGGTCTGCTCGGCGATCATCGCTTCGGCCTGCTGCATCGACTCGCGGCGGATCGTGAGGTTGTCCCTGACGATCGCCGCCAGGTCGTCCACGCTGTAGAGGAACACGTCGTCGAGCGCGCCGGCCTCCGGCTCGACGTCGCGCGGCACCGCGAGGTCGACGATGAACACCGGGGAGTGGCGCCGCTGCTTCACCACGCGCTCGATCATGCCCTTGCCGAGGATCGGCAGCGTGCTCGCCGTGCACGTGACGATGATGTCGAACTGCGGCAGGCGCTCGGGCAGCTCGTTGAGCGTCATCGCCGATGCGCCGAAGCGGTCGGCGAGCTTGTTGCCGCGCTCGAGCGTGCGGTTGGCCACTGTGATCGACGCCGGGCCGCGCGCGGCGAAATGCGTGGCCGCGAGCTCGATCATCTCACCGGCGCCGATCAGCAGCAGCCGCTGCTCGGCGAGTGAGGGGAAGATGCGCTCGGCGAGCTTGACCGCCGCCGCGGCCATCGAGATCGACGCGCTGCCGATGTCGGTCTGCGTGCGCACGTCCTTGGCCACGGCGAACGTGCGCTGGAACAGCCGGTTGAGCACGAGCCCGAGCGAGCCCGCGGCTTCGGCCGAGCGCACCGCGTGCTTCATCTGGCCGAGGATCTGCGGCTCGCCGATCACCATCGAGTCGAGCCCCGAGGCCACGCGAAACGCATGCGACACCGCCTTGTCGTCGGGCAGCGTGTAGAGATGCGGCGCCAGCACGTCGCGTGGCAGGTCGTGCGTGGCCGTCAGCCACTCGGCGACCTGCGCCGGGTCGCCGCCGTGGAAATACACCTCGGTGCGGTTGCAGGTCGACAGGATCGCGGCTTCCTTCACCGTACGCGCACGCGTCAGGTTGCGCAGCGCGTCGCCGAGCGCATCGGGCGCGAAGGCCACCCGTTCGCGCACGGCGAGGGGCGCGGTCGTGTGGTTGAGGCCGAGGGCGAAGAGCGACATGGGCGTAGGTGAGTGACGCAACCTGCGCCCGAGGCGGCGACGACAGGGTGCGTTGCGCGTGGAATTCTACCCGGTTCGGTCGGTCGTTGTCGTCAAGCTGTTGATTCGGGACGGGAAACGTTCCAATTTCCGCCTGCGCAGGCATGTTCGCTGCCGGACTCCTCCGATCACGCGCGCACGAATTCCGCCTTGCCGCCGAGCCAGCGCGCGAGATGCCGGCGCGCAGCCTCCGGATCGGTACGCAAGAGCTCGTCGGCCGCCTCGCGCGCCTCCTCGATCAGCCCGGCGTCGCGCTCGAGATCGGCGAAGCGCAGCAGCGGGACGCCCGACTGGCGCGCGCCGAGGAATTCGCCGGGTCCGCGGATGAGGAGATCCTGGCGCGCGATCTCGAAGCCGTCGGTGTTCTCGTAGATCACCTTGAGGCGCTCGCGCGCGGTGTCGCCCATCGGCTCCTCGAACAGCAGGATGCACTGGCTCTCGGCGTCGCCGCGGCCGACACGACCACGCAGCTGGTGGAGCTGGGCCAGGCCGAACCGCTCGGCGTGCTCGATCACCATCGTCGATGCGTTCGGCACGTCGACACCCACTTCGATCACGGTGGTCGCCACCAGCACGTCGATGTCGCCGGCGCTGAACGCTGACATCGTCGCTGCCTTCTCCGCCGGCTTCATGCGTCCATGCAGGAGACCGACGCGAAGCGGGCGGGTTCCGAACATGCTATGTGGCGCCGACGGC
>DASYSP010000128.1:0-67221 GCA_036003195.1 Casimicrobiaceae bacterium
GGCGAGGCGGCGCAATTGGGCGTCGACCGCGGCTGCGAGCGCATCGTGGGCCAGCGCGTCGTGCGCGCCGTGCGCCGAGATCGCCACGGCGACGACGCTCGCGAGGCGCGGCGCGGGGGGCGTGGCGGTGGCGACGATGTCGTCGCGCGCGAACAGCCACTGGCCCGGACGGTCGTCGAGGCGCACCAGTGCCGTTTCGACTTCGACCGCCGTCGCGTAGCCGAGATAGACGGTGGTGATCGGCTCCCAGCGCAGGCGGTCCACCATGGCGATCGCCGCCGCGAGTGCAGGCCCGCCTGCCGCGACCGGCGGCGCGAACGCATGGGCGAGCTGGTGGGGGGCGACCGCCACCACGACGCCGGCATAGTCGTGCGCCGTGTCCCCCACGCGCACGTGCCAGTGCGGCGCCGGGCCCGCGCCGGCGTCGAGGACTTGCGCGGTGGTGGCGGCGACGACGCGGTGGCCGCCCGCGGCGAGGAAGCGACGGGTGGCGTCGGGGACGAGCGTGCCGAGATCTCCCGCGGGCGCCATCCAGTCGGCGCCGCCCGCCACCGCGGCGAACGCGGCCTGCAGCACGTTGGCGAAGACCTGTGCCGAGGCCTGCGCCGGCGGGGTGTTGAGCGCGGCGAGGCACAGCGGATGCCACAGGCGCTCGGCGGCGCGACGCGGCAGCGATGCCGTCAGCTGCGTCACCGTCGCTGCGGGATCGCAACGGAAAGCGCGTGCACGCAGCGCGGCGAACCAGCGCAGCGTGGCGACGCGCTCGCGCCAGTCGAGCCCGTGCGCGCGCAACAGGCCCGCAATGAGTCCGAACGGCGCGGGCAGGCGACGCGCGGTCAGCGCCAGCGCGTTGTGCTGCGCCGGCGCGAACGGCGCGATGCGCAGCGCCCGCCGCGCCAGCGTCGGCGCGCCGATGCGCGCCATGAGATCGAGCGTCTCGCGATAGGCGCCCAGCATCAGGTGCTGGCCGTTGTCGAGGCGCAGGCCATGACGCGCGACACGCCGCGCGCGGCCGCCGAGCTCGGGTGCCGCTTCGACGAGGTCGACCGTGAATCCGGATTCGGCGAGCGTGACCGCGGCGGCGCATCCGGCCCAGCCGCCGCCGATGACCGCCAGCGGGGAGCGCGTCATGGGCTCAGCGCGCGCGCCACGCGATCCACAACTTGCGCAGCGGCGTCAATGCGATCCGCCGGTCGAGCACGCGGTAGCCGTCGCGCGCGATCTCGTCGAGCAGCGTGCCGTAGATCGCGGCCATCGCCAGCCCGGCGCGCTGGCGGCGACGGTCGACCTCCGGCAGCTGCGCCAGCGCGCGGGCGTACCACGCCTGCGCACGCGCGACCTGGAATGCCATCAGCTCGCGAAAGCCGCCGCCGGCGTCACCGCGCAGCAGCTGCGAGGCCGGCACGCCGAAGCGCGCGAGGTCGTCCTGCGGCAGGTAGATGCGGCCGCGGCGCGCGTCCTCGCCGACATCGCGCACGATGTTGGTCAGCTGGAACGCGATGCCGAGGTCGTGGCCGTAGTCGGCGGTCGAAGGATCGTGGTAGCCGAAGATCGACGCCGACAGCGTGCCGACCACGCCCGCCACCTTGTGGCAATACAGGAGCAGCGCATCGAAGTCGGCATAGCGGGTCTGCGCGAGGTCCATCTGCATGCCGTCGATGATCTCCTGCAGTGCCGCTTGCGGCAGCGCGAACTCGCGCACCACCGGCGTCAGCGCCTGGGCCACCGGATGCTGCGCGCCGCCCTCGTAGGCGCGCGCGATCTCCTGCCGCCACCACGCGAGCTTGAGCGCGGCGACGGCCGGATCGCTGACTTCGTCGACGACGTCGTCGACTTCGCGGCAGAACGCGTACAGCGCGGTGATGGCGCGCCGCCGCGGCGGCGGCAGCAGCCTGAAGCTGTAGTAGAACGACGAGCCGCTCTGCGCCGCCTTCTGCTCGCAATAGGCGTCGGGCGTCATGCCGCGGGTTTGAGCGCGCGCGCCATCACGCACAGCCAGTCGACGGCGCCCAGCGTGGGACGCCGGCGGAAGACATCGCCGCCGACGGCGTCGATGCGCGCGAGGATGCGCCGGCCGCCGGCGATCACCGCGGCAAGCTCGAGGCCCTGGCGCCACGGCAACGCGCGCGGCAGCGCGGCGCCGGCGGCAAAACGCGCGCGTGTCGCCAGCGTGAGCTCCTGCATCAGCGCCCGCCAGCGCGCGTCGGCGCGGCCCGCGGCGATCGCGCGCTCGTCGACGCCGTGGCGCGCCATCGCGTCCTGCGGGATGTAGATGCGGCCCTTCTGCCAATCGATCGCCACGTCCTGCCAGAAATTGGCGAGTTGCAGCGCCGTGCAGATCGCATCGCTGGCGGCGACGTTGGCCGGCGTCTGCGCGCCGTACAGCACGAGGAGCAGGCGGCCGACCGGATTGGCCGATCGCCGGCAGTAGTCGTCGAGGTCGCCCGCCGTCGCGTAGCGGGTGACTTGCACGTCCTGGCGGAACGCCGACACCAGATCGAACAGCGGCGCCGTCGGCAGCGCGTGGCGGCGAACCGCGGCGGCGAGCGCCGGGAATGGCGGCTCCGGTGGCGTCGCGCCGGCGGCGATCGCCGCGAGATGGGCGTCGAAGCGGTCGAGTGCGGCGAGGCGCTCGCCGGCGCTCGCATCGCCTTCGTCGGCAATGTCGTCGGCCGCGCGCGCGAAGCGGTACAGCGCGACGACGGCCGGACGCAGCGCCGACGGCACCAGAAACGACGCAACGGGAAAGTTTTCGTAGTGGCCGACGCTCATGGGGGCGGAAACGGTTTTCGCGCGGTCCGCGCCGGCGGCAAGCGGCGCCGGTCGCGCCCGCATTCTCGCGTACCGCGCACGCACTGCGCGCGACGGGGTTAATCTGGCGGCGCGCGCAGGTGCTCGGCTATAATCGAAGGTTCGGCAGGGGAGTGCCGCAGGGCGCGTGGACCCGACGCCACGCGAAAGTGGCGGAATGGCAGACGCACCGGCCTTAGGCGCCGGCGGGGCAACCCATGGGGGTTCGAGTCCCCCCTTTCGCACCAGACACCAGGAAAGCATCGCCATGCAAAACACGGTCGAGACGATCGGACAACTCGAACGGCGCGTCGACGTCGCCGTGCCCATTGCGGAGATCGAAGGCGAAGTCGAGAAGCGGCTGTCGAAGCTTGCGCGCACGGTGAAACTGCCCGGCTTTCGTCCCGGGCACGTGCCGCTGAAGATGGTCGCGCAGCAATACGGCCCGCAGCTGCGCTCCGAGGTCATTTCCGACCGCGTGCAGGCGAGCTTCAACGACGCGATCCGCGACCAGAACCTGCAGGTGGCGGGCTATCCGAGGATCGAACCCAAGCCGCGCGCCGATGGCGCCGGCAATCCCGATGCCCTCGAGTTCCAGGCGACGTTCGAGGTGTATCCGGACGTCAAGCTCGGCGACCTCGCCGACGTCACCGTCGACAAGCCGGAGGTCACGCTCGCGCCGGCCGACGTCGACGCCACGCTCGACAAGCTGCGCCGCCAGCGCGCGACGTTCGCCAGGGTGGCGCGCGCGGCGCGCACCGGCGACCGCGTGACCGTCGACTTCACCGGCACCATCGACGGCGTCGAGTTCGGCGGCGGCCAGGCGCGCGATTTCTCGATCACGCTGGGCGAAGGCCGGATGCTGCCCGAGTTCGAGGCGGCGCTGCCGGGCCATGCCGAGGGCGAGAACGTCGAGTTCGACCTCACGTTTCCCGCCGACTATCACGGCAAGGAAGTCGCCGGCAAGCGCGCGCACTTCGTGCTGACCATCAAATCAGTCGAGGAGACCGAGTTGCCACCGCTCGACGACGCTTTCGCCAAGGCCTTCGGCATTTCGAGCGGCACGGTGGCGGACCTGCGCGCCGAGGTCGAGCAGAACCTCAAGCTGGAGATGAAGCGCCGGGTGGAAACCGTGGTGAAGGAGCAGGTGCTGCGCGGTCTGCGCGCCAAGGCGGAGTTCGCCGTGCCGTCTTCGCTGGTGGAGATCGAGGCGATGAACATGCTGCAGCGCGCCGCGCAGAACCTGATGCAGCAGGGCGTCAAGCGCGAGGACATCCGCCTCACGCCCGAAGCGTTCCGCTCGCAGGCGGGCGAGCGCGTGACGCTCGGCCTGCTGATGGGCGACCTCGTGCGCGAGCACGGCCTCGCCGCGCGTCCCGAGCAGGTGCGCGCGCGCGTGACCGACGTGGCGCAGACGTACGAACAGCCGGACGCCGTCGTGCGCTGGCATTACGAGAAGCCGGAGCGGCTCGCCGACTACGAGGCGCAGGCGGCCGAGCAGAACGTCGTGGAGTGGGCGTTGTCGAAGATGCGGGTGGTCGACAAGCCCACGAGCTTCGATGCACTGATGAATCCCGGCACGCCATCGAGCTAGACTGCAACGGCCACGTCGCCGTTGCACGCAAGCGGCGGGCTGCCGAGGCGACGCGCCCCGCTACTTGACGGCGGGGCCCCGACGTCCCATCTTGAAAGCACCGCGCCTCCCCCAGCGCCTCAACTGTACCCCACAGATAAAATGATTCCAGATACCCAGGCCCTCGGCCTCGTGCCGATGGTGATCGAACAGAGCGGGCGCGGCGAGCGTGCGTACGACATCTATTCGCGGCTGCTCAAGGAACGCGTCGTGTTCCTGGTCGGCCCGGTGACCGACGCCACCGCCAACCTGATCGTGGCGCAGATGCTGTTCCTCGAGTCCGAGAACCCGGACAAGGACATCCACTTCTATATCAACTCGCCGGGCGGCGCGGTGTCGGCCGGCATGGCGATCTACGACACGATGCAGTTCATCAAGCCCGACGTGTCGACGCTGTGCGTCGGCCTCGCGGCCAGCATGGGGGCGTTCCTGCTCGCGGCCGGGGCCAAGGGCAAGCGCTATGCGCTGCCCAACTCCACGGTGATGATCCACCAGCCCTCGGGCGGCTTCCAGGGCCAGGTTTCGGACATCGAGCGCCACGCCCAGTACGTGATCGACCTCAAGCGCCGCTTCATCACGCTGATGGCGCAGTTCACCGGGCGCTCGGCCGAGCAGGTGGAGCGCGACCACGATCGCGACAACTTCCTGTGGGCCGAAGCCGCGCGCGACTATGGCATTGTCGACAAAGTCTTGCAGAAACGCACGTGACCCGGGTAAAGTGAACCGTCACGAATCGCGCCAAGGTCGTTGAATGGCTGACAAATCCTCCACCGACAAGCTCTTGTATTGCTCGTTCTGCGGCAAGAGCCAGCACGAGGTCCGCAAGCTGATCGCGGGCCCGTCGGTGTTCATCTGCGACGAATGCATCGAGCTTTGCAACGACATCATTCGCGAAGAGGGCAGCAGCACCGAGACCGCGCGCGCCGATCGCAGCAAGCTGCCGACGCCGCACGAGATCCGCCAGATCCTCGACCAGTACGTGATCGGCCAGGAACCGGCGAAGAAGATCCTGTCGGTGGCGGTTTACAACCACTACAAGCGTCTCGAGACCGGCGGCAAGGACGACGAGGTCGAGCTCACCAAGTCCAACATCCTGCTGATCGGGCCGACGGGCTCGGGCAAGACGCTGCTGGCGCAGACGCTGGCGCGGCTGCTCGACGTGCCGTTCGTGATCGCCGACGCCACCACGCTCACCGAGGCCGGCTACGTGGGCGAGGATGTCGAGAACATCATCCAGAAGCTGCTGCAGAAGTGCGACTACGACATCGAGAAGGCGCAGCGCGGGATCGTCTACATCGACGAGATCGACAAGATCTCGCGCAAGAGCGACAACCCGTCGATCACCCGCGACGTCTCGGGCGAGGGCGTGCAGCAGGCGTTGCTGAAGCTGATCGAGGGCACGATCGCCAGCGTGCCGCCGCAGGGCGGCCGCAAGCACCCGAACCAGGAGTTCGTGCAGGTCGACACCACCAACATCCTGTTCGTCTGCGGCGGCGCCTTCGACGGCCTCGAGAAGATCATCCGCCAGCGCACGGCGAAGACCGGCATCGGCTTCGGCGCCGAGGTGGCAAGTCCCGACGACCGCCGCTCGATGACCGCGCTGCTGCGCCACACGGAGCCCGAGGACCTGATCAAGTTCGGGCTCATCCCCGAATTCGTGGGCCGCTTGCCGGTGGTGGCGACGCTCGACGAGCTGGACGAGGCGGCGCTGATCCAGATCCTGGTCGAGCCGAAGAACGCGCTGATCAAGCAGTACCAGAAGATGTTCCGCATGGAGGGCGTCGAGCTCGAGGTGCGCGAGCCGGCGCTGCGTGCCATCGCCAAGAAGGCGCTGGCGCGCAAGACCGGCGCGCGCGGGTTGCGCTCGATCCTCGAGCAGACGCTGCTCGACGTCATGTACGACCTGCCGTCGCTGACCAACCTGTCGCGCGTCGTCGTCGACGAGTCGACGATCGCCAACGACGGCAAGCCGCTCCTGATGTTCGCCGAGACGGCGAAGGTGGCGTCCGGCAAGTCCTGACGCATTGCGGCATGGCGAGCGGCGCGCCCGTCGCCGCCTGCACAGCGTCCCCGGTCGCCGCTCGCCCGCGCCCGGTTTAGCGTTCGGCCGGCTCCCGGTGCGGCACCGGATACCCTTGCAGCCAAACCCTCGAACGGGGAACGGATGTTGCGTGGCTGCAACGCATGTTGCATGTCGGCCATGCACCTACCGGGTTGGCACCGTTTTGGTGCGTCGCGTGGCTTGACACCCCGCGGCCACGGCCCCATGTTCGGATCGAACCTCTTCTCGAAAGCCTCGCCACCGCATGACCCAAGACACGACTTCCCTGCCGTCCTCGCCCACGATGCTGCCGCTGCTCCCGTTGCGCGACGTCGTGGTGTTCCCGCATATGGTCATTCCGCTGTTCGTCGGCCGCCCGAAGTCGATCAAGGCGCTGGACGTCGCCATGGAGGCGGGCAAGCACATCCTGCTCGTCGCGCAGAAGCAGGCGTCGAAGGACGACCCGGTCGCCGAGGACCTGTACGAGATCGGCAGCATCGCCACGGTGCTGCAGATGCTGAAACTCCCCGACGGCACGGTGAAGGTGCTGGTCGAGGGCACGCAGCGCGCGCTGCTCGGCCGCGTCACCGACCACGGCGACTACCTGTCGTCGCAAGCCGAGCCGCAGCCCGCCGGCGCCGGTCCCGCGCATGAGGTCGAGGCGATGCGCCGCGCACTGCTCACGCAGTTCGACCAGTACGTCAAGCTCAACAAGAAGATCCCGCCGGAGATCCTGACGTCGATGTCCGGCATCGACGATGGCGGCCGGCTGGCCGACGCGATCGCCGCGCACCTGCCGCTGAAGCTCGAGCAGAAGCAGGAAATCCTGGAGATGAACGAGCCCGCCAAGCGCCTCGAGCACCTGCTCGCCGTGCTGGAGGGCGAGGTCGACATCCTGCAGGTGGAGAAGCGCATCCGCGGCCGCGTCAAGCGGCAGATGGAGAAGAGCCAGCGCGAGTACTACCTGAACGAGCAGGTCAAGGCGATCCAGAAGGAGCTGGGCGAGGGCGACGAGAACGCCGACCTCGAGGAGATGGAGAAGAAGATCAAGGCCGCCAAGATGTCGAAGGAGGCCGAGGGCAAGGCGCTCAACGAGCTGAAGAAGCTGAAGATGATGTCGCCGATGTCGGCCGAAGCGACCGTGGTGCGCAACTACGTCGACACGCTGACCGGCCTGCCGTGGCGCAAGAAGAGCAAGATCAGCAAGGACCTCGCGCAGGCGGTGAAGGTGCTCGACGCCGACCACTACGGCCTCGACAAGATCAAGGAGCGCATCGTCGAGTACCTGGCGGTGCAGCAGCGTGTCGACCGCCTGAAGGCGCCGATCCTGTGCCTCGTCGGCCCGCCCGGCGTCGGCAAGACGTCGCTCGGCCATTCGGTGGCGAAGGCGACCAACCGCAAGTTCATCCGCATGTCGCTCGGCGGCGTGCGCGACGAGGCGGAGATCCGCGGCCATCGCCGCACCTACATCGGCTCCATGCCGGGCAAGATCCTGCAGAACATGACCAAGGTCGGCGTGCGCAATCCGCTGTTCCTGCTCGACGAAGTCGACAAGATGGGCATGGACTTCCGCGGCGACCCGTCGTCGGCGCTGCTCGAGGTGCTCGATCCCGAGCAGAACTCGACGTTCACCGACCATTACGTCGAGGTCGAGTACGACCTGTCCGACGTGATGTTCGTGGCCACCGCCAACACGATGAACATCCCGGCGCCGCTGCTCGACCGCATGGAGGTCATCCGCCTGTCGGGCTACACCGAGGACGAGAAGATCGCGATCGCCAAGCAGTACCTGCTGCCCAAGCAGCTCAAGCACAACGGCCTGGCGCCCGAGGAGATCCACGTCGCCGAGAGCGCGCTGCGCGACATCGTGCGCTACTACACGCGCGAATCGGGCGTGCGCAATCTCGAGCGCGACATCAGCAAGATCTGCCGCAAGGTGGTGAAGTCGCTGCTGCTGCGCGAGAGCGAGGGCAAGGCGCGCAAGGCGAAGAGCCCGGTCGACGTCAATTCGAAGAACCTCGACAAGTATCTCGGCGTGCGCCGCTTCACGTACGGCATCGCCGAGAAGAAGAACCAGGTCGGCCAGGTCACCGGCCTGGCGTGGACCGAAGTCGGTGGCGACCTGCTGACGATCGAGGCCGTGGCGCTGCCCGGCAAGGGCAAGACCACGTCCACCGGCAAGCTCGGCGACGTGATGAACGAATCGATCGCCGCCGCGTTGTCGGTCGTGCGCTCGCGCGCGAAGCAGCTCGGCATCGCGCCGGACTTCTACCAGAAGACCGATATCCACATTCACTTGCCGGAAGGTGCGACACCCAAGGACGGCCCGTCCGCAGGCGCCGCGGTGACGACGGCCATGGTGTCGATGCTGACCGGCATCCCGGTGCGCTGCGACGTGGCGATGACGGGCGAGATCACGCTGCGCGGCGAAGTGCTGCCGATCGGCGGCCTGAAGGAGAAGCTGCTCGCCGCGGGCCGCGGCGGCGTGAAGACCGTGCTGATCCCCGAAGAGAACGTCAAGGACCTCGCTGAAGTGCCCGACGAGATCAAGAACCGCATCGACATCCAGCCGGTGCGCTGGATCGAGCAGGTGCTCGAGCACGCGCTCGAATCGCACCCGGTGCCTGCTGTCGATGACAAGGACAAGCCGGAAGCGCCGGTGCCGCCGCCACCCGCGAGCGACGAGCAGGCGACGCTGATCAAGCACTGACCGCAACGCAGCATCCGCACGTGACCGGCGCCTCCTGCGGCGCCGGTTTTTTTTGGTGCCGCGATGTTGTCGGCGCGCCTTGACACCGGGAATTTGCGGGCGCTATATAGACACGCGCGCCGTCCGGCACGCCTCGTCCAATCCGGTTGCCGAGCTTGACGCGGCGCGCCTTCGCGCGGTGCCGGCGCGGCGACTCCTTCACGCGAAAGGGGAACATCCGTGAACAAGAACGACCTGATCGACGCGATCGCGAGGCACGCCGACATCTCCAAGGCCGCCGCCGGACGCGCGCTCGATGCGACGATCGATTCGATCGGCGCCTCGCTGGCGAAGGGCGACATGGTGACGCTGGTGGGATTCGGCTCGTTCTACGTCGGCAAGCGCACCGCGCGCAGCGGCCGCAATCCGCGCACCGGCGCGGCGATCAGGATCAGCGCAGCGAAGGTGCCGAAGTTCCGCGCTGGCAAAGCCTTGAAGGATGCGCTAAACTAGCGCGCTTTTTGCAGGAGCGGTCGGACGGCCCGGCAAGGCGAGCGGCAACGGCAACATCGGGTGCTTAGCTCAGCTGGTAGAGCGTCGCCCTTACAAGGCGAATGTCGGCGGTTCGATCCCGTCAGCACCCACCAGTCACGCCGTGCAGCGGCTCGCGCGATGAAGCGTGCGCGCGGCGGCCGCCGCGACATGGATGCGCCAAGGAGTGGTAGTTCAGTTGGTTAGAATACCGGCCTGTCACGCCGGGGGTCGCGGGTTCGAGTCCCGTCCACTCCGCCAACTCTTTGCCAGGGCGAACACGAGTTCGCCCTTTTCGTTCACGACGGGACCATGTTCGATTTCATCGACAAGCACAAGCGGTTGGCGCAGATCGTGCTGGCCATCATCGGCCTCACGTTCGTGTTCTTCGGCACGTACAGCTATTTCCAGCGCGCCGCCGGCGTGCCGGATGTCGCCACCGTGGGCAAGCAGAAGATCTCGCAGCGGGACTTCGACGACCTGCTGCGCGACCAGCAGGACCGCATGCGCCAGTCGCTCGGCGCCAATTACGACCCTGCGATGTTCGACAATCCCGAGGTGCGCTACGCACTGGTCGAGCAGCTCGTCAATCAGAAGCTCCTCGAGAACGAGGCGCGCGCCGACAAGCTGCGCGTTTCCGACCAGCAGCTGACGCAGTTCATCGCCTCGCTGCCGCCGTTCCAGGACGACGGCCATTTCTCGCCCGAGCGCTACAAGCTGGTGCTGGCCGGGCAGAACATGTCGCCGCAGATGTTCGAGCAGAAGCTGCGCGGCGACCTGACGCTGGCCCCGCTGCAGGAGCCGATCGCCGGCGGCAACATCGTCGCCGCCGCCTCGGCGCGGCGCTACCTGTCGCTGCTCGAGGAGAAGCGTGAGGTCGCCGTGGCCACGGTCGACGCCGAGGCGTTCGCCAGGGACGTGCACGTCGACGACGCCGCGATCACGAACTTCTACAACAGCAACAAGACCGCGCTCGAGACGCCCGAGCAGGCGAAGATCGAGTACATCCTGCTGTCGCCGGATTCGCTGGCATCCAAGGTCAGCGTCACGCCCGAAGAGGTGAAGGCGCAATACGACCAGAACATCGCGCAATACGGCCAGCCCGAGGAGCGCTCCGCGGCGCACATCCTCGTCGCCGTCAAGCCCGACGCCAGCGAGGCCGACAAGGCTGCGGCCAGGAAGAAGGCCGACGACCTCGCCGCCAAGGCGCGCGCGCATCCGGACCAGTTCGCGGCGCTGGCGAAGGCGAATTCCGACGATCCGGGTTCGGCCGCGGCAGGCGGCGACCTCGGCAGCTTCACCCACGATGCGATGGTGAAGCCGTTCGCCGACGCGGTGTTCGCGGCGAAGACCGGCGACATCGTCGGGCCGGTGCAGAGCGACTTCGGCTATCACGTCATCAAGGTCGGCGCGATCAAGCCGTCGCAGGCCAAGCCGCTCGACGCCGTCAGGGGCGAGATCGAAGCCGCGCTGAAGAAGGCCAAGGCGCAGAAGCTCTTCGTCGACAACGCCGACAAGTTCCAGAACCTCGTCTACGAGCAAGCCGATTCGCTGGCCGGCGTCGGCAAGGCGCTGGGCGTCGACGTCACCACCACGCCGCTCGTCACCCGCGCCCAGGTGCAGGCGATCGCGCAGGGCAATGCCAAGTTCGTCACCGCGCTGTTCGCGCCGGAATCCGTGGCGTCGAAGCGCAACACCGACGCGATGGAAATCGCCCCGAACACGATGATCGCCGGCCGCATCATCGACTACAAGCCGGCGGCGGTGCGTCCGCTGGCCGAGGTCCGCGACCAGATCCGCGGCGAGATCGTGCGCCGCGAAGCGAGCGCGCTGGCGATCAAGGCCGGCACGGACAAGCTGGCCGCGCTGGAATCGGGCAAGAGCGAGAAGGGCGCCGGCCTGACGTTCGGCAAGCCGGTGGAGGTGATGCGCACGCAGACGGCGCCGGAATTCACGCCGGCGTCGCTGCTGAAGGTGTTCGCGGTCGACCCGCAGAAGCTGCCGGGTTTCGTCGGCCTGCCCAACGCGCGCGGCGGCTTCTCGATCTACCGCGTGAGCAAGGTGACCACCCCCGACAAGCTCGACGATGCGCGCATCAAGCTCGCGGGCCAGCGGATGGGGGAACAGGTGGGACGCGAGCTCCTCGCCGCGTATCTCGCGGGGCTCAAGGCGCACACCGACGTGACGATCAACCAGGCGGCGCTGGAGAAGAAGGCCGAGCAGCAGCCGCAGTGACGCCGCCCCGGTGGGGGGTCAGGTGGTGGACTCGCCGCAGTACTTCTTCTCGGCGTCGAGCTCCTTGGCCATTTCCGCCGCGCGCTCCTTCTCGTCGAGGATCACGCGCGCGCCGCTGGCGTCGTAGCGGAACACCGGCTTGCCCTCGCGCATGTCCTTGAGGTGCCCGCGCACCACGAGGCAGAGGTCGCGCCGCTGCGCGCTGCCCTGGCGCGCCTTTTCCGCCTTGACTTCGGCATCGGTGCGGTCCTTCTGGCGCTTCTGCAGCTCGAGGTCCTTCTGCGCCATGTCCTTCACCGCGTTCGGATTGGATGGCGGCGCCGCGGGACCGATCATTTCGGATTTGACGTTCCCCGGCGGCGGCTGGTCGGAATAGACGACGTGGCCATTGGCGTCGGTCCACTTGTACGTCGCTGCGGCGGCGCCGCCCGACGCGAGGCCGGCGCAAAGCGCCAGCGCGACGCCGAGCGCGCGTGCGCGCCTCGCGCTCGCGCGGCGCGAAACAGCGGGAGGCATCACGGCGAAGCGTGGCATGGCGAGCCTTCTGACGTCGACGCTGCACGGTACCGCAAGCGTTGCGCGCGCGTCAACGCGAGGGCGACAGGCGTGCCCGCCGGGCGTGCGAACGTCGTTGCATCGGCGCACATGCTGCGGCGACGGGCGGCTGCCGGCGACCCCGCGTGTATAATTCATTTTTGCGCAGGGGGGTCCACCAAAACATGCGTGTCGTCCGCAAAGCGCTCACTTTCGACGACGTCCTGCTCGTCCCCGCACACTCCTCCGTCGTTCCCCGCGACGTCGACCTCGCGACCCAACTCACCCGCACCATCCGTCTCAACGTGCCGCTGTTGTCGGCGGCGATGGACACGGTGACCGAAGCGCGGCTGGCCATCGCGATCGCCCAGGAAGGCGGCATGGGGATCGTGCACAAGAACATGACGCCGGCGCGCCAGGCCGCCGAGGTTGCCAAGGTCAAGCGTTTCGAGAGCGGCGTGGTCAAGGATCCGATCACCATCCCGCCGACGATGAGCGTGCGCGACGTCGTCGCGCTGACGCGCGCGCACCGCATCTCGGGTCTGCCGGTGGTCGACGCCGGTCGCGTGGTCGGCATCGTCACCAACCGCGACCTGCGCTTCGAGAGCAACCTCGACCAGCCCGTGTCGGCGATCATGACGCCGGCGGCGCGCCTCGTCACCGTGGCCGAAGGCACCGACCTCGACACCGCCAAGACGCTGATGCACCGTCACCGCCTCGAGCGGGTGCTGGTGATCAACGACGCGCGCGAGCTGCGCGGACTCATCACGGTCAAGGACATCCAGAAGGCCACCGAGCACCCGCTCGCGTGCAAGGACGAGCTCGGCCGCCTGCGTGCCGGCGCGGCGGTCGGCACCGGCGCCGACACCGACGAGCGCGTCGAACTGCTGGTCGCCGCCGGCGTCGACGTGCTGGTGGTCGACACGTCGCATGGCCATTCGCAGGGCGTGCTCGACCGCGTGGCGGCGATCAAGCAGCGGCATCCGCAGCTGCAGGTGGTCGGCGGCAACATCGCCACCGCCGACGGCGCCAAGGCGCTCGCCGATCACGGCGCCGACGCCGTCAAGGTGGGCATCGGTCCCGGGTCGATCTGCACCACGCGCATCGTCGCCGGCGTCGGCGTGCCGCAGATCGCCGCGATCCAGTTCGCGCTCGAGGGCGCGGCGCGCGCCGGCATCCCGGTGATCGCCGATGGCGGCATCCGCTATTCCGGCGATATCGGCAAGGCGATCGCGGCGGGCGCGTCGTGCGTGATGATGGGCAGCCTGTTCGCCGGCACCGAGGAATCGCCCGGCGAGATCGAGCTTTACCAGGGGCGCTCGTACAAGAGCTACCGCGGCATGGGCTCGCTCGGCGCGATGCAGCAGGGCAGCTCCGACCGCTATTTCCAGGACGCCGAGGGCGAGGGCGCCGCCGAGAAGCTGGTGCCGGAAGGCATCGAGGGCCGCGTGCCGTACAAGGGCCCGCTGGCGGCGGTCATCCACCAGATGATGGGTGGGCTGCGGGCGACGATGGGCTATTGCGGCTGCGCGACCATCGACGCGCTGCGCACGCGGGCCGAGTTCGTCGAGATCACGTCGGCCGGCGTGCGCGAGTCGCACGTGCACGACGTCACGATCGTCAAGGAAGCGCCCAACTACCGCACCGAATGACCGCGTCGATCGCCCCGTCCCACGACAGGATCCTGATCCTCGATTTCGGTTCGCAAGTCACGCAGCTCATCGCGCGCCGCCTGCGCGAGACCGAGGTCTACTGCGAGATCCATCCGCACGACGTGTCCGACGCGTTCGTGCGCGACTTCGCCCCGCGCGGCGTCATCCTGTCGGGCAGCCACTTGAGCGCCTACGAAGCGGATGCCGGTCGCGCGCCGCCGGCGGTGTTCGAGCTCGGCGTGCCGGTGCTCGGCATCTGCTACGGCATGCAGACGATGGCGCAGCAGCTCGGCGGCCGCGTCGAGGCGCACCGCCAGCGCGAGTTCGGCTACGCCGAGATGCGCGCGCGCGGCCATTCGGCGCTGTTCGCCGGCATCGAGGACCGGCGCAACGCCGAGGGCCATGGACTGCTCGACGTGTGGATGAGCCACGGCGACAAGGTCACCGAGTTGCCGCCCGGATTCAAGGTGATCGGCAGCTCGGAAACCTGCGCGATGGCGGCGATGGCCGACGAGTCGCGGCGATTCTATGCGGTGCAGTTCCATCCGGAGGTCACGCACACGACGATGGGCGCGGCGATCCTCGCGCGCTTCGCCCACGAGATCTGCGGCTGCGGCCATGACTGGAACATGCACGATTTCGTCGACGAGGCGGTGTCGCGCATCCGCGCGCAGGCGCGCGACGGCGACGTGCTGCTGGGATTGTCGGGCGGCGTCGATTCGTCGGTGGCGGCGGCGCTGATCCACAGGGCGATCGGCGATCGGCTGACGTGCGTGTTCGTCGACCACGGCCTCCTGCGCCAGGACGAGGCGACGCAGGTGATGGACACGTTCTCGCGCAACCTCGGCGTGCGTGTGGTCCACGTCGATGCCGCTGACGAATTCCTGACGGCGCTGCAGGGTGTCGACGATCCGGAGGCCAAGCGCAAGATCATCGGCAAGCTCTTCGTCGACGTATTCGAGCGCGAGGCGGCGAAGCTGCCGGCCGTGCGCTGGCTGGCGCAGGGCACGATCTATCCGGACGTCATCGAAAGCGCGGGCGCGGGGCGCAAGGCGCGCACGATCAAGTCGCATCACAACGTCGGCGGCCTGCCCGAGACGCTGAAGCTGAAGCTCCTCGAGCCGCTGCGCGAGCTGTTCAAGGACGAGGTGCGCAAGCTCGGCCTCGAGCTCGGCCTGCCGCGGACGATGGTCGACCGCCATCCGTTCCCGGGACCGGGGCTCGGCGTGCGCATCCTCGGCGCGGTGACGCGGCAGGCAGCCGACCTGCTGCGGCGTGCCGACGCGATCTTCATCGAGGAGTTGCGCGCGGCGCACCAGGACGGCGTATCGTGGTACGACCGCACGTCGCAGGCGTTCGCCGTGTTCCTGCCCGTGCGCTCCGTCGGCGTGATGGGCGACGGACGCACCTACGAGAACGCGGTCGCGTTGCGGTGCGTGGAGACGACGGACTTCATGACCGCGCGCTGGGCGCCGCTGCCGCACGAGCTGCTGGCGCGGATCAGCAACCGCATCACCAACGAGGTGCGGGGGATCAACAGGGTGGTCTACGACATCTCGAGCAAGCCGCCGGCGACGATCGAGTGGGAATAGCCGGTCTGACCTATTGCACGCGGCAACAGGATGCCTGCCGCAAAGGAACCGATGATGGGCACCGACAAGACCATGACCGACAAGGCCCGCACCGGCGTCCCCGGACTCGACGACATCCTCGCCGGGGGATTCTCGCCCGGCCACGTGTTCCTGCTGGAAGGCCACCCCGGCACCGGCAAGACGACGATCGCGCTGCGCTTCCTCATCGCAGGCGCCGAGGACGGCGAGCGCGGTCTTTATGTCACGCTTTCCGAGACCGAAGGTGAGCTGCGCGATGGCGCCGCCTCCCATGGCTGGACGATCGACGGCAATGTCGAGGTGTTCGAGCTTGTGCCACCCGAGAGCCTCCTCGATGCCGACCAGCAGCAGAGCCTGCTCTACTCGTCCGACCTCGAGCTCGGCGAAGTCGCGCGGATGATCTTCGACACGTTCGAGCGCGTGCGGCCGCAGCGCGTGGTGATCGACAGCCTGTCCGAGATCCGCCTGCTGGCGCAGAGCTCGCTGCGCTACCGCCGCCAGATCCTCGCGCTCAAGCATTACTTCGCGCGCCACGGCGCGACCGTCCTGATGCTCGACGACCGCACGTCGGAGAGCACCGACAAGACCGCCCACAGCGTCGTCCACGGCGTCGTCCAGCTCGAAGAGCTGGCGCCCGACTACGGCGCCGAGCGGCGCCGGCTGCGCGTGTCGAAATATCGCGGCCAGGCCGTGCGCGGCGGCTACCATGATTTCACGATCAAGACCGGCGGGGTCCAGGTGTTCCCGAGGCTGGTGGCGGCCGAGCATCGCCGGACGTTCAAGCGCGACCAGGTGAAGAGCGACGTCGACGGCCTCGATGCGCTGCTCGGCGGCGGCATCGAGCGCGGATCGAGCACGCTGATCCTGGGGCCGGCCGGAACCGGCAAGAGCACGTTCGCGCTGCAATTCGTCGCCGCGGAAATCCGGCGTGGCGGCAAGGCGGCGATATTCGCCTTCGACGAGGAGCTGGGCCTGCTGTTCGACCGCACCAAGGCGATGGGCTTCGACCTCGAGGCCATGCGTGACAGCGGTGCGCTGCACATCGAGCAGCTGGACGCCGCGGAGCTGTCGCCCGGCGAATTCGCGCAGCGCGTGCGCGACGTGGTGCGCCGCATGGAGGTGAGCACCGTGGTGATCGACAGCCTCAACGGCTACCAGGCGGCGATGCCGGAGGAGAACGCGCTCATCCTGCACATCCACGAGCTGATCCAGTACCTGAACCGCCAGGGCGCCAACACGTTTCTCACCGTGGCGCAGCACGGCCTCGTCGGCGACATGAAGGCGCCCGTCGACGTCACCTATCTCGCCGACACCGTCATCCTGCTGCGCTATTTCGAGGCACTCGGCAAGGTCCGGCGCGCGGTGTCGATCATCAAGAAGCGCACCGGCAACCACGAGGACACGATCCGCGAATTCCGCATCGGATCCAACGGGCTCAGCGTCGGCGTGCCGCTGACCGAATTCCAGGGGATTCTGCGCGGCGTGCCGGTGTTCGTCGGTGGCGGCGCCAACCCCCTGCTGCCGCATGACGACCGCCGGGATCCAGGCGCCTGAGCCGCGCCGTCCGGCCGCCATTGTGTTCGCGCCGATGGGCCGCGACGCGGCCGTGGCGTGCGGGCTTCTCCGCGAAGGCGGCATCGACGCGTCGGTCGCGGGCGATTTCGCCGCGCTCGAGCAGGCGCTGGAACGCGAGCCCGGCTTCGTCGTGATCACCGAGGAGGCGCTGTGGGGCGCCGACCTCGGCAGCGTATCGGCGTGGGTCCACGCGCAGCCGGCGTGGTCGGACCTTCCGTTCATCGTGCTGACGCGGCGCGGCGGCGGCCCCGAGCGCAATCCGCAGGCGCTGGACCTGTCGGAACGCCTCGGCAACGTGACGTTCCTCGAGCGGCCGTTTCATCCAACGACGTTCGTCAGCGTCGCGCGCACTGCCATCAAGGCGCGCGAGCGCCAATACGAGGCACGCGCGCGCATGGAGGAGCTGCACGAAGGCGAGCAGCGGCTGCGCACCGCGCTGCGCGCGGGCCGCCTCGGCTCGTGGGTCCTCGATGTCGAGACCGGCGCGCTCGACGCATCGCCGACCTGCATGGCGCTGTTCGGCCGTACCGAGCGCGAGCCGATGTCGCGTGACGTGCTGCTTCGCATCGTGCATGCGGACGACCAGGTTCGCGTGCGCGACGCGCTGCAGCAGGCGATCGACAGCGGCGCAGACTATGCGATCGAGCACCGCAACGTGTGGCCGGACGGCAGCGTGCATTGGGCGGAATTCCGCGCGCGCCTGGTACGCGACGCCGGCGGGATGCACGCGCGCCTGGTCGGCGTGGCGTCGGACATCACCGATCGCAAGACGGCCGAGGAGGAGTTGCGCCGGATCAACGAGACCCTGGAAGAGCGCGTCGTCGCGCGCACGCGCGAGCTGGAGACTGCGCATGCGGCCGTGCTGGGCGAGATCGAGCAGAGGGAACGCGCCGAGCGGCAGTTGCGCCAGGTGCAGAAGATGGAGACCATCGGCCAGCTCACCGGCGGCGTGGCGCACGATTTCAACAACCTGCTGATGGCCGTGATGGGCAATCTCGACCTGCTGCGCAAGCGGGTGGCGGACGACGAGCGGTCCGTGCGTCTCGTCGACGGCGCGCTGCAGGGCGCGCAGCGCGGCGCCACGCTGACGCAGCGGCTGCTGGCCTTCGCGCATCGCCAGGATCTCAAGGTCGAGCCCGGTAACCTCGCGGATCTCGTGCGCGGCATGTCCGACCTCATCGAGCGCTCGGTCGGTGCGCGAGTCGATTTGCGGATGCAGTTGCCGCCTACGCTGCCGCTCGTCCTGCTCGACACCAACCAGATCGAGCTCGCGGTGCTCAACCTCGTCGTCAACGCGCGCGACGCGATGCCGGAGGGCGGCACGCTCACCATCAGCGTCGACGCCGTCGAGGCGCGCGACGACGCCGAGCTCGAGCCGGGCCGGTACGTGCGCCTGGTCGTCGCCGACACCGGACACGGCATGGATGCCGAGACGTTGCGCAAGGCCACCGAGCCGTTCTTCTCCACCAAGGAGCTGGGCAAGGGCACGGGGCTCGGGCTGTCGATGATCCACGGCCTCGCCGTGCAGATGCACGGCGCGCTGCGCCTCGCGAGCGAAGTCGGGCGCGGCACGCGCGCGGAGGTGTGGCTGCCGGTCACCACGGGCGTGGCGTTGCCCGACAAGCCGGTCAGTGTGCCTGCGGCCAAGGCATCCACACGACGGATGACGGTGCTCGTCGTCGACGACGACGAGCTGATCGCCACGAGCACCGCCAGCATGCTCGAGGATCTCGGCCACGGCGTCCTCGAGGCCGCGTCCGGCGCGGATGCGCTCGACATCCTGCGCCGCGGCGATGCGGTCGATTTCGTCGTCACCGATTATTCGATGCCAGGGATGAACGGCCTGCAGTTCGCGGAAGTCGCGCGCCGGATGCGCCCGGGGCTGCCGATCCTGCTCGTCTCGGGGTTCGCCGATTTGCCGCAGGATCCCCAGGTCGACGTTCCGCGCCTGGCCAAGCCGTACAGGCAGGCCGAGCTTGCCGCGGAAATGGAGCGGATACTCGGCACCCGGGGTGGCGCGCCCGGCCATCCGCCGCAGACGCGTACCATGGCCGGCGCCAAAACATGAACGTCACACTGAACGTCGCGGTCACGGTAACGATGCCCTGCCGCCGCCATTGCGCGCACGCGCCGTGAGCGCGAGGTCCAACATCGGCAGCGGCACCGCGTGGGAGCCGGTCGTCGGCTATTCGCGCGCGGTGCGGATCGGCAACCACGTGTTCGTCTCCGGCACCACCGCCACCGACCACGCCGGCAACATCGTCGGCGTCGGCGATGCCCATGCGCAGGCGCGCCAGGCGATCGCCAACATCGCAGCGGCGCTGGCGCGCGCCGGCGGCTCGCTCGCCGACGTCGTGCGCACGCGGATCTTCGTCGTCGACATCGACCAGTGGGAAGCGGTCGGGCGCGCGCATGGCGAGGCGTTCGCCGCCATCCGGCCGGCGTGCACGATGGTCGAGGTGTCGCGCCTCATCGCTCCGGAGATCCTGGTGGAGATCGAGGCCGACGCGGTGATCGGGCAGGGCGATGGCGGATAAGCCGGCCAAGCCGGCCAAGCCGGCCAAGCCGGCGGCGGACGCCAGGGCCGCCGCGCCCAAGGCGTCCACCACGACAACGCTCGGGCCGCACCGGCGCTTCCTGAGCCGCGTCGTCTCCGGCGCCAAGGTGGCGGCCTACCTGCTCGCCGCCACGCTGACGTGCGGCGTGCTCGGCTACCATTTCATCGCGCATCTGTCGTGGCTCATCTCGTTCCACCAGGCGTCGCTGCTGCTGTCGGGCATGGGGCCGGTGGTCACCGATCTGTCGGATCCCGGCCGGATGTTCGAAAGCCTCTATTCGCTTTTTTGCGGCGTGATGCTGCTGGGATCCACCGGCATCCTGTTCACGCCTTTCATCCACCGGATGCTGCACGCGTTCCATGTCGAGGACAGTGCCGGCGACAAGTGACGCGGCCGGCGCATCGCGCATGCCGGACGCCGATCGCGATGCGATGGGCGAGGCGCTGGCGCTCGCGCGCGCCGCCGCGGCACGCGGCGAGGTGCCCGTGGGCGCCGTCGTCGTATGCGAGGGCGCGATCGTCGGCCGCGGTGGCAATGCGCCGATCGCGCACAGCGACCCGACCGCGCACGCCGAGATCGCCGCGCTGCGCGACGCCGCGCGCGCCCTCGGCAACTACCGGCTCGCCGGCTGCACGCTCTACACGACGCTGGAGCCGTGCGCGATGTGCGCCGGCGCGATGCTGCACGCGCGCATCGCGCGCGTCGTGTTCGGCGCCCGCGATCCCAAGACCGGTGCCGCAGGCTCGGTGATCGACCTGTTCGCCGAGCCGCGCCTCAACCATCATGCGGCGGTGACGGGCGGCGTGCGCGACGCCGAATGCGCGGCGCTGCTGTCCGGCTTCTTCGCGGCGCGGCGATGACGATCGCCTTCGGCATCTACGCGCCGGCGGGCTTTGCCACCGATCCTGCCGCGGTGGCGCGCGCCGCGCAAAAACTGCGCGAGCTGGGGCACGCGGTCGTCGTCGACGACGCCGCCACGGCGCGCTGGCAGCGCTTCGCCGGCACCGACGACGAGCGCCTGGCGGCAGTCGCGCGCATCGCCGCGCGCGACGACGTCGACGTCGCGCTCGCCGTGCGCGGCGGCTATGGCTGGACACGGCTCGTCGCACGCATCGATTTCGCGCGGCTCGCGCGGTCCGGCAAGCGCTGGCTCGGCCACTCGGACTTCACCGCGTTCCAGCTGGCCGCGCTCGCCGCTGCCGGCATGAAGTCGTTCGCCGGGCCGATGGCAGCCTACGACTTCGGCGCCGCCGCGCCGTCGGCGTACACGCTCGAGCACTGCTTCGGCGTGCTCGAGCACCCGAGCCACGCGTTCGATTGCGCGCTCGACGGGCCGGACATCGAAGCCGCGGGCACGCTGTGGGGCGGCAACCTCGCGCTGGTCGCGTCGCTGTGCGGCACGCCCCATCTGCCGGCGATCGACGGCGGCATCCTGTTTCTGGAGGACGTCGCCGAGCATCCGTATCGCGTCGAGCGGATGCTCTACCAGCTGCACCATGCGGGCATTCTCGCGCGCCAGCGCGCAGTGCTGCTGGGCGGGTTCACCGAATACACGCTCAATGCCAACGACGGCCAATACGATTTTGCGGCGATGGTGGCGCACATGCGCGGCGTGACGCCGACACCGATCCATACCGGACTGCCCTTCGGCCACGTGCGCGACAAGGTGACGCTGCCCGTGGGCGGGCGCGCGGCGCTGACGGTGCGCGACGGCGCGGCGCGTATCGTGCTGTCGGACTACGCATGAGCGGACCGGCGTTCGGCGTGCGCGCGACCTGCTGGCACGATGACGAACCGGCATTGCGCGCGGTGCGCGAGGCGGTATTCGTGGTCGAGCAGGGCATTCCGCCGGCGCTCGAGTGGGACGCGGACGACGCCCGCAGCGTGCATGTCCTTGCCGAGGCTGCCGATGGCGCGCCGATCGGCTGCGCGCGCCTGCTGCCGGAAGGCTCGATCGGCCGTGTCGCCGTGCTCGCGCATTGGCGCGGGCGCGGCGTCGGCGACGCGATGATGCGCGCGCTGCTCGAGCGCGCGCGTGCGGCGGGCCACGCGCGCGTGTCGCTGCATTCGCAGGTTCAGGCCTGCGCGTTCTATGCGCGACAGGGCTTCACTGCCGTGGGCGAAGCCTACGAAGAGGCCGGCATTGCGCACCAGACGATGGTCCGCGAGTTCGCGGCCGGCCGCGCGTAGCCGCGCCGGCGCCGTGGCGCTGCGCGCATCCGGTGCGGCGCGCGAGCGCGCGACCTGCCCCCGCAGTCAGCTGCGCACGGCGATGGCGAAGCGCTCGGTGATCTCGTCGATCAGCGTCGCGCGGCTGTCGAAGCGGCGTTCCACGAATGTCGCGGTGCCGTCCTGCGCGATGGTGAGGAGCGTGGACGCTCGCGTGCCGTAGTCGGGATCGACGATGAAGGGCGCCGACACCAGGCGCTCGCGCGCGATCGGCAAGCCGGTGTGGGGCAGCTCGGCGTCCGGCGCCGGCGCGCGGTCGGCGAGCGCCTGCCACAGGCGTTCGGCGTCGTCGCTGGCGTCGGCGCACCAGCCCTCGACGGCTGCGCGCAGACGCAGGACCTTGGGCCACGGGGCGTCGAGCGCACCGTTGGACAACGCATGCACGCCGTTGCCGAGCGCGACCACGCCCGGCCGGCGGTTCGAGAAGTGGAGCGCCACGTGCGGCTCGCCGGCGACGATGTTGAAGCCGTTGTAGCGATCGCCGTCGCGTGCGACGCGGTCGCAAGCCATGGCGATGTCCTCGGGGTCGCGCAGGATGGCGAGCGGCAGCTCGCCGCGCGAGCGCAGCGCAGTGTCGTTGCGCCCCGGCTCGCGGAAGTTGGTGACGAGTGCGAAGCGCCCGCTGCGCGTGACGCCGAACCAGGTGCCGCCGGCGCGCTCGTCGCGGCCCGCGAACACGCCGTCCCGCCACCAGTGGGCGGCAGCGGCCGGACGCGCGTGGTACTCGTCGCGATTGGCGGCGATCACCAGCGCAAGACGCGGATGCGCGGCGAGCGCGACAGCAGCGAGGCACATCGTCGGCGCGTCCCTAGCTCTCGAGCTTGCCCGCCGCGCAGAAACACTCGACGTGCCGCCCGCCGTCGGCGAACTGGGCGGCGGCATGGTCGGCGACGGCGCGCGCGAGCCGGCGCTCGAACGCGCGCCGGTCGTCGATGTCGTCGTACACCTCGAGCCATGTCGAGGCATCGTCGGCGCGCTCGAACAGCCGCCCGGCGACGCCCGTGCTCATCGCCACGTCGAGCATCATCGCCGTGATCGCCGCGCGGGCGCAGGCCGGATCGCCGGCGAGGCGGTACCAGACGTAGTAGTGAAGATCGCGAGTGGTCACAGCCGGACGCGGTCGTTGTCGAGCGCCGGTACGGCGTACGGCAGGGCGCGTGGCGCCAGCGCGAGACCGCCGGCAAAGAGCGCCGCGTCGCCGGCGTCGAGGCGCGTCACGGCCAGCAGATCGATGCCGCCCGCGGGCGAGGGCGCGGCGTTGACCACCGTGCCCACGCTCTCGTCGCGGCCGGCACTCGACAGCGGCGTGCCGGCGGCGATGGCGGGGGCGTCGGCGTGGAACGCGCGCAGGCGCTCCTTGAGGCGACCGAGATATTGCATGCGCGCGATGATTTCCTGGCCGGGATAGCAGCCCTTGCGGAAGTCGACGCCACCGACCAGCTCGAAGTTGGCGCCTTGCGCGATCAGGAGGTCGCTGGTGGCCTGCGTCACCTGCGGCACGCCGGCGCGCACGCCGGCCCAGGCCCAGACCGCCTCGTCCGCCTCGGGCAGCGCCGCCATTGCCGCTGGCAGGCCGGCATCGCAGTCGACCAGGAAGCGCCCGTCCGGCAGCGCCAGCACGTCCGCCATGTCGACGCGCGTCGATTTCCACGGTGCCGGCAGCGCGATGTCCTGGCGATCGAGGGCGGCGCGCGCATCGGCGCCGACGATGCCCCACAGTGGCCGCGCGGCGATCGCCATCGTCAATCGGGAGCGCAGCACGTACATCGCGAGGCGCTTGTGAATCGCCGGCGCGAGGTCGGCGGCGAGCACCAGCGTCACACGCAGCGGCTCGCGGCGCCAGGCGATCAGCGTCGCCAACATCCGGCCCTTGGCCGAGTTGTAGCTCGCGTAGTGCGCGGCGCCGACCGCAAGGGACTTGACGTCGTTCGACAGCTGGCCGTGCAGGAACTCGAGGGCATCGGCGCCGGCGACGTCGAGGGCTGAAAGCCCGGCGAGGCGGGCGCGGACGGGGGCGCCGGGGAGCGGTGCGAAGGGAAGGGGGGTGCTCATGCGGTGCCGGATCGTGGCTCAGTGAATCAAAACCGTGCTAGAATAGCAAGTTACCTCGCATTCGTAGTCATGGCGACAGCGCCCCGGCCCAGCGGCCGAGGCAAGTCCCCAGATGCGGCGCCCGGCGGGACGAATCAATCCCGAAGGCTGCCGGCGAACGCGGGAAAATCCGCACATCGCGCAGGTTCAGGGTGTCCGCCGCCCGCAAGGGCGTGCGGATCATCGCTGCCGATGGAGGTCAACCAACCCTGACGAGGAGTCAACGAGCATGTCCGTCACGATGCGCCAAATGCTGGAGGCCGGCGTCCACTTCGGCCACCAGACCCGTTACTGGAACCCGCGCATGGCCGAGTACATCTTCGGCCATCGCAACAAGATCCACATCGTCAATCTCGAGAAGACCCTCGAGAAGTACAACGATGCGATGAAGTACGTGCGGCAGCTCGCCGCGCGCAAGGGCACGATCCTGTTCGTCGGCACCAAGCGCCAGGCGCGCGAGATCATCGCCGAGGAGGCGCAGCGCGCCGGCATGCCATACGTCGACCACCGATGGCTCGGCGGCATGCTCACCAACTTCAAGACCGTCAAGGCGTCGATCAAGCGCCTGAAGGATCTGGAGACGATGGCCGGCGACGGCACGTTCGAGCGGATGCCGAAGCGCGAGGCGCTGTCGCACAAGCGCGAGCAGACCAAGCTCACCGAATCGCTCGGCGGCATCAAGGACCTGACGGCGCTGCCGGACGCGATGTTCGTGATCGACGTCGGTTTCCACAAGATCGCGGTCACCGAGGCGAAGAAGCTCGGCATCCCGGTGGTGGCCGTGGTCGACACCAACCATTCGCCGGAGGGCATCGCCCACGTGATCCCGGGCAATGACGATTCCAGCCGCGCGATCCGCCTCTACGCGCGCGGCGTCGCCGACGCGGTGCTCGAAGGCAGGAGCCAGGCGGTGCAGGAGATCGTGCAGGCCGGCGACGAATTCGTCGAGGTGAAGGACGACGCCGCGGCGTGACGTGCCTCCCCCCGGCATTGCAGTGAATACGAGGGGGCCCTTGCCCCCTTGTTTTTGTCCGTGGCGGCGCGAGATGCGCAATGCACGGACACGCCCGCAAGGGGCGGAACCGGACAATTGGAGTCGAGCATGGCGGACATTTCCGCGAGCATGGTGATGGACCTGCGCCAGCGCACCGGGCTGGGCATGATGGAATGCAAGAAGGCGCTGACCGAGGCCGGCGGCGACATGGCGAAGGCCGAGGACCTGCTGCGCATCAAGTCGGGCGCCAAGGCGTCCAAGGCATCGGCACGGGTCGCCGCCGAGGGTGTGATCGGGCTGTACGTCGCCGCCGACGGCAAGATCGGCGCGATCGTCGAGGTCAATTGCGAGACGGATTTCGTGTCGCGCAACCAGGAGTTCAAGGCGTTCGCCAATGAGATCGCCGCCCGCGTCGCGCGCGACGATCCCGCCGACGTCGCCGCGCTGGCGGCGACCACGCTCGACACCGGCGACACCGTCGAGGCGCGCCGCGTGGCGCTGGTGCAGAAGATCGGCGAGAACCTCGCGATCCGCCGCTTCGTGCGCCGCGCGGCGACCGGCCGACTCGCGTCGTACGTGCACGGCACGAAGATCGGCGTGCTGGTCGACGTGTCGGGCGGCGACGTCGCGCTCGGCAAGGACCTCGCGATGCACATCGCGGCATCGAAGCCGCTGGCCGTCGACCGCAACGGCGTGCCGGCGGCCACGGTGGCGCACGAGCGCAGCATCGCCAAGGCGCGCGCCGACGAGTCGGGCAAGCCGGCCAACATCATCGACAAGATGGTCGAAGGCGCGGTGGCCAAATTCCTCGCCGAGGTGGCGCTCCTCGCGCAGCCGTTCGTCAAGGGCGACGGCAAGGAGACCGTGGGCGATGTCGCAAAGCAAGCCGGCGCGACGGTCAACGGCTTCACGCTGTACGTCGTTGGCGAGGGCATCGAGAGGAAGAAGGACGATTTCGCCGCGGAGGTCGCGGCGATGACGCGCGCCTGATCGTGTTTCGAGGGCCGCGGGACCCGGATCCCGCGGCCCGGTCACTCACCGCAGCATAGCCGCAAGGAGTGTCGATGAACCCGCCAACCGCCGCGCCCGTCTCGATCGCTCCCGCCGCATCCGCTCCGCCGGCACACGCCGCCGCGGCCGCGGAGCCCGCCTACAAGCGCATCCTGGTCAAGCTGTCGGGCGAGGCGCTGATGGGCGAGGATCCGTACGGCATCAATCGCGCGACCATCGACCGCATCGTCGCCGAGATCGCCGATGTCACGCGCATGGGCGTGGAGACCGCGATCGTCATCGGCGGCGGCAACATCTTCCGCGGCGTCGCGCCGGGTGCGGCCGGCATGGACCGCGCGACCGCTGATTACATGGGCATGCTGGCGACGCTGATGAACGCGCTGGCGCTGCAGGACGCGCTGCGTCGCGGCGGCGTCGAGTCGCGCGTGCAGTCGGCGCTGCGCATCGACCAGGTGGCCGAGCCCTATATCCGCGGCAAGGCGCTGCGCTACCTCGAGGAGCGCAAGGTGGTGATCTTCGCCGCCGGCACCGGCAACCCGTTCTTCACCACCGACACCGCCGCTGCGCTGCGCGGCCGCGAAGTCGGCGTCGACATCGTGCTCAAGGCCACCAAGGTCGACGGCGTGTACACCGCCGACCCGCTCAAGGACCCGTCGGCGCGCCGCTACCTGTCGCTGACGTTCGACGAGGCGATCGTCAAGAACCTGAAGGTGATGGATGCCACGGCGCTCGCGCTGTGCCGCGACCAGAACATGCTGCTCAAGGTGTTCTCGATCTTCAAGCCGGGTGCGCTGAAGCGCGTCGTCCTCGGCGAGGACGAGGGCACGCTCGTCCACTGCTGAGCGCGCGCCGCCGGGGTGTCGCCACCCTCGGCTGCTGCGCCCCGCAGCGCCGGGCCGCGGCGGGCTAAAATGCGGCTCTCGCGCGCGCGATGGAGGCAAGATGATCAATGACGTCAAGAAATCGGCCGAGCAGAAGATGGCGAAGTCGGTGGAGGCGCTGAAGACCGACCTGTCCAAGGTGCGCACCGGCCGCGCGCATACCGGGCTTCTCGACCACATCCACGTCGACTACTATGGCTCGCCGATGCCGCTCAACCAGGTCGCCAACGTCACGCTGGCCGACGCGCGCACGATCGCCGTGCAGCCGTGGGAGAAGAAGATGATCCCGGTGGTGGAGAAGGCGATCCGCGACAGCGACCTCGGCCTCAATCCCGCCACGCAGGGCGAGATCGTGCGCGTGCCGATGCCGGCGCTGACCGAAGAGCGCCGCCGCGACTTGATCAAGGTGGTCCGGCATGAGGCGGAAAACGCGCGCGTGGCGATCCGCAACATCCGCCGCGACGCCAACGAGCACCTGAAGAAGCTGCTCAAGGACCACGCGGTTTCCGAGGACGACGAGCGCCACGCGCAGACCGACGTGCAGAAGCTCACCGACCGTTTCATCTCCGAAGTCGACAAGCAGCTCGCGACGAAGGAAGCGGACCTGATGGCGGTCTAGGACCGCCGCCTGCCGCCGACGCTTCCTGGCGTCGCCCATCCCACGCATGTTCACCTCGTCGACCCGCGAGATTCCCATGACGGACGCCGTCCCGCGGCACGTCGCGATCATCATGGATGGCAATGGCCGCTGGGCCAAGAAACGCCTGCTGCCGCGCGTGGCCGGGCATCGCAAGGGCGTCGAGGCGGTGCGCGCGACGGTGCGCCACGCGATCGAGCGCGGCGTGCGCTACCTGACGCTGTTCGCGTTCTCGAGCGAGAACTGGCGGCGCCCGGCGGACGAGGTGTCGATCCTGATGGAGCTGTTCATGCGCGCCCTCGAGGACGAGGTCGCCAAACTGCATCGCAACGAGATCCGGTTCAAGGTCGTCGGCGATCTCGCGCGGTTCACGCCGCGCATCCGCGAGCTGATTGCCGGCGCCGAGGCATTGACCGCGACGAACACGCGGCTCACGCTGACCATCGCCGCCAATTACGGCGGCCGCTGGGACATCGCGCAGGCGGCGCAGGCGTATTACCGCGCGCATCCGCAGGCGCTGGCGCCGGACGCGCCGCCCGCCGCCGATGCGTTCGCACCCTACCTGGCGATGAGCTTCGCGCCGGAGCCCGATCTTTTCATCCGCACCGGCGGCGAACGTCGCGTCTCGAACTTCCTGCTGTGGCAGCTCGCGTACACCGAGCTGTACTTCACCGACCTCCTGTGGCCGGACTTCGACGCCGCGGCGCTGGAGGCCGCGATCGCGTCGTACGCGAAGCGCGAGCGACGCTTCGGCCGCACCAGCGAGCAACTCGCCGCCGCCAGCGACACCCTGGGCGTCGGCGGATGAGCGCTGCAGGGCCGCCCCAAAGCGCTGCCCCCCCATGGGGGGAAGCGAGCGAAGCTCGCTGCGGGGGGAGATCATTCAGCGCTGCAGGGCCGCCCCAAAGCGCTGCCCCCCCATGGGGGGAAGCGAGCGAAGCTCGCCACGGGGGGAGGCGATGACCACGCTGGCGAAGCGGGTGGCGACGGCGATCGTGCTGCTCGCGGTGCTGTTCGCGGCGATCTTCCTCCTGCCGACGCCGCTGTTCGCGTGGGTGCTGGTCGCGCTGATGTTGCCGGCGGCATTCGAGTGGGCGCGCCTCGCGGGCCTCGCCGCCGGTGCACGACTCGCCTACGCGCTCGGCGTCGGCGCGCTCGCACTCGCGCTGCTGCGGTTGCCCGCCGCGGGCTTTGCCGGCGATTGGCCGCCACCGCTCCTGATGGCGATCTGCGGTACGGCGACGGTGTTCTGGATCGCCGTCGCGACGCCGTGGGTGGCCGCAGGCTGGCCGCTGCGTCCGCGCGCCCTCGTGGCGTCGATCGGCGCGCTGGTGCTGGTCGCCACGTGGATGGCGCTCGTCACGCTGCACGCGCGCTCGCCATGGACGCTGCTCGCGGCGATGGGCGTGGTGTTCGTCGCCGACACCGCCGCGTTCTTCGCCGGTCGCCGGTTCGGCCGCCGCAAGCTGGCACCGCGGGTGAGCCCGGGCAAGACCTGGGAGGGCGTGTTCGGCGCACTCGCCGGCGTCGCCGTCTATGCCGCGGCCTGTGCCTGGTGGAGCGTGCCGGCGGCGTCGCACGCGCTGGACGTGGCGACATGGGTCGGCGTCGCGCTCGTGCTCACCGCCTTCGGCATCGTCGGCGACCTCTTCGAGTCGTGGCTGAAGCGCGAGGCGGGGGTCAAGGACAGCGGCGAGCTGCTGCCCGGACATGGCGGCGTGCTCGATCGCGTCGACGCGCTGCTGGCGGCGATGCCGCCGGCCGCGCTCGCGGCGTCGGCGCTGCTGCGATGAGCGTGCAGCGCATCGCCGTGCTGGGTTCGACGGGGTCCGTCGGCGAATCGACGCTCGACGTCATCGCCCGCCACCCCGACCGCTTCGCGGTGACCGCGCTCGCCGCCCATCGCAACTGGCGGAAGCTCGCCGCGCAATGCCGGCGCGCGCGGCCGCGCGTGGCGGCGATGCACGACGTCGACGCGGCGCAGGCGCTCGCCAACGCGCTCGCCGGCAGCGGCATCGAGGTGCTGGCCGGCGGCGAGGCGATCGCGGCGCTGGCGGCGTCGGCCGACGTCGACACGGTACTCGCCGGCATCGTCGGCGCCGCCGGGCTGCGCTCGACATTGGCGGCGGCGCGCGCCGGCAAGCGCATCCTGCTCGCGAACAAGGAGTCGCTGGTGATGGGCGGCCGACATTTCGTGGCGGCGGTGCGCGCCGGCGGCGCGACCCTGCTGCCGATCGACAGCGAGCACAACGCGATCTTCCAGTGCGCAGACCGCGGCGCGGGCGCCGACCTCGCGCACGGCGTGCGCCGCATCGTGCTCACCGCGTCCGGCGGCCCGTTCCGCACGCGCGCCGTCGACACCCTCGGCGACGTGACGCCGGCGGAAGCCTGCGCCCATCCCAACTGGTCGATGGGCCGCAAGATCTCGGTCGACTCGGCGACGATGATGAACAAGGGACTCGAGGTCATCGAGGCGCACTGGCTGTTCGGCCTGCCGCGCGCGGCGATCGACGTCGTCGTGCATCCGCAGAGCATCGTGCATTCGCTCGTGGAGTACGTCGACGGCTCGATGCTCGCGCAACTCGGCTGCGCCGACATGCGCATCCCGATCGCGCACGCGCTCGGCCACCCCGCGCGCATCGCCAGCGGCGCGCCGGCGCTCGATCTCGCGCAGCTCACGGCGTTGACGTTCGAGGCGCCCGACCTCGTGCGCTTCCCCTGTCTCGCGCTGGCGTTCGACGCGCTCGAGGCCGGCGGCGCCGCCCCCCTCGTGCTGTCGGCGGCGAACGAAGTTGCGGTGAACGCGTTTCTCGACGGGCATGTCCGCTACCTCGACATCGCGCGCACCTGTGCCGCCGCGCTGGCCGACCCCGCGCTGGCGGGAGCCGGCGTGGAGTCCATCGACGACGCCATCGCCATCGACGGCGAAGCCCGCCGGCGCGCCGCGGCCATGCTCGGCGTCACGCATTCGCCCGAGGTGCTCGCGGCATGATCGACATCCTGTGGAAGGTCGCGAGCTTCGCGATCGTGCTCGGCGTGCTGGTGGTGTTCCACGAGCTCGGCCACTACGCGGTGGCGCGGCTCGCCGGCGTGCGCATCCTGCGCTTCTCGGTGGGCTTCGGCCGCGTGGTGTGGTCGCGGCGCGTCGGCGCCGACCGCACCGAATGGGCGCTGTCGCTGATTCCGCTCGGCGGCTACGTCAAGATGCTCGACGAGCGCGAAGGTCGGGTCGCGCCGGCCGACGTTTCACGCGCGTTCAACCGCCAGAGCGTGTGGAAGCGCATCGCGATCGTCGCCGCCGGGCCGATCGCCAACCTGGTGCTGGCGATCCCGCTGTTCGCGGCGTCGTACGTCGCGGGCGTGCCGGGCCAGCGCGCGCTGTTCGCGGCACCGCCGCCGGCGTCGCCGGCGGCAGCGGCCGGCATCGCCGACGGCGACACCGTGGTTGCGGTCGACGGCGTGCCGGTGCGCAGCCTGCAGGACCTGCGCTGGCGCATCGCGCGCGCGCAAGGCGCCGACGCGGTGATGCTGGACGTGCGCGAGCGCAGCGGCGCCGCGGCCGAGCGCCGCCTCGCGCTCGGCACGCTCGACGCACACCAGTGGGAAGGCGACTTCATGCCGGTCCTCGGATTGCGCGCCGACCTCGGCGCGCCGCTGGTCGACGAGGTGGTGGCCGACAAGCCGGCGGCGCGCGCGGGCATGCAGAAGGGCGATCGCATCGTGGCGATCGACGGCGCGCCGATGCGCTCGCCGTCGGCGGTGGCCGCCGTCACCAACGCGCACCCGCTGGCGCCGATGACGTTTCGCGTGCTGCGCGACGGGCGCACGCTCGACATCGCCCTGACGCCGGAAGCAGCGGACGCCGACGGCCGCCGCGTCGGCATCGCCGGGCTGCGCCTCAAGGTCGATCCCGCCGAAGTCGACAAGGTGTCCATCGTCGTGCGCTACGGCGCCGGCGAGGCGCTGGTGCAGGCGAGCCGACGCACCGGCGAGCTCGCGGTGTTCACGCTGCGCATGCTGGGACGCATCGTCGTCGGCGACGCCTCGGTGAAGAACATCAGCGGACCGATCACGCTCGCCGACTACGCGGGCCAGTCGGCAAAGGGCGGCCTGCTGTCGTTCGCGAGCTTCATCGCACTGGTCAGCATCAGTCTCGGCGTGCTGAACCTGCTGCCCATTCCGCTGTTGGATGGGGGGCATTTGCTGTATTATTTCGCCGAATTCATCAAGGGTGCGCCGATTTCCGACCGCGCCTTCGAGGTCGGCCAGCGCATTGGCATGGCCATCCTGGCCGTGTTGATGACTTTGGCGTTGTTCAATGACGTTTCCCGATTGTTCTGACCGCCGCGCGGCGTCCTCGCGCCCCGTACCGCGACGCTTGCGTCGTGCGTTGCCGGCGCTCGTCGCCGCCCTCGTCGCGCCGTGGCTCGCCTCGCTCGCGTTCGCCGTCGAGCCGTTCGTGGTGCGCGACATCCGTGTCGAAGGGGTGCAGCGCACCGAGGCGGGCACCATCTTCAGCTACCTGCCGATCAAGTCCGGCGACCGCGTCGACGACCAGAAGATCTCCGATGCCGTCAAGGCGCTGTACGCCACCGGTTTCTTTCGCGACGTGCGTCTCGAGCGCCAGGGCGACGTGCTGGTGGTGATCGTGCAGGAGCGGCCGACGATTTCGTCGCTGACGTTCGTCGGCAACAAGGAGTTCGACACCGAGACGGTCAAGAAGGCGTTGCGCGAGATCGGCGTCAGCGAGTCGCGGATCTTCGATCGCTCGGCGCTGGACCGCGCCGAGCAGGAGCTGAAGCGCCAGTACGTGTCGCGCGGCCTGTACGGCGCCAGCGTGCAGACCACGGTGACGCCGCAGGAGCGCAACCGCGTGGCGATCAACTTCACGATCACCGAGGGCGACCCCGCGAAGATCGCGCGCATCAACATCATCGGCAACAAGTCGTACACGCTGACCCAGCTGCGCGACGAGATGAAGCTGACCACGCCGGGCTGGCTCACGTGGTACACCAAGGACGACCAGTATTCGAAGCAGAAGCTGTCGGCCGACCTCGAGTCGCTGCGCAGCTTCTACCAGAACCGCGGCTATCTCGAGTTCTCGATCGACTCGACGCAGGTGTCGATCACGCCCGACAAGGACGACATCTACATCACGATCAACATCACCGAGGGCGAGAAGTACACGGTGTCGGACGTCGAGCTCGCGGGCGATCTCGTGGTGCCGCACGACGAGCTCGCCCGCCTGGTGCAGCTCAAGGCCGGAGACACGTTCTCGCGCGCCAAGCAGCAGGCGACCACCAAGTCGATCAGCGACCGGCTCGGCGCCGAGGGCTACGCCTTCGCCAACGTCAGCGCCGTGCCGGAAGTCGACAAGCAGAAGCACACGGTGGCGTACACCCTCTACGTCGACCCCGGCCGCCGCGTCTACGTGCGCCGGATCAACATCATCGGCAACGCGCGCACGCGCGACGAAGTGATCCGCCGCGAGGCGCGCCAGCTCGAGGGCGCATGGTTCGACAGCCAGCGCATCGACCGCTCGAAGGTGCGCATCAAGCGCCTCGGCTACTTCGACGACGTCAACGTCGAGACGCAGCCCGTCGCCGGCTCCAACGACCAGGTGGATCTCGAATTCAGCGTGACCGAGCGCACCACCGGCAACCTGCTCGCCGGCGTCGGCTACTCGACGTCGGACGGCGTGGTGTTCAGCGCCTCCGTGTCGCAGCAGAACGTGCTCGGCACGGGCAACGCGCTCGCGGTGGGCATCAACACCAGCAAGATCAACCGCACGATTTCCGGGGTCTACACCGATCCGTACTGGACGGTCGACGGCGTGTCGCGCACGATCGAGCTCTACCAGAAGAACATCGACCCGACTTCGCTGGCAGTGTCCAACTACGAGTCGTCGACGCTCGGCGCGGGGCTGTCGTTCGGCGTGCCGATCAGCGAAAGCGACACGATCAACCTCGGCGGCCGCATCGAGCACACCAAGATCTCGCTGTTCGCCGAGAGTCCGCCGGCCTACATCCAGTACGTCAACGAGTTCGGGTCGGTCACCAACAGCTACATCCTCACCGCCGGCTGGTCGCGCGATACGCGCGACGACATCCTCTATCCGAACGAAGGGCGACTGCAGAGCTTTTCGCTGGAGGTTGGCCTGCCGGTGTCGAACACTGCGTACTACAAGGCCGAGTACGTCAACCAGTGGTTCTGGCCGATCTGGGCGCCCGCGATCCTGATGCTGCGCGGCAACGTGGGTTATGCCGACGGCTACAGCGGCGATCCGCTGCCGTTCTTCAAGGCGTTCTATGCCGGTGGCGTGGGCTCGGTGCGCGGCTACGAGCAGAGCTCGCTGGGTCCGCGCGACGTGTTCGGCAATTCGCTCGGCGGCAAGCGCAAGATCGTCGGCAACGCCGAGCTGTTCTATCCGCTGGTGAAGGGCGATCGTGCCGTGCGCGCCAGCGTGTTCGCCGACCTCGGCCAGATCTACGCCAACGGCGACCAGCCCGACTTCGAGTCGTTCCGCTTCTCCGCGGGCGTCGGCGTGGCGTGGAATTCGCCGATCGGGCCGCTCAAGTTCAGCTACGCTGTTCCCCTCCAGTCCAAGCCCGGCGACCGCCTGCAGCGCTTCCAGTTCCAGGTCGGTACGGTATTCTGACCGTCTCCCGGGCCGCATGCCGAATGCAGGAGATATCCTTGAAACGCATCCTTGCCATCCTCGCCGCGGCGCTCGCGCTGGCCGCCACCCCGGCCGCCGCCCAGGCCGCGGACTACAAGATCGGCTTCGTCAACGGCGAGCGTCTGCTGCGCGAGGCCGCGCCGGCGAAGCGCGCGCAGGCCAAGCTCGAGAAGGAGTTCGCCAGCCGGCAGGGCGACCTGCAGAAGCTCGAGAAGCAGGTGCAGACGGTGCAGCAGTCGCTCGACCGCGATGGCGCGACGATGGCGGAAGCCGACCGCCGCAACAAGGAGCGCGACCTGGCCAACATGACGCGCGACCTGCAGCGCACGCAGCGCGAGTTCCGCGAGGACCTGAACCTGCGCAAGAACGAGGAGCTGGCCAGCATGCAGGAGCGCGCCAACCGGGTGATCCAGCAGATCGCGATCGACGAGAAGTTCGACCTGATCGTGCAGGAGCCCGTGATCTACGCGAGCCCGCGGATCGACATCACCGACCGCGTGATCAAGGCGCTCGCCGACAAGTGATCGCCGGCGCCGAGGTCGCGCCGCCGCCTCCCGCGCGCACCGCATGCCGCCCGATCTCCGCTATCTCACGCTCGACGAGCTGGCCGCGCGCGCCGGCGCGACGCGCGTCGGCGACGGCGCCACGCTGATCGCGCGTGTCGCCACGCTCGACAACGCCGCTCCCGGCACGATCGCGTTCCTCGCCAATCCGCGCTACCGCCCGCAATTGCGCGAGACGCGCGCGTCGGCCGTGATCGTCGCGCCGGACGCCGCGGATCTGACGCCGCTGCCGAAGCTCGTGTCGTCCAATCCGTACGCGGTGTACGCCAAGGTCGCGCGCATCCTCGCCGGCGACGACCCGGTGTCGCCCGGTGTGCACCCGTCGGCGCTGATCGACCCGACCGCGCAGATCGCGCCGAGTGCCGAGATCGGCGCATTCGCCACCATCGGCGCCGGGGCCGCGATCGGCGCCGACGTCGTGATCGGCGAGCGCGTGTCGATCGGCGCCGAGGCATCGGTGGGCGAGCGCTCCCACATCCATGCCAACGTCGTGATCTATGCCAGGAGCGTGATCGGCGCGCGCGCGATCGTGCATGCCGGCGCGGTGATCGGCGCCGACGGCTTCGGCATGGCGCGCGAGGACGGCCGCTGGCTCAAGATCCCGCAGATGGGACGCGTGGTGATCGGCGCCGACGTCGAGATCGGCGCCAATACCACGATCGACCGCGGGGCGATCGACGACACCGTCATCGGCGACGACGTCAAGATCGACAACCAGGTGCAGATCGGCCACAACTGCGTGATCGGCGACCACACCGCGATCGCCGGGTGCGTCGGCATCGCCGGCTCGGCGCATATCGGCCGCAACTGCCAGATCGGCGGGGCGGCGATGATCGCCGGCCACCTGACGATCGCCGACGACGCGGTCATCTCCGGCGGCACGCTGGTGTTCCACTCGATCGATGCGCCCGGCGTCTACACCAGCGCATTCCCGACGCTGCCGCATGCACAGTGGAAGCACGTGGCGTCACACACCCGCAACCTGCGCGAGCTGGCGGAGCGCGTGCGCGCGCTCGAGCGCAAGCTGCGCTCGCGCGGCAATGGCGGCGGCGACCGCGGCGCACATTGATCCCTGGGGAGACGACGATGCCAGCCCTCGACATCAACGCCGTCAAGAAGATACTGCCGCATCGCTACCCGATGCTGCTGGTGGACGCCGTGTCCGACTACAAGGTCGGCGAGTGGATACGTGGCGTGAAGAACGTCTCCGTCAACGAGCCGTTCTTCCAGGGGCATTTCCCGCACTACCCGGTGATGCCGGGGGTGCTGGTCATCGAGGCGATGGCGCAGCTTGCCGGACTCCTCACCATTCTCTCCGGCGTCGCGCGCGGCGACGGCAGCCAGCTCGTGCTGTTCGCCGGCATCGATGCGGCGCGCTTCAAGCGCCAGGTGATGCCCGGCGACCGTTTGCTGATGCAGGTCGACCTCGTGCGCGCGATCCGCGGCGTCGGGCGCTTCCGCGCCGAAGCGCGCGTCGGCGACGCCGTCGTGTGCGAAGCGATGCTGCTGGCCGCGGTGCGCGACATGCCGAAGGGCGACCTGGACTGACGCGATGGCGCGCGTGCACCCGACGGCGGTGGTGGAGGCGGGCGCCGAGCTTGCCGGCGACGTCGAGGTCGGCGCGTTCGCGCTGGTGGGCGCGCACGTGCGGGTCGGCGCCGGCTCGGTCATCGGACCGCATGCGGTGGTCACCGGGCGCACCACGCTCGGCGCACGCAATCGCGTGTTCCAGTTCGCCTCGATCGGCGAGATTGCGCAGGACCGCAAGTATGGCGGCGAGGCGACCACCACCACGATCGGCGACGACAACGTGTTCCGCGAGTTCGTGTCGGTGCACGCCGGCACCGCGCAGGATCGCGGCGATACCGCGATCGGCGACGGCAACCTGTTCCTCGCGTACACCCATGTCGCCCACGACTGCGTGGTGGGCAATGCCACGACGTTCTCCAACAATGCGCAGATCGCCGGGCACGTGACGATCGGCGACTTCGCGGTGATGGGGGCCTACGCGGGTGTCCACCAGTTCGGGCGCGTCGGCGCCCATGCGATGGTGGCGGCGGGCGCGATCGTGCTGCAGGACGTGCCGCCGTACGTGACCGTGCAAGGGTACCCGGCGAAACCGCATGGCATCAACAGCGAAGGCCTGCGGCGTCGCGGGTTCGCGGCCGCCGACATCCTCGCGGTACGCCGCGCGTACAAGCTGCTGTATCGCGAAGGTCGAGCGCTCGACGACGCGCGGGCCGCGATTGCGGCGCGCGCAGCGGCCGAACCGGTGCTGGCGCCGCTCGCCGAGTTCCTCGCCGTGGCCGGCCGCGGCATCGTGCGCTGATGGGTGCGCGCCCGGCCGCGCCGGCGACGGGCGCCGCGCTTGCTGCGGCCCGCTGCGAGGTCGGCATCGTCGCCGGCGAAGCCTCGGGTGACGCGCTCGGCGCCGAGCTGATGGCCGCGGTGCATGCGCGCAACCCGGCAATCCGCTTCGTCGGGGTGGCCGGGCCGAAAATGCTGGCGGAGGGCTGTGAAGGGCTGGTCGCCCAGGAGAAGCTCGCGCTGCGCGGCGTCGTCGAAGTCATCGCGCACCTGCCCGAGCTGGTGCGCATCCGCCGCGCGCTGGGCGCCGAGTTCCTGCGTCGCCGCGTGCCGCTCTTCATCGGCGTCGACGCCCCGGATTTCAACCTCGGTCTCGAGCGGCGCCTGAAGGCCCGCGGCGTGCGCACCATCCACTACGTGAGCCCCTCCGTATGGGCATGGCGACCTGAGCGCGTGCGGCACATCGCGCGCGCCGCCGACCGCATCCTTGCGCTGTTCCCGTTCGAACCGCCGATGTATCGCGACGCCGGGGTCGCCGTCGACTTCGTCGGCCATCCGCTCGCGCGCGACGCGGCGACGCCGGCATCGCGGCGCGAAGCGCGCGCCACGTTCAAGCTGCAGCCGGCGACGCCCGTGTTCGCCCTGCTGCCGGGCAGCCGGCAATCGGAAGTGGCGATGCACGCGGCGCTGGTGCTGCACGCGGCGCGCGCGATTGCCGAGTCTCGTCCGGACGCCCATTTCCTCGTGCCGCTGGTGTCGCGCGCGACGCGTGACCTGATGCGCCAGGCGGTCCACGATGCCGGCGCGGACGCGCTGCCGATCACGCTGCTCTACGGCCACGCGCAGGAGGCCCTGCAGGCCGCAGACGTGGCGCTGGTCGCGTCGGGCACCGCCACGCTCGAAGCGGCGCTCGCGCGTTGCCCGCACGTGATCTTCTACAAGGTCGCGCCGTTGACGGCGCGCATCGTCGCCCGCAAACTGCTGCTGCCCTATGTCGGATTGCCCAACGTGATTGCCGGACGCTTCGTGGTCGCCGAGCTGCTGCAGGACGACGCGACGCCGGCCAATCTCGCGCGTGCCGCGGTCAACCTCTTCGACGACGCGCTGACGCGCCGCCGGCTTGATGCGCTGTTCGCGCAGTTCGCGCGCGAGCTGGCCGCGGATTCACCGCGCCTCGTCGCCGACGCCGTGATGCGCGAGCTCGCCGTGGCGGGCGTGCGGTGCTGATCGCCGGCGTCGACGAGGCGGGCCGCGGCCCGCTCGCCGGCCCCGTGGTGGCGGCCGCCGTGATCCTCGATCCCGCGCGCCCGGTGCGCGGCCTGCGCGACTCCAAGCTCCTGACCGAACCGCGGCGCGACGCGCTCGCGCCGCGGATCCGCGAGCGCGCGATCGCCTGGGCGGTGGCGATCGCCGACGTCGGCGAGATCGACACGCTCAACATCCTCTGGGCATCGATGCTGGCGATGAAGCGCGCCGTCGAGGCGCTTGCGGTGGTGCCCGACGCGGCATGGATCGACGGCGACCGCTGTCCGGCGCTCGCCTGTCCCGCGCATGCGTTCGTCGGCGGCGACGCCACCCACGCGGCGATCGCCGCGGCGTCGATCCTCGCCAAGACGGCGCGCGACGCGATGCTGGTCGAGCTCGACAAGCTCTATCCGCAATACGGCTTCGCCCAGCACAAGGGCTACGCCACGCCCGAGCATCGCGCGGCGCTGCAGACGCACGGGCCATGCCCGGTGCACCGGCGCAGCTTCGCGCCGGTCGTGCAGTCGGCGTTCGTGTTCGTGGGCGAGGCGTGAGCGCGCCTTCGCTGCGTCAGGACGGCCGCGTCGCGCTCGTCACCGGCGCCAGCTCGGGCATCGGCCGCGCGATCGCGCATGCGCTGGCCGCCGCGGGCGCGTCGGTGGTGCTGGCAGCGCGCCGCGGTGACGTGCTGGCGAGCGTCGCCGACGCGATCCGCGCCACGGGCGGCGCCGCGTCTGCCGTGGCGTGCGACTTGCGATCACGCGCGGACGCGGCCCGCCTCGCCGGCGATGCCGTGAAGCCGTTCGGCGCGCCGTCGATCCTGGTCAACGCCGCCGGCATCAACATCCGCAAGCCGATGCTCGATCTCACCGACGACGACATCGACGACACGCTCGCGATCAACCTGGTGGCGCCGCTGGTGCTCGCGCAGCAGCTCGCGCCGGCGATGCTCGCCGCCGGATTCGGACGCATCATCAACCTCACGTCGCAGCAGGAGATGCACGCGTTCAACATGAGCGGCATTTACGGCGCGTCGAAGGGCGGACTGGCGGCACTGACGCGGTCGATGGCCGAGGCATGGTCGTCGCGCGGCGTCACGGCCAACGCGATCGGGCCCGGGCTGGTGGCGACGCCGATGACGGCCGCCGTGCTGGCCGATCCGGCGCGTGCCCGGGCGCTCGCCGCGCGCACGATGGTCGGCCGCAACAGCGTGCCCGAGGATCTCATCGGCGCGGTGCTGTTCCTCGCCAGCGACGCCGCCGCCTACGTGACCGGGCAGACGCTGTTCGTCGACGGCGGCTTTTCGGTGGCGTGAGCGCCGCGCCCCTGGTCATGAGCGCCGATCCGCTCGCGCTGCCCGATCTCGCCGCCGTGCGCGCCGCCGCGTCGCGCATCGCGCCGCACGTGCACCGCACGCCGGTGATGCGCTCGCACGGCATCGACGCGCTGGTGGGCGCACAGCTGCACTTCAAGTGCGAGAACCTGCAGAAGGTCGGGGCGTTCAAGGCGCGCGGCGCCGCCAACGCCGTGATGTCGCTTGCCGACGCCGATGCCGGGCGCGGTGTGGTCACGCATTCGTCGGGCAACCACGGCGCGGCGCTCGCCTATGCGGCGGGCGTGCGCGGCATCCCGGCGTTCGTGGTGATGCCCGACAACGCGCCGAAGATCAAGATCGACAACGTGCGTGGTTTCGGCGCGACGATCCGCTTCTGCGCGCCGAATGTCGCCGCGCGCGAGGCGGCCTGCGCCGAGGTGCAGCGCGAGCATGGCGCGACCTTGATCCATCCGTTCGACAATGCCGCGGTCATTGCCGGGCAGGGCACTGCGGCGCTCGAGCTCCTCGCCGACGTTGCCGGCCTCGACGCGATCGTCGCGCCCTGCGGCGGCGGCGGCCTGCTCTCGGGCACGGCGATCGTCGCCAGGGCACTCGCGCCGTCGATCCGCGTGTACGGTGCGGAACCGGCCAATGCCGGCGATGCGGCCGCGTCCTTCCGCTCGGGACGCATCGAGCCGCTGCCGCCGACCACCACGATCGCCGACGGCCTGCGCACGACGCTCGCGCCGCGCACGTTCGCGGCGATCCGCAGCCATGTCGATGCCATCGGCACCTGCAGCGAGGACGCGATCGTGCGCGCGATGCGCGTTACCTGGGAACGCATGAAGATCGTCATCGAACCGTCGGCCGCGGTGCCGCTCGCGTGCATGCTCGAAGCCGCGTTCGACGTGCGCGGCCTGCGCATCGGCGTCATCCTCTCCGGCGGCAACGTCGATCTCGATCGGCTGCCGTGGCAGGCTAAAATGACGGCATGACAACGCACCTGCCCACCACCCCGTATCCGCGCTTCCACCTCGCCTTTCCGGTCAACGACCTCGGCCGTGCCCGTGCGTTCTACGGCGAATTCCTCGGCTGCGCCGAGGGACGCAGCGCCGACGACTGGGTCGACTTCGACTTCTTCGGCCACCAGATCGTCGCGCACAAGGTGGACGCCGCGGCAATGACCGACGCCACCAGCCTCGTCGACGGCCAGAACGTGCCGGTGCGCCATTTCGGCGCGGTGCTCGACATGCCGGCGTGGGACCGGCTGGCGCACAAGCTGCGCGGCGCCGGCACACGCTTCGTCGTCGAGCCGTACGTGCGCTTCAAGGGCGAGGCGGGCGAGCAGGCGACGATGTTCCTGCTCGATCCTTTCGGCAATGCCCTCGAATTCAAGGCGTTCGCCGACATCAACCAGCTCTTCGCGCGCTGACGCGATGCGCGCCCGCCGTTCGCATGCGGCGCTCGCCGGCGCCGCCGCGAGACCGGCGGGGCGCCTGCGGTAGACTAGCGCGATGACCTCGCGGCCGACATCGCTGCTGCTCAACGTCGCGCATGCGCTCGACCACCTGTTCCTGCTCATCTTCGCGGCGGCCGTGGGCGCCATTGCCGCCGACTTCGGCATGGCGCGGTGGGAGGACCTGATGCCGTACGGCGTCGGTGCCTTCGCGCTGTTCGGCCTGGGCTCGCTGCCGGCAGGCAAGCTCGGCGATCACTGGGGCCGGCGGCGGATGATGCTGGTGTTCTTCTTCGGCATGGGCGCCACGGCGCTGGTCGCTGCCGCGACGCGCGATGCCTGGCAACTCGCCATCGCGTTGACGCTGCTCGGCGCGTTTTCGTCGATCTACCATCCGGTCGGCATCCCGATGCTGGTCCGCCACAGCGCCCGGCCCGGCCGCACGATCGGCTTCAACGGGCTTGCCGGCAACCTGGGTGTCGCCGCTGCGGCGGTCGTCACCGGACTCCTGGTCAAGTACGTCGGCTGGCGCGCGGCGTTCGCCGTGCCCGGCGTGGTGGCGATGTTGTGCGGGGTGGCCTTCGCGCGCGTGACGCCCGCGGAAACCGAGCCGCCGTCGCAGCGCAAGCAGACGCATGTCGAGTTGCCGCCGGCGCTGTTCGCGCGCGTCTTCCTCGTGATCACGATCGCCTCCGTCACGGCCAGCCTGCTCTTCAACTTCGCCACCAACGGCAACGGCGAGCTCCTTCGCGAGCGCTTCACCGGCATCGTCGAGGATCCGGCGCGGCTCGGCATCATGCTCGCCGGCGTGTATGTCCTGGCGTCGTTCGCCCAGCTCGTCGTCGGCAGCCTGATCGACCGCGTGCCGCTCAAGTACCTGTATGCGGGCATCGTCGCGGTGCAGCCGCCGCTGTTCTTCCTCGCCGCCTCGGCGCAGGGATGGACGCTCTACGTGCTGATGATCGCCTTCATGGTGGCGGTGTTCGGCGCGATTCCGTTCACCGACGCCATGATCGTCCGCTACGTCGACGATCGCATGCGCTCGCGCGTGTCGGGCATGCGCCTCACGGTGTCGTTCGGCGTGAGCTCGGTCGCCGTGTGGCTGCTCGGGCCGGTGGTCAAGGCGGCGGGCTTCGGCGCGCTGCTGGTGGCGATGGCGGTGATCGCGCTGGCCACCTTCTGCGTGGTGCTGGCGTTGCCGCGCGTCCGGGGATTCGACGGACCGCTCGCCAAATCCGGCGGTGCCGGAACCTCGCCGGGTACCGCCGACTGACCGCGCCGTCAGACGACGCGCACGCGCAGCATCATGCCGCCATCCTCGTGCTCGAGGTTATGGCAATGCAGCAGATAGTCCTGCGGTCCGGCGAACGCGCAGGCGAAATCGATGGCCACCCGCACCGATTCGCCGGGCCAGACCAGCACCGTGTCCTTGGCGCCGAGATCGGTGGCGAGCCGCCCCTGGGCGTCGACTACGAGCGGCGCCAGGAAGTCGGGACTCTGCTCGCGTGCCAGCACGCGCAGCGTGAAGCCGTGCAGGTGCATCGCGTGCGGCATGCTCGTGTAGTAGTTGCGCAATAGCCACGTCTGCACGGTATTGCGCGGCACGACCAGCGGCTCGCCTGCCATGTCGAACACGCGGTCATTGATGCGCCAGCGCGACTTGGCGAACGACAGACGGAACGGCACTGCGTCGGCATCGCCGGTGCGCGCCGGTGCCAGCGTCGACAGCAGCGCGGGCGGCGCCGGCGACGCCGCGGTGCGCTCGCGGATGCGGAACTGCAGCAGGGACAGCCGCGCACCGTCGCCAATCGCGGAAGTGGACATGCCGGCAGCATTGGACGTCGCGGCGTGGCCGGCGTGTGCCATCGCCGTCGACTCCGGCATCGGCACCGCTGGCGTCGCGCGTTCAGCCGCTGCCGCCGACGCAGGTGTCGCCGCCGCGGCCGGCGCATGTGCGCCGTGGGCTTCGCCATGCATCGGGTCGAAGTCCAGCGACTCCATCACGATCGAATCGCCGATCGCGCGGCCGGCGAAGTCGATCCACAGGTCGACGCGCTCGGCGGATGCGACGAACACTTCGCGGCAAGCAATGGGCCGCGCGAGCAGGCCGCCATCGGTGCCGAGCAGCATGAACGCGAGCAGGGCGCCGTCGTCGCCGCGAAATGCGAGGCGGAACGTGCGCGCATTCGCGGCGTTGACGATGCGCAGCCGGTAGCCGCGGCTGGCGACGTCGAGCCAGGGCCGCGGCGTGCCGTTGACCATCATCTCGTCGCCCAGGTAGCCGCCGACCAGGTCGTCGGCAGACGGCGCATAGGTAGCGCGGGCGTCGCTGCGCCGGTCGGACAGCGCGAGCACGAGGTCGCTGCGCCCGCGCTCGGCGCGCAGCGCCGCGTTCAGCGCGCGGTCCTCGCCGTCGTCGACCAGCAGCACGCCGAACAGGCCGCGATGCGCCTGTCCGGCGGTCAAGCCGTGCGGATGCGGGTGATACCAGTACACGCCGGCGCGGTTGGCGATGTCGAACGCGTAGTCGAAGCGCGCACCCGGGTCGGCGACGCGATCGCCATTGCCGTCGTTGGCGCCGTCGATGCGCAGGCCATGCCAATGCACGATCGTCGGCGCGTCGAGCGCGTTGTCGAGCGTGACGCGCATCGGCGCACCGCGCTCGGCGACGAGCACCGGGTTGCGCCATTCACGATCACGGTCGGCGACCCGGTAGGCGAGCGGCATCGGCCCGCCGTCCGCCGCGGCAGCGCGCATGCGGAACGGACCGCCGATCGCGTAGTAGCCCATGTAGCCGTCGCGTCCAGGGAGCGCCACCGGCCTCTCGAATATCGAGCCGTTGGCGCAGAAGTCGGACGGTGGCGTTGCCGCTGGTCCGGCGCCAGGCAGGGCACGCGAGGCGGCCAGCGCGGCGATCGCGGCCAGCACGCGGCGGCGTGGCGGCGAATCGATGGGCATCGTGGCGGTGGTTGCCGGCAGCGCTGACGGCGGCCTCAGTGGATCGCCACGCCCCATGGCAATTCGCCGACCTCGACGTCGGCCACCTTGGTATTGGTCGCGGTATCGATCACCGCCGCGCGGTTGGATCGCCCGCAGGCGACGTAGAGCTTGCCTCCATCCGGCGTGAGCGCCATGTTCCAGGGCCGCTTGCCGACGGCAATCTTCGCCACGATGGTGTTGGTGGCGGTGTCGATCACCTGCACGGTGCCTTCGCCGCCGGAGGAGACGAACACGCGCTTGCCGTCGGGGTGCACGATGACGCCGTTGGAGCGCGCCCCCGCCTTGATGCGTGCGATGACCTCGCCGCGCGCGACGTCGAAGACGTTGACGGTATCGGCGTTCTCCGCGGCGACGTAGGCGCGCGACCCGTCGGGCAGGAACCCGATGCCGCGTGGACGGTTGCCGACCGTGACCGATTTCACCACTTCGCCGCTGGCGACGCGGATGATGTCGACCGAATCCGCCTCCTCCGCGCTCGCGTAGATCAGCGAGCCGTCCGGGCTCCACACCGCATGCTCGGGGTTCTTGCCGCGCGTCGTCACGCGCTTCGCAATGCTGAGCGTCGCCGTGTCGATGATCGCCACGGTGTTGTCCTCCTCGACGGCCGCGGTCAGCCATTTGCCGTCGTGCGACAGGTAGATCGCCTCGGGCGAATGACCCAGCGGCACGGTCCGCGACGGCTTGCCGGTCGCGGTGTCGACGGCGACCAGCGCGTTCCTGTCCTGGTCGGACACGTACAGCGTGGCGCCGTCGTTGGAGATGGCGATGCCGCGCGGCTTGCCCCCCAGCGCCCACGTCGCCACGACACGGTCGGTGGCGGTGTCGATCACCGTCACGCTGCCGGACCCTTCATTGGAAACGTACGCGAGCGGGGCGGCCTGCACCACCGCCGTCAACGCGGCCACCGCCACTGCGGCGCCGATACGTGCAGCGATCATCGTCGATTCTCCATCGTCCGGCCAAATTTGCAATAATGCGTGAGCGACCTGTGCGGCGAACGGCCGCGTTCGCCGTCGTGTACATTTTCGGCACACGCCACCCGGGGGCTTGCACGATGCGATTCGACAGTCGATGGCCACGGGCGTTCAGTGGTACGCCGGCATTATGCGCCGGCGCGCGCGCCGGACTGGTGCTCGCAGCGGTGGTCGGCGGATGGCTGGGTGGTGCCCACGCGGCACGCGCGCAAGCCGATGCCGCCGTCAACCTCGACCCGATCGTGGTCACCGCCACGCGCAGTGCGACGCGCAGCTTCGACGTGCCGGCGTCGGTGTCGACGATCGATGCAGCGACGATCCAGGACGGCCAGCCGATGGTCAACCTGAGCGAGGTGCTGCTGCGCGCGCCCGGCATCGTCGCCAACAACCGCCAGAACTACGCGCAGGACATCCAGATCAGCTCGCGGGGATTCGGCGCGCGCGCGCCGTTCGGCGTACGCGGCATCCGCCTGTTCCAGGACGACATCCCGCAGACGATGCCCGATGGGCAGGGGCAGACCGGCAGCTTCATGCTGTTGTCGACGAAGCGCATCGAGATCCTGCGCGGGCCGTTCTCGACGCTGTACGGCAATGCCTCGGGCGGCGTCATCAGCGTGCTGACCGAGGATGGCCGCGATCCGCCGTCGCTCTACGGCAATCTCGGTTTCGGCAGCTATGGCCAGTTCACCGCAGGCATCAAGGCCAACGGCATCGCCGGCGGCGTCGGCTACGTCGTCGCCGCCAGCCACTTCCAGACGGACGGCTATCGTGACCATAGTTCCGCCTCGCGCGATCTGGGCGTCGCCAAGCTCGTGCTCGCCCCCGCCCCGGGTGCGCGGCTGACGCTGCTCGCCACCACGCAGGAGCAGCCCAACTCGCAGGATCCGCTCGGACTCACGCGCGCGCAGTGGCAGGCGAACCCGCGCCAGGCCGATCCGGTCGCCACGCAGTTCGACACCCGCAAGTCGATCAGCCAGCAGCAGATCGGGGCGACGCTCGAGGATGACATCGACTCGGCGACGACCCTCAAGGGCGTCGTCTACGGCGGCCAGCGTGGCGTGCGACAGTACCTGGCCCTGCTCGGCAACACGCCGGTCTCGTCGGGCGGCGTCACCGATCTCTACAGCACGTTCGGCGGCGGCTCGCTGCGCCTCACGCGCCAGTTCACGCCGGCCCTCGCGCTCATCGCCGGGCTCGAGTACGAGTCACAGGACCAGCAGCGCAGGGGCTACGTCAACAACAATGGCGATCTCGGCAGCCTGCAGCGCGACGAGGTCGACACGGTGTTCTCGACGGCAGCCTATGCGCAGGTGAAGTGGGACATCGGCAGGGACGTCGCACTCACCGCGGGCGTGCGCGGCAACGAGGTGCGTTTCAAGTCGGACGACCATTTCATCACCACGCAGAACCCGGATGACAGTGGGGCGCGCAACTACGGCAAGGCGCTGCCGGTCGCGGGCGTGCTGTGGCGCGTCAGCGATGCCGTCAACCTCTACGCCAACTACGGCCAGGGATTCGAGACGCCGACCTTCATCGAGCTCGCCTATCGCAGCGACGGGCCGGGCCTCAATTTCAACCTCGACCCGGCCACGAGCAACGCCTTCGAGGTTGGCGCCAAGGCCGAACTCGCCCCGGGACACCGGCTCGATGTCGCGGCGTTCGCCGCCGACACGTCGAACGAGATCGTCATCGATTCCTCGACGGGAGGGCGCACGACCTACAAGAACGGCGGCGACACCCGCCGCCGCGGCGTCGAGATCGAATACACGGGCGACTGGTCTCATGGCGTGCGCGCGCATGTCGCGCTGACCTGGCTCGATGCCTATTTCTCCGATGCCATCACCACGGGCACCCCGCCGGTCATCCTGCCTGCCGGCAACAAGCTGCCCGGCGTGCCCGATTTCACGGGCTACGCGGAAGTTGCCTGGACGCCGCTGGCGTGGCCGTGGTTCGAGGTGGCCGGCGAGGTGCAGTCGTCCGGCAAGATCTACGTCAACGAGCGCAACAGCGATGCCGCGCCGGCGTACACGATCGGCAACCTGCGCGTCGGCGTCACCCGCAAGGCGGGAGGCATCCTGTGGCGCGCGTTCGCGCGGCTCAACAACATCACCGATCGCAACTACGTCGGGTCGGTCATCGTCGGCGACAGCAACGGCCGCTTCTTCGAGCCGGCGCCCGGACGCAACTGGTTTGCGGGCATTTCCGCGAATGCCGCGTTCTGAGCGCCGCTACACGCGCACGGCGATCGCGCTGCACTGGATCGTCGCCGCACTGGTGCTGCTGCAGGTCGGCTGGGGCTGGTGGATGCAGGGGATCGCCAAGCAGCCGGTCGGCCCGCGCGTGGATGCCTTCAACCTGCACAAATCGCTGGGGCTGCTCATCCTCGCGCTGATGCTGGCGCGCCTCGCATGGCGCGCGCGCCATCCGCCGCCGCCGCTCGAAGGACTGGCGCGCTGGCGGGTCGTCGCCGCACACGCCTCGCATGGCGTGCTCTATGCGGGGCTGATCCTGCAGCCGCTGCTCGGACTGGCGGGCTCGATCGCCAGCGGTTATCCGGTCAGGGTCTTCGGCGTCGTGCTGCCCGCGCTGGCAAGCCCGCACGCGCTCGTCAAGGACGCGATGAGTGACGCGCACCTCGTCGTGTCGTGGGTGCTCGTCGCGACGATCGCGGTGCACGTCGCTGCGGCAATCGGTCACGGCCTGGCGCGCGACGGCGTGCTGGCGCGCATGCTGCCCATCGCCGGCGCGGGGCCGCGCTAGCTCGTCTTGCGCGTGAGGAGCGCGACCGTGCTGTCGAAGCGCTGGTCGCGCGCGATGTCGGCCGCGGTCTTGCCGCGGTTGTCCTTGAGCGTGGGATCGGCGCCGGCGGCGATCAGCAGCGCGACCACCTCGTCCTTCCCCGAGCCCGCGGCCCACATCAGCACGGTGAGGTCGTTGGCATAGCGGCGGTTGACGTCGATGCCCCTGGCGAGCAATTGCTTGACGATGTCGACGTGACCGCCGACCGCGGCGTAGATCAGCGCGGTCTTGTCGATGCGGTCGACGGCATCGACGTTGGCGTTGCGCCCGACGATGCGCGTGACGAGCTCGGCGTCGCCGGCATACGCGGCCGCCATCAGCGGGGTGACGCCGTTGATCGCGGCGACATTGACATCGGCGCCCGCGTCGACGAGGAAGCGGGCCATGTCGCCGTCGTTGCGCTTGATGGCGCTCAGCAGCGCCGTCTCGCCGATGCGATTGCGCGAGTTGATCGATCCGCCATCGGCAAGTGCACGCTTGACGGCGGGCAGATCGCTTGCCCGCGCCGCCACCAGGAAGCGGGCGCTGGCCGAATCGTCGAAGCCGGCCTGCGCGAATGCCTGCGCCGCGCAAAACGCGACAATCGCGACGATGCCGCGCGCCGGGAATGGGGTCATGCGAGTTCTCCGCCGAATATGCTGCGCCGCACAAAACCGTTTTGTTTGCAACAGCGCAATGCTTGGACTATAACGCATCCGACCCACCGGGAAATTCTCCCGGCCGTGGCGCCGAGTTCGTCCCGCAATCCAACAATAAACAATCGGAAGGGCCATCGTGAGCATCCATCTCAAGTCGATCGGCGTCGCGGCAGCGACGTTCGCGCTCGGCGTCTCGCTCGCCTATGCGCAAGCGGAAATCGCCGGAGGCGCAACCAAGAAGGCGGCCGACATCACGGCCAACATTGCCGTGTCGCAGGCGATGCTCAACGGCGCGTCGAAGAATGCCGACGCGTGGCTGCATTCGAACGGCGATTACACCAATTCCCGGTATGCCGCGGCCACGCAGATCAACACCAGGAACGTCAAGGGCCTGCGCCCGGCATTCGTGTTCCAGACCGAAGTGCTGGAGTCGATGGAGACTTCGCCGATCGTCGTCGACGGCGTCATGTTCCTGACCACGTCGTACGACCATGTCTACGCGATCAACGCGGCGACCGGCGAGGAATACTGGCACTACAAGCACAAGATGGGACCGATCACGACGTTCTGCTGCGGTCCCAACAACCGCGGCGTGGCGATCGGCGACGGCAAGCTCTATCTCGGCACGCTCGACGCCAAGCTCGTTGCGCTCGACGCCAAGACCGGCGGCGTGGCATGGTCGACGCAGATCGCCGATCCGGAAAAAGGCTACTCGGAGACGATGGCACCGGTGTTCGTCGACGGCAAGGTGCTGATCGGCACCAACGGCGGCGAATACGGCATCCGCGGCTTCGTCAAGGCCTACAACGCCGCCGACGGCAAGGAGCTGTGGACGTTCTACACGATTCCCGACAAGGGCCACGAAGGCGTGTGGGCGACCAAGGATGCCACCGGCCGCGACATGCATCGCGACATCGACCAGGAGAAGAAGGACCTGGCGGCGAAGGGCGGTGATTTCTATCAGATGCTCGGTGGCGGCGTGTGGATGACGCCGGCGGTCGATCTCAAGACGCGCACGATCTTCTTCGTCGTCGGCAATCCTTCCCCCGACCTCTACGGCGCGATCCGTCCGGGCGACAACCTGTACACCGACTCGATGGTCGCGGTGAACCTCGACACCGGCGCGTACAAGTGGCATTCGCAATACATTTCGCATGACGTATGGGACCTCGACGCGGTCAGCGCGCCGATCCTCACGCAGGCGAAGGACGCGTCGGGCAAGATGGTCGACGTCGTCATCCACGGCGGCAAGACCGGCCACGTGTACGTCCACGACCGCGCCACCGGCAAGATCATCCGCTTCTCCGAAGCGATGATCCCGCAGGAGAACATGTGGACGCTGCCCACCGCGACCGGCGCGCGCATGCTTCCCGGCGCCAACGGCGGGGTCGAGTGGTCGCCGATGGCGATCGATCCGAAGCTGCATTACGCGTATGCCGCCAACCTGCACCAGCCGATGACCTACCAGGTCGAATCCGCCGCATATCCGGGCGGCAAGCTGTGGCTCGGAGGCGCGTTCAAGACGATCCCGAGCGAAGAGCAATGGGGCCGCCTGGTCGCCGTCGACATCGACACCGGCAAGGTGGCCTGGGGCGTGAAGACGCCGCAGCCGCTGATCGGTGGCGTGCTGGCCACCGCGGGCGGACTCGTGTTCAACGGCGAGGGCAACGGCTGGTTCAAGGCGTTCGACGCCAAGGACGGCAAGGTCCTGTGGAGCTACAATTGCGGCGCCGGCGTCAACGCTCCCGCGGTGTCGTACATGGTCAAGGGCAAGCAGTACATCGCCGTCGGTGCCGGCGGCAACACGCAGCTCGACTTCAAGCGCGGCAACAGCGTCTTCGTGTTCGCGCTCTGAATCGCCGGTCGCGACACTCCAGGAGGAGGCGCGGTGACGCGCCTCCTTTTTTATTGCGTGAACGCATGCCATCGATGATCGCCCGCATCACCTGCCCGCTTCGCGTCCTCGTCGTCACACTGGCAGTCGGTCTCGCGCCGGCGCCCGCGGCCGCGCAGGCGCCGGTGCCGCCACCGAAGGCCGCGCTGTGCGAGTCGTGCCACGGCCCGCTCGGCAATTCGACCAACGGGCTGTACCCGGTGCTCGCCGGCCAGACGTTTCGCTACATTTACACGGAGCTGCGCGATTTCCAGGCGAAACGCCGCAACGACCCGGTGATGTCGCCGATGGCGGCGGACCTGAGCGCCGATGAAGCCCAGGCGCTGGCGCAGTATTTCGCGGCGCAAAAGCCGGTCTCCACGGGCTTCAAGCCCGACCCCGCGCGCGCCGCCAAGGGCGAGAAGATCGCCACTGCCGCGCTGTGCACGATGTGCCACCTCGGCGGGTTCGCCGGGCAGAACGAGATTCCGCGCGTCGCCGGTCAGCAGTACGACTATGTCGTCAAGCAGCTGCGCGACTTCAAGGCGAAGACGCGGACCAACGATGGCGGCAACATGACGAGCGTGACGTCGACGATGTCCGACGCCGACATCGTCGACGTCGCCAACTACGTCGCGGGGCTGTACTGATGATGCGCACGCTGGTCATCGCGGCATGCGCGATGCTCGCGATGCAGGGGCTCGCCGCCGGTCCGCTGGCCGTCGGCAGCGAGGTGCGCGTGCGCGTATCGGGGCTCGGCGACGGCTGGCAAGCGGGGCGCGTCGTGCGTTCGGCGCCGGGTTGCCTGATGGTGAAATTCGACCAGCCGGCCGCTGGCGGTTACACGAGCGCCTCGCTCGGGGGCGTGCTCGCGCTGCAGTTGCACGACGGCGGCACCTGGCGCGACGTCGACACCGAGCCGCTCCACGCCGCCGAGCCCGCCGTCTGCCACGGCGATAACGACTGATCGCCACGACGCGTCCGACCGCCACGGCTCGACCGACGGCGACGGTCGCGCGCGCGGCGGTGCGTTGCCGGCATGCGCGCCCGGCAGTATGATGAACCGCCGCGCGCTCGAGTGTTCGTCGCGTCGCCGGCGATAGAGACACCTCGCACTCACCCATTTCCCGCCTGTGGCGCGGAGCGTCTCCCGCGTCGAACCGGCCACTTCCCGGAGGAGCCCCGTGTCCGCCACGCTGTCATTGACCGTCAACGGCAAGGCCGCCAGCGCCAGCATCGATCCGCGCACCTTGCTCGTCGAGTTCCTGCGCAACAACCTCGGCCTCACGGGCGTGCATGTCGGCTGCGACACCGCGCAGTGCGGATCCTGCACGGTGCTCCTCGACGGCCGCGCGGTGAAGGCGTGCAACCTCCTGGCGATGCAGGCGGCGGGCGCCAAGGTCGTCACGATCGAGGGCCTTGCCACCGATGGCGCGCTGCATCCGATGCAGGCCGCGTTCCGCGAGTGCCATGGACTGCAGTGCGGCTTCTGCACACCGGGAATGGTGATGAGCGCGCTCGACCTGTGTGCCCGCCACCCGCACGCCGACGAGGCGACGATCCGCGCCGAACTGGAAGGCAACCTGTGCCGGTGCACCGGCTACCACAACATCGTCAAGGCGGTGAAGCAGGGGGCTGCGGCGATGGGACAAGGGGAGGTGCGCCATGGGGGCGAATGACAAGGGCGTGATCGGCCAGCGCGTGCTGCGCAAGGAAGATGCGCGCTTTCTCACGGGCAGCGGCCAGTACACCGACGACGTCACGCTGCCGCACCAGGCGTACGCGACGTTCCTGCGCTCGCCGCATGCGCACGCGACGATCCGCGGCATCGATACCGCGAAAGCGAAGGCTGCACCTGGGGTCCTCGCGGTCTACACGGCAGCCGACCTCACGGGCGTCAACGGATTGCCTTGCGGTTGGCTGATCACGGGCACCGACGGCAAGCCGATGAACGAGCCGCCGCATCCGGTGCTGGCGAGCGGCAAGGTGCGCTACGCCGGCGATCCGGTGGCGGTCGTCGTCGCCGAGTCCATCGTGCAGGCGAAGGACGCCGCCGAGCTGATCGACGTCGACTACGACGTGCTGCCGGCAGTGGTCAACGTCATGGATGCCCTCAAGCCGGGCGCGCCGCAGATCCACGCCGAAGCCGCAGGCAACCGCTGCTACACGTGGGCGTTGGGCGACAAGGCGGCGGTCGACGCCGCATTCGCCAAGGCGGCACATGTGACCAGGATCGACATCGTCAACAACCGCCTCATCCCCAACGCGATCGAGCCGCGTGCCGCCAACGCCGCGTACAACGCCGGCGACGATTCGTACACGCTGTACGTGACGAGCCAGAACCCGCACGTCGAACGGCTGCTGATGACCGCGTTCGTGCTTGGCCTGCCGGAGCACAAGGTGCGGGTGATCGCGCCCGACGTCGGCGGCGGGTTCGGCTCGAAGATCTATCTCTATCCCGAGGAGACCGCGCTGGTGTGGGCGGCGAAGCGCGTGCGCCGCCCGATCAAGTGGGTGGCGGAGCGCAGCGAGTCGTTCCTCGCCGATGCCCACGGCCGCGATCACGTGACGCACGCCGAGCTGGCGCTCGACAAGGGCGGCAAGTTTCTGGCGCTGCGCGTGGAGACCACGGCGAGCATGGGCGCGTACCTGTCGACCTTCGCATCGTGCATCCCCACGATCCTGTACGCGACGCTGCTCGCGGGACAGTACGCGACGCCGGCAATCTTCTGCGAGGTGACCGCGGTGTTCACCAACACCGCGCCGGTGGACGCCTATCGCGGCGCCGGACGACCCGAGGCGACGTACGTGGTCGAGCGCATCGTGCACCAGGCGGCCGTGGAGACTGGCATCGCCCAGGACGAGATTCGCCGGCGCAACTTCATCCGCACGTTCCCGTACCAGACGCCGGTGGCGCTCAACTACGACATCGGCGACTACGATGCATGCCTCGACGAGGCGATGAAGATCGCCGACGTCAAGGGCTTCGGTGCGCGCAAGGCGGCGTCGGTCGCGCGGGGCAGGCTGCGCGGGCTGGGCTACGCGTCGTACATCGAGGCCTGCGGCCTCGCGCCGTCGAACGTCGCGGGTGCGCTCGGCGCGCGCGCGGGTCTGTTCGAGGCGGGCGAGGTGCGCGTGCACCCGACCGGCAGCGTCACCGTGTTCACCGGCTCGCACAGCCATGGCCAGGGGCACGAGACCACGTTCGCGCAGCTGGTCGCGGCGCGCCTCGGACTGCCGGTGGAGAACGTCGACGTCGTGCACGGCGACACCGGGCGCGTGCCGTTCGGCATGGGCACCTATGGCTCGCGCTCACTGGCGGTGGGCGGCACGGCGATCGTCAAGGCGCTCGACAAGATCGTCGCCAAGGGACGCAAGATCGCCGCGCACCTGCTGGAGGCGGCGGAGTCCGACATCGAGTTCGCCGACGGCAAGTTCACGGTGGCGGGCACCGACCGCAGCAAGGCGTTCGGCGAGGTGGCACTGGCGGCATACGTGCCGCACAACTATCCGCTGGACAAGCTCGAGCCGGGCCTCGACGAGACCGCATTCTACGATCCGACGAACTTCACCTATCCCGCGGGCACGCATATCTGCGAAGTGGAGATCGATCCCGACACCGGTGTGGTCAAGGTCGAGCGGTTCTCCGCATGCGACGACTTCGGCAACATCATCAATCCGATGATCGTCGAAGGCCAGGTGCACGGGGGCCTCGCGCAAGGCATCGGCCAGGCGCTGCTGGAGAACTGCGTCTACGATCGCGAGAGCGGACAACTGCTGACCGGCAGCTTCATGGACTACGCGTTGCCGCGTGCCGACGACCTGCCGGCGTTCGAAGTCGCGACCAAGGTCACGCCGTGCACGCACAATCCGCTCGGTGCCAAGGGGTGCGGCGAGGCCGGCGCGATCGGTGCCCCGGCGGCGCTGATGAACGCGGTGCTCGACGCGATGTCCGAACGCGGGATCACGCACTTCGACATGCCGGCATCGCCCCATCGCGTGTGGTCCGCGCTCGCCGGCGCGCAACGTTCCTGACGGAGGGCACATGTACGGATTCGAACTGCATCAGGCCAGGAGTATCGCCGACGCCGCGGCCACGCTCGCGCGCACCGGCGGCAAGGCGCTGGCGGGTGGGCAGAGCCTCGTCGCGGCGATGAAGCTGCGGCTCGCGCAGCCCGGTCATGTCGTCGATCTGGCGGCGATTCCCGAGCTCGCGGGCATCCGCAGCGAAGGCTCGATGCTCGTCGTCGGCGCGATGACGCGCCATGCCGACGTCGCGTCGTCGGCGGCGGTGAAGGCGACGATTCCCGCGCTGGCGATGCTCGCCGAAGGCATCGGCGACCGCCAGGTACGCAACATGGGAACGATCGGCGGTTCGCTCGCCAACAACGATCCGGCAGCCGACTGGCCGGCGGCAGTCGTGGCGCTGGACGCGACCGTCGTCACCAACAAGCGCAGCATCGGCGCCGACGCGTTCTTCAAGGGCATGTACGAGACGGCGCTGGCCGCCGACGAGATCATCACTGCAGTGCGCTTCCCCGTGCCGCAGAAGGCCGCGTACGCGAAATTCCCGAATCCGGCGTCGCGCTTCGCGCTGGTCGGCGTGTTCGTGGCGAAGGCGGCCGGCGGCGTGCGCATCGCCGTCACCGGCGCTGCGCCTGCGGTGTTTCGCTGCAAGCCCCTCGAGGATGCGCTGACGAAGAACTGGAGCGCCGATGCCGCGCGCGCAGTCAAGGTGGCGGCGCAGGGGCTCAACAACGATCTGCATGGCTCGCCCGACTATCGCGCGCATCTTGTCAGCGTGATGGCGGCGCGCGCGGTGGCTGCGAGCTGACCGTTTGCTATGCTTCGACGGATCCCGTCACCGGATTCGTCGAAGCGCGATGACCGCCGCCACTCCCCTTCCCGCCAACGTCGAGGCGACGCAGGCACTGCTCGCGGCGCAGGACTACGTCGCCGAGCGCCGCCTCGCCACCGCGGTGTTCCTCGCGCTGAGGCTCGCGAAGCCGCTGTTCCTCGAAGGCGAGGCGGGCGTGGGCAAGACCGAGATCGCCAAGGTGCTCGCCGCCGGACTCGGCCGCCGCCTGATCCGCCTGCAATGCTACGAAGGCCTCGACACCGCCGCCGCGGTCTACGAATGGAACTATCCGCGGCAAATGATCGAGATCCGTCTGGCCGAGGCCGCCGGCGGCATCGTGCGCGACGACCTCGCGCACGACATCTTCACCACGCGCTTCCTGCTGAAGCGACCGCTGCTCGAGGCGCTGTCGCCGCAGGAGGGCGGCGCGCCGGTGCTGCTGATCGACGAGCTCGACCGCACCGACGAGCCGTTCGAAGCGTACCTGCTGGAAGTGCTGGCCGAATACCAGGTGACGATCCCCGAGATCGGCGCGGTGCGCGCCGCGGCGCCGCCGATCGTCGTCATCACCTCGAACCGGACGCGCGAGATCCACGATGCGATCAAGCGCCGGTGCCTCTATCATTGGGTCGACTATCCGGACGTGGCCCGCGAGCTCGCGATCGTGCGCCGCAAGTGTCCGCGTGCGCCGGAGCGCCTCGCGCGCGAGGTGGTGGCGTTCACGCAGCGCCTGCGTTCGATGGACCTGTTCAAGGCGCCGGGCATCGCCGAGACCATCGACTGGGCGGAGGCGCTGATGGCGCTCGACAAGATCGCGCTCGATCCGGCAGCGATCGCCGACACGATCGGCGTGCTGCTCAAGTACCAGGACGACGTCGGCGCGTTGTCGCCGGACACCGTCACGCGGCTTTGCGCCGAAGTGGCCGCGGAAGGCGCCGCGACCTGACGTTGCATCGCCGATGAACGTGCATCCGGCACTTGCGGTGCTGCCCAGCGGCAGGCTCGCGCAGAACGTGCTGCACTTCGTGCGCGTGCTGCGCGCGACCGGCATGGCGGTGGGACCGGCCAAGGTGATCGACGCGCTGGCGGCGGTGGACGCGGTCGGCGTGGCCAATCGCGGCGACTTTCGCGCGGCGCTGGCCGCGGTGCTGGTGTCGCGCCACGAGCAGCTCGCGATGTTCGACAGCGCGTTCGAGCTGTTCTGGCGCAATCCGCGGCTCGTCGAGCGCATGCTGGCGGCGCTCCTGCCGCGCGTCGCCGGGCACATCCCGAACGACGGCGCGCCGCCGATGCCCGCGCGTCTGGCGGAGGCGCTGCTGCCGCCGTCGGGCGATGTGCCGCTGCAGGACGAAGACGATGAGATCAAGCTCGACGCTGCCTTCACGTTCTCGCCGCGCGAAGTGCTGCAGAAGCAGGACTTCGCGACGATGACGCAGGCCGAGATGCGGGCGGTCAAGGCCGTCATCGCGCGCCTGCGCCTGCCGCTGCCGGCGATGCCGGCGCGGCGCACGCGTGCGGCGCCGCACGGCACTCGTGTCGACCTGCGCGCGACGCTGCGGGGGATGACGGGCGCCGCCGGCGCCGTCGCGCCGCTGGCGATGCGCGCGCGCACGCGGCGTACGCCGCCGCTGGTCGTGCTGTGCGACATCTCGGGATCGATGGAGCGCTATGCGCGGATGCTGCTGCATTTCGTGCACGCGATCACCAACAACCGCCACCGCGTGCACACGCTGGTGTTCGGCACCCGCCTCACCAACATCACGCGCCACCTGCGGCATCGCGACGTCGACGTCGCGCTCGCGCGCATTACCGCGGCGGTCGACGACTGGTCGGGCGGCACGCGCATCGGCGAGAGCCTGGCGGAGTTCAACCGCCGCTGGTCGCGGCGCCTCCTCGGACAGAACGCGATCGTGCTGCTGATCAGCGACGGCCTCGACGCCGATGCGGGCGCCGGGCTCGCATTCGAGATGGAGCGGCTCGCGAAATCGGCGCGGCGCGTGATCTGGCTCAACCCGTTGTTGCGCTACGCGGATTTCGAGGCGCGCCCGGCGGGCATCCGCGCGATGCTGCCGTGGGTCGATGATTTCCGGCCGGTGCACAACCTCGCGAGCCTCGAGGCCCTGGCCGAGGCGCTGGCGGGAACGCGTCCCGACGCGGCGAGCAAGCCATCCACGCCCCACCTGCGTCCGACGGCAATGCTGCGCACGCGGCCTGCGGTAGCATGAAGGCGGGCGTGCAGATGCCCGGCACCGGACCCGGATACTGATGGAGCTTGCCAATACCCGCAGCGTTCCCGCGTCGCCCGAAGCGGTGTTCGACGCGCTCAACGATCCCGCGGTGCTGCGCGAATGCGTGCCCGGCTGCGAATCGCTGGAGCGCATCGGCGCGGACGCGTTCCACGCGCAGGTCACGGCGCGCATCGGCCCGGTGGCGGCCCGCTTCAGCGGCAGGATGACGCTCGCCGATGTCGATCCGCCACGCGGCTACACGTTGCGCTTCGAAGGGCAGGGCGGCGCGGCGGGTTTCGCTCGCGGCGAGGCGCGCGTCACGCTCGCGCCTGACGACGCCGGACACACGGCAATGCACTACGAGGTCAAGGCGCAGGTCGGCGGCAAGCTCGCGCAGATCGGGTCACGGCTCGTCGACGGCGCGGCAGCGAAGCTCGCCGACGATTTCTTTGCGCGCCTCGCCGCGCATTTCGCGGTGGGTACGACGTCGCCGGCCGGAGAGCACATGGACGCCCCGGAGGAAGCGCGCGGCGAGGCGGTGGTCGCCGGCGAAGGAGGTGGCGCCGCGTCGTCGCCGGCAGGCGGTGCCCCGCCGGAAGACGAAACGCTTCGCCGCACCGTCGAAAGGGGCACGTGGACGCGATTCCTTGCGCTTGCCGCGATCATCGTGATCCTCGCGTATCTGTATTTCAGGGGCCGCATCGGCTAGGCGGCCGGGAGCCGAGCGATGGACAGCGTCGATTTCGAAGTGCTGAAGAAGAGCGCCGACTGGCTCGACCAAGGCCGGCGCGTGCTGCTGGTGACGGTCGTGCGCACGTGGGGCAGCTCGCCGCGCCCCGAGGGCGCGATGCTCGCGGTGCGCGACGATGGCCTCGTCGTCGGCTCGGTGTCCGGCGGCTGCATCGAGGACGACATCATCGACCGCACCCGCAAGCATGGCATGACGAGCACCCGCGCCGAGGCCGTGACCTACGGCGTGTCGGCCGACGAGGCGCGCCGCTTCGGCCTGCCGTGCGGCGGCACGATCGAGCTGGTGCTGGAGCCGCTGACGCGCGAGTCGGGCATGCGGGCGCTGCTGCACGAGATCGAGGAAGGCCACCTCGTCGCGCGCAAGCTCGAGCTGGCGACCGGATTCGCCACGCTGCATCCGTCGAAGGTCACCGACGGCCTGTCGTTCGACGGCCGGGTGCTGGTCACCGTGCACGGGCCGCGCTACCGGATGCTGGTGATCGGCGCGTCGCAGCTCTCCAAGTACCTTGCGCAGATTGCGGTCGGGCTCGACTACCGCGTGACGATCTGCGACCCGCGCGAGGAATACACGGAGACCTGGGACATCCCGGGTGTCACGCTGGTGCGCACAATGCCCGACGACACCGTGCGCGCGATGAATCTCGACGAGCGCTGCGCGGTCGTGGCGCTGACGCACGATCCCAAGCTCGACGACCTGGCGCTGATGGAGGCGCTGAAGTCGCCGGCGTTCTACGTCGGTGCGCTGGGCTCGCGCGCCAACAACGCGAAGCGCCGCGAAAGGCTCGTCGAGTTCGACGTCACGGCCGACGAGATCGCCAGGCTGCACGGGCCGATCGGGCTCTACATCGGCAGCCGCACGCCGCCGGAGATCGCGATCTCGATCCTGGCCGAGATCACCGCGGCGAAGAACGGCGTCGACACGCGTTCCGTGAAGCCGGTCGGCGAGGCCAAGGAAGGCCTCGCATCGGTGGTCTGCGCGACATCCTAGGCGCCCGAAACTGCCTCCGGCGGCCAGTGTCGCGCGGTTACGCCGCAAGCGTGCGTGACTGCGGCAGATGACGCGCCCCGTACGCGAGGACGGCGGAAGCCAGGACGACGACGCCGAGCGCGACGGACAGCGAGCTCGCGGTGGCGATGCCGCCGATCAGCGGCGGACCTATCAGGAACCCGGCGTAGCCGATGGACGTGACCGCGGCGATGCCCGCCGCGCGGCTGACGCCGGGCACGCTGCTCGCCGCATTGAAGAGGATGGGTGCGACGGGCGCCAGCCCGGCACCCACCAGCGCGAAACCGATCAGCGCGACCACCGCGTGGGCCGACAGCAGGACGATCGTCATCGCGATGGCCGCGAGTACCGCGCCGGTGCGCAGCAGCAATGTGTCCGTCCAGCGCGCGCGCAGCGCGTCGCCGCCGAATCGCGACAGGGCCATTGCGGCCGAGAACGTGGCGTAGCCGAGTGCGGCCTGTGGCGGCGCCATGGCCACCTCCTGCCGCAGATAGAGCACGCACCAGTCGTACATGATGCCCTCCGCGGTCATGCCGGCCAGGATCAACAACCCGATGAAGAGCAGCACGCCTTTCGGCCACGCGAAACGCGCCTGCGCGGCCGCATCGTCGCCGGAGGCGTGCGTGTCGAGCATGCCGCGCGACGCGATCACGGCGACGATCGCGATGCCGCCGCAGACGACGGCAAGCTGCGTGCGCGGCGCCACCTGCAGATCCAGCAGCACGGCAGCGATCGACGCGCCCAGCATGCCGCCGACGCTGAACATGCCGTGCAGATTGCTCATCACCGGACGGCCGCCGAGCGTCTCCAGCATCGACCCTTCGGTGTTGATGGCGACGTCGAACAGGCTCATCGCGGCGCCGAGCGTCGCCATCGCCGGCAGCAGCGCGGCCACGCCCGGCAACGCCAGCGCGCCGCCGAGCAGGACGCTCATGGCCAGCGCCGCGAGCGCCGCGACGTTGCGTGCGCCGAGCCGCCCGATGATGCGCCCGGCGACGAACAGCGATGACAGCGCGCCGCAGGCGACCGCCAGCAGCACCAGCGAGAGCGTCGCCTCGCTGAGCGAATAGCGCGCCTTCACCGACGGGATGTGCGCGCCCCAGCTGCCGGCGATGATGCCGAGCGCCAGGAACTGCAACCGCGTGGCATGGCGGGCGCGGGCCAGCGCGGAGCGCGTGCGCGTCAACACGGCGGCCGTCGGTGCGGGCGAAGTGCGTCGCGTCGCGACGCTCGCCGCGCGCGGCGTGCCGCGGCACCGCGCGCGTGGCAGCTCACACCAGCCGCACGATCCTGCGCTTGCGCCAGAAGCGAAGATAGTACGTCGCCTGCAGCGCGAGCATCGCGGTGAAGCCGATGGGGTAGGCCATCCAGACGCCTTCGAGACCGAAGTGCGAAGCGAGCAGGTACGCCGCCGGCAGCTCGATCGCCGCGACGCAGAACATCGAAATGCCGGTCGGCACCAGGACTGCGCCGGATGCTCGCATCACGCCGCTCAGCACGCTGGCGAAGCCGTAAACGACGGTGCTCCACAGCATGATGTGCAGCAGCGTCTGCGCGATCTCGATCACCGGCACGCTGGTGATGAACAGCGCGATCAGGTGGCGCGACAGCAGGTAGCCGAGCAGGACGAGGCCGCCCGTCATCACCAGGTTCATCTGCAGGCCCGTGCGGGTGATCGCGCCCAGGCGATCGACATGGCCGGCACCGATCGCCTGCGCGCCGAGTATCGAGGCGGTGATGGCGATGGAAATCGCCGGAAACTGCACGTAGTTGACGACCTGGTTGACGGCGCCGTACGCGGCCGTGGCATCCGGTCCGAAGCCGTTGACGAGCGCCAGCAGCACGATTTCCGCCAGCGACATCACGATCACCTGCAGGCCCGTCGGCAGGCCGATCCGGACGATGAGCCGCAACAGCGCCGGATCGATGCGCAGGTCGCGCAGCAATTCGCGGTCGGGCGCCAGCGGATGGCGCTTGCGGCGCATGAACCACGCCATGAATGCCAGCGCCACGACGAACGCGCCGATGGAGGCTGCTGCGGCCGACGTCACGCCGAGGCGCGGCAACCCGGCCCAGCCGCGGATGAACGCGGGCGTCAGCACGCTCGCGACCGCCGTCGAGATCAGGAGCGCGTAGAGCGGCGTGAGGGTGTCGCCGACGCCACGCATCAATTGCGTCGCCAGGATGAAGACCAGCAGGCCCGGCATCGCGAACATCATCAATCGCGCATAGCTGACGGCTTCCGGCAGCACGCTCGGCGGCGTGCGCAGCAGCTCCAGCATCCCGCGCGTGAAGGTGCCGCCGACCAGCGCGATCGCGAGCCCGAGCAGCAGGCCGAGAGCCAGCGCGGTACCGGCGATGGCCTTGACCTTGTGCCGCTCGCGCGCGCCCCAGGCCTGCCCGATCAGCACCGACGCGCCGGCGCCGACGCCGATCACCAGCGAAATCAGGAAGAACACGATGGGGAACACCGCGGCCACGGCGGCCAGCGCGTGCGTGCCCAGCATCTGGCCGATGAACACGTTGTTGAACGTGCCGGACAGTGCCTGCAGCACGTTGCTGACCAGCATCGGTCCGAGGAACGCGAGGAACGCTCGCCACAGCGGACGTGGGGGGCCGTGGCGCCCGGACTCGGCAAGGGAAGCAGTCGATGGCATGCAGGCGGCCCATTCATGCGGCCGTATCGGCGTGGTGCTGCGGACAGCAACGAGCCATGTACGCTATCACAGGATCGCCGCGCAGCTTGCGCAGCGCGCGAATCCGCGACGTGCGCTACATCTGCTTGAACAGGTGGCTGAACGTGCGGCTCACCTCGAGCTTTTCACCGCTGCCCTTGAGATGCACGAGCTGGCGACCGCGAAAGTCGCGGCTCACCTGCTCGATGGCGTCGACGTTCACGACGATGGCGCGATGGATCTGCCAGAACGCGGCAGGATCCAGCTCCTCGATCAGTTCCTTGATCGGCTTGCGGATCAGGGCTTCGAAGCGCACCGTCTGCACCCGCGTGTACTTGTCCTCGGCGCGGAAGAACAGGATGTCGCCGGTCGGGATCATGCGGATGTTCGATCCCACGCTCGCCTGCACCCAGCGCAGGTACTCGCGCGGGCGCGCAGCGCCGCTGCCGAGGCGCTGCGACAGCTCGGCGAGCAGCGCGTCCATGGGTGCCGGCGCCTGATGCAGCCGCTCGCGCAGCCGCTGGCACGTCAGCGCCAGCCGTTCGGGCTCCGCGGGCTTGACGAGGTAGTCGACCGCACCCTGCTCGAATGCACGCACGGCGTACTCGTCATAGGCGGTGACGAACACGATGCGAGCCATCCCCGCCAGCGCCGCCGCCGTCTCGATGCCGTCCATCTCCGGCATGCGCACGTCGAGGAACACCACGTCCGGCTCCAGTCGATGCACGAGCGCCACGGCTTCGCGGCCATTGCCGGCTTCGCCGACGATCGCGAGCGCAGGCCATGCGACCTTGAGGCGATCGACGAGCTGCTCGCGCATCAGGCGCTCGTCGTCGGCGACGACGGCAGTCGGGGCGGGGTCGGTCATCGCAAGCGGTCGGTCAGGCGGATTGAGCGGGCGCGACTTCGTACGGCACCCTGATGGTGGCGCACGTGCCGCCTTCCTTGGGCACGCCGATGATCAGCTCGGCGCGGCCATCGTACAACGCGTGAAGCCGCTCGCGGATGTTGGCGAGCCCCACACCGGCGTCGCCCTTCGGCTGGAAGCCCATGCCGGTATCGATCACGTGCACGGCCAGCTGACCGTCGGCGACTTCGGCCGCGATCTCCACCCGGCCGCCGGCGGCCTTGGGCTCGAGGCCATGCTTGATCGCGTTTTCCACCAGCGTCTGCAGCATCATCGACGGAAACACCGCCGACTTGAGGCCGTCGGGGACGTTCAGCACGGACTGCAGACGCTCCTCCATGCGCACCGCCATGATTTCGAGGAACGCCCGCGACAGCTCGACCTGCTGCCCGAGCGTGGGGCGGCCGCCTTCGCGCATCCTCGGCATGGCCGAGCGCAGGTAGCGAATCAGGCTCTGCTGCATCCGCGACGCGCGCGGCGGATCGGTCAGGATCAGCTGGTCGATGCTGGCCAGCGTGTTGAACAGGAAGTGCGGCTCGATCTGCGCCTGCAGCGCTTCCATCCGCGCCTCCACCACGGTGCGCTCGAGATGCTGCGTCTCCGCGCGTTGCGTGGCTTCGCTGGCGGTCAGTTCGGCGCGCCGCTTGCCGCCCGCCACGATCTTGATGATCAGGCACGCGACGACCAGCATCAGGAACGGCACCGGACGCTGCAGGATGCCGGCGAGGATCAGGCCGAGCACGGCGACCAGCGCCAGCGTCTTCCACGGCGCGATCGCGAGCCAGTCGAAGAATCGCCACCACACGACGACGAGGCCGTCGCCGATGTCGCGCATCGCCTGGTGCGACGGCGAGCGCGGCGGCGGGGGCGGGGGTGGCGGCGGGGCGGCGCCGGCGGGGTCGGCGCTCATGGGCGGTTCCAGCAAAGTCCGGTTGTCATGCAGGCAGCCTAACGGCGCAGCTCGCCGGACTCCAGACGGGGCGGACACACTGCAGGCTGGCAGGCATGAAGCGCAGGATACCGTCGTGGCCGGCAAGCCTGCCGAGTGGGCCGTCTTTTCGCCCGCCGCAGCGAGGCGCCGGGCGGTGGTGTTCGCGGGCGGCCTCGCAGTCCCCGGCCTCTGCCGGGCATGCGTCAGTGGAAATCCCGCGAGCGTGTCTCCAGCGCGCCCAGCATCGGCGAGAGATCGACCAGATGGCCGGCGACGAGGTGCACGACGATGCCCTCGCGCTCGACCTTGCCGTACACCGCCATCAGCCGCGCGCCCAGCAATTCGCGGCGCTGGCGGTCGCCCAGGTCACGCCAGACGATGACGTTGGTGTTCCCCGTCTCGTCCTCCAGCGTGACGAACACCACGCCGCTCACCGTGTCCGGGCGCTGGCGGCCGATGACGATGCCGGCGGTGCGCACGAGGCGCCCATGCGGCGATGACGTGACTTCGCGCGACGTGAGGAGGCGCCGTGCCGCCAGCGACTTGCGCAGCAGCGCCAGCGGATGGCGGCCGAGCGTCAGCCCGAGGCGGCGGTAGTCGGCGACGATGTCCTGGCCTTCGCTGGGCGGCGGCAGCTGTGCCGGCGTCTCGGCGAACGTGCCGCCGGCGAGGATCGCCGGCAGCTTCTCCACGCCGGCGACGTCCCACACCGCGGCGTGGCGATGGCCGGCGAGGGCCGCGAGCGCGCCGGCGTCGGCGAGGGCGCGAAGATCGCGGGCGTCGAGCGCCGCGCGGTGCGCGAGATCGGCGACCGATGCGAAGGGCGCTTCGGTGCGTGCCGCGATGACGCGCGCCGCCGCCGGCTCGCCGAAGCCTGCGATCATCCGCAGGCCCAGGCGCAGCGCCGGTGATGCCGCTGCGCACGACGCGACGGCGGAAGCGGACGATGCCTGCGCCGGCGGCCGCGGACCGCGGGTCGCCGGCTGCGGCGTTTCCAGCGTGCAATCCCATTCGCTCATCACGACGTCGACCGCGCGCACCTCGACGCCATGGCGCTGCGCATCCTGCACCAGCTGCGCCGGCGCGTAGAACCCCATCGGCTGCGCGTTGAGGAGCGCCGCGGTGAACGCCGCCGGATGGTAGCGCTTGAGCCATGACGACACGTAGACCAGCAGCGAGAACGACGCCGAATGCGACTCCGGGAAGCCGTACTCGCCGAAGCCGAGAATCTGCTGGTAGATCTGCCGCGCGAACGCCTCGCTGTAGCCGTTCTTCGCCATGCCGTCGACGAGGCGCCGCTCGAACTTCTCGAGCCCGCCCTTGCGCCGCCAGGCCGCCATCGAGCGCCGCAGCGCGTCGGATTCGCCGGGCGTGAAGTCGGCGGTGACGATCGCGAGCTGCATCACCTGCTCCTGGAAGATGGGCACGCCGAGCGTGCGCTCGAGCACGGCGCGCACCGCCTCGCTGGGGTACGTGACCGGCTCGAGGCCCTGCCGGCGGCGCAGGTACGGATGCACCATGCCGCCCTGGATCGGGCCGGGACGCACGATCGCGACCTCGATCACGAGGTCGTAGAAATTGGCGGGCTTCAAACGCGGCAGCATCGACTGCTGCGCGCGCGATTCGATCTGGAACACGCCGATCGTGTCGGCGCGCTGGATCATCGCGTAGACCTCGGGATCCTCGGCGGGAATGTCCTGCATCGCCAGCGGGCGTTCGCGCCACGCCGACACCATCGACAGCGCGCGGCGGATCGCCGAGAGCATGCCGAGCGCCAGGCAGTCGACCTTGAGCAGTCCCATCGCGTCCAGGTCGTCCTTGTCCCACTGGATCACCGTGCGGTCCACCATCGCCGCGTTCTCCACCGGTACCATGCGCTCGATCGAGCCGCGCGCGATGACGAAGCCGCCGACGTGCTGCGACAGGTGCCGCGGCATGCCGATCAATTCGCCGGCGAGGTGGACGAGCCGCGCGATCAGCGGGCTCGCGGGGTCGAAGCCGGCTTCGCGGATACGCGCGACCTCGATCGTGCGGCCGTCCCACCACGCGAACACGCGTGTCAGGCGGTCGATCTCGGCGAGGCCGAAGCCCAGCGCCTTGGCGATGTCGCGCACCGCGCTCTTGGTGCGGTAGGTGATCAGGGTCGCGGCCAGCGCCGCGCGGTCGCGGCCGTACTTGGCATAGACGTACTGCATCACCTCCTCGCGCCGCTGGTGCTCGAAGTCGACGTCGATGTCGGGCGGCTCGTCGCGCTCGCGGCTGACGAAGCGCTCGAACAGCATCGACATCCGCGTCGGGTCGACCTCGGTGATGCCGAGCGCGTAGCACACCGCCGAATTGGCCGCCGAGCCACGGCCCTGGCACAGGATGCCGCGCGAGCGCGCGAACGCGACGATGTCGTGCACGGTGAGGAAATAGGGCTCGTAGGCGAGCTCGGCGATGAGCGCGAGCTCGTGCTCGATCTGCTCGCGCACCTTCGGCGGCACGCGCGAGCCGCGGTCGCCCGCGGCGCGGGGATAGCGGCGCACGAGCCCTGCCTCGGTCAGCGCGCGCAGGTGCGATGCCGGCGTCGCGCCCGCCGGCACGATCTCGTCGGGATACTCGTAGCGCAGGCAGTCGAGCGAGAAGCGGCAGCGCGCGGCATGCTCGACGCTCGCCTCGAGCAGCGCACGCGGGTAGATCGTCGCCAGGCGCCCGCGCGATCGCAGGTGGCGCTCGCCGTTGGCGAAGAGCGCGTAGCCGCATTGCGCGAGCGGCGTGCCGACGCGGACCGCCGTCATCGTGTCCTGCAGCATGCGGCGCGCGCGCACGTGCATGTGGACGTCGCCCGCGGCGATCAGCGGGAGGCCGGTGGCGCGGCTCACGGCCGTGAGGTCGGCCAGGCGCGCGCGCTCGCCACCGCGGGCGAAGAGCTCGGCCGCCATCGCCGCGCGGGCGCCGAACGCGTCGACGCAGAAGCGCGCCTCGTCGGCCGCGATCGCCGCACCCGGTATCCACAGCGCGAGGCAGCGCCGGCCGAGGTCGGCGACATCGTCGCGCGTGACGCGGTAGTGGCCCTTGATCGCGCGCCTTCGGGCGCGGGTGATGAGTGCGGCGAGATCGCCGTAGCTGTCGCGGTCGACGGCGTGCAGCACGAGCTTCAAGCCGTCGTCGAGAGTGAACTCGCTGCCGATGACGAGCGGCAGCCCGGCGTCCTTCGCCGCGAGATGCGCGCGCACCGCGCCCGCGAGCGAGCATTCGTCGGTGATCGCGAGCGCGGCGTAGCCCTGCGCCTGCGCGCGTTCCACCAGCTCCTCCGGATGCGAGGCGCCGCGCAGGAACGAGAA
>DASYSP010000129.1:0-17773 GCA_036003195.1 Casimicrobiaceae bacterium
CTCGACCGCGCTCGCGCTGCACGCGCTGTTCTCGTTCGAGCCGGTGCTCGAAGCGGCGCTCGTCGTCGGCGCGCTGACCGTCGATGCCGCGCGCGGCAGCGACGGCCCGTTCGATCCGCGCATCCACCTGCTGCGCGGCCAGCCGGGGCAGGTCGACGTCGCCCAGTACTACCGCGCCTTGCTCGCCGGCAGCGAGATCCGCCGCTCGCACCTCGAAGGCGACGACCGGGTGCAGGACCCGTACAGCCTGCGCTGCCAGCCGCAGGTGGTCGGCGCCTGCCTCGACCAACTGCGCCACGCGGCGCTGGTGCTGCTGCGCGAGGCCAATGCGGTGACCGACAACCCGCTGGTCTTCGCCGGCGTCGGGCCGGGAGAGGAAGGCACGATCGTTTCCGGCGGGAATTTTCACGCCGAGCCGGTGGCGCTCGCCGCCGACGCAATGGCGCTGGCGATCGCCGAGGTCGGGGCGATCGCCGAGCGGCGGATCGCCATGCTGATCGACGCCGGCGTCTCCCGCCTGCCGCCGTTCCTCACTGCAGACCCCGGCCTGAACAGCGGCTTCATGATCGCCCACGTCACCGCCGCGTCGCTGGCGAGCGAGAACAAGTCGCTGGCGCATCCGGCGAGCGTCGACAGCCTGCCGACGTCGGCCAACCAGGAAGATCACGTGTCGATGGCGACTTTCGGTGCGCGAAGGCTCGCCGAGATGATCGCCAACACCGCGACGATCGTCGGCATCGAGGCGATGGCGGCGGCGCAGGGCATCGACTTCCTGCGGCCGCTCGCGAGCTCGGCGGCGATGGAGGCCCAGCACGCGGGCATCCGCGCACGGGTCGCGTTCCTCGCGCAGGACCGCTATCTCGCGCCCGACATCGAGGCGATGCGGGCATGGGCGATGCGCAACGACTGGCCAGGGGCCATCGCGGCGATGCTGCCGTCGCATGCCGCCGCGGCCTGACGCGCCGCGCGCGACGAAGGAGGCACGACGATGAACGCCGACGACCGCATGCTCGCCAACGCCACCGGGCCGCGTACCGTGCGCGCGCCGCGCGGCAGCGCGCTCACCTGCCGCAACTGGCAGATCGAGGCCGCGTACCGGATGATCCAGAACAACCTCGATCCCGAGGTCGCCGAGCGGCCGCAGGACCTCGTCGTCTATGGCGGCATCGGCAAGGCCGCACGCAACTGGGCGTCGTTCGACGCCATCCTCGCCGCCCTGCGCGCACTGGCCGAGGACGAGACGCTGCTGGTGCAGTCCGGCAAGCCGGTGGGCGTGTTGCGCACGCACTTCGACGCGCCGCGCGTGCTCATCGCCAACTCGAATCTCGTGCCGCACTGGGCGACGTGGGAAGTGTTCCACGAGCTCGATCGCAAGGGCCTCATGATGTTCGGCCAGATGACCGCCGGCTCGTGGATCTACATCGGCAGCCAGGGCATCGTGCAGGGCACGTACGAAACGTTCGTCGAGGCCGGGCGCCAGCACTTCGGCGGCGACCTGCGCGGGCGCTGGATCCTGACCGCGGGTCTGGGCGGCATGGGCGGCGCGCAGCCATTGGCGGGCGTGCTCGCCGGCGCGTCGGTGCTGGCGATCGAGTGCGACGCGGCGCGCATCGACGCGCGGCTCAAGACGCGCTATCTCGATCGCCGCGCCGATTCGCTCGACGCGGCGCTGGCGATCATCGCCGACGCCGTGGCACGCAAGACCGCGACCTCGGTGGGCCTGCTCGGCAACGCCGCCGACCTCGTGCCGGAGCTCGCGCGACGCGCGCGCGACGGCGGCCCGCGTCCCGACATCGTCACCGACCAGACATCGGCGCACGACCTCGTCAACGGCTACCTGCCGTCGGGCTGGAGCGTCGCGCGCTGGCAGTCCGAGCGCGCGTCGCACCCCGAGGCCGTGGTCGCGGCCGCGCGCGCGTCGATCGTCACCCACGTCGAGGCGATGCTCGCTTTCCATGCGATGGGCGTGCCGACCGTCGACTACGGCAACAACATCCGCCAGGTGGCGTTCGACGCCGGCGTGCGCAATGCCTTCGACTTTCCCGGCTTCGTGCCGGCATACATCCGCCCGCTGTTCTGCCGCGGCAAGGGTCCGTTCCGCTGGGTCGCGCTGTCCGGCGACCCCGAGGACATCGACCGCACCGACCGCAAGATGAAGGAGCTGTTCGCCGGCGACGCGGCGCTCGCGCGCTGGCTCGACATGGCGCGCGAGCGCATCGCGTTCCAGGGCCTGCCGGCGCGAATCTGCTGGATCGGGCTTGGCGAGCGGCATCGCGCCGGCCTCGCGTTCAACGCCATGGTGAAGAGCGGCGAGCTCAAGGCGCCGATCGTCATCGGCCGCGATCATCTCGACGCCGGCTCGGTGGCGTCGCCCAATCGCGAGACCGAGGCGATGAAGGATGGTTCCGACGCCGTCTCCGATTGGCCGATGCTCAACGCGCTCGTCAATACCGCGAGCGGCGCGACCTGGGTGAGCCTGCACCACGGCGGCGGCGTCGGCATGGGCTTCTCGCAGCATGCCGGCACGGTCATCGTCTGCGACGGCAGCGACGACGCCGCGCGTCGCATCGAGCGCGTGCTGTGGAACGATCCCGCGCTCGGCGTGCTGCGCCATGCGGACGCCGGCTACGACGACGCGATCGCCTGCGCCCGCGACAACGGACTCGACCTGCCGATGGCGGGTACCGCGCGTTGATCCGCCGCCACGACCTGCGCACGCTGCCGGTCAGCGCCTGGAAGAATGGCGACGGCGGCACGCGCGAGATCGTGCGCGTGCCCGCGGAAGCGGGGTTCGACGATTTCGACTGGCGCGCGAGCATCGCCACCATCGCCGGCAGTGGCCGCTTTTCCGAATTCCCGGGGGTCGACCGCACGATCGTGCTGCTCGACGGCGGCGGCGTGCACTTGCGCTCGGACGCGGCGGCCGGGATCGACCACCGCCTCGACACGCCGCTTGCGCCGTTCGCCTTCGTCGGCGACATCGCGCTCGAGGCGACGCTGGTCGCCGGCGCCTCGACCGATTTCAACGTCATGGTCCGCCGCGATCGCTGCCGCGCCGACGTGCAGGTGGTGCGCGCGGCGGCGAAGCTGCCCGAGTCGGCGGCCGGCGTCGTGCACGTCGTCGCCGGCCGCTGGTCGCTCGCCAACGATGGCGGCGAGGCCACCGCCACGCTCGAGTCCGGCGAGGGGCTCGCGTGGCACGACGTGCGCGCGGCATGGATGGCGACGCCCGCAAGCGACGCCGGCGACGCGGCACTGCTGTTCGCCGGCATCGAGGCGGTGCCGCGGTGAATCCGGCCACGGCGTCCGGCGCCGACGGCCTGTGGCACAACTTGCGTGTCGAGCGCGCGCTGTGTGATCCGCCCTGCGGTGCATCGGGGCCGACGGCGATCGGCGTGCGCGATGGCCGCATCGCGTATGTCGGCGCCTTCGACGCAGCCCCCGGCGAATTCGCGGCGCTGCCACGCCATGACGGCGGCGGCGCGTACGTGACGCCGGGGCTCGTCGACTGCCATACGCATCTCGTCTATGCCGGCGATCGCGCACACGAATTCGCCGAGCGCCTCGCCGGCGCGAGCTATGCCGACATCGCGCGCGCCGGCGGCGGCATCCTGTCGACGGTGCGCGCGACGCGTGCCGCCGACGAGGAGACGCTCTACCAGGCCGCATCACGACGGTTGCGCCACTGGCTCGCCGAGGGTGTCTGCGCCATCGAGATCAAGTCAGGCTACGGCCTCGATCTCGCGAGCGAGCGCAAGCTCTTGCGCGTGGCGCGCCGACTCGGCGACACGCACCACGTCACCGTGCGCACGACGTTCCTCGGCGCACACGCGCTGCCCGCTGAATTTGCAGGGCGCGCCGACGCCTATGTCGATTGCGTCGCGCGCGAGATGCTGCCGGCGCTCGCCGCCGAGGGCCTGGTCGACGCGGTCGACGTCTTCTGCGACGACATCGCATTCTCGCTGGCACAATCCGAGCGCGTGTTCGGAGCGGCGGCGGCGCTCGGCCTCCGCGTGAAGATGCACGCCGGCCAATTGCGCGATCTCGGCGGCGTGGGCCTCGCCGCGCGCCACCGCGCGCTGTCGGCCGACCATCTCGAGCACCTGTCGGCGCGTGACATCGACGCGATGCGCGACGCGGGCATGGTGGCGGTGCTGCTGCCGGCCGCGTTCTACGCGCTGCGCGACACGCACGTGCCGCCGATCGATGCGCTGCGCGCCGCCGGCGTGCCGATCGCCGTGGCGAGCGACCATAACCCCGGCACCGCGCCCGTGCTGTCGCTGCTGCTGGCGATGAACATGGCGACGACGCTGTTCCGCCTCGGCGTCGACGAGGTGCTCGCCGGCGTCACGCGCCATGCCGCGCGCGCGCTCGGCCTCGAGGCCACGCATGGCGCGCTCGGCGTCGGCAAGCCCGCCAATTTCGCGCTGTGGGACGTTCAATCGGCCGCCGAGCTCGCGTACTGGATCGGCGCGCCGCGGCCGTGCATCGTCGTGCGCCAGGGCACGATCGTTCACCGCGCGGCAGACGCGGCATGAGCGCAAGCGCACTCTTCGCCCGCGATGCGCTGCTGCCCGAAGGCTGGGCCGCGGACGTGCTGCTCGCATGGGACGCCGACGGCTGCCTCACGCGCGCCATGCCGCGCACCCAGTGCCCGGTCGGAACGCCCGTCGCCGCAGGTCCCGTGATTCCCGGCATGCCGAACCTGCATTCGCACGCGTTCCAGCACGCGTTCGCCGGGCTCACCGAGACCCGCGGCGGCGACGGCGACAGTTTCTGGACGTGGCGCGACGCGATGTACCGCTATGCGGCGCGCCTCACGCCACCACTGCTCGAGGCGATCGCCACGCATCTCTATCTGCGCATGCTGCGCGGCGGCTACACGTCGGTCTGCGAGTTCCACTACGTGCACAACGACGCCAATGGCATGCCCTACGCCGACGATCCCGCGATGTCCGAGGCGCTGCTGCGCGCCGCGCACGCCGCGGGCATCGGCATCACGCTGCTGCCGGTGCTCTACCAGCAGGGCGGATTCGGCGCCACGCCGCCGCGCACCGAGCAGCGGCGGTTCGTGCGCGCGACCGACGCGCTGATTGGCCTCGTCGCGTCGCTGCGCGACGCCGGCGAGACGCCGCGCGCGCGCATCGGCTTCGCCGCGCATTCGCTGCGTGCCGTGGCGCCGGACAACCTCGCCGCGGCGCTCGCCGCGATGGCGGCGATCGACGCCACGATGCCGCGTCACATCCACATCGCCGAGCAGCAGCGCGAAGTGGACGAGTGCCTCCAGTTCCATCACCAGCGGCCCGTGGCATGGCTGCTCGATCACGCCGACGTCGACGCCCGCTGGTGCCTGGTGCACGCGACGCACATGGACGACGCGGAAAGCGACGCTGCCGCCCGCACCGGCGCCGTCGCCGGACTGTGTCCCACCACCGAGGCGAACCTCGGCGACGGCACGTTCGCGATGCCGCGCTGGATGGCAGCGCACGGACGCTGGGGCATCGGCTCGGACAGCCACGTGTGTGTCGACGCCGGGCTCGAGCTTGCCGCGCTCGAATACAGCCAGCGCCTGGCGACCGGCCGACGCAACGTCTTGGGCGGCGATCGCGAAGCGTCGGTGGCCACGGCGATGACGCTGGCGGCGGTCGCCGGCGGCGCGCAGGCGAGCGGTCGCCGCATCGCGGGCCTCGCCATCGGCGAGCAGGCGGACCTGGTGGTGCTCGACGCGGCACACCCGGCGCTCGCGGATCTCGACGCGCCGGCGATGCTGTCGGCGCATGTCTTCGCCAGCGACCGTCACAGCGCGATCCGCGATGTGTTCGCCGGCGGCGTGGCGCGCATCGTCGACGGGCGCCACGCCGGCCAGGCTGCCGCGAATGCAGCGTTTGGCGCGGCGCGGCGCGTGCTCGCCGACACGCCAGTCGCACGATGAGCGCCGAAGGGCCGCCCCGAGGCGTTCGCCCCCCTGTGGGGGGAGCCGCGCGGAGCGCGCTTCGGGGCGAGTGCCAATGAGCGCACCACCGCCGTATGTGCTGCATGCCGGCACGCGACCGCTCGTGGTCTCGGTGCCGCATGCCGGCACGTTCGTGCCCGATGCGCTGCGCGCGCGCTTCACCGACGACGCGTCGGCACTGCCGGACACCGACTGGCACGTCGACCGCCTGTACGCGTTCGCGCGCGACCTTGGCGCGTCGATGCTGGTGGCGACGCATTCGCGCTACGTGATCGACCTCAACCGGCCACCCGACGATCACAACCTGTATCCGGGCCAGGACACCACCGGCCTGTGCCCCGTCGATACGTTCGATCGCGCGCCGGTGTATGCCTGCGCTCCGCCGTCGGCCGCCGAAATCGCCGGGCGCGTGGCGCGCATTCATCAGCCTTACCATGCCGCGCTGGCTGCGGAGATCGCGCGTTGCATGGAAAGGCACGGCATCGCGCTCGTGTTCGACGCGCACTCGATCCGTTCGGTCGTGCCGCGATTCTTCGCCGGCCGCCTGCCGGATTTCAATCTCGGCACCGTCGACGGCACCAGCTGCGATGCGCGCCTCGCAGCGCGTGTGGCGGCGGTGGCGTCCGCCGCGGCCGGCTATAGTTCGGTGGTCGACGGCCGCTTCAAGGGCGGCTACATCACGCGCCGCTACGGCGCGCCCGCGCGCGGCGTGCACGCGCTCCAGCTCGAGATGGCGCAATGCGTCTACATGAACGAAGCCCCGCCGTACGACTACCTGCCCGACCGCGCGGCGCGCGTCGTGCCGCATCTGGCGGCGATGCTCGAAGCCATGCTCGGGTTCGCCGGGCAACCCTGACGCACGCGCCGTGAGCGAGCGCCTGATCGTGGGCATCAGCGGCGCGTCCGGCGCGGCGTATGGCGTATGCGCGCTGCAGGCGCTGCGCGCGATCGGCGTCGAGACGCATCTCGTCATGTCGCGCGGCGCGCGGATGACCCTCGCCAGCGAGACCGCGCTCAAGGCGGCCGACGTCGAGGCGCTCGCCGATCACAGTCATCGGCCCGAGGACATCGGCGCCTCGATCGCCAGCGGCTCGTTCCGCACGCTGGGCATGCTGGTGGCGCCTTGCTCGATCCGCTCGCTGTCGGAGATCGCCACCGGCGTGACGTCGACGCTGCTGACGCGCGCCGCCGACGTGGTGCTGAAGGAGCGCCGGCGGCTGGTGCTGATGGTGCGCGAGACCCCGCTGCACCTGGGCCACTTGCGCAGCATGATCGCGGTGACGGAGGTGGGCGCGATCGTGATGCCGCCGGTGCCGGCGTTCTACGCCAAGCCCGCGAGCATCGACGATCTCGTCGCGCAATCGGTCGGCCGCGCGCTGGACCTCTTCGGCCTCGACAGCGGACTGGTGCGGCGCTGGCGCGAGGACGGCGGCGCGGACGGCACCGCGTAGCGCGCACCGGCGCGGCGACGCTAGCGGCCCCAGCGCAGCGCGATCACGTCGAGCTCGGCCGCGAGCTCGAGCAAGCCGGCGCGGGTGGCCGGATGCAGCGCGTCGAGCGGATGGCGCACGGCGTCGCTCCTGATCACGCCGCCGGCCATCATCACCGCCTTGGTTGCGCGCAGGCCGCACTGCCGGTTCTCGTAGTTGATCAGCGGCAGGATGCGCGCGTACGCGGCCGCGGCCTCCTGGCGGCGGCCGGCGCGATGATGCAGTACGACGGGCTTGATGAGCTCGGGCAGGAGCGCGCTCGACATCGTGCCGGTGGCGCCGGCGTCGAGGTCGGCCATCAGCGTGATCGATTCCTCGCCGTCGAACGGGCCTTCGATGGCCGCACCGCCCGCTTCCACCAGCGCGCGCAGCTTGGCGGCCGTGCCCGGCACCTCGAGCTTGAAATAGCGCACGGCAGGCACTTCGCGCGCGAGGCGCACGAGGAACGCCACGGACAGCTGCACGCCCGACAGCGGCGCGTCCTGCACCATGATCGGCAGGTCGCCGGCTTCGGCGATGCGCGCGAAATGCGCGAGCATCGCCGTCTCGTCGACGCGCAGGCTCGCGCCGTGGTAGGGCGGCATCAGCATCACCATGGCCGCCCCCGCGTCGCGCGCCTTGCGGGCGCGCGCCGCCGCGATGCGCGTGCTGAAATGGCTGCAGGTGACGATCACCGGCACGCGCCCGGCGACATGCGCGAGGCACAGGTCGATCAGCGTGTCGCGCTCGGCGTCCGACAGCAGGAATTGCTCGGAGTAGTTGGCGAGGATGCACAGGCCGTCGACGCCCTGGTCGACCATGCAGTCGAGCACGCGGCGCTGGCCGTCGAGATCGAGCTCGCCGCCCTCGGTGAACGGCGTGGGGGCCACCGGAAATACGCCGGCGTACCGGCGTGCGCCTGGATTCATCGCAGTCTCCGCAGCGGGTCAGTGGTTGTCGCGCGGCACGGCCGCGCCGCTGCGACCGACCAGGAAGTCGAGATCGACGCCTTCGTTGGCCTGCAGCACATGATCGACGTAGAGCTTGACGTAGCCGCGCGCGGCATGCGGCGCGGGCGGCTTCCACGCGGCGCGCCGGCGCGCCAGCGTCGCGTCATCGACGTCGAGATGCAGGCGGCGTCCCGGCACGTCCAGCGTGATCGCGTCGCCGTTCTCGACCAGCGCCAGCGTGCCGCCGGCGGCGGCTTCGGGTGCCGTATGCAGCACGACCGTGCCGTACGCCGTGCCGGACATCCGCGCATCGGAAATGCGCACGACATCGGTGATGCCGCGCTTCAGGAGCTTTGGCGGCAGCGGCATGTTGCCGACTTCGGCCATGCCGGGATAGCCCTTCGGTCCGCAGTACTTGAGCACCATCACCGAGTTTTCGTCGATGTCGAGCGCGTCGTCGTTGATCCGCGCGTGCAGGTCCTCGACCGACTCGAACACCACGGCGCGGCCGGTGTGCTGCAGGAGATGCGGCGACGCCGCCGACGGCTTGATGATCGCGCCATCGGGGGCGAGGTTGCCGCGCAGCACGGCGATGCCGGCGTCGCGCTTGAACGGATCGTCGTAGGCATGGATGACGTCGCGCTTCCAGCACTGCGCATCCGCGTTGTTGGCGCCCAGCGTGCGCCCGTTGACCGTCATCGCGTCGGCGTGCAGCAGGCCCTGCTGCGCCAGCTCGCGGATCACCACCGGCAGGCCGCCCGCCTCGAAGAAGTCCTCCATCAGGTACTTGCCTGAAGGCATCAGGTTGACCAGGCACGCGAGGTCGCGCCCGAGCCGGTCCCAGTCGTCGAGGCCGAGGTCGATGCCGGCGCGGCGCGCGATCGCGATCAGATGCACGACGGCGTTGGTCGAGCCGCCGATGCCGGCGTTGACGCGGATCGCATTTTCGAACGCCTGGCGCGTGAGAATGCTCGACAGCGCGACGTCCTCGCGCACCAGCTCGACGATGCGCCGGCCCGCCTCGCGCGCCAGCAGGTTGCGCCGTGCGTCGACGGCCGGGATCGCGGCATTGCCGGGCAGGCCGACGCCGAGCGCCTCGACCATGCACGCCATCGTCGACGCCGTGCCCATCGTCATGCAGTGCCCGTGCGAGCGGTGCATGTCGGCTTCGGCTTCGTGGAACTCCGCGAGCGTGATCTGGCCCGAGCGCAGCTGCTCGCTCATCGAGATCGTGTTGGTGCCGGAGCCGATCGGCTTGCCGCAATGGATGCCGCGCAGCATCGGGCCGCCCGACACGCCGATCGTCGGGATATCGACGCTCGCCGCGCCCATCAGCAGCGACGGCGTCGTCTTGTCGCAGCCCATCAGCAGCACGACGCCATCGAGCGGATTGGCGCGGATCGCCTCCTCGACATCCATCGACGCGAGGTTGCGGAACAGCATCGCCGTGGGTCGCATCATCGTCTCGCCGAGCGACAGCACGGGAAACTCGAGCGGGAAGCCGCCGGCGTCGAGCACGCCGAAGCGGACGTGCTCGGCGATCGTGCGGAAATGCGAGTTGCAGGGCGTGAGCTCCGACCACGTGTTGCATATGCCGATCACCGGCCGGCCCTCGAACTGGTCCTGCGGGAAGCCGCGGTTCTTGAGCCACGACCGGTAATAGAACCCCATCTTGTCCTGGCGCGCGAACCACGCCTCGCTGCGCAGCTTCTTGTTGGCGCTCATCGACTGTCCTTCTGCGTCATGTCATTCCTCCAGCGCGTCCGCCGGCGCCCGGCCCGCGAATCGGCGCCATGCCCCGCCAACGAGCGGCCAGGTCAACAATAGCAGGCCGATCGCGCACAGTATCGCCACCAGCGGATTCGACCAGAAGATGGCCACCGAGCCGCGCGACATGATCATCGACTGCCGGAACGCATCCTCGGCCTTGTCGCCCAGCACCATCGCCAGCACCAGCGGCGCGATCGGATAGTCGATCTTCTTGAACAGCCAGCCCGCGACGCCGAAGGCCGCGGCGAGCCACAGGTCGAACGTCGCGTTCGCCACCGTATACGCGCCGATGAAGCAGACGACGACGATGATCGGCCCGATGATCGCGAACGGCACGCGCAGGATCGCGGCGAACAGCGGCACGGTGGAGAGCACCAGCACGACGGCGACGATGTTGCCGAGGTACATGCTGGCGATCAGGCCCCAGACGAAATCGGGTCGCTCGGTGAACAGCGTCGGGCCCGGATTGAGGCCCCAGATCATCAGCCCGCCCAGCAGCACGGCGGACGTCGCCGAGCCCGGCACGCCGAGGGCCAGCATCGGCAGCATCGCGCTGGTGCCGGCCGAATGATCGGCGGTCTCCGGCGCGATGATGCCTTCGGGCTCGCCCTTGCCGAAGTTCGCGCGGCGCGGCGAGAAGCGCCGGGCGATGCCGTAGCTCATGAACGACGCCGCCGTGGGACCGCCGGGGGTGATGCCCATCCAGCAGCCGATGGCGCTGCTGCGCAGCAGCGCCACCCAGTGCCGCGGCAGCATGCGTGCGGCTTCCAGCACGGCGCGCGGGCGGATGCGCGCCTTGAGGCCGTCGAAGCGCAGCCCCTCCTCCATCGTCACCACGAGTTCGCCGATGCCGAAGAGCCCGATGACCGCGACCAGGAAGCTGATGCCGCCCACCAGCGAATCGAAGCCGAAGGTGAGCCGCAGGCTGCCCGAGATGGTGTCCATGCCGACGCTGGCGAACGCGAGGCCGAGGCCGAGCGACACCAGCGTCTTCAGCGGCGCCGCGCCGCCGAGCCCGATGAAGCTCGCGAACGCCAGGAAGTACACGGCGAAGTACTCGGGCGAGCCGAAGCGCAACGCGAACGTCGCCACCCACGACGACAGCAGCGTGATGAGGATCACGCCGATCAGCGCGCCGGCGGCCGCCGACAGGAACGCGAGCGTCAGCGCCTGCGCCGCACGTCCCTGCTTCGCCATCGGATAGCCGTCGAACGTGGTCGCCACCGACGACGGCTCGCCGGGGATGTTGAACAGGATCGAGGTCGTCGAGCCGCCGAACAGCGCGCCCCAGTACATGCTGGTGAGCAGGATGATCGCCGCCACCGGATTCATCGTGAACGTCAGCGGCAGCAGCAGCGACACGCCATTCGGCGCGCCCAGCCCCGGCAGCACGCCGACCAGGATGCCGAGCAGCACGCCCGCCACCATCAGCAGCAGGTGCTGCGCGGTGAGCACGACGCCGAAGCCGTGCCAGAGGAGCGCGAGGTTGTCCATGATGGAAGGCGCTCAGTGGATGCCGAGCGCCGCTTCCAGCGGCCCCTTGAGCAACGGCACCTTGAACCACGCTTCGAGCACGACGTAGAAGAACGCGGCGCTGCCGATCGCCACGGCCAGCGCCATCCACCATCGATAGCGTCCCTGCACGCGCATCACGCCGGCGAGATACAGGATCGTGGCCACGTAGAAGCCGAGCCAGACCGATACCGCCACGAACAGCAGCAGCGGCACGCCGAACGCGGCGATGCGCCGCGCCTTGACGGCATCGAGGAACACGGCTGCGCGATCGCGACGCCAGAATGCCAGTGCGAGGTTGCCGAGGCTCGCCGCGGCGACGATCAGCCCCACGTAGAACGGAAAAGTGCCGGCCTCGGGTCCGCCCGCGGTCCAGCCGACGCCGTCGGCGCGTGCCCCGATGGCAATGGCCACGCCGAGCGCGAACGTGGCCAGCGCGCCGACCACTTCGGCGGCGAGTCGCGACACGTGCTTCGCGCTGCCGGCAGACATGTCTGGGCCTGGCGTGGCCGCGCGCCGCGCGGCCGGTCACCCGGTCCGCGCGCCGCGCCGGGCGTCACTTGACGAGCCAGCCTTCCTGCTCGAACACCTTGCGCGACTTCTGGTCGTTGTCGGCGATGAAGCGCTTGAGTTCGGCGCCGGTGAGGAACTGGTCGGTCTGCGCCGAGCGCTCGATATATTGCTTCCACTCCGGGGTCGCGCGCACCTTCGACAGCAGGTCGACGTACCAGGCCACCGCGTCGGCCGGGACATCCTTGGGCAGCCACAGCGTGCGCGGCTGCTGGTACTGGTCGATCGGGATGCCGGCGTCCCTGCACGGCGGCACGTCCGACCACGCCATCGTCGCGGTCACCTTGGGGCCCGCGGCGAGCGGCTTCGGCGAGAACACGCACAACGCGCGCACCTGCCCGGCCTTCCATTGCCCGATGCTTTCACTGGGATTGTTGGTGTTGGAATCGATGTGGCCGCCGGCGAGCTGCACCGCCGCTTCGCCGCCGCTCTTGAACGGCACGTAGAGGAATTTCGCGCCGGTGGCGCCGGTGATGAGGCTGGTCAGCGTCTGGTCAGTGTCCTTCGCCTGGCTGCCGCCCATCTTGAACGTATCAGGCTTCGCCTTGGCCGCGGCGATGAACGCGCCCGCGTCCTTGTACGGCGATTCGCCGTTGACCCACAGGATGAACTCGTCGAGCGCCATCGCCGCCAGCGGCGTGAAGTCGTCGCCCTTCCACGCGAGCTTCGCGATCTGCGGCAAAAGGTATTCGTTGTTGGTGCCGAACGTCACGCGATGCGGGTTGCCGGTCGCCGCCTTGCCGTACAGGAAGCCCTCGGCGCCGCTGCCGCCGCCCTTGTTGAGAATGACGATCGGCTGGTCGGCGAGCTTGTACTTGACGACGATCGCCTGCACGGTGCGCGCGAAGTTGTCGGTGCCGCCGCCGGCGCCGGCGGTGACGACGAACTCGATCGGCTCGGTGGGCTTCCACGCCGCGGCGGCCGGCGCCGGCGCGAGGGCGGCGGTCAGCGCGCCCGCGAGCGCGACGAAGGCTTGCGCCAGGTTTCTCTTCTGCATCGGACTTTCCTCCTCGTTGACGTTGCGTCGTTACGCTGCGGACGCAGCGCGATCGGCTTGCCGCCGGCTTCTGCGCGCGGCCATTCGCGCGGCAAGCAACAGCGAGGCGCGGGTGGCGCCGATATTGGCGACTCCCTTGCCCGCGATTTCATAGGCGGTCCCGTGCGCGGCGGTGCAGATCGGGAACGGAAAGCCGCCCATCAGCGTGACGCCGCGATCGAAGCCCAGCAGCTTCATCGCGATCTGGCCCTGGTCGTGGTACATCGTGACGACGGCATCGAAAGTGCCGGCGCGTGCGCGCACGAACACCGTATCCGACGGGAACGGGCCATCGACGGCGATGCCTTCGCCGCGCGCCGCCTCGATCGCCGGGGCGATGATGTCGATCTCCTCGCGACCGAAGTTGCCGCCGTCGCCGGCATGCGGGTTGAGTGCGGCGACGGCGATGCGCGGCGGCGCGAAATCCGCGTCGCGCAGCGCGCGGTCGGCCAGGCGTATCGCGTCGAGCACGCGCTCGCGCGAAAGCTGCGAAGCCACGGCCGCCAGCGGAATGTGCGAGGTCACGCGTGCGTTCCACAGCCCCTCGAGGATGTTGAATTCGCTGGCCGGGACCTCGAGGCCGAGCACCTCGAGCGAATAGCCGATCTCGTCGTCGTAGCCCGGATGCGCCGCGCGCATCGCCGACTTGTTGAACGGCGTGAAGCAGACGGCGTCGACACGACCGTCATGGGCGAGCTCGAGGCATGTGCGGAAATTCGCCAGCGCGAACGCGCCGCCGGCGCGCGTCGCGACGCCCCGCTGCACGCTGGCGGGATCAAGGTTGCCGAGGTCCACGCCGGCTGGCCGCATCGTCGCGAGAAGGTCCGCCGTGTCGCGCCGCCAGTCGACATCGAGCGTGACGCCGGCGACGCGCGCGCCCGCCTCGAGCACGCGGCGATCGCCGACGACGACGATCCGCGCAGCCACGCGCACGTCTTCGAGCGCCAGCGCCTTGGCGGTCAGCTCCGGGCTGATCCCGGCGGGGTCGCCCATGGCCAGCGCGATCAGCGGTCGAGCGTCGTGTGCGGCATCCGGGTGGATCAAGGGTCACTCCAAAGACCGCTGCGGGACGACGGGAACGCGTGCCGCGGGATCTGCCAGTTCAGGCCATCGGCAGCGGCCGGCGCCTGCGGCGGCGACCTGTCAATGGCAGGCGTGGGACTAAATGCTGCATACAGCATGCTGAATGTACTTTGCCACCCCACCATGCTAAAGTCAACCCCGATGACCCGATCTGCCCGACCCGCCACCATCGCGCCGGCCGCGCCACCCGCGCCGGAAGCCACCCCCGCGGCCGCGTCGGCCATCCTGCCGGTCAACCGCCGGCCGCTGCACGACGAGCTCGTCGAGCGCATCCGGGACATGATCATCGAAGGCCAGCTGGCGCCGCTCACGCGCATCCACGAAGGCCAGCTCGGCGACGCGCTGGGGGTCTCCCGCACGCCGCTGCGCGAAGCCCTGAAGTTTCTGGCGAGCGAGGGCCTGCTCGAACTGGTCCCCGGCCGCGGCGCGATCGTGCGCAAGCTGACGCCGAAAGACGTGCGCGACATGCTCGACGTGCTCGGCGCGATCGAGACGCTCGGCGGCCGCCTGGCGTGCCGCAACGCCTCCGACGCCGAGATCGCCGGACTGCGCCGCGTCCACGACGAGATGATCGCGCTCTATCGCACGCGCAACCGCCTCGAGTATTACCGCCGCAACCAGGCGATCCACTCGGGCATCGCCCAGCTCTCCGGCAACGCACTGCTGGCGTCGATGCACCAGGTGATCCAGGCGCGGTTGAAGCGCATCCGCTTCATCGGCAACGAGGAGCCGCGCAAGTGGGCTGGCGCCGTCGCCGAGCACGAGGAGATGATCGTGGCGCTGGAGGCGCGCGACGAGGCCCGCCTCGCCGCGGTGATCGCGCGTCACCTGGAGGAGACCTGGTCGCGCGTCGTCGACAAGGTCTGAAGTGACAATGCGCCGTGCAAACGCGCGCTAGACGAGCGGCGCCACCACCGGCACCAGCAGCCGCTCGGCAGCGAACAGCAGGAAGATCACCACCAGCACCAGCAGCGTGAATTTCGCCACCTGCAGCACGAAACGCAGGTAGCGCCGATCGCGCTTGAGGAACCACAGGAACAGCGAAACCGCGATCGCCGCCAGCGCGAAGAAGAGGAGGAGGCGAACGAGGATCATCGCGGCGTCGATCGCGGCGGCGCGCGGCGGGCGTCCGTGCGGGACGCCGCGGTCTTCGCGCGGGTCAGGCGGCCGAGAGCTGCCAGCCCTGGAACGCGGGCGGCACGTCGGCCTCGGAGCCGAACGTCACGACCTCGAACGCGCCCGGCTCGGCGAGCAGCGCCCGCGCCACCTTGTTGTTGAGGGCATGCCCGGTCTTGAACGCGCTGTACTGGCCGATCAGCGGATGGCCGAGCAGGTAGAGGTCGCCGATCGCGTCGAGCACCTTGTGGCGCACGAACTCGTTGTCGAAGCGCAGGCCCTCGCTGTTCAGCACCTTGGTCTCGTCGAGCACGATCGCGGTCTGCAGGCTGCCGCCGAGGCCGAGGCCCGCGGCGCGCATCGCCTCGACGTCCTGCATGAAGCCGAACGTGCGCGCCCGTGCGATCTCGCGCACGTACGAGTGCTCGGCGAAGTCGACGACGACGTGGCGGTTCTCCGAGCCGAACACCGGGTGCGGGAAGTCGATGCCGAAGTCGAGGCGGAAACCGGCGAAAGGCTCGAAGCGCGCCCACTTGTCGCCGTCACGGGCCTCGACCGTGCGCGTCACGCGCAGGTATTTCTTCGGCGCGTTCTGCTCGACAACGCCCGCCGACTGCAGCAGGAACACGAACGGGCCGGCGCTGCCATCCATGATCGGCAGCTCGGGACCGGCGACGTCGACGTCGAGGTTGTCGATGCCGAGACCGGCCAGCGCCGACATCAGGTGCTCGACCGTCGACACCGAGGCGACGCCGTCGCGCAGCGTCGACGACAGGCGCGTGTCGCCGACGTTGCCGGCGCGTCCCGCGATCGCCGGCGCGCCGGGCAGGTCGGGGCGATGGAAGACGATGCCGTGGTCGACCGGCGCCGGACGCAGCGCGAGCTCGACGCGTGCGCCGGTATGCAGCCCGACACCGGTGGTGCGGGTGGCGGTCTTCAGCGTGCGCTGCTTCAGCATCGGGGGTCGAAATCCCGTGTTCGGGGGAGCATGAATGTTAGCACGCGACCCCTCGCATTCGAGGCGCCGCGCCCGTCGCGCGGCGGGTCTTTGTAACAGCCTGCGTAGACCCGCCGGCACGCGCGCCGCCGCAAGGCGACGCGCGTGGCAGGCAGCCGGCCGCGTGCGCCATCTCAGTCGGCCTGCTTGCGCAGGAACGCCGGGATGTCGGAGGCATCGAACGGCGTCTGCTGCGGCGACAGCGCGCTCGAGCGCCGGCGCACCACCGCCGGCTGGTCGAGCTTGTCGTAGTCCACGGTCTGCGACACCATGTAGCCGGCGTTGTCGGTGCCGGTGCGTTCGACCACCTTCTCGACCATCTCGAGGCGCGGCTTCTCGCCGCGCGACTGCGTGGCGGCGCCGCCGAGGCCGGTGGCGATCATCGTCACGCGCAGCGCGTCGTCCATCGTGTCGTCGATCACCGTGCCGACGATCACCATCGCATCCTCGGCGGTGAACTCCTTGATGGTGTTCATCACGTCGTGGTACTCCTTCATCTTGAGCCCCGACGAAGCGGTGATGTTGACCAGAACGCCGCGCGCGCCGGCGAGGTTGACGTCCTCCAGCAGCGGGCTCTTCACCGCCTCGTGCGCCGCCGTGCGCGCACGCTCGGTGCCGGCCGCGGTGGCCGAGCCCATCATCGCCATGCCCACTTCGCCCATCACCGTGCGCACGTCGGCGAAGTCGACGTTGACGAGGCCCGGGTTGTTGATCACCTCGGCGATGCCCGACACCGCGCCGCACAGCACGTCGTTGGCGGCGGCGTAGGCGTCGAGCACGGACACGTCGTCGCCGAGCACCTCCATCAGCTTGTCGTTGGGAATGATGATGAGCGAGTCCACCTTCTTGGTGAGCTCCTCGATGCCGGCCGTCGCCACGCGCTGGCGCTTGCCCTCGAACTTGAAGGGCCGCGTCACCACCGCCACCGTCAGGATGTTGAGACTCTTGGCGATGTCGGCGATCACCGGTGCCGCCCCGGTGCCGGTGCCGCCGCCCATGCCGGCGGTGATGAACAGCATGTCGGCGCCCTCGATCAGCTCGGCGATGCGGTCGCGATCCTCCATCGCCGCGTCGCGGCCGATCTCCGGCTTGGCGCCGGCACCCAGACCGCGGGTGAGCGTCGAGCCGAGCTGGATCTGAGTGCGCGCCGTCGAGCGCTTGAGCGCCTGCGCGTCGGTATTGGCGCACACGAAGTCGACGCCGGTGAGCCCGCGCGTGATCATGTGCTCCACCGCGTTGCCGCCGCAGCCGCCGACGCCGATGACTTTGATGACTGCGCCGTCCGGCGTGGTCTGGTCGATGATTTCGAACATGTCG
>DASYSP010000130.1:0-2255 GCA_036003195.1 Casimicrobiaceae bacterium
GCGCATCGGCGAGGTGGTGAGTGCCTGCGACGGCCTCGGCGTGCCGCGCCCCATCGTGTGCCAGCCGTACTACAACCTGCTCAATCGCATGCCGGAGGTGGAGATCCTGCCGGCCTGCGACTACCACGGCATCGGCGTCGCCACCTATTCGCCGATCGCGCGCGGCGTGCTCACCGGCAAGTACGCGGGCGGCAACGTCCCTGCCGACTCGCGTGCGGCGATCAAGGACCGCCGGATGATGGAGACGGAATTCCGCGAAGCGTCGTTCGCCATCGCCGAGCGGCTCAAGTCGCATGCGGCGAGGACCGCCCGCACGCCAACGGCATTCGCGCTGGCGTGGCTATGGGCCAATCCGATCGTGTCGAGCGTGATCGCCGGGCCGCGCACGCTCGAGCAGTGGCAGGATTACGCCGCCGCGCTCGACACGGCATGGAGCGATGACGACGAGGCACTGGTGGATTCGCTGGTGCCGCCGGGCCATGCGTCGACGCCGGGTTACAACGATCCCAAGTACCCGTTCTACGGGCGCGTGCGACGCGACTGACGCTGGCCGAGGCGGACGACGGACTTTGCCAGGCGGCGACACGCCGCGCTAATAGACGCAGAGTGCCGTCCCGTCGGGACCGAAGCCGCTGCGCTGCCAGCCCGCGGCGACGAGCGCGTCGCGCACCGTCGCGTCGGTCGTCAGGCGCGTGTCGAAGGCCGACAGCGGCGACGACAGCCGGTAGACGGGCGTGAGCGGAATGTCGCCGTCGATGAAGCCCGGCAGCGGCGCGCATTTTCCGCTCGTCCAGTCGGGCGTTTGCGCGTAGAAAGCCGCCGCAGTCTCGAGCACGGCACCCGGCTCGCGCGCCGCGGCGGCGCATTCGTCCTGCGCGAGCGAGTAGAAATAGCCGACGCCCTCGCTGGTCGGGATCCGGAAACGACAGACCGGACTGCCGACATAGGTGTATTCGACGCCCAAGTGCGTAGTCGCGGTCGCGCCGACGGCGAGCTCCAATCCGGTTCGTACCCATCCCGGACTGCGACCCTGGTCGATGGTGTCGATGGCGTCGGCGGCGGCCGTCACGTAGCGCCGGTCATCGAACATGTTGCGATATTCGATCGCACCGACGAGCGGCGCGCTCACCGTGATGTTGCTCACGCACAGGTCTCCCAGCGGCGACGGGCAGTGGAGCTCGCCATTTTTCAACACGGCAGGTCTGGTCGACCCGTCGCGATACAGCGCCGTACTCCCGTCCGTCGGCAGCGCCGGGTAAGTCCACGTATCGACGCCGGCGAATGACAGCGTGCCGCCGTCCACCGACAGGAAGCGCTCCGGCATCGCGAAGTCCGCCTCGCGGAATCCCACACAGCAGCCCGTGTTCTGGTACAGAGACGGCAACTCCGACGACTGGGATTCGAAATCCGAGATGGCGACGACATACGACGCGTTGGCCGTCTGCGTGCTGGACAGGTCGTGCGGAAACACGAACGTCTTGGTGACGCCATTCGCCGTGCTCGTCAGCGTCAACCCGGCGATCCGTTGCTGGTCGTTGCGACCCGCATACTCCGTCAGCTCGACGTATTGGGTCGAGCCATCCATGCTCGAATAGATCTGCGTGATGCGAAGGCTCGGTCCGCCATCAGCCGGCGGCGGAGGCGGCGAAGACGGTGTCGACGTGACGTCATCCGGCGGCGCTTCAGCCTGGCACTTCGTGTTCTCGTACGACTTGCCGTCGTCGACGCTCAGGATGTAGTGGTTCTTGCAGGGGTCATCGACGACCTGCGCCGACGCCCCACAGACGGCCGCCGCCGCGAGCAGAAGCGCGGCGCCCCGGACCCAACGCATGAATGACATTGCCGCTCCCTGGACAACGAGACCGGCCCATTTTAGGAGCCCTGTCGCGCCGGCAGGTGTCGGCGCGGCCCGAAGCTATCGAAATCCGCAATTGTTTGTCCGGGCGCGGCGCCGGCGGCCTGCTCAACGCGGTTCGTTGGCGACGCCGTGCAGCACGTGGCCGGCGGCGACGTGCACCGACGCCGATTCGACGTGGCGCGTCTGGTCGTCGAAGAAGAAATCCGGCTCGAACTTGCGCAGGAAGTCGCCCTTCGGCAGGCCGCCGAGGAAGAACGCCTCGTCGATCTGGATGTGCCAGTCCATCAGCGTGCGGATCGCGCGCTCGTGCGCCGGACTCGAGCGCGCGGTGACGAGCGCCGTGCGCAGGCGCATCGTCGTCACTTCCGCGTCGATCTGCTGCAACCGGTGCAGCGCC
>DASYSP010000131.1:0-2073 GCA_036003195.1 Casimicrobiaceae bacterium
CGTGCGTCCGCCACGAGTCCGGCGAAAACGCGTCGACGCCGGCGGTCGTCCGATGCGGGCGCGCCGCGCGCGCCGTCGGCCGCTGGCGCCGCATCCCGTGACCGATCCGCTGCCAGCGCCCCCGGTGAAGCGCCGCACACCGATACGAGGCCGGCATTCCAGCGTCCGCACGAGCGCCGGCGGGGAGCGGCGCCATCCGCCACGTCGCGCCCTGCAATGTCGGGGACGGCGACTCGCAAGGCGTCGGATCGGCCGCGGGGAGGAGCGTCAACGAAACGGTCAGGGGCGCCGGCGAAGTTGGCAGACGCGCCAGCGAAGCGGGGAGGCGCTCCGGCGGCATCGTCACGCAGGTCCACCGTCACATCCCACGCGCCCGGTGCAGCGCCACGCGCACCCGCGCACGAGCGGCCCGATCATCCACGCCTTTCCAAGCGGATGAGCGAGCTTGGCCTGTGCTCGCGGCGCGAGGCCGACGAATGGATCGAGAACGGCTGGGTGAAAGTCGACGGCGTCGTGATCGACACGCTCGGCACGCGCGTCGCGCCGCATGCGCGCATCGACATCGATCGTGCGGCGGCCAAGCATCAGAGCGAGCAGGTGACGATCCTGCTCAACAAGCCGATCGGCTACGTATCCGGCCAGGCGGAGCATGGGTACGAGCCGGCGTCCGTCCTCATCCGGCCGGAAAACCGCTGGCCGGATGATCCTTCGCCGATGCAGTTCAAGCCGAGCCACTTGCGCGGCCTCGCGCCCGCCGGCCGGCTCGACATCGATTCCACCGGACTGCTGGTGTTCACACAGGACGGTCGCATCGCCAAGCACCTCGTCGGACGCGATTCCGAAGTCGAGAAGGAATACCTGGTGCGCGTCGAAGGCAAGCTGTCGAAGGAGGGCCTCGAACGCCTGCAGCACGGCCTCGAGCTCGATGGTGTCCGTCTCAAGCCTGCGAAGGTGTCGTGGCAGAACGAGGACCAGCTGCGCTTCGTGCTGCGCGAAGGCCGCAAGCGCCAGATCCGGCGCATGTGCGAGCTCGTGGGCATCGCCGTCGTCGGTCTCAAGCGCGTGCGCAGCGGAAGCGTGCCGCTGGGTCCGCTGCCGGTGGGCCAGTGGCGATATCTGCGCCGCAACGAGTCGTTCTAGTCTGGCGCACAACGCCATCCTGTGCCATGAACAGCCCCGACGACACCGGCGCCGCGCAGGATCCGCGAGCCGATGCCGCGGACGGGCGGCAAGCGACGGCCCTCGACATGCTGCGCGACGAATTGCGGGCGTTCGCGGGCGAGCGCGAGTGGGAGATCTTTCATTCGCCCAAGAACCTGGCGATGGCGCTGTCGGCGGAAGCCGGCGAGCTCATCGAAGTATTCCAGTGGCTGACCGAGGACGAGAGCCGCCATCTCGAGCCCGCCGCGCTCGATGCGGCCCGCGACGAGCTGGCCGACGTCCTGCTGTATCTCGTGCGGCTCGCCGACACGCTGGGCATCGGCCTCTTCGACGCCGCCCGCCGCAAGCTCGCGGCGAATGCCAGGAAATATCCGGTGGACAAGGCGCGCGGCAGCCGCCGCAAGTACGACGAGTTGTAGCGGTGACGGCGACGCCGTTGCTGCAGTGGACGGAAGATGGCGAAGCGCGCACCGCAGTGTGGCGTTCCGAGCGCGGAGCGCCGCCACCGGCGCGCGTCGTGATCGCCGACGATCGCCTCGCCGCCGACGAAGCCTACGGTCTTGCGGCGCAGGGCACCGGTCTCCTGTGGCATGGCGATTTCCACAACGGGCGGCAGCTGCTGACGGCGATGGCGAGTCGCGCCGACCGCGGACTGCGCCGGCCCGCAAAATCCCAGGCCACACCGCCGCCGCCGGATGCCGTCGATACGTTCAATCGCCTGCGCCAGGCGCGCGCGCAGCGGGCACGCACGCTGGGCATGCTGCTGATTCCGCTGGATGCCGGCTTCGCCGTGCCGCTGCGGCGCGCGCCCGACGTGCGCGAAGCGTGCCTCGAAGCCTATGGTCCGGGAACCCAGCCCTCGGTGACGTCGCTGCGCGAACTGCTCGGCATCGTCGGCGCACATGAATGGCG
>DASYSP010000132.1:0-2411 GCA_036003195.1 Casimicrobiaceae bacterium
ACCCGCAACTATGTCATCTTCGACCCGGATCGCATCGATATCCTGCGCAAGTACGGCATGGTCGGCGCGGCGCCGGCCGCGGCCGGCGCGATGGGCGAATTAGCGCGGCAGGAGCAATAGGCCATGGCCGACCCCGATGCGCTGGGCGAGCTCGCGGCGGTCGATAACCTGCCGCCGGATTTGCTGGTGCCGCCGCGGGCGCGCATTACGATCGGCGGGCCCCGCCCGGACGACGCCACAACCGACTATCGACCGGATGCGTTCGAGGCCGCCGCCGAGGTCGCCCGGCGGCGCTATCCGAACGTGCCGCTTGCGGTTCTGCCTGAGAGCTCCACCGAGGGGCCGCTGCAGGCTGTGACGTCGCTCGGCCGTGGCCTCGCCGCGGCGCCGGGCAACGTCGGCCGCGTCGCCGAGACGGCAATGGGCAGGCTTGCCGATCCTAACTTCTACGCGACGCAGCCGCCGCCGGCGGTTACGTCAGGCGGCATGCAGGCGCCGCCCTATGTGGCGCCCGGCCAGGGCTCGCTGGCAGCCCGTATTGGCGGCACGATCATCGGGGCGCCGCTCAAGGCGACGATCGACCGCGTGATGCTGCCGGGCAAGGCGATCTCCGGCGAGTTCAATCCCTTCGAGCAGGACAGCGAGGCCGCGGACTGGGCGGCCGAGACCGCCATGGGCATGATTGCCCGCGGCGTGAGCGGCGGGGCGCCGGCGGGCGCGCTCGGCGCGACCGGCGGCAAGATTGTCATTCCCGGCAAGGGTATTCAGCCGACGCAGCTTGGTGAGCTTGCGGCGCTGCCGTCAGCGGTGCCGATCCCGGCCGGCGACCTGCGGGTGTCCACGCGCTTTCCGACCGCGGTGGCGAAGGCGCAAGACCCGCTCGCCGAGCATCTTTCGATCGGGCTGCCGGAAATGCAGGCGTCGCCGGGCTACGCCAAGAATATCAGCCTGCTCGACAGCTATCCCGGGTTTGCGCACCTCCAGGGCATGAGCACGGACGAAGCCGCGCGCGCCTATATCCGGCAGGCGGCCGGCAACTTGGATTACCTGTATCGCCGATCGCCGGAAATCATGCAGCAGCGTTCGCCGCTCTGGTACGAGGGCGCGCACGAAGTTGCCGATGCCTTCGCGCGGCGCTGGGGCGTGCCGCGGCAGTCGGTGTCCGCCGTGCTGGCCTCGCTCTCACCACAAATGGACTGGTTCAAGAACGCCTCGCTCGGCGAGCGGGTCGGCGACCTCATGACCAGTGCCGCCGCCGGCCGGCCCATGACGTCGGAAATGGGGGCGATGGCGAGGTCGGATAAGATGCTGCCGCTGTTGTCCGGCGAACGTACCGGGACGAAGAACCGGGAGGCGCTGGCCGCCATCACCGGTAAGAGTTTCGACCAGCTTACTGATCCGCTTGAACAGGCGTTATGGCTTCGATTGTATGATGAAGCGCACAATTCACGGGCTTATCGTACAATTACGCCGGAAGGTAATTTCGGTAATTTTGTCGTCGGCAAGAGCGGCGAGCCTAAAGATGTAGGCTGGGGCGGGCTCGATTCCATCAGGAAGGCTATTCAATCCATGCGCAGCGGCGGCGATATCAACGTTATTTCGCCGCTGCTCGGCCGCGAGCACAAGGTTCGCAGTTTCTATAACAATATCGAGGTGCCCAACTATCCGCACTACGGCGATGTTACTGCCGATACCCATCAAGTGGCGGCGGCGCAGATGCGGCCGTTGTCCACCGCGTCGCCCGCGGTCGAGCATAACCTGTCGGGTGGCGCTGGCGGCTCTGGCTCCGATATTACCGGCGTGCGGGGTACCTACGGCCTGACCGCGGATGCGACCAGGATGATGGCGGCCGGGCGCGGTCTGGTCCCCCGCGCCGGGCAGTCGGCAACCTGGGAGCCGGTGCGGGAATTATTTGGCGCGACGTGGAAAACACCTGAAAATGCTTTTAAGGTGGATGAAATCTGGAGGGCGTTCGACCGTGGCGAAATCAGCATCGACCAAGCGCGCGACGCCATCTTCCACACTGCGGGCGGCATTGGAACGCCTAGCTGGGGAGAGCGAGGTCTTGCGGTACTGCCTCCAGCGCGGGGATCGACCTACCGCTGATGATTACATTGGTCTGCAATGGTGGGGCACGCCGCCGGCAGAAGAAGAGATGGATAGTTTAGATACTGAGATAATCGCGTTGTTGCGTGCGTGGGACGCTGCTGAACATAAGGGGTCTAGACATGGCGCAAAATCCGCTGACGGTCACGCCGACTAATCCGACACCGCCGACAAATTTCAGTTTCCTCGGCACGACGCCGCCGACCTCGCCCTCGCAGGCCGCGGTCGACGACGGCACGGCGGCCTCCGGCCTTGTTTTCGCCGCCAAACTCGCCTCGGCCGATAATGCCAACTTCCCGAGCCTC
>DASYSP010000133.1:0-3942 GCA_036003195.1 Casimicrobiaceae bacterium
GACGAGATCGCGCCGATGCTGCGAAGCGCGGGATTCGCGGACGTCGAGATCGAGGCCGCGCCCTGGATCGCCGACGGCGATGCCGAGCGCTGGGTGGCGATCGCCACGCTTGCATGAGGCGCGCTCACTGCGGGCCGCCGCGATTCGCGACGTGACGTCACGCCAGGCGCGACCGGCCGCGATGCGGGGACATCGGTCCAAAGCGAGTTCGCGCAGCGTGTTCGAGCGACGACCGATGTCCCCGCAGCGCGGCCGCGCAAGGCGCGCCGCATGCACACCCGGCGACGTGAACGCGCTGGCGTCGAACTGACGCGTGCTACGCCCGCTTGCCCTCGACCAGCAGGTGCTCGAGCCACGCCTCGGGCAGGAGCTCGCGCAGCGTGCGCGTCGTGTCGCCGGGCATCAGCACCACGCAATCCATGTTGCGGCGGTCGATCTGCACGAGCAGCTCGCGGCAGCGCCCGCAGGGCGCGACGACGCGCTCGTCGTCGACGGCGACGATGCGGCGCACGCAGGTCTCGCGGTGCTTCAGCATCTCGGCCACCGCCGAGTGCTCGGCGCAAAAGCCGATGCCGCAGGCGAGGTCGAGGTTGATGCCCGTGTAGAGATGGCCGGCGTCGGTGACGAGCGCGGCGCCCACGGCGGCCGCCGTCAGCGACGGCTTCAGCAGCGCGAACTCGCCGACGAGCCGCCTCGCCTCGTCGGTCAATTCCGCGTTGCTCAGCTCACGCGGCTTTGCTATCGCATCCACCGATCTTCAAATCCGCGCCGGGATAGGCCGGCTGCAGGTCCTTGAGCCTGGAAACGGTCGGCGCCTGCGGATCGCGCACGACGATGAACGTCTGCGACAGCGTCTGCTGGCGCGGCACGATGCGCGCGTTGTCGGTGCCGTAGGAGGCGAGCAGCGCGATGCGCGCCTTCGCCGCATCCTCCGAGTGGAATACGCCGAACACCAGGCCGAACTGGCCCTTGCCGAGATCCTGCACGGTGACCTCGCCGATGTCCCGGGCGCGCAGCTCCGTCGCGCGGCGCTCGGCCGCGGAACGGTTGACGAAGCCGTCGGCCATCACGCCGAACGCGCCGCTGACGTCCTGCCGCCGCTGCGACAGCAGCGTGCCGAGCGCGAGCGGCGTCAGGTCGTTCATCGCGCGCGTGCGGTCGGCGTCGCTGAATGGTCCCCATTCGACGCACACGTCGGCCAGCGCCGCGACCTTGCTCGGGCCGAGTGCGGCGACTTCGCGCGGCGACAGGAGGCGGATCTTGTCGGGCAGCACCTGCTGGGTCAGGCGCACGCCCTCGCCGCCGCCGACCTGGTCGAGCTTGATATAGCCGAACAGCGAGAGGTTGGCGAGGAGGAGCAGGACGATGATCGTGCGCATCGAGTCTCAGTCGGCGAGCGCCAGCACGCCTTCGAGCACGAGATTATCCACGACCTCCACCGGCGCGGCGAGGTGCGGCGCGATCTCGCGCGCGGCGCCGCCGGCGATGTACACCTGTGCCGAACCGGCCGCGAGGCGCGCCCGCGTCTCCGCGACCGCGCCACAGACGGCGCGCACCACCCCCGTGGCGGCCGCGTCGGCATCGTTGACCGGAAATTCCTTCCAGCGGCCACCGGCCATCCGCGCCTGCGGCATGGCGTCGGCGAGGGTCTTCAGCATCGCATGCAGGCCGGGCAACATGATGCCGCCACGGAAATGCCCGGAAGCGTCGAGCGCGTCGACCGTGACGCTGGCGCCGGCATTGACCACGACGCAGGCTTGTGTCGCCGCGCCGTTCACGGCGCGCCTGCGCGCGGCGATCAGCGATGCCCAGCGGTCGGCGCCGAGCTCGCCCTGACGGTAATCGTTGACGATGCCGCCACCCTGCGCGGCCGGGCGCAGCCACTCGACACTGGCGCGCCAGCGCGCGAGCTGGCCTTCGACGCGCACACGCTGCGCTTCACCGGAAGTGTTGACGCCGATGACGCGCGAGGGCCGCGGCAGGTTCTGCCAGTCGCGGAGCATCAGGGTGCCGATCTCCGCATTGGCGACGTCGCCGTGCTTCAGCCATCCGTGAGGACCTGCGAGTCCCCACTTCAGGCGGCTCGCGCCGACGTCGATGCAGAGGATCACGCGCGGCGGAGGGAGATCTCGCCTGAGAGGAAACGCGAACGCCGCGGGCCGTCGGCCAGCACGAGCGCACCGCTGGCGTCGACGCCCGCCACCGTGCCCTTGACGGCAGCGCCGTCGGGCAGGATCAGCTTCACCGGCTTGCCCTGGTAGGCGTGGCGCTGCTGCCATTCCGGCGCGAACGCGGCGAAACCGCCCTCGGCATAGCGTTCCAGCGTCTGCGCCACTTCATGCGCGACGCGCGCGAACAGCCGGTTGCGGTCGATCGGCGGCGCGCCGCGGCCGGCCACCGCGCCCAGATCGGTGACCGCCTGCGCGATGTCCTTCTTCATTTCGCGCGGCAGCCGCACGTTGAGGCCGACGCCGACGACGACCGTCGACGGTCCGAGCGCGTCACCGTTGAGCTCGACCAGCACGCCACCGAGCTTGTGGTGGCGGTAGATCAGGTCGTTCGGCCACTTCAGCTCGACGCCGTCGTAGCCTTCCTTCTCGAGCGCGCGCGCGACGGCAACGCCGATCGCAAGCGAAAGGCCGGCGAGGAACCCGGCACCCTGCTCGAAGCGCCAGCCGAGGGAAAACGTCAGGGAGCCGCCGGCGACCGCGGTCCAGGTGCGGCCGCGACGGCCACGGCCTGCCGTCTGCCATTCGGCGGCCAGCACGGCACCATGGATGTCGCGACGCTGGCTGCGGCGCAGCAACTCGGTGGACGTGGAATCGAGCTGGTCGACCAGCTCGACCTGCAGCGCCGGCGTCGCGTAGTCGACGCTCGGGCGCTCGACGGCGTTGAGACCGAGGTCATCCTCGACGACCGGCTGCGGCTTGGGAGTGATGGCGCCCGGCTTGGCGACCTTGGCACCGAACGCGATGAGGGCGCGACGCACTTCGTTGGCATCGAGGAAATCCGGCGCGGCAACGAGCCGGTAGCCGCGGCCCCGAATGCGCTCGAGCGCCAGGCCGGCCGTCTCGGCCTGCTTCAGCACCTGCGAGACGCGGGCGCGCGTCAGCCCCACCTTGGCGGCGAGATCCTCGCCGGAGTGGAAAGCGCCGTCGGAAAGCTGGCGCAGCAACGAAAATCCGATAGGAGTAAGCACTAACCTACGAACCTCAGCGCAAGGGTCGGAATTTTAACCGATTTTGGTGAGAAATGCACGCCCTTGGGGCGAAAATTGCTGCGGGCGCACCATACAACCGCGCAAATGCGGGCGCGATTTGCAGATTACAAGCCAGGAGCCGCCGGGGTGGCGGGCTAAAGCACCCCGCGCCGGATCTGGTCCAGTTCGATGGACTCGAAAAGCGCCTGGAAGTTGCCTTCGCCGAAGCCTTCGTTGCCTTTGCGCTCGATGATCTCGAAGAAAATCGGGCCGATCGCGGGCGCCGTGAAGATCTGCAGCAGCATTTCGTCCTTGGCGGGTGCGCCGTCGAGCAGGATGCGATTGCGTGCAAGCCGCGCCTTGTCCTCGCGATGCCCCGGAAGTCGCGCTTCGAGCATTTCGTAGTAGGTCTCGGGCGTGTCCTGGAACGCCACGTGCGCGGCGCGCAGCCGCTCCACGGTCGTGTAGATGTCCCGCGTGTCGAGCGCCACGTGCTGGATGCCCTCGCCACGGTAGGCCACCAGGTACTCGTGGATCTGGCTCTTGTCGTCGGCACTTTCGTTGATCGGGATGCGAATGCGACCGCAGGGGCTCGTCATCGCCTTCGACTTGAGGCCGGTGAGCTTGCCCTCGATGTCGAAATAGCGGACCTCGCGGAAGTTGAAGAGCCGCTCGTAGAACCCCGCCCACTCCTCCATCCGCCCGCGGTGCACGTTGTGCGTCAGGTGGTCGATCGTGACCAG
>DASYSP010000134.1:0-20315 GCA_036003195.1 Casimicrobiaceae bacterium
ACAGTGCCCGGTGTTCCCGTGGTACCGGTCGAACCGGTCGAACCGGCAATTCCTGCGGCGCCCGTCGATCCCACAGCGCCGGTCGCGCCCGCCAGTCCGGTTGCGCCAGCAGCGCCTGTCGCGCCCGTCGTCCCTGCGTCACCGGCGCTACCGGTTGCACCGGTATTTCCAGCGGCGCCGGAGGCACCCGTGGATCCGCTGGCCCCCGTCGTCCCGGTCGCGCCTATCAACGCAACGAACGAACCCCACGAACCCGCAGTCTTGGGTCCGTAGAGGTTGCCGGTGGCCGTGTCGAGGTAGAAGTCGCCGTCGTTGCCGACCCCGTTGCTCGGTGGTCCGACGCCGTTCAGCACGGTGCTGCCATTGGTTCCGGTCGTGCCGGTCGTGCCGGTCGCACCCGCGATGCCATCCGCTCCCGTCGCGCCGGTATTGCCTGCAACGCCAATTCCGGCCGCGCCGGTCGAACCCGTCGCGCCTGCAACGCCTTGCCCACCGGTGGAACCCGTAGCGCCTGCCAATCCGGCGCCGGTCGCACCCGTATTCCCGGCCACACCCGTCGAACCCGTCCCACCCGTCTTGCCGGTGGCGCCAGCAACGCCGGCGCCCGTCGCACCCGTCGTCCCCGCGACCCCCGTCGCGCCGGTCTTGCCGGTCGCGCCAGCGGCCCCGGCGGTCCCGGCCGTCCCCGTCGCGCCCGCGACACCTGTTGCACCGGTCACGCCGGTTTTGCCGGTGGCACCGACCGCGCCGGCGGTCCCGGTCGCACCTGCTGTCCCTGCGGTGCCCGTCGCACCCGTGGTCCCGCCGACACCCGTCGCCCCTGTCACACCGGTCTTTCCGGTGGCGCCGACCGCTCCGACAGCACCCGCCGTGCCCGTGGCGCCGGCGACACCCGTCGAACCCGTCGCACCGGTCTTGCCCGTGGTGCCGGCCGCGCCGGGGCTCCCCGCAGTACCGGTAGCTCCGGCCGCGCCCGTCGCACCGGTCTTGCCGGTGGCGCCGGCGAGCCCGGCACCGGTCACGCCCGTGGTCCCGGCCGCACCCGTCGCACCCGTCGCCCCCGTCGCCCCGGCCGTGCCCGTCGCACCCGCACCGGTGGCCCCCGTCGCCCCGGCGGCACCCGTCGTTCCAATCGCGCCGGTGGCGCCGACCAATGCAACGAACGAACTCCACGCACCCGCCGTCTTGGGTCCGTAGAGATCGTTGGTGGCGGTGTCGAGGTAGAAGTCGCCGTCGTTGCCGAGCGCGTTGCCGGGTGGCCCGACACCGTTCAGCACGGTGCTGCCATTGGTTCCGGTCGCGCCGGTCGTGCCGGTCGCTCCCGCGATCCCATCCGCGCCTGTCGTACCGGTGGTTCCGGCGATGCCCGGTACGCCCGTCGTTCCTGCGTTGCCCGTTGCGCCCACGGCGCCGGTCGTGCCGCCAATGCCCGTGGCGCCGATCGACCCGGTCACTCCCGCAGGGCCGGTTGCCCCCGTGGCGCCCACGGTGCCTGTCGCGCCTGGCGCACCGATCAGCGAGACGGGCGTGCCCCAGACGCCGGCGGTCTTCGGGCCGTAGAGGTCGTCTACCGCCGTGTCGATATAGAAGTCGCCGTCGTTACCGAGGCTGCTGTCCGGTGGCCCGATTCCACTGAGAACCGTCCGCCCGTCGGAGCCCGTGGCGCCGGTGAATCCCAACGCGCCCTGTGATCCGGTCGCGCCGGCAACCCCGGTATTGCCGACGGGTCCCGGCGCACCGATCGAACCCGTCGCGCCGGTGATCCCAATCGCGCCCGTGGCGCCGGCAACCCCGGTGCCACCCACGGCACCCGAAGCGCCTGTCGCACCCGTCGCGCCCGGTGCGCCGGTGCTGCCGGCGGTACCCGTCGAACCGGTCGGGCCAAAACTTCCCGTAAAGCCTGCGCCGGTCGCACCGGTTGCGCCCATCGGTCCTGTGGCACCGGTGGCGCCCGGTGCGCCGATCGCGCCGGTCGCGCATTCACCGAGCAAACCGGTCCCGGGCTGGAAGCACACGAGGCTCGACTGGACGGCTGCGGTCGTGAGGAATGGAATCGTGACTTGGCCACTGGTGCCGTTGACAAGCAACGCGAGCAGCGAGCCCGTGCTGTCGCGCACGGCAAAGTTGCCACCCGGCGGCGTGCGGATCTCGACATCGGCAGCGCGCAACGATTGGCCACTGGTCGCAAGGACGAGCGCCAGTGCCGTCGCCAGCGGGCGCTTTGCGAAGCGATTCATGAGCGCAATCTCCGGTCTCGAGGGCGACGCGCGACCGCCTCTCGGCCAGACGAAATGCGGCGGCGCAGGCCTGCGGCGGCGGCGAGCGCGAGAAGCCCTGCCAGCACGCCTTGCATCAGTTTCGACAGCGCAGGCACCGGTATCACCTCGCCGGTCGGCGGCGTCGGGCTACCGAACCAACGCTTCGCATTGCCGCCACCGCCCTCGTTGTGCTGGCCCGGCGCCAGGAATTGGCCCGTTGCCCACACGTCGGTGACGCCCACATGGACGATCTGCTGGGTACCCGAGGCGGCCAGATTGATGAAGGCAACCTGGCCCGCGGACGAACTGCGGAACTGAATGGGATTCGTCGCGGTGCCGGTGATCTCCAGCACGCCGGAAATCGACTGCACGCTGCCGGCGCCGAACACGTAGTTCTTGCCGATGGACGACACGAAGCGGGCATTCGCAAACGACGTGCTGCCTGCGATCGTCGCGCTCGCAATTGCACACAGGTCGAGGAAGCGCACCGTGCCGCTGCCGCCGACGAACGAGCCGCTGTCCGACCAGTCGCCGCCCAGCTGGATGGTGCCGCTGCCGGCGTCGAGCACGCCGCCGGGTTGAAGCGTGACGTTGCGCGCGTTGAGTACCTGGCCGCTGCCGAGCTGCAGCGTGCCGGCCACGAGCAGGTCGGTGCAGCCGAGGTCGAGCACGCCACCATTGAGGCTGACGGTGGCGTTGGCCGGAACGCTGTAGTCCGCTGCCGCGACCATGGAATGCAGCAAAAGCACGCCCGCCGCCGTGCGCCTTCCATAAGGGGCGAATGGCCTTGCGACCCGCGGCGTTGCCGCGCATCCGCTCTGTCCATCCACTGGCAAAGCACTCCCTCCGACCCGGGTCTCGGTGGATATCGCGCGACCAAGTGAGCGCCACGGTAGTGACATGCTTGCGTGCTGTCAATCAAATGGGCGACCCAGGCTGCCATACCCGCTGTGCAGACCCAAAGTCACGACAAGCGCGGGGCAGGAGCACGCAGGCTTCTCTCAATTCGCCCCACGCTCGCAAGGTCCATCGACGCGCTTGCATGCAGTGCGAGCCGGGCAGACCGACGTATATTGGCGACCTTGCCGTGTCGGTCGACGCGGTTGTTGCGGGATGGAGCGCGTGAACACGTCGGACGCACCGCCGGTTTCCGTCATCATCCCGTGCTACAACGCCGCGCGCTTCCTGCCCGCGACGATCGACAGCGTGCTGGCGCAGACGCTCACCGCGTTCGAGCTGATCGTCATCGACGACGGTTCGACCGATGGCACGGCCGCCATCATCGAGGGCTACGGCCGTCGGCTGGGCGCGCGGCTGATCGCCGAGTCCGGCCCGAACCGCGGCGTCAGCGCCGCGCGTAACCGCGGGACGCAGCTCGCCCGGGGACGCTACCTGCAGTATCTCGACGCCGACGACCTGTTGCGCCCCGACGCGCTGCGTTCCAAATTCTCGGCGCTGGAATTTTCGGGCGCCGACATCGCCTACACGGATTGGCAAAAACTGGTCGAGTCATCGCCCGGATGTTTCGTGCCTGGCGCGACGCAGACGCGTCGATGCGACGAGGTTCATGCGATCCCCGAGATCGCCGTGCTGATGGATTTCTGGGCGCCCCCGGCTGCGCTGCTCTATCGCCGGGAGATCGTCGATCGTGTCGGCAGCTGGAATACGAGCCTGCCGATCACGCAGGACGGGCGCTTCCTGTTCGATGCGCTCCACTGCGGCGGCCGCCTGCAGCACGTTCCCGGCATCGGCGCCGACTACCGGGTGATCCAGGACCGAACGAGCCTGTCGAAGCGTGATCCCGCGGCCTTCATGCGTAACTGGGCGGAGGACGCATTCCAGATCGAAGCCCTCTGGCGGCAAGAAGGCGAGCTGACGGATGCCATGAAGGCTGCGCTGCTGCGCAGGTTCGGCAAGACCACGCGCGCGCTCTACGAGCTCGACAGGTCTGCGTTCTGGAAGGTCTATGGGCGCATGCGGGCTCTCGACCACGGCTATCTTCCGGCGATGCGACCATCGATTCGCATTGCCGCCCGCCTGCTCGGTTATCCGCGTGCCGAGGCCCTTGCGCTGCTGGCGCGGCGGTGCCGCAATGCCCTTCGTGGTGCGCCACGGGCGACGTAATCCGCAGGCTGGACGGCACTCGATCCGGCGCTGGTCGCGTCGCCCGGCGGGTGGCCGCTGATCCAGGGCGGCAAGATCATCGGTGCGATCGGTTGCAGCGGCGGCACCGGAGATCAGGACGCGGCCGCCTGCAAAGCCGGCGCTGACATGGTCAAATAACACGCTCTGCCGGGTGCCCCACACCTCGAGGGCTCGGGAATTCGCGGGCCCTTTTAGCTGCCCTGCAAGTCTTCGCTGCCGCGACAGGATGACCGCAGCGGGCCCGCTGCGGCTTCACCATACAGCGAGGGCGATTCCGCCCAGTGCGCCAACGACGACCACGAGCAGTGGCGGGGCGCGCCACGCGGTCAGCAGCACGAAGCCGACGAGTGCGACCGCAAAATCCCGCGGCGTGCCGACCGTGCTCGTCCACAGCGGTTGGTAGAGCGCCGCGGCCAGGATTCCCACCACGGCAGCGTTCACGCCGCGTACCGCAGCCGGTGCCCAAGTGTGTTTGCGGAATGCTTCCCAGAACGGAAGCATGCCCACCAGGATCAGCAAGCCTGGAAGGAAAATCCCCGCGAGACCCAGCGCGGCACCGGTGACTCCCAGTGGCGATGGACCGGCGATGGCGCCGAGGTATGCGGCAAACGTGAACAGCGGGCCTGGGATCGCCTGTGCCGCGCCATAACCGGCCAGAAATGCGTCATTGCTTACCCATCCGGGAGTCACGAATGCGTCGTGCAGAAGCGGCAATACGACGTGACCGCCGCCGAATACCAGGGCGCCCGAGCGATAGAACGCCTCGAAGTGCGTGACGGCCTGGGACGCGCCGAGACCATGCACAAATGGCAATCCGAAAAGCAGAACGATAAACAGCGCAAGCGCGGCGAATCCGATTGCGCGCGACACGCAGATGGCGCCACATCCTTCTGCTGGAAGTGGCGCCGTTCGGCAGGTCCACACGCCTGCGATGGCGCCGACCAGAATGGCGACGATCTGCGCGATGCCGGACGCGCTCGACAGAACAACCAGCGCGGCCGCGATCGCGATCGACGCCCGCGCCCGGTCGGGACACAGCGATCGCGCCATGGCCCACACCGCCTGCGCGACGATGGCCACCGCAACCAGCTTGAGACCATGGATCAGGCCGTTGCCAACCGGCCCGGTCAGCGTCCGCACACCACCGGCGACGAGCAGCATTGCGATCGCCGACGGCGTCGTAAAGCCGGTCCAGGCCGCAAGCGCCCCGCGAAAACCCCCGCGCAGCAGACCAATCGAGAATCCGACCTGGCTGCTGGCCGGCCCCGGCAGGAATTGGCATAGACCCACCAGTTCGGCGAACGCCTGCTCGTCGAGCCAGCGGCGGCGCACGACGAATTCCTGGCGAAAATAGCCGATATGCGCGATCGGGCCGCCGAACGAACTGACGCCAAGCTTGAGGAATGCGCGCAGGACCTCGAGCGCGGATCCTTTTCCGCGAAGCCCGGGATCTGCGCCTTGCGCGGCAATTGTCATCGCATTCCGCCGCGGCGTGCCCGACTACAGCAGCCACTCGATCGGCAAGATCGAGAGCATGTCCACCTGTCGCCGCAGCAACCAGGTCGTTCCCGGGTCAACGTCGTATCGGGTTTCACCGGCGGCGGTGCGCTCGATCCAGGTCAGCGCGTTGCCATCGGGGGCCAAGCGAACCTCGTACGCGACCATCGGCACGTCGACATCGAAATACGCATTGAGTTGCCGTGCGAGTGCCGGACTGGCGATGACGACACCCATCTCGGTGTTGAGCCGCGCCGATCGCTGGTCGAAATTGAATGAACCGATGAACATGCGGCTGCCATCGACCGCAAAGGTCTTGGCGTGCAACGCGGATGAAGAGCTCGTGGACGTATTGGTCTTGTCATCGTGCACCGTTCCGACAATGCCGGGCTTGAGCTCGAACAGGCGGACACCGGCGCGCAGTAGCGCCTGCCGCCGGTTCGCGTAGCCCGCATAGACGGCCTTGACGTCGGACGCCGCCAGCGAATTGGTCAGGACGCGCACCCTGACGCCACGCGTCGCCAGCGCCTCCAGCGCGGCAGTGCCGTCGTCGCCGGGTACGAAGTAGGGCGATACGAGATCAAGTGAAGCATCGGGCCGGCCGAAAGAGCGTATGAGTTCCGGGAACAGCAGGACGTCCGTGCGGCCTGAAGTGTCGAGCGTCTTGGCGGGGTCGTCGTACAGCACCGTCGCGGTTGTCCACTCGAGGGGAAGCCGCTTGCCGAGCAATTCGCCGATGAGCGGGGTGGCGCGCACGGCGTCGAGGTAGTCGGCCGATTCGCGGTCGGAATGCGTGGCATCGAAAGTGGCTTGCAGGTTGGCGGCAGCGTCGGCGGGGGGCGCGCCGACCAGACCCGATGCCGGGAAGGCGGACGGGCTGTTCCAATAAAGGTCGAACTCCTTCGACACTTCGCGCACCGCGGGCCCGATGAGCATCGCGTCGAGATCCGTGAACGCGACGCCGCTGCCCGCGGCGAAGTATTCGTTGCCGACGTTGCGCCCGCCGACCACGCTGACCTCGTTGTCGGCGGTGAACGACTTGTTGTGCATGCGACGGTTCACCCGCGCGAAATCGGTGAAGAAGTTCATCGCACGGGCATCGCGCTGCACGAGCGGGTTGTAGAGCCGGACTTCGATGTTCGGGTGCGCGTCGAGGGCGGCGAGCATCGGGTCCAGCCCGCTGGTGTTGAGGTCGTCGAGCAACAGCCGCACGCGAACGCCGCGCTGGGCGGCCTGCCACAGCGCCTCGAACAACAGGTTGCCCACCTGGTCTTTGTGCCAGATGTAGTACTGGACGTCGAGAGAGCGCTCTGCCGTCGCGGCCAGCAGGGCGCGCGCAGCGAAGGCATCGCGTGGATCGGGAAGTCCATGGATCCCGCTCGCGCCCGGATGTTGCGACGCGATGGACTCGACGGCCTCCCCCAACCGTGTCCCGCGCGTGTCCGTGAGCGCCGACGTTGCAGTCCGTCCTTGCAGCGAAGGCAGGCCCGCGCACCCGGCGACGCAGGCGGCAAGCGCAAGGGCGGCGAGATTCTGGATCAGGCGCATTCCGCCGGGCATCGAGGAAGGTAGACGCCGATTCTATCGAGCCCCAGACCCTTACCGACGCGGTGGTGCGTGGCCGCGACGCGGACAACCACGCGCGCGTGAATCATCGTGCGGAGCGTGTTGCAACGACCATGTGCGGTGGCGCACAGACACGATGCTGTTGTCCTGTTCCAATTCAAGCCATGACCGATGCGCCCATTCACCCGAACGGCAACTTCCTTCTCGATCCTGTTGCGCAGATCGTTGCGTGGCGGCCGTCGAGCCGCGACAAGGCGGAAATCATCATCGCGGACTCCATGCTGGGAGCGGTGATCTGCGCGATTTTCTATATCGCCTTTCGCGGGATCCTGTTGTTCAGCTAGCGGCCGGCTGGCGGCCGTGCCTGCGAGCGTGAACGCGCGATTCCGGCAGGATTGCGCGCGGGAGCTGCCGCCACGATTTGTGTGACGACCTGCCTGCAGGTCAATGCTTGAGCAGCGGCACCGGGTCGCCCGCGTGCTTCTTCTCGCGTTTGAGCGCCTTCTTCTCCTTCGGCGTGTGCAGCGACTTCTTCTTGTGTTCCTTGGGCGGATGGTGGGACATGGTGTGGCTCCTCGGTGAATGACGCGCATCGCGCTCACACACTATAGGCCAATGGCGCCCTAAAGGCAGCGCCTCGCCAGGCGCATGCATTCGCCAGGGCGGCAGACACCGGGCGTCAGCGCCGGCCGTGGCGACGGCGGAGCGCTCGCCATCCCTCCGTGCGCTGGCGGACAAAGCGCTCGACAACGCCTACACTGCCGTCATGGCGCTGGATTCATCGAGTCGCACCGCCCGGAAAAAACCGGCGCCCGCCACCAAGGCGGGACCCGTCAAGGCGGCCGCCACGGGTCTCGACGCGCGCGACAATCACCTGCTTTCGGCAATGCCGGCCAGCGACTTCGCGCGCATCGCCGGGCACCTCGAGCTCATTCCGATGAAGCTTGGGGACGTCCTGTACGAACCCGGCACGCGTTTGCGCCATGTCTACTTTCCCACCACGGCGATCGTATCGCTGCTCTACGTGATGGAGAACGGCGCGTCTGCGGAGATAGCCATCGTCGGCAACGATGGCATCCTCGGCATCTCGCTGTTCATGGGCGGCGAGTCCACTCCGAGCCGCGCGATCGTGCAGAGCGCGGGCCACGGCTTTCGCCTCAGGGCCCAGCTGCTGAAGGACGAGTTCGGGCGGTTCGGCTCCACGCTCCATCTGCTGCTGAGGTACACGCAGGCTTTGATCACGCAGATGGCGCAGACCGCCGTCTGCAACCGGCATCACTCCGTCGACCAGCAGCTCTGCCGCTGGCTGCTGCTGAGCCTCGATCGGCTGTCGTCCAACGAGCTCGCCATGACCCAGGAACTGATTGCCAACATGCTGGGCGTGCGTCGCGAAGGCGTGACCGAGGCGGCGGGAAAGCTGCAGGACGCCGGCCTGATCCAATACCGCCGCGGGCGCATCACCGTGGTGGATCGCATCGGCCTTGAAGCACGCTCCTGCGAGTGCTATCGGGTGGTCAGGAAGGAGTGCGACCGGCTGTTGCCGTACATCCAGCGCTAGCGCGTGGCGCTGGCGCAGGGCGCGAGTGGTACAGGCGACGGCAACGGGTTATGTGCGTTAGCGCGCAGACGGCGCGGTGGCGCCTCACTATGCTCTCCATTCCAGTCGGGATAGGCCTGTCTTCCATGGATCGCATCGGGTTGCGACGACGATGCCCTCGGGCGCTTGAAGTCATGTCCATTTGCGCTGGAATCCGAGGAGGGCGTTGTTGAGCCAGCAAGAGCAGTCGCCAGTCGCCAATCGCTTGCTGCGTGCACTCGCGGGCAGTGATCGGCAGCGCGTGTTGGCTGCGTGCGTGTCGGTCGACCTGCAGGCAGCCGATGTGCTGCATGTCGCGGGCGAACGCATCCGCTTTGCGTATTTTCCGACCGGCAGCTTCATTTCGCTCACCATGCCGGTCGACGACTGCGGCCTGCTCGAAGTCGGACTGATCGGCAACGAGGGGATGCTCGGTGTGCCGCTGGCGCTTGGCGTGAACGTGTCGTCGATGCGCGCGGTGGTGCAGGGTGCAGGGTCGGCATTGCGCGTCGACGCCACGCACTTTCGCCGCGAGTTGCGGCGCAGCGACACGTTGCGGCGGCAAATGGATCGCTACGTGGTCGTGCAACTGCGCGAGTTCGCGCAGGTTGCCGCCTGCACGCGATTCCACATGGTCGAAGCGCGGCTGGCGCGGCGCCTGCTGATGACCCAGGATCGGGCGCACGCCAACGGCTTCCACGTCACCCAGGATCTGCTGGCATTCATGCTGGGCGTGCGACGCGTCGGCGTCACCAAGGCGGCGAGCGCGTTGCAGAAGCGCAGCCTGATCCATTACCGGCGCGGCAACATCACCGTGCTCGACCGGCGCGGGCTCAAGGCCGCCGCCTGCGGATGCTACAAGGCCGATTGCGATTCGTACGACAGCATTTTCGGCTAGGCGCCCACACGCCGGGATTTCGCGCAGTCTGTGCGTTCGCGTCACGGCCCGCGTCTGGCGGTTCGAGCTCGCGCGGTGTCATCGACTTGCCGCGCGGGCCCCAAGAGAAATCAGGCTGAGGCGAGTGACGAAGCGCACACCCTGGCAACGGCCGATTCCCGTTCCTTGGTCGATCCGGCGGCCGATGCCCAGCCACCCTTCTCGATGAAGTCGCCTTGTGTCCAGGTTTCCGCCTTTTTCAGCGCGGCCAGGTTGCTCGAGACGTCCGGTGCGCTCTGGAATTTGGCGACGCAGATCGGCGCCAGTGCCGCGATGACCGCAGTGTCGGCGCGCAGCGTCGCATCCGTGTCGGCGCGGCCACCGGTCACCCACCCGCCCCAGGTGAATCCGACGATCGCGAGAGCTATCGCGCCACCGGCGGCGCCCCAGAGGGCCGGCTTGGTTTCGATCGGAATGTTCATGCGAATGTCCTTTGAATGAGGGGGACGTCGAGGCGAGGCCCGCGACACGGCGGTGGCGTCGAACTTCATCGGCGGCGAGGGAGATAGGTCCTGCGTCACGCGCGGCTGCACCAGGGCCATGTGCGGCCGGACATCCACGGTAACCATTGATACGCCACGTCCAGGCGCTTGTATGTGCGCTACCGCGCTTAGCGCCGATGTCGCGGGGCGCTGCTCCGGCGTCCGCGGGTTGCGGGCGCCGACCGGCGAATGTGCGCTAGCGTACGGACGCCGGCTGCTCAATGGCGCATGCTGACGAACTCACGCTCGGCTGCGCGAGAATCCTCACGACCGCGCCATTGCAATGCCGAGAGGTTCTCGCCGTCCTTTGACCATCGATTCTCCTCACTCGCAACCTGGAACTTTGAAGGCGAAGGACAACGCGCTCGATCGCCGGTGGTCCTGGCTGCGCGTGCCTTACCGGGGCGCCCGCGCGTGGCGCCCGCGGGCGGACGAGCTGCCGCTGCGTGCGGAGCTCTTCAGCGCCGACCAGATGGAGCAGCACGGCCGGCGACTCGCCGGTGCCCATCGCCTGACGCCGCGACGCGGACCCGACCAGCTCCTGCCACGACTCGCCGCGAACGAAGCCATCCTCGTCGACGCCTGCAGCCTGCTCACGGCGGCGGTGCAGGCGGATCGCCGCATTACCCCCGCCGGCGAGTGGCTGCTCGACAATTTCTACCTGATCGAAGAGCAGGTGCGCACGGCGAAGCGGCATCTGCCGAAGGACTATAGCCTCGCCTTGCCGCGCCTGGCGCATGGCGCTTCGGCAGGGTTGCCACGCGTCTACGACATCGCGCTGGAAACCATCGCGCACGGTGACGGACGCGTCGATCCGGAGAGTCTCGGCCGGTTCGTCGCGGCATACCAGACCGTCACGCCGATCAAGCTCGGTGAGCTGTGGGCGATCCCGATCATGCTGCGCCTGGCGCTGATCGAGAACCTGCGGCGCGTCGCCACCGATGTCGCCGCCGGCAGGGGCGATCGCGACCTCGCCGATCGCTGGGTCGACCAGATGAAGGGCATGGCGCAATCCGATCCCAAGAGCCTCATCCTGGTGATCGCGGACATGGCGCGTTCGGATCCGCCGATGACCACCGCGTTCGTGTCGGAACTGGCGCGACGCCTTCAGGGTCGGGGACCCGCGCTGGCACTGCCGCTGACGTGGATCGAGCAACGCCTGTCGGAATCGCATCGCACGATCGAGCAGCTGGTGCAAAGCGGAACGCAGCAGCAGGCCGCCAACCAGGTTTCCGTCAGCAACAGCATCGGCAGCCTGCGCTTCCTGGGCGCGATGGACTGGCGCACCTTCGTCGAGACCATGAGCGTCGTCGAGCAGGAGCTGCGCGACGATCCGGCGGAGTGCTATGGCGGCATGGACTTCGAGACGCGCGATCGCTACCGCCATGTCGTCGAAAAGCTCGCGCACGACAGCTCGATGTCCGAATTGCAGGTGGCCCGCGCAGCGAATGCGCTCGCCCGCCAGGCTACGGCAACCGGCGGCGCGGATCCGCGCACCGCGCACGTCGGCTACTACCTGATCGACGCGGGACGCCTCCTGCTCGAGCGCACGATCGGCTCGCGCCGCCCGGGCTTTCTCGCCCAGGTCGCCGCGCGACCGCACGTCGGGCCCTTCCTGTACCTCGCCGCAATCGCGTCAGTCACGGGCCTCGTGGCGGGAACGATGGTTGGCGCGGCGCGCGCCGACGGCATCGACGGCGCGGTGTTGTTGCTGATCGGCGTGCTGTGCCTGCTGGTGGCGAGCCAGCTCGCGGTGGCGCTGGTGAACTGGCTCGTGACCATGTTCGTGCCGCCTCGACTCCTGCCGCGCATGGACTTTGCGCGTGGCATCCCGGACGCGTCGCGCTCACTCGTGGTGGTGCCGGCGATGCTGACGTCCACCGATGCGATCGAGGCTCTGGCAGACGCGCTCGAGGTGCGCTATCTCGCCAATCAGGACGCCAACCTGAGCTTTGCGCTGTTGACCGATTTTGCCGACGCGACGGAGGAAACGGCAGGCGGTGACGGCGAACTGCTGCGCACGGCGGAGGATGCCATTCGCGCGCTCAACGCCAAATATCCTGCGCCTTCCGGAACTCCAATCACGGCACATTCCGGCAGCATTTTCTACCTCCTGCATCGCCCGCGCCGATGGAATGCGGGCGAGGGGGTGTGGATGGGATACGAGCGCAAGCGTGGCAAGCTCGCTGACCTCAATGCGCTGTTGCTGGGCCAGAACGATGCGAGGCAGCGGTTTCTGTCCGTGATCGGCGATGCCGGTGCGCTGGTGGGCGCCAAATACGTGATCACGCTCGATACCGATACCGAGCTGCCGCGCGACGCGGCGCGCCAGCTGGTGGGTGCGATGGCGCATCCGCTGAACCGCCCGCATTACGATGTGCAGCGCCAGCGTGTAACTCGCGGATACGGCATCCTGCAACCGGGGATGGCGACCAGCCTCCAGGGGTCGAGCCGTTCCCGGTACGCGCGCCTTTTCGGCGGAGAGCCCGGCATCGACCCCTACACGCGCGCGATTTCCGACGTCTATCAGGATGCTTTCGGCGAGGGCTCGTTCATTGGCAAAGGAATCTACGACGTCGACGCATTTGAGCGCGCGCTCGCGGGGCGGTTTCCGCAAAATCGCATCCTGAGCCACGATCTGCTGGAGGGCAGCTATGCCCGCTCGGGCCTGATCACCGACGTCGAGCTCTACGAGGACCACCCGGCGCGCTACAGCGCCGATGTCAGCCGTCGCCGGCGCTGGGTTCGCGGCGACTGGCAGATCGCAGGCTGGTTGCTGCGACGAGTGCCCAATGCAACAGGGCCGCGTCCCGCGAATCCGCTGTCCCTCCTGTCGCAATGGAAGATCTTCGACAACCTGCGCCGGGGCCTCGTGCCGATCGCGTCACTCGTGCTGCTCGTGCTGGCGTGGACCCTCCTGGCTCCGGCGTGGTGGTGGACGATGGTGGTGATCGGTGTGATCGTCGCCCCGGCCGCCATCGCCACCGTGGTGGACCTCGCGCAGAGGACGCGTGGCGTTCCCCTTGCGGATCACCTCCTCGCAACCTCGCACGCCGCCGCCCGGCGCGGCGCTCAGATCGCCTTCTCGATGGCATGTCTGCCCTACGAGGCGTGGTTCATCGCCGGCGCCATCCTGCGTACGCATTGGCGCATGCTCGTCAGCCGCCGACGGCTGCTCGAGTGGACGACCTCGCAGGACCAGGATCGACGCGATCCGTCGACGCTGGTCGCGACGTTCGCCAAGATGTGGGTGGCGCCTGCCGTGGCGCTCGCGATAGCCGTGGCCGTGGTGTTGACGGCGCCACGGGCATTGGCCTCCGCCGCGCCGTTCCTGCTGCTCTGGATCGGTTCGCCGGCGCTGGCGTGGTGGCTGGGTCGCCCGCTGGTGCCACGTGTCGCCAAGCTGACGGCGAAGCAAGCGGTCTTCCTGCGTACTCTGGCACGCCGCACCTGGGGTTACTTCGAGACGCTCGTCGTCGCGTCCGACAACTGGCTGCCGCCCGATAATTGGCAGGAGGATCGCGCGGACGCCATCGCACACCGGACGTCCCCGACCAACATGGGGCTGGCGCTGCTCGCAGACCTTGCGGCGTACGACCTGGGATACCTGGCGGCAGGACCGCTGCTCGAACGCACGGATCGCGCGTTGCGCACCATGGAGCGACTCGAGAGGCACGAAGGACATTTCCTCAACTGGTACGACACGCAGACGCTCGAACCGCTCGAACCTCGCTACATCTCGGCGGTGGACAGCGGCAACCTGGCGGGGCACCTGCTGACGTTGCGCGCGGGCATGGCGCGACTCCCTGACGATGCTCTGCTCGACGTGCGGCTGTTCACCGGCATCCGCGATACGGCACGCGTGCTCGTCGAGGAACTGGCGACCGACATTCCGCCGTGCGTGACGGGACTCATGCGCGACATCGACCTTGCGAGCGGCCCGGGGCCGCTGACGCTCGAGGCGATGCAATCCGGGCTTGCAACGCTCGCGCGCGCGGCGGACGTGGTGGCCGCTGATGCCGCCCACTCCGCGTGGCCCGGCGGGGCGCCGGTGACGAGCGAAGCGCGCGCATGGAGCAGGGCGCTGGTCATGCAATGCCACGGCGCGCTCGACGAGGCGATGGCGTTTGCGCCGTGGTTGCCGTGGGTGCCGCTCGACGACGCGAAAAATGCCCTGCCGCTACTTGCGGGCGTGCGCACGCTGCGGGACCTCGCCGGTATGATGCCCGCGCTGCACGAGCAGGCATCGCGCGCGCAGGCCAGGCGATGGCCGGATGCCGAACGGCGAGCATTGGATCGCGCAATCGCCCAAGCGACGCTCGCGAGCGGGCAGGCAGAGCGACGCATCGCCGCGATCGCACGCATCGCGGAGCGCTGCGCGGCGCTGGCACGCATGGACTTCGGCTTTCTGTACGACAACACGCGACACCTGTTTGCAGTCGGCTACAACGTCGACGAGCGCACACGCGATCCCGGTTACTACGACCTCCTCGCGTCCGAAGCCCGCCTCACGACCTACGTCGCCATCGCTGCCGGCGAGGTTTCCCAGCAGAGCTGGTTTGCCCTGGGACGCCTGCTCACCAGCGTCGGACAGCGGCCGATCCTCCTGTCCTGGAGCGGCTCGATGTTCGAGTACCTGATGCCATTGCTGATCATGCCGGCGTATGCCGACTCGCTGCTCGATGCGACCTGCGACGCGGCGGTGGCGCTGCAGATCTCGTACGGCAAGAAGATCGGCGTGCCGTGGGGCATGTCCGAATCGGGGTACAACGCGGTCGATGCCAACCGCAACTATCAGTACCGGGCGTTCGGCGTGCCCGGACTGGGGCTGAAGCGCGGTCTCGCCGAGGATATCGTCGTCGCGCCGTATGCGAGTGCCTTGGCGCTGATGGTGGCTCCGGAAGCGGCGTGCGCGAACCTGCAACGCCTGGCTGCGGACGGCGCGGCAGGTCGCTTCGGGCTTTACGAGGCGATCGACTACACACCGGTGCGCCTGCCGCGCGGCCAGACGCGCCAGGTCGTGCGCTCGTTCATGGCGCATCACCAGGGCATGAGCCTGCTGGCGCTGGACCATCTGCTGCGCGATCGTCCGATGCAGCAGCGCTTCCTGTCCGACCCGCAGTTCCAGGCGACGCTGCTCCTGCTGCAGGAGCGCATCCCGAAGGCGGTCAGTGTATTCGCGCATGTGGCGCAGCTTGCGGACACGCGTGCCAATGTCGCCGACGCGGAGATGCCGGTGCGCGTCATTCCCACGGCGGCCACGCCGACGCCGGAGGTGCAATTGCTGTCGAACGGGAACTATCACGTGATGGTGACCAATGCCGGCGGCGGCAGCAGCCGCTGGAAGGATCTGGCCGTCACGCGATGGCGGGAAGATGCGACGTGCGACAACTGGGGCACGTTCTGCTACATCCGCGAGCCCGCGACCGGCGAGTGCTGGTCGAACGCCCATCAACCGACTGCCGCACGCGGCGATGACTACGAGGCGATCTTTTCCGAGGGACGCGCGGAATTCCGCCGCCGGGACCACGGTATCGACGTGCACACCGAGATCGTGGTGTCCCCCGAGGACGACATCGAGTTGCGGCGCCTGCATGTCGTCAATCGCTCGCGGACGGTTCGGGTTCTCGAATTCACGAGCTACGCGGAAGTCGTCATGGCGCCTGCAGCGTCGGACACAATCCATCCCGCGTTCAGCAACCTGTTCGTGCAGACCGAAATCGCCGCTGACCGGCAGGCGATCCTCTGCACGCGCAGGCCACGTTCGCCGGACGAGCGCACACCATGGTTGTTCCACCTGATGACCGCGCACCCCGCACTCGGATTCGACATCTCGTACGAAACCGACCGCTCGCGCTTCGTCGGGCGCGGCAACACGTCGGTGATGCCCGATGCGATGCGGGGGGCGGCGCCGCTGTCGGGCAGCGAGGGGTCGGTGCTCGATCCCATCGCCGCAATCCGCCTCTCGGTCGCGCTCGAGCCCGGGCAGACCGCGATCATCGACATGGTCTATGGCGTCGCCGAATCGCGCGAGGGGGCGAGCGCGCTGGTGGACAAGTATCAGGATCCGCGACTCGCCGATCGCGTGATCGAGCTGGCGTGGACTCACGCACAGGTCGTGCTGAGGCAGATCAATGCCTCCGAAGCCGATGCGCGGCTTTATGCGCGGCTCGCCAATGCGATCGTCTTCGCCAATCCTTCGTTGCGCGCTGGCGCAGAGGTGATTGCGAGGAACCATCGCGGGCAATCGGCGCTCTGGGGCTACGCGATATCCGGAGACCTGCCGATCGTGCTGCTGCGGATCGCCGATGCGGCGAACATCGACCTGGTTCGCCAGCTGGTGCAGGCACATGCCTATTGGCGGCTGAAGGGGCTGGCGGTCGATCTCGTGATCTGGAACGAGGATCGTGCGGGCTACCGGCAGCTCCTTCAGGATCAGATCGCCGGGCTGATCGCGTCACGCGTCGAAGCGCAGCTGATGGATCGCCCGGGCGGCATCTTCGTGCGGCGCGGCGACCAGATCTCCGAAGAGGATCGCATTTTGCTCGAGTCGGTGGCGCGCGCGATCATCACCGACGGCCACGGCACGCTGGCCGAGCAGGTGGGCGGTCGCGCGCCGGCCATCACGCGTGTGCCGCCGCTGGCCCTCGTCGCGCCGCGCGAGCCGCGCGACGCGCCCGAAGGGGGCGATCGCGCGTTACCCGGCCTGATTCTCGACAATGGCTTTGGCGGCTTCACGCCCGACGGCCGCGAGTACGTCATCACCACGCATGCGGGGCATCGCACGCCTGCGCCATGGGTCAACGTGCTGGCCAACCCGCAATTCGGCTCGATCGTCTCGGAAAGCGGCGGCGGATACACATGGGGCGAGAATGCGCACGAGTTCCGCCTTACGCCGTGGAGCAACGATCCGGTGGGCGACGCCTGCGGCGAAGCCTTCTACGTGCGCGACGAAGAGAACGGCCGATACTGGTCGCCGGCTCCGCAACCGGCACGCGGCCACACGCCGTATGTGACGCGCCACGGCTTCGGCTATTCGATATTCGAGCATGAAGAGCAAGGCATCCGGTCCGAGCTCAGCGTCTGCGTCGCCGCCGATGCAAGCGTCAAGCTATGCACGCTCAGGATCACCAATGTGTCCGGGCGTGCGCGCCGCATCTCGGTAACCGGATACGTGGACTGGGTGCTTGCCGATCTGCGGGCCAAGTCGGTCATGCATGTGGTCACCGAAGTGGACGGCAAGACCGGCGCGTTGCTCGCGCGCAACGCCTACAGCGCCGAGTTCGGGCGACACGTCGCGTTCTTCGATGTCGACGATCCCGATCGCACGACGACTTGCGATCGCACCGAGTTCATCGGACGCAATGGCGCGCTGGCGGCACCTGCGGCGATGTCGCGCGCGCACCTTTCCGGCAAATCGGGGCCTGCCCTGGATCCCTGCGCGGCGATCCAGGTGCCCATCGAACTCGACGCGCAGGCGGTACGCGAAGTGACGTTCCGTCTCGGCGTGGGACGCGACCTGCAGGATGCGCGGGGCCTGGTGCAGCGTTTCCGCGGCAGTGCCGCGGCGCATGCGACGCTCGCCGCGGTGCGCCAGCAATGGCAGCAGACGCTGGGGGCGATCCGCGTGGAAACGCCCGATGCGTCGCTCGACGTGCTGTGCAACGGCTGGTTGCTGTACCAGACGCTCGCATGCCGCCTCTGGGCGCGCAGCGGCTTCTATCAATCGGGAGGCGCGTTCGGTTTCCGCGACCAGTTGCAGGACGTCCTCGCGCTCGTGCATGCGGAGCCGGGTTTGACGCGTGCGCACCTGTTGCGCTGCGCAGGGCGGCAATTCGTCGAGGGCGACGTCCAGCATTGGTGGCACCCGCCCGCCGGGCGAGGCGTGCGCACCCAATGCTCGGACGACTACCTCTGGCTGCCGTTCGCGATCGCCCGCTACGTGACCGTGACCGGCGACACCGGCGTGCTCGACGAGCCGGTGGCGTTCCTGGAAGGCCGCCCGGTTGGATCGCGCGAGGACTCGTACTACGACCTGCCTGCCGTCTCGCGGGAGGAGGCGACCCTCTACGACCACGGGATGCGCGCGATCCTGCACGGATTGCGGTTCGGATCCCACGGCTTGCCGTTGATGGGCTCGGGGGACTGGAACGACGGCATGAACCTGGTTGGCATCGAGGGCAAAGGCGAGAGTGTCTGGCTCGGGTTTTTCCTGTGTGCAGTGCTCGCACAGTTCGGCGCCATCGCGGCACAACGCGGCGACTCGGTGTTCGCTGCGAAATGCGACGTCGAAGCCGGCAAGCTCCGGGCCAATCTCGAGGCGCACGGCTGGGATGGCGACTGGTACCGGCGCGCGTATTTCGACGACGGCTCGCCGCTCGGATCGGCAGTCAATGCGGAATGCCAGATCGATTCGATTGCGCAGAGCTGGTCCGTGCTTTCCGGCGCCGCGGATACGGAGCGGTCGCGTCGCGCCATGGATGCGGTCCATGAACGACTGGTGCACCCGCGCGACGCGCTGATCCAGCTGCTCGCGCCCCCATTCGACCGCTCGGCGCTGCAGCCTGGATACATTCGCGGCTACGCTCCGGGGGTGCGCGAGAACGGCGGCCAATATACGCACGGCGCAATCTGGGCGGCGATGGCATTCGCGGCCACCGGCGATGCACGGCGTGCGTGGCAGGCTATCGACATCATCAATCCCGTGAACCACGGCCGCACGGCTGACGCGGTGGCGATCTATCGCGCCGAACCCTACGTGATTGCCGCCGACGTCTATGGAATGCCTCCCCACACGGGACGCGGCGGCTGGTCGTGGTACACGGGCTCGGCCGGCTGGATGTACCGGCTGATCGTCGAGTCGCTGTTCGGCATCGAGCGAGTGGCAGACACGCTGCGTGTGACGCCGTGCATGCATCCCGGCTGGCAGGGCTTCAAGGTCCACTACCGGTTCGGCCGCGCGTGCTATCACATCGACGTCGCGCATTCCGGCAGCGAGGATGCCGGCTCCTCCGTGTGGGTCGATGGCAGGCGGCAGGTCGACTCGATCATCGCGTTGGTCGACGACGGCGCCGAGCACGCCGTGCGAGTGGTCGTGCGGCCGCCACACTCGAGCGACGGCGTGCATCGGTTTGCCGCGGTCGTTGCCGGCGCCGGGACCGGCAGTCCCGCGGGCAGGCATGGGTGAACCCGGAGGCCGCGCAGATGATGTGGGCTCTGGCGGAGATCGGCGCGTTTTCGTGCTGCACGACCGCACCGTGCGTGCCGTCGCCATGACGTTGCCAGGGCGTCGGCGGGCAGGGCTCTAGCCGCGGGTCGGCCGTTTGCGCCCGGGCTCGGCAGTGCGCCCAGGAGTTTGGTCACGGCAGCGCACGAGGCCACGTCTGCGGATTGGGGCCAGACCGCCCCATTTGATGCCGGGTTTCGCTGTAGTGGACGCGTTGTACCGGTCCCGGAACTGCAAATCCATCGTGCTGGAACGCGGATTGCTAGATCAGCGCCATGGACAAGAGCGCCACCTCACCCTTGTCGTTGGAGCTCGAGCCTATCGCGGATTCCGCGAGCCACGGCGACGCCCGTGCGGCCGTTCCGCCGGCGACCGTTGCGCGGCCCGCAGCACCGGCGCTGCGGCGCGAGGACGCGGCAAAATTCCTTGCGGCGGCTGCGCGCGAAGTGGAAGCGGGCTGGATCGAGCGGCCGTTGTGGGAGTCGCTGCTGGTCCAGTGCAAGGGCGACGAGGCCGCGACCAAAGATGCCTACGTGCGCACGCGCGCGACGGAGCTGCAGCTGGAGAAGCGCAACGGTCCGGATACGCGCTCGCCGGCGTCGCCGAGTGCGGCGATGGCCCGCGCGCA
>DASYSP010000135.1:0-58514 GCA_036003195.1 Casimicrobiaceae bacterium
GATGACGGCGGTCTCGGCATCTGGGGCGGCGCGCCTCCCTATGTTGACATCGGCGGCCCCGGCCCGCAGCCGCACCCCGGCCACCCCATCGCTCCGGGCGGTCGCCCTCCGGGCATCTGGGGCGGCGCGCCGAGCTATCCCGATCAGGGCCTGCCTCCCGGCGGCGGCCATCCGTCGCAGCCGATCTACCATCCCGGCCATCCCGACCACGGGCTGCCCAGCCAGCCTCCGGGCATCTGGCCCAGCCCCGGCCATCCCGATCAGGGGTTGCCTCCCGGCGGGCAGCCGGTGCCGCCCGAGGTCTGGCCCAAGCCGCCCGCCCCGCCGCTGCCGCCGGAATTGGAGAGCCAAGTCGTCGTCGCGGTGCACAAGCCGGGGCAGGATTGGGTGGTCAAGTCCTATCCGGTCGGGCCGGATCAGGGCCTGCCTCCCGGTCAGCCGCATCCGTCGCATCCCATCGCTCCGGGCGGTTCGGCCCCGACGCCTACGCCCCAGCGCCGCTAATCCCATCGGGCGGGGCGGTCGATTGCCGCCCCGTTCCGCCGCCGTGGGGCCGGTTCCCGGCCTGCGGCGGGTAGGGTACAGCCCTCCGGGGCCGGAAGGGCCGCCAGTGGCCCGCTAATGCGATCCTACGCGGGACCGATCAATCAACATCGAATGGTTGAGGATGATCGGCTTGGCGAAGGCGGGCACCTCGACGCGGTAGACATTGATGTCGTTGTCGCCCTCCAGCTTCACCGCCTGCGAATACCCCAGCGCCATGCCGACGAAGGCGCGCGGCAGCACCACCATGCCCCGGCGCTTGAGGTAGGCGAGCGCCCAGCGCTCGATCAGCCCGCCGATCATCGGTCATCTCGCTTTGGCCAGCCTTCGAGCCGTTCCTTCCACCGGATCGCGGGGTCGTATTTGCAGGGCAGGCAAACGCAGATCAGGGCGAACGCCCCGGCTGCAATTCCCAGCCAATCCCATGTCGTCATCGCTTGCTCCTCTTATCCAGTCTTTCAGCGGGCAGTCGTCCCAAGGCAGGCCGCACGGGCACCGGCTGGGGCGCGAAGTCTCTCATCGGTCAATGCTCCGTCACCTTTGCGCCGACCTTCTCGAAGACCTCCTTGAGCGCATCCAGCACCGTGTCGAGAGACGGCGGCGGCGTGCTGATGTCTTTGATGAATTGCGTTTGCTCCTCCACCGACATCACCGTGAAGGTGTGGCGCACAATCTTTAGCGCGTTCACGATCAGGTCCACCCGCGCGGCCCCGCGCTCCTTGCGGCCCTTCCACTTGCGTCTCGCCGCCTTGAAGTAGACGCAGTGCAGGCAGGTGGACTTTGACAATCGCTTCTTGCTCATCGTTCTTGCTCCATCACTTCACGTATTCCTCGTCGGATATGCGCCATCGAATTGCGGTGCGTTCGCCACGTCCCGTTGCGCAGATTGCTGTTCGACTTGGGGAGGATCGAGATGAACCGACCATCCACGATCACCTTGCGATGCCGCGCGCCCTCCTCGATCCGCCACGGCAGGCCGCAGCCGTCGAGCAGCCGTCGCAGGTCGGGCGGCAGCATCATCGCTTGCACCTCCATCGCCACCTGTCCACCTGCACCTTGTGCATCCCGAACCGCGAGCAGAGGCTACGCTCGACCGGCCATCGCTGCACCGGCCTCATCGCCACCATGGTCGTCGGCGGCGGCGCGGGCGGGTCGATCTTCGGCGGCGGCGGAGCGACCGGCGGCGGGGCGGGCTGGAATGGCTCCAGCGTCGGCAGCACCATCGGCGGCTCGACCTTCGCCTTGAGGGCGTCGACGGCGGCCTGACGCAGACCGTACTCGCGCAGCGCCTGCTCGCTGATGGCCGGTTCCGCCCGCGCCTTCTGCTCCTCGACCGGGAGGTGACGGACGGCGACGATCATCACCGCTGCGATGACCGCGCCGACCAGCACCGCCCGGAGCGTGGTCATTTTTGCGCGCTGTCGCGAACCGCTTCGATCAGCTTGCGGGCGAGCCCCGCCTTTTCGAGCATCGCCGTCGCCGCGCCCTCGATCTGGCGCAACGCCTTGTCGGCCTGATCCGTTGACAATAGCAGCGCCGCGATCCCCGTCGCCGCATCATCGGCAAGGTTGGCGAAGGTCTTGGTGTCCGCCTCCTTCACGCCGGGGCGAGGCGGGATATAGGCGAGCGCGGCCTCGCGGGCGATCTCCCGCTCCAAGCTCTCGGTCGGCGGTCGCGGTTGTTCGTTCATCATCCATGCTCCTTAAACCGTTGATAGTACTCGATGCAGAGGGCGAAGGGGTCGGCGACGCCGCGCTCCTTCCACCATTGCAGTTCGCCCCAATGGGCGTGCTGGCGCATATGGCACCAGTGGTTGAGCGGCAAGGCCCACTTATCGTCTGGCTTCGCGCCCATGCCGGTCAGTGGCTTATCATATTCGGGCGATGAGGCGCGCAGATGCGCGGCGTCCGATGGCGGTCCCCGCAGGCAGCCGCAGGCGCAGCGCTGCGCCCGCAACCACTTGAGATAGGCGGGGTCAGTCGCGCGCGGCCTCCGTTGTCGCACCGCCTTCACTTGCGGCGCGGGCGAGGCTTGGGCGCGGGGCGGGCCGGTTGCTGGCCTTCGCCTTCGGCTTGGCCTTCGTCGCGTACAGCCGCACCGGCAGGTGCGCCCCGTACTGTTTCACCTGCTCCGACAGCCTGTCCGCCTCGCCCCTCGTCGTGAGGGTCATCGCCTCGATCTTCAGGCTGGGCTGCCCGTCCGTCACCGTCAGCGACATCGACACCGCGCTGCTCTCCGTCATCACTCGCCTCCTTGTCGGCAGGGCTTTGCGCCTCGCCTTCGATCACCGAGGCCCCGGCCTGCGCGATATGCGCGGCGTCGAACCCCCGGCCTTCACCCGCGTGCGCCATCTTGGCGTCACGCAATCGGTTCGCCAGCGACGTGATCGGCGTCACATCGACCGGCTCCATCTTCTCGATCTCATCGGGCGTGTAGGCCCCGAGCAGCACATCCGGGGCGAACAGCCGCGCCCATGTCCGCGAGGCCGAATAGAACATCTGCACCTCCGGGGTGTCGTCCCACAGTTGCGATCCCCGCACGAACTTGCGCTGCTCGCCATCAATGGTCTTGGTGACATGGCCGGGGTGCATCTTCGCCAGCGTCTCGCTGGTGTATTCATGCGGCTTGTCCTCGCCCCGGAACGTCCCCGACACCTTGCAGCGGCGCTCGTCGCCCTCCCCGATGATCTCGTAGCGCAGGCGGTTCTTGAGCGGCGCGTTCTTCTCGATCACCGCGTGGATCAACTGGCTCTCGTATCCGAGGCGGTCGGCATTGCGCGGCAGATAGGACTTGGTGATGACCGACATGATCGGCAGGCCCCATTCGAGCGCCTGCATCGCCAAGGCGAAGCACACCCCCGGCTCGTTGCGGCAGTGCGCGGGCACCGCGATCTTGCCCCGCGACAGCGTATCGCTGATCTTCGCCAGATCGGCCACCGTGGATACGAGGACGCCGCCGAGGGTCGTCCCCACTTCGATGGCCGACGCCTTCACCAGATCGGTGCGCTGTTCGACTTCGTTCACATTCACCATCACGCTCGCTCCTTCGCCAGACGCATCGCGAGATCACGCACCAACCGCCGGTCTGGCTGCGCCGGGATGCGCGCAAAGGCCCGCGCCAAATCCTGCCCGTCCTTGGTCGCCATCATGGCGTCGAGCGCGGGGTCCGCATGGAAGCGAACGTCGGTGGCGTTGGGGAAAAAGTAGGACATCGGGCGGCGCAGCGCGGTGACGAGCAGATCGAAGCGCGCGCCGTTCACGCGATTGAACCCGACCTCGTATTTCTGCACCTGCTGCCATGAGCAGCCGAGCAGTTCCGCGAGGTCTTTCATCGACTGCCCGTTGGCGATGCGGGCCTCGCGGATGCGATTGCCGATGAACCGGTCCCCGGCGGTGGTGCGCTTGGTCATAGCGGGCGCTGCCTCAATCCGGGGACGTGCTGCATGGCTGGGTCCGCGTCCTTCACATCGCGCTCCCGCCAACCGAAGGGCATTCGCGTCCCGTCCGCGACGATCCAGATGTGCCATTTGTTCGCCTGATCGACCTTGCGGCTCTCGGCGGGGAACAATTGCAGGCCCTCGCATTCCTCGCCGCACAGTTCGTTCTTGATCTGCTGGAAATGCCGCCAATCCCACACCATCGCGCCGTCGCGGCGGCGGATGCAGAGTTGCACGATGTCCTTCTCAGCCCCGAACCAATCGACGAACGTGCGGCTCATCGACACCTGATAAAGATTGTTGATGAAAAAGAGGCACTTGGCCTCCTCCTGATCGAGCATCGCCTTCGCCTCGTCCTCGCCGATGGCATAGTGCCGCATCGTCTCGGCGACGATCTCCGGGCGGCGGGTGGTCTGCTCGCGCGGCAGCAATTGCAGCGGCGTCCAGTGCCGTGGGTTCGCGCCCCGCTTCGCCCTCATTGCAGCACCCCCTCGACCTTGAGGCGGGCGTCGATCCGCGCCCGCTCATCGTTGCTGATCGGCATCTCGCTGTGGTCGTCCTCTCCCGGCCCCGGCCAATGGCGCGCCTCGATGCAGGACTTGACCCGCCGCAGCATGGCGCGGTTCATCAAGCGGCCCCGCGCCAGATCATCCGCTGCGAGCGGCACCGAGCGGGCGCAATAGGGCGGCGCGGTCTCGATGAACACCAGCACGAATGTCTCGAAGGGCACGTCGGGCCGCAGCGTCTCGGCGGCCTCCCACACCAAGCCGCCCTGCTGCTGGTAGCCGTATGAGCGGATCGTGTACTGCAACGCCGGGGTGGTGACTTCCGAGGCCGTCTTCAAGTCCACGTAGTCGCCTGCGGTCGGCGGGATGACATCGGGCCGCACCTTGATCCACAAGCCCGTCTCCTTGTCCTGCCAGAACCCGGAGCATTCGACCGCGCCGTACAAGATGCCGTTCTGCACCATCGGATCGAGGGTCAGGGACGCGGCCATGCGCTTGATGATGTCGAGCTCCTTCAGGGTGACGATGATGCGGCCCGCCTCCGCCTGCCCCTCGTTCCACTTTTTGCAGTAGCCTGCGCCGTTGTGCCAAGGCTTCTCCTCCGCCGTCACCTTGTCGCGATAGGTCGGCGGCTGGGCGATGAACTTGAGCTTGAAGCCGTCCTCGCCGAGAAACAGGTGATGCGCGGCCCCGCCAAGCACCATCGAGCGGGTTGACGCCTGCTCCTCGCGGCGCGGGTTCTCGGCCCACTTCGAGTACATGTGCGCCGGGGACTTCGACCAGCAGGTGCGCAGGTCGGACGAGGACACCGCAGGCCCCGCGCAGACGCCCGCCGAATGATAGGCTTCAAGCGGGATGCCCGAATACCACCCCGCCTTGCTGATCGGTTGCCCGTTCCACTTGATGATCTTCATCGCCTGCTCATCACCTTGTGCTGTTGACTTTCCTCGATTGCGGCCAGCACCCCGAGGCCGACAGCGAGCGCGTAGGGCGAGGCGCACAGAAGGGCGACGAAGATGATGGCGCGCGGGATGCTCTGTGACGCCCAGCGGATCAGCATGACGAACAGGAACGCCAGCGCGAGCAGAAAGACGGCGAACGCGCTCATCGCTCACCCATCAAGGCGGCGGCGGCGCGGTCCATCGTGCAGCGGTCGCCATCGACCCACCACCCATAGCGGGCGCAGCGCGGATAATAGGCGACGATGATCCGGCCCGAATTGGAAGCGCCGGTCCTGTCGGCGGTGGCGCGGGCGCGGGCGCGATCCCGCAGCATGTTCAATCGCCGCACGACATGCGGTGGTTTTTCGTCAAGCATCGGCCTCACCTGTGAAAATTTTTCCGGGGCGATTGCTTCCCCCGATTGATTGGGGAGAGAAAAGGGTGCGGAGCCTCCCTATCCCCGCACCCCCATCGCCCGACCTTGGAGCAAGCCACTGTTCGCCGGTCGGGCAATTTCGGATCAGGCCGCTTCGGCCAGCGCCTTCCACTCGGCCTTCGGCAGTTCGATGATCTGCGCGCCCTGCCGCTCCATCGCGGTCGCGTCGTCGTAGTCCTCGACATCCTGCGCCGCGCGGGTCATCGCGTTGTACAATCCGAAACGCGACAGGTCGCCGCCCTCGATCAGATGGCGGAGGATCGAAGTCCCGGCGCTCTCGTTCAGGCCGAAGCGCGAGGTGGTCAGTTTCACCACCTGCACGGGGTCGCCCTCGATCTTGTCCTTCTGCGTGCCCTCGATTTTTTCGCACAGGCTATCGAAGCGGGCGCGGTCGAAGGCGGCCCGCACCACGTCGCCAACCTCCGCCCATGTCGCCACATCTTTCTTGCGGCGCGTCTCGTCCGACAGGAGGGCGTAGGTGTCCTCCCCGGCGATCTCATGCTTCGAGCCGACGTGGTACTTGCGGGTCGAGCGCTCGCCGAAGGTGGCGAGGTTGGAGCAGAAGCCGTCATAGACCCCGCCCAAGATCGCCAATGCGCCCTGCCCGACCTCCGAATTGCTGATCGTGATCGCGGGCGCGAGCATCCGCAGGATGTTGTGCCCGCCATCCCCGAACTTGCCGCCGATGGCCGCGAGTTCGCGCGTCACCTTGGGATCGACCGCCTTGATGTAGAGCCGCTGGTCGGTGATCTGGCTCGACATCACGTCGAGGCCCATTTCCATGATCGGCGGCAGCACCGCCTCCGCGAGGTCTTCATTCTCAAGCGGGCGATAGCGATCCGAGAGCAAAGCGCGGGCGGTGTTGTCGAGACAGCGCACCATGCGCGGGACCGGGTTCTTGCGGAACCATGTATTGACGTTCGCCGCCAAGAGGCGCGGATCGTCGGCGAGCATCCGGTTGTAATAGGCGCGGGGAATTTCAGTGTGCGATGCGATCTGATCGTGGGCGATCTTGTTGATCCCCACCACTTTGTCCCCACCTGCGATCACAAGGTCGAGGCTCTCGATCATCTCGATGTCTCTGGTCGAGACGACGAAGTCATCTTTCGCCTTGGCCCGTCGCTCGATCTCGACGGCCAATTGGGTCAGGGTCAGTCCGGTTCTCATGTGCTTGCTCCGATATAGCAGCGGGCCAATCCCGCTAATTCTGGTTGTATGCCCGGACCTTCCCGTTGGCAAGGGCCACTTGCCATCCGGCTGAAGAACGGCGATAGGTAGTCCCCATGGAAAAAAGCGAGGAAAAATATGTCGGCGCAACTCACCGACCTCGACAAGACAATGACGAAGATAAGAACGACACGCGGTCTCCCGACCGAAGTGGCGAGGGCGTGCGGGGTGCATCGGGCGGCGGTGTATCAGTGGAAGCGGGTGCCGCCGCAATGGGTGAACACGGTATCGAAGCTCCTGAACATCCCGCCGGAAAGGATCAGGCCCGACATCTTCAAGCGCCGCCGCGCCTGACATGGACCGCCGCCGACGACGCCATGCTCAAGAGGTTGTGGGATCGTGGCGGCTCGCTCACGTCGGTCGCGGCGGCGATGACGAAGGCGCTGGGCGTCAAGGTGACGCGCGGCGCGGTCAGCGGGCGGCGGATGCGGCTTGGAATGGCGCACGCGCGCCGGTTCACCGAACCGAGGAGGCCGCGAACGGTGCGCCTCGTTAAGACCGTCCGACCGCCGCAGGACCGGCCCGGCGAGGTCGAGTATCTCGATCTCCCGGCGGACGGCTGCAAGGCGGTGCTGGACAAGCGCGGCGAATATGGGCTGCGGATGTGCTGCGGTCGATTGCGCGCGCTCACCGACAAGGGCAGTCTGTCGCCGTACTGCGACATCCACACCGAGGCGTACAGGACGCCGCAACCCCAGCAGAGGAAGCCAGATGGCAAAGGCAGCGAAGTCCGGAAATATTGAAGTCACCCCGCGTCTGGTCAACAGCGTTATCAGGGACGTGCTGGACAAGTTCGACGTGATCGAGAGCGCGCGCGGCACCTACATGAACGCGGCCCGCCGTCAGCGCGATGCGATCAGCACGATATACGAGCGCGCGGCGCAGCAGGGCATCCCGCAAAAGGTGATGAAGCTGCAAATCAAAATCGAGCAGACCCAAGCGAAGCTGGCGGGGCTGATCACCGAGCTTGAGGCGGAGGAGCGGGCGATGCTGGAAAAGGTGGTGCGCGCGCACGGCGTGCCGACGCAGATGGCGCTATTCCCCGACATGCCATCCGGGGTGAAGCCGAAGCGCGGCGGGCGCAAGCCGAAGGCGCAAGTCGCCGAGGATACGATGGGCGAGCCGGTCGGGGCGGCCTGATGGCGAAGAAGGCGGCCCCGAAGATCGACAGGCACGACGTGCTGGGCTGTCTGCTCACCGACTACGGCCTCGAAGCCATCACCCGCACAGACTTCGAGGCGCAGATGGCGCACCACAAGTTCACGCAGGCGGATGTGGACGAATGGTGCGCCGAGAACCACCGAAGGAGCGAGCATGAGCGAGAAGGCAAAAATCGGCCCGCACGAACAGCAGTTGCGGAACCTGCGCGAGGCGCAGGCCGCGCGAGCGGGATTAAAGTCCGGCAAACTCAAAGTGAAGGGGGTCGGCGGCAAGCTGGTGACGATCAAGGCGAGCAAGCGCGGTAAATGATCCACCCCGGCGCTGTCGGCTACGAGGGCAACGCGCTGGTTCATCATTGCCATTGCGGCAAGTGGGGCGCGTTCGGTTACGACGTGTCGCTGCGCGAGGGCAGATTGGGCACATGGTATTGCGGCGCGCATCGGCCAGAGAAGCCGACCGGCGAGCAGGCACCCGTCATCGTCAGGCTATCCGAGGCGTGGCTGGCGAAGGCTATCGAGATCGGCAAGGCGAAGTTCGCCTATGCGAAGGCGAGCGGGCACGTCCACTATGGCAACCTGACCGAGAACCCGGAGACTTTCGACATCGTGGGCGCGGTTGGCGAGTGCGGGGTCGCCAAGCACTATCGGCTCAAGTGGACCCCGAAGATCGGATACGTCGCGGGCGAGATCGACGTGGGCGGATGCGTCGAGGTGCGCGCCACGCCGGTCCCCGGCACCGGCACCAACCTTGGCATCAAGCCGGGGGATCGCGACCACCTGCCTTATGTGCTGGCGCTCGTCCACCTTGACGACTACCGCATCGAATTGCGCGGCTGGCTATGGGGCCGCGAGGGCAAGGGCAATCCCGACATCTGGTACGAGAAAGGCGGGTGCTGGTACAATCGCCCGCCCTATCGCCCATTGCATGAACTTGAAGCCGAACTGCCGAGGCTGTTGGCGGCGGTGCAATCGTGAAGTTCACCGGCAACGTCCTCGCGCTCGACCTCGCGACCACCACCGGCTGGGCCTACGGTCCTCCGGGCGCGGCACCAGAGTTCGGCCACCTGCGCTTCGGCAAGCCCGGAACATCGCGGCCCGTGATCTATCGCGCCTTCCGGGCGTGGCTCGAAGATACGTGGAACGTGCGCGACGAGCAGCCCGCATTGATCGTGTACGAGTGCCCTGCGGTGCCCTCGTTCATGCACGGGGACACCAATGTCGAGACGACCAAGCTCCTATTCGGGCTGGCCGAGCATCTTGAGGAATGGGCCTACAACGTGGTCGAGTTGCGCGAGGCCACGGTCAGTCAGGTGCGCTCGCATTTCATCGGGCGAAATTTCAAGGCGAAGATCGCCAAGCCGATGACGGTCGAGCGCTGTCGGCAGATCGGCTGGCCGGTCGAGACGGATGACGAGGCGGATGCGTGCGCCTTGTGGGACTACCAGATGAGCTTCTTGCGGCCCGACCTTGCGTTCCGCACCACGCCGCTATTCGGCGCGCGCTAGTTCGCCCGTGGTGGGGCCTGTCGCGGCCACTGGTGCCCGAGCGGCCTCCGCGCGGGCAAGAGCCGCCTCCGCTTCCGCAATGCGCGGGCGCAGGTATTCTAAGGCTTCGGTCAGGCGAAGGAGGTCGCGCGCATCCGGCTCCCGCAGCCATCCCGCCCAATAGGGGTCGCTGAAATTGATCGGGGTGCTTGAGCTTGCCATCGTCGCCTCGTAGTCGCGCCATTGGCGGGCGATGGTGCGGAACTTGGACGCGAGAGCGCCGAAGGCCGCCGTTGCTTGCTGGGCGGCGGTCTGCGTGCGGACGTGGCCGTGGATCATCGTGAACTCGGCGGCGGTGCCGGTGAACTCAGGGTCGATCTCCTGCCGGGATAGGATGCGGCCCGATGGGGCGGCGGGTGCAACCACTGGTTCGCGAGGCGGCGCACGGCGCGGGCGGGTGGTGGCGGGGGTCGGAGCGGCGCGGCTTCGGCTGGGCGACTGCTCGACCAAGCCGAGGCGGTCCCGCAGCGCCGTCTTGACCATTCCCGGCGTGAACATGCGGTCGGCTCGATTGGCGACCGCCTCTGGAAACTCGGCAGTGATCATCGCCGCAAGCCGCGCAGGGTGGTTGCCGATCTGGTGGAACAACGCAGTAAGTCTTGCGTCGATAGCGGCAGTCCACGGGCCGTTCGCAGTAGAGCGCGCGTTGCGCGGTATCATTCTCATATCGGTAGGATAATGATACCGCGCTTCGCCCCAAATGATCTGGTAAGAAATACTTTGCGATGCTTCGAGAGCCGCGCGCGCAAGCGATGGATCGCGCCCGATATTCATCAACGCTGCACGGTCGGTCGCGTTGAGGTGATCGTGGTGATTGTCCCGAAGCCACGCGCCGAAGGCGGGGTTGCCCATGCGCTCGCGGCCTTCAAGCAGGGCGGCGGCAAGCTCCAGCGAGCCTTCGATCCACTCCGCACGGCCCTCAGTCTGTTTCCGCAGGCCGCGCTGGGCGCGCTCGTAGGCGGCGTCGATCCGCGCGCCAATGGCGGCGGTTGCGTCGGGCACCATCGGCACGACATTGGAATTGTCTGGCATGATCCTCTCCCGTGGAAAAAAGAGGGGCGGGCCTTCGCGACCCGCCCCAAGTTTTTACTCCGCAGCTTGCGCAGCAGGCCCCGCGCCAACGATGGCCGGGAACGCTTCGTTTTGCGGGTTCCACCACCAGCGGCGACCCAAGGTCTGCTGGAGATGCCAAGCATTGAAGGCTTGGATCATGTAGGCGGTCATCACCGACCGCTTCATCTTCTTCGCCGCGCGGTTGTTGTCGTCCATCTTCTTGCGGAAGGCCGCAATCGGATGGTCCGTCGCGCGGGCCGTCTCGCCATCGAGAATGTCCTCGATGAACTCGTCGGCCAAGGCGTCGTCATGCTCGTCGGTGATCCGCATACCGACGTAGGCCACCACCTCCTTGCGACCGTCGAGGTAGTCGACCGCATCGGCCCAATCGGAGGCCGCCGAGCGCGATGCCGCCAGCACGTTCGGGTAGGTCTGCACCAGCCGGATCAAGTGAGCCGGGGTGATGCGGGCCAGCCGAGTGGCTCCGGTCGGGCTGTACAAGCCCACCCGGATCTCCTCCGCGAAGCGCAAGACCTTCGCGATGGTGGGCGACACACCGTTGAAGCCAGCGGTGCGCAAAGCATCCGCCCCGGTGCGCGCCTTGCTATTGTCGATGAACGCGAACATATCGCTGCGCGCTTCGACATCCGTCACCACGAACGACTTGAACGTTTCGCCAGACACCAGCCCCGCATACAAGCGATGCTGGGCGTCGAGCAGTCCGCCCTCGACGTTGAGGATGATCGGCTGGCCCGTGGCCCGCCATTCACCCTCTTTCATCTGGATGGCGTAGTAGACCACCGTCGCCGCATCGAGCGAACGGTTCGCGCCGCGATAGTTGCGCCGCAAGAGGTTCACCGCGATGGCGGGGGTGATGTCGTGCCAGCCCGTGTTGACCGGCAGCGGGCCGGGGTCGGGGTTGGCGCGCATCGCCTCCTCGAAGGTCTTGCTGATCGCAAGAATTTCCTTCGGCTTCGGATTGTTCAGGTCGATGGTGAGGGTAGAGGGATCGTCGAGATTGTAGGCCGGGGCCTGCAATACCGACGCAGTCGCAGTTGCAGTCATTACCTTGCTCCTTATCAACGCAGGGTGCCGGATTGGCGGTCTGCGTGGGTCGGGAGGTGGCGCATTCCGTGGGAAATGGCAAGCCCCATGTAAGTCATTCTTATCGTCGCGAAGATCGTCTTATCATCGGGGGAAAAACGGCGCGCGGCCCCAGCCGACGCGGCGCGGAAAGTCAATGGTGTTGACCCATCGCTGGGGATAACTCGACGGGGACAACTCAACGAGTAGTGGGTCCGGTGCGCGCGAGCCACTAGGCGTTGGACAAGAGAAAAATTTATGACCGATTGGTGACGCGGCGCTTGCCAAATCAGGAGCGGCGGGCGCAGTCTTCAAAACGGCGATGGCCCCAGCGGTGTAAGCCGAGGGGCCATCTGATCCGGTACTCGACGGTGCGTGCAGACCGAGCGGGACTAGCACTAGAAATAGTCCCGCTTTTACGCACCGTCAAGCCCGCAGGATCGCACGTGGGACTGAGGGCTTGCCCTGATCTGACACGCGAGCCGGAAAATTTCAGATCGGGAGGCGCGACGGCCAGCGCATCCGGTCCCCTACCGCCACCAAGTCTTCTCGAACCGCCATCCGGCGGAACGAGAACCCATGCCCGACGAGGGGTGGGCATTGGATGGGGAGGGGGACTGGAAGGGAGGAGGAAGAGGCAGTTCAGGAAAGAGGAACTTATCTACTTACTTACAAACATAGCAACTCACTTAGAACATTAGCAGATGCGCGAGGGCGAAAATGGCAAATCGACGCAGCGCAGACGGGGCGGAATTGAAACTCACGGTCTGGTTCGACAAGGCAGGCCGCAAGCATTGGAAGCATCGGTGGGTTGGCGGCGCTCCGCTGCCGCCGGGGAAGCAACGCGCGGCGGGGACCAACTCGCGCGCCAATGGAACGAACCCAAGGGCGAAGGGCACCAATCCGCGCGCGCTCGAATGACAGACACCATCGTAGCGGCGGAGGGGCGATGGCGGGAGATATTGCCCGCGCTGGGCGTGCCCATCAAAGTCCTGAACGGCCAGCACCAAGCCTGCCCGTCATGCGGCGGCAAGGATCGGTTCCGCTTCACCGACGTGCGCGGCCAAGGGGATTATTTCTGCTCGCAGTGTGGCGCGGGGAGGGGGCTGAAACTTCTGTGCCTTCTCAACGGCTGGGACTTCAAGCGGGCGATGACCGAGGTCGATGGGGTGCTGGGCAACCTGCCGCCGCCCAAGCGCCGCCGCGAGTGGGTGCCCGCCCGCGCCGCCTTGCGCGATCTCTACCAAGCCTCGCTGCCGGTCGCCGATGGCGACCCGGTGGCCCGCTATATGGCGGGGCGGGGCATCGACATCATGGCCCTCGCGCCGAAATCGTTGCGGTTCCATCCTGATCTGAAACACCGTTCTGGCGGGCGACATCCGGGGATGCTCGCGGTCTATTCGGACGCCAGCGGCAAGGGGGCGACGATCCATCGCACCTACCTGACCGCCGATGGGCGCAAGGCTGCGCTCATGCCGGTGCGGATGTTCTGGCCCGGATCAATCCCGGCGGGCGGCGCGATCCGCCTCGCCCCGGCGTCGACGACGATGGGCGTGGCCGAGGGCATCGAGACGGCGCTGGCGGCGATGGCGCGCTTCGGTCATCCGGTGTGGGCGACGACATCCGAGGTCTTGCTGCAACGATGGCGACCGCCGTTGGGGACCAAGCGGGTGATCGTCTATGGCGACAACGATCTGAATTTCGTCGGCCAGCAGGCGGCTCTTACGCTGGCGCGCAGGCTTGCGCTTGAGGCCCAAAAAGATAAGGTTGACTTGCAGGTCGAAGTGCGCGTCCCTGATAAGGCGGGCACGGATTGGGCGGATAGGGAGGCGTGATGGAGCCGTATGTCTGCGGGATGTGCCGCGCCGAGAGCTACTCCACGCACGACAAGGCGCACCGCTATTGCGGGCGCTGCCATCGCTTCGAGGACGATCTCTACATCATCCGGCCAAACCGCATGTCGGCGCGCGAGCAGGCGCGGATCGAGGAAATGCTCAAGGGCAGCCGATCGTCATCGGGCCTTGCGCCCGAAGCGCAATGGGTCCGCGAGCATCCGCATGGAGAGAAGTCATGAAAGAGCATGTTCGCTTCGCGGTGGGCTGCGACAGCACGGTCGATTTGTTGATGCAAGTGGCCCGCGAGCAAGGACGGCAAGAGGAGCGCACCCGCATGATCGAGCGTCCGCTGCATTGGCCCGAGGCGCTGACCAATCTCATCGACGCCCTGCGCGACTTCATCGAGAGCGACAGCGAGATGGGCGCGACGTTGCTCGCGGCGGGCAGCATCGCCCAGCGCGACTATGACGTGGGGATGAGGAAGATCGGCGGCCTCAAGGCGCTGCTGGCCGAGCTTGAGGATCATGCGCCCGACCCGTCGCTCGACGGGCTGCGCTGGCATGGCGGGGAGCCGGTCGATGTCTGACTACGCCGACCACATGGACGCGCTGGCGAACTCAATCGCGGCGCTGCGCATCCATGAAGTCGAGGAGGCCTTCGCCAAGGCCGAGGAATTGATGCTGAACGATCCGAGTGTGACCGCAGCGGAGTGGGCCGCGTTCGAAGCGAAGCGGGCGAAAAAGGACGAGGTGGTGGCCTTGTTCATGCGGCGCATGGAGGTGGCGGGCAATGCGTGAGTTGATCGACGGCAAACACAACGCTGACGCGCTGGCCGCCTACAAAATTGAAGCCGCCATAGAGAAGGCAGACAGGCTGATCCGTGGCGATCCGACCTTAAGCACGACGGCGAGAACCAGCTACGAAACGGAAAGAGCGGAAGCAATGGAAGTGCTGTCGGCACTCAAGCAGCGCATGGGAGGCCGCGCCAATGCGCTTTGAGCTCAGGACCGATCAGCACGAAGTCATTGGCGCGTTGCGGAGCGCAGTCGCGGAGCGGAAGCGGCGCATATGTATGCAGGCCCCGACCGGCATCGGCAAGACGGTCATTGCGTCGGCCATCACGGAGAGCGCGCGGGCCAAGGGCAAGAAGGTTCTGTTCACCGTGCCTGCGATCAGCTTGGTCGATCAGACGGTGCAGATGTTCTATTCGCAGGGCATCTATGACGTCGGGGTGATCCAAGCCTCGCATCACATGACCGATTGGTCGAAGCCGGTGCAGGTGGCGTCGATCCAGACGCTGATGAAGCGCGAACTGCCGCAGGCCGACATCGTGCTGCTCGATGAGGTCCACAAATGGTTCTCTTTTTACGAGAAGTGGCTCTCCAAGGATCACATGCCCGCATGGGCGAACGTGCCGATGATCGGATTGAGCGCCACGCCGTGGACCAAGGGGCTGGGGTCTTGGTTCGACCATTTCTATCGCGCGGCGACGACGCAGGAAATGATCGACGCGGGCCACCTGTCGCCCTTCGAGGTCTACGCGCCCGATCACCCGGAACTGGACGACATCAAGACGGTTGGCGGCGACTATCATGAGGGGCAGCTATCGGAGCGCATGTCGCAACCGAAGCTGGTGGGCGATGCGGTCAAGACGTGGCAGGAATTGTGGGGCCGCGACAAGACGCTGTGCTATGCGGTTGATCGGGCGCACGCCCGGCACTTGCAGGAGAAGTTCGAAGCGGCGGGCGTGCCATGCGCCTATCAGGACGCCTTCACCAAGGACGACGAGCGGGCGCGGATCAAGTCTGCGTTCCATTCGGGCGAGGTTAAGGTGGTGGTCAATATCGGCACCTTGACGGTCGGCATTGATTGGGATGTGCGCTGCATCTCGATGAACCGTCCGACCAAGAGCGACATGCTGTTCGTGCAGATCGTCGGGCGCGGATTGCGCCTTGCGCCTCCCGGCTCCGAGCCGAAGGACCATTGCCTGATCCTCGATCATTCGGACAACCACAACCGGCTGGGCAAGGTGACGGACATCGACGTGAGCTATGTCGGCCTGCATGACGGCAAGACGCCCGCGCACTCGAACCGCACCGAGGCGATCCGCCTGCCGAAGGATTGCCCGTCATGCCACTATCTCAAGCCGCCCCGGATGGCGGTGTGCCCCATGTGCGGGTTCAAGGCCGAGGTTCAATGCACCGTGCTGGTTGAGGCGGGCGAGCTTCGCATTCTCAAGCCGAAGCCGAAGAAGGCCAAGGTCGCGGGCGAGCCGGTGACGCATCAGGACAAGCTGGTGTTCTATGCCGAGCTGCGCGGCCACGAGCTCATGCGCGGCTATAGGACCGGCTGGGCGGCGAACCAGTACCGCGAGCGGATCGGGACGTGGCCCGCGCACGACATGAAACACGTCCAGCCGATCAATCCCGGCAAGGCGACGGCAAGCTGGATCAAGAGCCGGATGATCGCGTTCGTGCGCGGCAAGGCGAAGGCCGCCCCGATCATCGGCACGGGCGGCAGCGAGGCGCATCCGCTCAAGGTTGCGTTCGGGCCGGAAAGATAAGATAAGGGCGGGAGCGGAGCCGCTGAATGAGCCACACCTGTCATTGGCCGGGATGTCCAATCGAGACGCCGCCCCGAATGTGGGGGTGCCGCGCGCACTGGTATCAGTTGCCGCAGCGTCTTCGCAATCGCATCTGGGCCGCCTATGTTCCGGGGCAGGAGATCAGCAAGACGCCTTCGCCCGCCTACATCGACGCCGCGAAGGCGGTGCAGCAGTGGATCGCGGAGCAGGGCGATGGGTGAAGTGGTCGTCACGCTCAATGAGCAGATTGACGAACTCAAGCGCGAATTGAAGCAGCGCGAGCGCGTCTATCCCCGGCTGGTCGCGCAGGGCAAGTTGCGGCAGGCGATTGCCGATTATCAGGTGGCCCGGATGCAGGCGGCGCTGGCGACGGTCGAGCGGGTCAAGCGGCTGGATGACGCACTGGTCGGGATGGCTGAACCGAGGGTCGTGCAATGATCGCAATCGAGCAGGGGCTGGTCAGCGTCACGCACGACATGGCCGAGAACACGATGACCTTCCGCTACGAACCCGGCACGCCTTACATGGTGAACGAGTGCATCGCATGGGCGGGCAATGCACGCGAGGTGGCGATCTATGTCGGGCCGAGGATCGCGCACCGCTATCGGCGGACATCCCCGGCGATGTGGACCGACGCGATCAGCGCCTATGTCGACGACGCCTTCGAGCCGCGCGCCTGCGACCGTTGCGGCAAGACGTATCAGGGGCCAGCCGTCTACTGCTCGCTTGAATGCGCGGTGGCGGACGCATGAGATCGGGCCGCGCGCATGTCTGCTTGCTCCGCATCTGCGCGCCAACCGAGGAGGGGGCGGCGGTGCCGCAATCGTCGCCCCTTCCATATCCACCAAGGAGGCGACCATGGACGTGCAGCCCATCGAGATCGAACGCGGCAAGGCGCTGGAACTGTATCGCGCCTACAAGACGCACCAGCACTACAGCCAGCCCATCGACCGTGAAGTCCAGCGCGCCTATCAACTCATCGCGCAGGGCAAGGTCATCATCAACGCGGGCCGCGCGATTGTCGAAGCAGGATTGAACGCGGAAGGGTTGCCGAAGCTCGCCATCGTGCGGGCCGACGCGCCGGTCTGCATCTTGCGCTGGGATCGCGACGAGGCGCATTTCCACGACGGGCGCGGATGGCGCAGCCGGAAGATCGCGGTCCCGTGGCCGGGGTTCAAGACGCCGCCGGGGCGATGGTCGTTCGAGGCGCAGACGCCGCTCGTCCCAATCCATCTGCGACCCAAGCGCGGGATCGAGAACTATCACATCCTGTTTGAGGCCGAATGGTCGCGCAAGCCGCCGGTCGATCCGCTGCTGCTGCGGCGCATCGGGCGCAGCGACATGTGGGTGGTCGTGGCTGCGTGGGATTTGACGCCCGTGGAATTGGCGGCCCTATCCGCGCGCCTCCATGCGTGAGCAGTGAAATGTTCAAGGTCGAGATCGGCTATCTGAACGCGGAGCAGGTGGCGCGCAGCCTTGGCGCGGCGGCGGATCAAGTGCCCTATGCGCTGGCGCTGGCGTTGAACAGGTCGGCGGAGGTGACGCGCAACCTCCTGATCCGGCAGACATGGCCGGGAGCCGTGCACGCTCGCAATTCGTCGTTCATCGCCGCATCGCTGACCACACGGGACAGCCGCGCCTCGAAGTCGTCGCTATCGGTGGAGATTTACGACAAGCTGGACAGGGGCAATCTGCAGATGCAGGCGAGGGGCGGAATGAAGACGCCGCTGCGTGGGTCGAACCTCGCCATCCCGGCGTCGGACGTGCCGCGCGGCCCGCATGGCGTGCCGAAGCGACTGAAGCCCGCCAACCTTGTCAACTCGTTCCGCAAGCAGGGGAAGCTCTACACCCGCGACGGCAAGGGCAGGCTCAAGCTGGTCTACACGCTCAAGCCGCAAACCCGCATCCCCAAGCGCGTGCCCTTCTATGAGGACTTCGAGGCCTCCATGCGCCGTGAGTTGCTCCGCACCCTCCCATTGGCGGTCGAAAAGGCGATGAGGACGCGCCGCTAATGGGCCATGGGCGGCCATCGCGGGCCGGGGAGCTAGGGCAGGCCCATCCCAAGCGGAAGGCCGCCAGTGCCCATCCACAAGGTACTATGGGGGCCATGGAACGATGCGGGGACGGCGCGGCGGCATCCCCTAAAAGTATCTCGGGGACTGTAAAACCGGCTTGGCTTGCGGCGGAAACATGGAAACGACCGAGCAAAACCTTGAAATTGCGACGATAATCGGCGGCAGCGGGCCGCTGGAGGGCCGCCCGATTGCGGAATTGCGGCCCTATGCGCGCAATTCGCGCACTCATACGGCGGAGCAGGTGCTGGAAATTGCGGGGTCGATGCGCGAGTTCGGCTGGACGATGCCGGTGCTGATCGACCCCTCCGGGGAGATTGTGGCGGGCCATGGGCGGGTGCGGGCCGCCGATTTGATCTATGCCGGGGAGGACGGGCGTCCGCCGGGGGTGATCCGAATGGTGACGGGCGAGGACATCCCGGCGGGGATGATCCCGGTGCTGGTGGCGCGCGGATGGACGGACGCGCAGAAGCGGGCCTACGTGATCGCGGACAATCGGATCGCGGAGAACGCGGGCTGGGACGCGGAGACGTTGCGGCTCGAATTGAGCGACCTGTACGATCAGGGCTTCGCGCTGGGCACGCTGGGCTTCGACGAGAAAGACCTGCGCGAGATGGCGATAGGGGTCGAGGCGCTGGGGGCGCTGCCCGATCTGGCGACGGGGGCGCGGTCGGACTTCCGCGAGATGACGTTCCTCCTGCTGTCGCATCAGGCCGACATGGTGGCCGAGGCGATCCGGGTGGCGGGGCTGGCGCTGGGGCCGCCATCGGAGGCGAACGCCAACAAGAACCAGAACGGCAACGCGCTGGCGGAACTGGCGCGGGCCTATCTGGCGGAGCGGTAGGGTGCAGCAGGAGCTGGTGAAATACGTCGCGTGGATGCTGGCGAAGATCGCGCTTGAGGGCGAGGGGATCGTCGGCGACCGGGACGCGGAGACGCGATTGACCGAGGTGATCTTGGATGCGGTGCAGACTTGGCTCGATGTCGGGGAGCAGGCGCAATGAGCGACCAGCAGGAAGCGGAGCGGGAGGCGGTGAAGGCGCTTCGCGCCGCCATCGCCGCGCTGTCAGCGAAAATTGACTTGGTTCAGGCGATGGTCGAGGCGAACGGCAAGAAGCTCGACAAGATTGGGCTGGCTTTGGGGATCAGGAATTGAGCTTTGTGCTGGAGCCGCGCCCCGGCTTCGATTGGGCGAAGGTGAATTGGGGCCGCCCGGACAGCCCGCCATCGGCGCTCTGCTCGTATTGCTCCGCCGTGATCCCGGAGGACAGCGTGCCGCTGATCATGTGGCAGGCCGATGGACATGCGGCGCAATTCTGCGACGAGTGTCAGGCGAAGTGGTGGGGGATGCGATGACAGTGGTGGCGGTCCTGCAATGGTGGCGCGCGCGGCGGCGGCGCGGGCATGAGATGGAGCGGCGGCGGGCCGAGGCGCTGGTCGAGGTCGAGCGGCGCGGCATGATGGGCGGCAGGCCGCATGAGCTTCGCATCCGGCCCGCCCCGACGCGCCAGCGGTTGCCGCCCGCCGCGCCTTTGGCGATTGAGCATGAGGAGGGGGAGCCTCTGTGAGCGCAATGACCAATGGGCCAGCACGAACCGACGTGCTTCAAACTGTAGGGGCGACTGCAAGCGTCCGGCCCGCCGCCGCGAAGGACATCCGCATCGCGCCCATCGAGAAGCGCGATGCGGACGCCTTGGTGCGGCGCATCCACTATTCGGGCAAGTTCGTGCGCAACTCGCAATTGTCGCTGGGCGTGTTCCTGAACGGGCGGCTTGAGGGGGCCATGCAGTTCGGCCCGTCGCTCGACAAGTCGAACGTGGTCGGTCTGGTGCGCGACACCGGCTGGAACGCCTTTCTCGAATTAAACCGGATGGCGTTCTCGGACGTGCTGCCGCGCAATTCGGAGAGCCGCGCCTTGGGGATCGCGCTCAGGATGATCCGCAAGGCGTATCCGCACATCGAGTGGGTGGTGTCGTTCGCGGACGCCTGCCAGTGCGGCGACGGCACGATCTATCGGGCGTCGGGCTTCGTCCTGACGAAGATCAAGGTCAACAAGGACGTGCTGCGCTTCGCGGACGGCACCATCGGGCACAAGATGTCGCAAGTCACGGGCAAGGATCGCTTCGCCCATTTCTCGAAGAACGGCGGCCTGTGGTCGAGTGCGGGCGAGCCGTTGCCGGGGTTCATGCTGCGCTATATCTATTTCCTCAATCCGGCGGCGCGCGCCCGCCTCGCCGTGCCCGAGGTTCCGTTCTCGGAAATTGCGGCGCGCGGGGCCGGAATGTATAAGGGCGAACCGATTGCGCGTGGGAAGCAGGCAGCGGCGGGACACCCTCCCGAGCGGCGGTGAGGCAGCATCAACCCCCACGCTCCAACCGGGATCAGTAGCGCTCGCCGATGATGTGGACGGCGGGCAGGCCGAGCAGCAGCGCGACGATCATGTAGAGCGCGATCAGCGCCACGACGAGCAGGTAGAGCCGCTGCACGTTCCAGTCGATAGGCCACTGGAACCACTTGGCGACCATGACGATGAGCGCGCCGATCAGCACCAATATCGCCACCACGATGGCGATATTGATGACGCCGAGCAGAAGACCGCTGAGCGAAATCATGGGAATGTGTCCCCTCTAGAACGCCCGCCTCGCGGGCCGCAGCCTATCAGGCCCGCTTGCGCGGCACTACGCGGTGCCCGCTAACCTCGCTGCGGATGTCATAGAAGGTCGAGGTCCGGCACGCATCGCACCACTGGCTCCATCGCCCCGATGCGCCATCGTTCGGCTTCGGATCGACCCCGTAGAGCGGCGCGAAGCAATTGAAGCACTTCACCAGTTCGTGATGACGGTAGTCTTTGAAATTCCTCAACGCCTGCTCCGTTTGTCGTCGCCATGGGTGACATTGAAGTCGTGGCTGACGAAGCCCCGCGTGGTGTCGCCCCGCGTATGCTCGTGAACCCAAATCTTGCGGCCCCGGCACAGATTGCAGAACATATGCTTCTCGTCCGCGCCCCACTCATGTTCGCACAAGGCGGACAGGGGCCGCCGCCAATCCCGCCGCCAATGCTCGCGCACCGGCCCGCCCCGGCGGTGGGCGATGGCGAGGGCCGAGCGGATCACCTTGGTGTACTTGGCGACCGGGACCGTGAGCGTCACCGTGCGGTGGTCGAGGAAGCGCCGATAGGCTCCCTTGGCCACGAAGCCCTTGGCGGCGCGCACCTCGCGCAATTCGACCGGCAGATCGTTGATCGTCGCCAAGAGCGCCCACATGCGGCGCTGAACCCCGGACCATTCGGCCAGCAGGTTCGCAACCACCTTGGGCCGGTTCGGCGTCTCGACCAGCGGGTGGTAGACGAAGCCGCAGCGGTCGCTATGATAGCCGGTGAGGCCGGTCGAGACTTCGCTGGGCCGGTCGCTGGCCTCAGCGAAGGCCAGCGAGCGCCACGGCAGCACCGTGTCCATGTCGGCGGTCCACGCCAGCCCGACCGGAAAGGTCCAGATGTCGAAGCCGTCGCCGTGGTCGACGTCCGGGTCATGCGAGACGACGGCGGCGGAGAACGCCGTCTCCAACTTGGGATGGCGCATCAGGAGCCAGCCCTCGTATTTCGGCATCTCGCTGGGGATCGCCTTGCGCCCGAGCAATTCGTTGGAGCGCACCTGACAATTGCGCAGATTGTACTCGATCCATGTGATCTCGGACGGCAGGCGCGCGCCCATCCGCAGCGCCTCGACCTTGCGGTTGCGGATCGCGACCATGCGCCGCTGCTCGACCTCGATGGTGCGGCTGGTGCGGCTGTTGACGAACGCCTGCGTGCCGAGTTCCCCGAGGAAGGTGGACATCTCGTCATCGAGCACGAAGCGCTTGGCGCGCCGCAGCGCATCCCGCCATAGACCGTTGTCGGTCCAGCCGGGGATGCGCTCGTTGCGGAAGCTGGCGCGGTAGAGCGTGTCGATCAGGGTGGGTCCGGGCTTCATCGGATCTCATCCCCGGAGGACGGGCTTCATCGGATCTCATCCCCGAGGACGCGCATGACCTCCGCGAACGAGTGGGTCGGCGCGCCGTCGTTGATGCTGCCCTTCTCCATCCATTCGCCGCTCGCCATGCGGCTGGGCGGGAACAGGCAGAAGCCGTCGCCGCTATTGTAGCGGATCAGGGCCACCTGTCCCTCCCGGTCGAGCCACGCGCGCAGGGCGGGGTCGCGATGGGCGTCGGGGAATTTCGGGTCCACCCACACCTGCACGACCGGCACCTCGACGATCTGGCCGTCGCCGTCATCCGCCCTGATAAAGTCGGGCATGACGTCAATGACGTAGTGCGCGCGATCCGGGCGCGTGGTGTCCCCGGCGTCATCGACCAGCCAGCGGCAATTCCAGAGGCGGCATTCGGGCGCGATCTGGAACAGCTTCGCGTAGACCTTGCAGCCCTTGTGGTGCTGCTGATGGCGGCAGCGCTCGTTCGATCCTTTGCCGAGCGAGCGGACGGGGAGGAGCTTGCAGCACAATTGGCAATCGCCGCATTGGCGGTCGGCGCGCGCGCTCATTCTGGTTTGACCTCAATGATGCGGTGGCCGCGCGATCTGCGAACGCAGAACCGCACCCCCTGATTGGCCTGTCGCTTGCGCGGCTCCTTGTCTGGGCCGCGCTTGGAAGCAATCCGAGTGATCTCCGCTTTGGCTGGCCGTTGCAGGATGAACGAGAACGGCTTCTGGTTGGCCCGCGCGACTTCCGGGCCATATTTTTCCGCGTCGGTGTCGAACTGCTCGATATGCAGGGCGGCAATCGCGGGCATCGTGTAAACGCGGCGCTCCCGTAGGTGCAGAAGATTGAATGCGATTGTGTCCTTGGTGACGCGGATGCTGCTCGCGCCAAGCTCCTTGACGGAGAGGGCGGCAAAACACCGTGCAGAGTGGCTTGGGGCGGCGCTGTTGATGATGTTCTGCGTAACATCGACCCGGATAAAATCGGCGGTGATCACTCTGACCGAGGGGTCTTTTTTCAGAACGTAGTGCGTTTCGGTGTTGAGCTTTTCCATTCGCTTGCTCCAATCGGAACCGGGATGGTTCCGACGCCCCAGCCCCGGCGACCTTGGCGGGCGCGCCGGGGCTGCTTGGGGGAGGGGCTGGGCTTATTCGCGCACAGCGCCCACCCGCCGCCCATCCGCGCCATAAAAGGTGGTGGTGCGCCCGGAGGCAGAGGATCGGCCCTCAACCCGCCCATCGGCCCCGTAAAGGGTCGTATTGCCTTGGCTGTCGGCGGCCTCGCGGCCAACGGCGCGGCCATCGGCCCCATAGATCGTCCGCTGGCCCGCCCCGGCCTCATCCGGGGCCGCAAGCATAAGGGCGATGAACAGAAGGCGCGCGATCATGCCCGCCTCCGGTCGGTGAGCCACGCCTGCCCCGCGTCGAGGCCAAGCTCGTATAGCTTGGTCGCGGTCTTGGGCGAGGTCATCGCGTCGAGGACGCCCCACATCTTGTTCCGCAGCACCGCCTTGAGCAGATAGTCGGTGCGGAACGGCACGCCGTAGAACTCGCTGACGTGATCCGGATCGCGGATCGTCGGCTCGACCACGATCCCCTGCTCGTCGACGCACCATGCGTGGTCGAGCGGCAGGCCGCACACCAGTATCTGGCCCTCGACGTAGGTCAGATGGTCGAGATCAAGCGCGAGCGCCCCGGCGTTGGCGTAGCACTGGTTGGGCGGGCCGCGCCGCAGCGAATAGCTGTGCGGGCCGACCTTGTATTCGCGCCCGTGCGCCAGCATGAACTCGACGCGTGGCATTGGGCCGAACGCGGCCTGCATGGCGAGGAAGGAACCCCGGATATGGCTCATGGTTCGACGCCTTTCAGATGGGCGCGGCAGGCTTCGGCCCACGTCGCATAGGCCTCGCCCTTGGGGTCGAGTTGGGCGGGATCGAGAACGCCTGTCCGCACCGCCACCTGCGTGATCTGGTTCTGCTCGCGCTGCCGATGCAGCACCGCCATCAGGCCCGCGCATTGCTGGGGCCGGTCGCCCTGCCGCCTGATGTCGTCGTCCCATGCGTCGTAGTCGACGGTCTTGTGGCATTGGAACGAGACGCTGCGCCGTATCTCGGCCAGCCGCCGCGCGGTGAGGCGAAAGGCGCTGCCCTTGCCTTTGCGGAACGGGCAGGAGGCGCATGGCCGCTTAAGGTCAAACATTCCCGCCCTCCACAGATTTGTGAGGGCCGGGGCGGCGATCCTTCTTGATCGGCAGGGTGTCCGCGATGTCGTGCGCCTGCACGATCAGCTTGAGCGCGAGGAGCAGATTGTCGTCCTGCATCGCGGCGGTGGCCTGATCGAGCAGCGCAATCATCTTGGCGGCGGCGCGAAGCTCCTCCTCTTTGGACAGGCTCATCGCGGCCTCCATGGGTGGGCGTCCGGCCAGCGCCACGTCACTTCGCCATTGATGGAGGTGGTCGGGCGGATGATCTCGCCCGCCTCAATCGCGGCCTCGACATCGTTCGCGCCGAGGAACCATCGGATGTCGGGAATGGTCGAGCGGTGCAGGTTGACGCTCTCGCCCCACGCGTCGACGCCGTAGAGGACCGCCGCGCCCGCGATCAGCGAGCGGCCCATGGCGAAGTAGTGCTGTTGGGCGGGCGGCTCGAACAGCCCGAACTCATAAACCACGTAACCGATGCTGCGGGTGAGCATCCCGTGATCGACCTTGTTGGGGTCGAGGCCCGCCGCAACCTCCGCGTCTTGGAGGGTGGCGTAGTCGCCCGCCGTGGCGGTGCGCAGGACCGGATTGATAAGAACATATCTCATTTGCTTTGCTCCTTCGTCATTTCCGGCCCGCACCGTCACCTTGACGATCCCCATCTCGGCGGGTTCGTCGGCGGCGGCGCAGGCCTCGCAGGGGATCGGCGGCGGGAGGTCGCGCTTGGTCGCGATGGCCTCGCCCCGCGCCCCGCATCGCGGGCATTGGAGGTCGAGGACGTAGTGCTGGCTCATTCGGCTTGCTCCCAAACGGTCGGGCCGCGCACCCCGAAAGGGATGCGCGGCGGGCGATGGCTTTAGTTGAGGGCCTCGCCTTCCGGGGCGGGCGCTGCCACGGTGATCGGAGCGACCGGGGCCGTCGCATATTCGCGCGCCCCGGCTGTCTCGCCGAGCATGGCGAGGATGGCCGCGCCGTCCTCCTGAACCGCGAAGCCGCCGCCATCGGCGAAGGTCAGGCGGGTGCCCGCGCCCTCGCGGCGGGGGTTGAAGCAGCGGATGCGCTCCGACTGGATCGCGACCTTGACGAGGCGCGGGGCATCGCCCTCGTCCTCGCGATAGGCGCGCTGGTCGATCTTGGTGAGGATAAGCATCATGGTCGTCTGGCTCCTTATGAGCATGTGGAAGGGCGCCATGCCCGTTCCTGACGCCCCAGCCCCGGTCTCCTCGCGGAGCCGGGGCGGAAGCCGCCAGTGGGGCGTGGGTTAGGCGCGGCGCTCCATCATGGCGCGGGCGCGGTGCTTGTTGCGCTCGTCGCGGATCGTGCCCTCGCGATCCGCCCGCGCCTCCATCTCCTGCATGGCGCGCTCGTCGGCCTCGTCGAAGCGCCGGTCGGCTGCGGCCTCGATGTCGTTGAGCGGGCCAGCCGAGGCCGCGCGGCGGGTCGGCGCGGGGCGAGCGCCCCATGGCAACCCGAAGTGGTCGGCGCAGATCGGGCCATAGCCGACCGAGGTGGATCGCTCGTCGGTCAGGGCGGTGTTGCAGAAGCAGCAGCGCCCGTGCAGGTGGCCATAGGCGGCGGCAACCCCGGCGGGGTCGGCGGCGAAGGCGCGCAGCTTCTCGCCGAGATCGGCGGGCGCTTGGCGCGCGGGCTGGAACGTGCCGTCGAGCGACACCCGGCCATACCAGTCGCGGGCGTCGTTGCCGAAGCGGTCGGTATGGGTGCGCTCCACGCTGGTGATCGTCAGCGATCCCGGCTCGCGCGCGCTATCCCCGGCCCGCGCCACCCGGAACCCGTCGAGTACAATCGAGGGGTGCTTGAGATGGCGGCGGGCGGTGTTGAAAATGGCGAGGATGCCCGAGAGGTCGCCGACCGCCTGCGTCGGGGCGGCGGGCGCGCGGGGCTGGGTGGCGATGGCGAAAAGATAGTCGCCAGACTTGGTCCCGACCTGCGGGCCAATCGTGACCGGCTTCGATCCGCCGCCGCGCTTGGGAACGTCGATTGTGGTTCCGGGCGCGATATGGGCGTCCGCGCGGATCACCCATTGCGAGTTGTGCTTGGTGAAAGAAAGTTCCATCGGCTTGCTCCTATGCGGGCGGGATATGCCCGTCCCCTCCACATGGCCGAGAGCGGCCAAAGTGGCAAGGGGGCCTTATCATCATTCTCAGTCGCGCGGCGGGGCGAAAATGTCAGGGCGAACGCGCCGTACATCGAGGTCGAGAAGGCGGGCGACCCGGAGGGCGTGCCGCGCGGGCACCTTGCTCCATTGGTAGACCGCCGCCCGATTGATCCCGCATTCTCGCGCGATCTCGGCGGCGAGGCCGCGCTGACCCCGCAATCGGCGGATGGTGGCGTCGGCGTGCCGCGTCATGATGCGGCCCTCCATTCCAAGAGGCCGCGCTCGTTGACCGGCACCTCGCGGCCCGCTGGCCTTCCGGTCGGGCGCTTCACATAGAAGCTCGCGAGATGGCGTCGGCCTTTGCATTCAACGAAGCCTTGCACGCGGTCGTACATCCGGCCTTCGCCTTCGAGGCGGTCGAGCGCCGCGAGAATGTCGGCGTCGTCGCCGATGTCGAATAGCTCGCCAGCTACGCGCGCGATCTCCTGCCACGGCAGCATGAACGGGAAGCCCACGTCGGTCAGCCCGAACCTGCGCACCGTCACCGCCCTGCCGATGAACGTCGCGGCCTCAAGGATGCGGTGGTTGCGGCGTCCCCGCTGCAGGGTTCCGTACACGAAAATTTTCATCCGCCTTGCTCCTGATTTGCGGGGTCGATCAGCGGCCCCTTCTGACCCCTCAGCCCCGCGCGATGGCGGGGCGTCGGGGGCGTCAGTACGAACCAATCCCGCGTCGGGCCTTGGCCTTCGCCTTGGCGCGCCGCTTGGCCTTCTTGCTCAGGGGGCGAGCCTTCTTCTCGCGCTCCGCCTTGGCGGCGGCTTCCTGCGCGGCCCGGATCGCGCTGGGCCGCGCGGCCAGCGGCAGTCGGCCAGACCGCATCCGGCGCTGCCGCTCGACATGCGATGGGGCCTTGTTATCGTGGGATCGCTCCACCGCATCGTCGAGCGCGGCCATCGGCAGGGAGAAGTCGCGATAGCCGTCCCGGATCGTGCGCAGGTAGGAGATGGTCGGCGGCATGATGCCGGTCGAGTTCATCACGTAGACCAGCATGTCCTCGTGATGATCCCCGGCGAAGTCATAAGGCTCGATGGGAATATAGACCTTGCGGTACATCCCGCTCCGCACCCCCTCGTACTGGTCGAGGTTGGCCTCGTCGGATGGCGAGAGTTTCCAGACCGCGCCCTGCACGGTGTCTCCCGGCGACGGCGCGATGTCGGCCACCGCGCGGAACACCAGCGTCCAGTCTTCGAGGGTGAGCGATCCGACCGGCACCGCATCGGGGCAGCGGCAGTGCATCTGCACCTTGCTCAAGTTCGATCCGTAGGCGAAATAAAGTGACATGGCTTGCTCCTTCTGACCCCTCGACCCCGAAGGCTTGCGACCTCCGGGGCGTAGGGCGGTCATTCGGCCTCGATGCCGAGAGCGAGCGCGGCCATCGCCAGCCTGATGAAGCGGGGCGTGGTGGCCGCGCCGCGCTCCCAATCGGCCAGATCGGCGGGGGAGCATCCCAAGGCTTCCGCCGCCTCGCGCTGATTGAACCCCATCGTCGCGCGCCATGTTACGAGCGATTGATCCGGGGTCGTCGTCATCGTCTTATCTTCGTGTCGCATTGCATCCATCCTTCTCAATTAGGCGGTCCAAGCTACGGGGCCGCCGAGGTTCGCGGTGCGCCGCTGCACGTAGGCGCGCTCCGCATCGGTCGCACCGATCAAGGTGCAGAACCCATCCACCGAAACGTCGTGGTGGGTGGGGGTGGTCGCCACCGCATTGAGCGAGTAGCGTGTCTCGCGGCCCGTGCGGGTCGTGAGAATGTTGAGGCCCGAGGAGGCCGCAATCTGCGCAATCGAGACCGAGGGCCAATTGGTGGCTGCTACGATCTCGGTACGGGTCGCGCCGTTCTCGCGCATAATCATCTCGATGATGGCGTGGCGCTTCGAGCCATAGCGGGCCGTGTTGCGCGGGGCCGCGCCGGTCGCCGTCTCGAAGATCACGTCGGGCCGCTTGGCGGTCTCGACCATCTTGAGGCAAAGGCGCACCCAGTTCTCCGCCTTGGTCGCATCGACCGTTCCCGAATGCTGCCGGAACTCGACCGTCGAGTGGCGCGAATAGGCGGTGATGTTGACCTTGTGGTAGCGGTCGGCCATCGCGCGGCTGGCGTGGGTGAGTACGCGCGCCAGATCGCCAACCGAGAGGGCGGCGCTGATCGCGGAAGGCGCTGCGCCCGCCAGCGAGCGGCAATAGGTGTTTGACGAGGCGCGGCGAGACACCGGCATCATGCCGTCGATCACCCGCTCATAGGTCTGGTAAAGGCGCACCAGCTTCTTGAAGAAGCCGAGGCCCTCGCCGCGCGCGCCTACATGAACGTGGAAGCCCGCGCTCTGGTTGACCGTGCAACCGAAATCGGTCAGGGCCTCGCAAACAAGGCGCATCTGCGCAATGCCTTCCTCGCCTTCGAGGATCGGGGAGACGATCTCAACCCCGCGCGAATAGTCGCCCAGCGAGCCATCGGTTACGATCTTCCAATGAGGGCGGGCGTTGTGGTTGTATCCTTCCACCGCGCAGGTCGCCGGGGCGATAAGGCGAGCGTTGATGGCGGCGGCGAGCATCGCCTGCGTCGTCCCTTGCGGGATGAAGCATTCGAACTCGGTGCCGAAAGTGAGAGGCATTGGCTTGCTCCGAAAGAATTACGAAGCCCAGATATGGCAAGCCGACCTTGCTTGGCAAGCTCCCCTTATCATTTTTTCGAGGAGGTGAATGATGCCGGAAGATCAATCTCTTAGCGGCGAGGGCGCGGCCCCGGCCCCGGAAATGGCGGCCCCGGCCCCGGACGCGCCGCGCGGATCGTTGATGACGGCGGAGATGGCGGCCCGCCTGTTGATGAAATCGGCGGAGCGCATCCGCCAGCTATCGCGCGAGGGATGGATACCGAAGCACGGCACCGGGGCGAACACCCGCTATGCGCTGGTCGACGTGGTGCAGGGATACATCCGGTTCCGCGACGACGTTGAGAAGCGCCAGACCAAGACGGCGGCGGCCACCCGCATCTCGGATGCCCGCGCGCGGGAGATCGAACTGCGCACGGCCATACGCGAAGGCCGCCTCATCGACCTTGACGAAGCATTGGAGGCGGTCGAGGACTTGGTCGGACTGCTCCGCTCTGAACTGTCGGGCCTGCCCGCGCGGTGTACTCGCGACTTGCAGCTAAGGCGCACAATCGAAACGGCACGCAATGACATCCTCGACCGCATCGCCGATCTTGCCACCCAAAAAGCAGCTGCTATGGGAGCGCGTCGCGATCATGGCGCGGCCATCGAGGCCGATGCCACCGGACGTATGGGCGGCGGCGAACCGCACGCATCCGCAGACATCGGGGGTGCCGGGGCCGCGTGATCCGTACCTGACGCCGTACATCGTCGAGCCGGGGCGGACGATTGCGGCGGGGACGCACAAGCGGGTCGTGCTGGTGTTCGGCGCACAGACCGGCAAGACCGAGCTCATGCTCGACGTGGCGGGCCAGCGGCTCGACCAGCAGCCGGTGCCGATCCTCTACGTCGGCCCCAACAAGCAATTCCTCTCGGAGCAGTTCGAGCCGCGCGTGATGGCGCTGCTCGACGGGGCCGCCACGCTGGTCGACAAGGTGGCGCGCGGCAAGCGGATGACCAAGACGCGCAAGATGGTGTCGGGCGTGCCGTTCCGCCTCGCGCACGCCGGATCGACCACGGCGCTCAAATCCGATCCCGCCGCGCTGGCGCTGGTCGATGAGTACGACGAGATGCGGGCGAACGTGAACGATCAGGGCGGCCCGCTGGGTCTGGTCGAGCGGCGCGGCGACACCTATGCAGACTTTGTCTGCGTGGTGACATCGACGCCCAAGCGCGGCAGAGTGGCGGCGCAGCGCGATGGTTCGTCGGGCCTCATCTTCTGGGACGTTGCCGTGGTCGAGGACATTGAAAGTCCGATCTGGCAACTCTGGCAGCAGGGCACCCGCCATCACTGGTGCTGGCCGTGCCCGCATTGCGGCGAGTATTTCGTGCCGCGCTTCGACCTGATGCGCTTCCCGAACCACGCCTCGCCGATGGAGGCGGGCCGCGAGGCGTTCATGCTCTGCCCGCGCGACGAGTGCGGCGGCCACATCCGCGACGAGCATAAGGCGATGATGAACGAGCGCGGGCGCTTCGTCGCGCCGGGGCAATCCATCGACAGGCGAGGAATAATCCACGGCGCGCCGCGCGAGCGCCTGACGCTCTCCTATTGGGTGTCGGGGCTGGCTTCGCCGTTCGTCACCTTCGCGGAACGCATCGCCACGCTGGTCGAGGCGCAGCAATCCGGCGACGACGCGATGGTGCAGCAGGCGATGAACGCGGGCTTCGGGGAATTGCATTCCCCCGGCGGCGGCGACGTGCCCGAGTGGATGGAGATCAAGGAGAAGTCGCGCATGTCGGCCTATGCGCGCGGCGACGTGCCCGAGGAGGCGCTCTATCTGACGCTCACCTGCGACGTGCAGCGCACGACGATCCCATGGGTGATCCGGGCTTGGGGACCGCGCGCCTCGTCATGGCTGGTGAACTACGGCTATCTGCGCGGCGACACGGCGGAGGAGGAAGTGTGGGCGGCGCTGGGCGATCTGCTCACGACCCCGGTCGGCGGCCTGCCGATCAAGCTCTGCTTCGTCGACAGCGGCTTCCGCCCCGGCAAGACCGACACCCTGCCCCTGAACCGCGTCTACGAGTTCTGTCGCCGGTTCATGCGGCGGGTGCGGCCCACCAAGGGGTCGGCCACGGCGATGCGGACGCCATTGATCTTCTCGAAGATCGAGGTCAGCCGGAAGGACGGCAAGGCGGCCAAGTACGGCCTCGACCTTGTGCGGCTGGACACCGACCACTGGAAGTCATGGGTGCATGAGCGCCTGCGCTGGCCCGAGGGCCACACCGGGGCGTGGAAGGTGTTCCGGGGCGTCGACGACGACTATTGCCATCAGCTTGTGTCCGAGGCGCGGCTCAAGCAGCCATCGGGGCGGGTCGAGTGGGTGCAGCGGAGCCGGGACAACCATTTCTTCGACTGCGAGGCGATGCAGGCGGCGTGCGGCTATCTCCTGAACGTCCAGCGTATCCCATTGCCAAACAAACCCGCAGCCACTAAGGGTGGCGACGGCACGCAGCCGGCAACCCCACCCGAGGTAGTCCAAGCACCGCAAGTCTCCCCGCCGCCGCCGGTCATCCAACAGGTCATGCGGCGCGCGCGACGGATCATCCGGTCGAACTATCTGGGGGCCTGATTGCGCCCCGCGAATGCCAACCAACGAAGACCTGCTGCGGGAGAACGCGGCGCTCAGGGCGCAGATCGCGGCGGCGGGCGGGCCGGTGGTTGCTTCCCCCTTCATCGCCGAGCAACCGGGACCGGCCAGCATCCCGCCGCGCAAGACGTGGCAAGTGGGGCCGAGCGCGCAACTCGTGGCGACCCGGAAATGGCTGGCGACCCGCCGGGGCAAGTCCACGCCAGACGAACTGGCGGGTCAAATCGCCCAGATCACCACCGTCATCAATTCGGGCGTCAACTCAGCGGGTTATGGCGACAAGCGGACCGAGTTCCGCTCGCTGTCCGAATTGCAGCAAATCCTCAACGGGCTGGAAGAAGACCTCGCTGAGGCGCTGGGCGGCGGCGGGCGCATCCGGCAGATCAGGATGACCACCCAAGCCGACAAAGGTCTTTAGATGGGCCTCAAGGACTTTCTGTTCGGCAAGAAGCCCGCCATCCGCAACCAGTTCGACGCGGCGGGCCAGCGGCGGCGGCTCCGGTCGTGGGCGCCGACCCAGTACACCACCAACGTCATCATGGCCTCGACCGGCCCGCTGCTGCGATCACGCGCCCGTGATGCGATGCGGAACAATCCGCACGCCACCGCCGCCATCGAGAGTTGGGTCGCTAACCTGATCGGCACCGGGATCAAGCCGTCGTCGCTGCTCAAGGCCCAGCCGGATGTCCGCGAGGACATCATGGAGACGTGGCTCGACTGGACCGATCTGGCCGACGCGGACGGGATCGCGGATTTTTACGGCCTGCAGACCATCGTCGCCCGCGCGATCTTCGAGGCGGGCGAATGCTTCATCCGCTTCCGCAACCGCCGCCCCGAGGACGGCATGGCGGTGCCGATGCAGGTGCAATTGCTCGAAAGTGAGATGTGCCCATACTGGTACAACCAATATGCGGCGAACGGCAACTACATCATGAACGGGATCGAGCTTGACCTGCGGGGCAAGCGGGCCGCCTACTGGTTCTTCCCCAACCACCCCGGCGACGTGCCGGTCGACGCCAGCGGCAGCTTGACGCCCGTGCGCGTCCCGGCGTCGGAAGTGCTGCACGTCTTCAAGTGCACCCGACCGGGGCAGATGCGCGGCGTGCCGCTCGTCACCCCGGCGCTGGTCCGCATGTTCCTGCTCGACCAGTACGACGACGCGGAGCTTGAACGGAAGCGGATCGCGGCGATGTTCGCGGGCTTCGTCACCACCGCCACCCCCGAGGACGTGATCCCCATCGACGGCCTCGACGCCACCGCGCCGCAGGACAACATCGGCCTGTCGGGCCTTGAGCCGGGGACGATGCAGACGCTGCTGCCCGGCGAGGACATCAAGTTCTCGGAGCCTGCCGATGTCGGCGGTTCCTATGAGGCCTATCAGTACCGCCAGCAGCTGGCGCTCTATGGCGCGCTGGGCATCCCCTACACCCTCGCCACCTCCGACCTCAGGCGGGCGAACTATTCGTCGCTGCGCGGCTCCATCGTCGAGTTCCGGCGCAAGCTGGAGCAGTTCCAGCACAACATCATCGTGTTCCAGATGTGCGCCCCGATCTGGAAGCGCTGGCTGGACACGGCGGTGCTGGCCGAGGCCATCGCCATCGCGCCGAGCGTCTATCTCGCCAATCGGCCCGGCTATCAGCGCGCCAAGTGGATACCGCAGCGCAATGATTGGGTCGACCCGCTCAAGGACCGGCAGGCGGAGAAGCTGGCGGTCGATGCAGGCTTCAAGGCGCGCAGCGACGTGATCGAGGCCGAGGGCAGCGACCCGGAGGAGAACGACCGCCGCATCGCCGCCGACAAGGCGCGCGAGGAGAAGCTCGATCTGGTGTTCCCGGTTGTCTATTCGGCGGCCAGCCAGCCGATGTCGCCAAGCGATCAGGCGGCGGCGGATCAGGCGGCGGCGGATCAGCAGGACGCGATAGATCAGGCCGCGCAGGACGCGGCGGACGACGACGCGGCATAGGGAGGCGACGACATGCGCCAGTGGTTCACGATGAAGGCTGCAGACAAGTCTGCGGAGATCGTCATCTATGACGAGATCGGCAAGTCATGGTGGGGCGAGGATACGGTCAGCGCCAAGTCGTTCTTGGACGAGCTCAACGCGTTGGGCGACGTGGACGCGATCACCCTGCGGATCAACTCTCCCGGCGGCGACGTGTTCGACGGGGTGGCGATCCACAACGCGATCAAGAACCACAAGGCGACGGTGACGGCGCATATCGACGGCCTCGCGGCGTCGGCGGCCTCGTTCATCGCCATGGCGGCGGCCAAGATCGTCATGCCCGCGAACAGCTTCATGCTGGTGCACGGGGCGTCGGGCTTCTCGTTCGGCAACGCCGACGACATGCGGGCGGTGGCCGACGACCTCGACCGGATCGACAAGTCGCTGACCGCGACCTACGCCGCGCGCTCGAAGTCCAGCACCGCCAAGGTCAAGGCGCTGATGAAGGAAGACCGGCTGATGGACGCGGCGGAGGCGAAGGAATGGGGCTTCGCCGACGAGGTGACGAAAGAGGTGAAGATGGCGGCGCGTTATTCGCTGCGCCTGCTGCCTCAAGCAGCTGCGGAGCGGGTCCGCGCACAGACGGGCGACGATCAGGGCGACCCGCCTCCTCCTGACGCGAAGCCCGAGGGGCCGGTGGTGGAGCCGGTTCCACAACCGGCCCCGCCTGCCCCGCCGGTCGCCGACCCCGCGCCGCGCTCGTCATCGGCGGAGGTGATCGACCTGAACGCGGCCCGCCGTCAGGGGATCGAGGAGCATCAGGCCTATGTCGCCAGCGTCACCGACCTGTGCACGCTGGCGCGCGCGCCCGAGCGGGTCGGGGCCTATGTGCGCGCCAACACGTCGGTCGAGCAGGTGCGCAAGGAACTGCTGACGGCGGCGGTCGAGGAGCCGGTGCTGAACTCGCACCACGGCGTGCCCGTGCAGAAGCAGACGGCGGCGTCGTGGGACAAAATCACCGCCAAGCTCAACGCCCGCACCAACAAGTAACCGACCAAACAGGAAAGGGAGTTTCGGACATGGCTGAGCAAGACACCATCGAGGCCCGCAAGGCGGACGCCGAGGCGCGGGCGCAGGCCGAGGAGACCCGCCTGCAGGAAGCGGAGCAGAGGGCGGCGGAGACCCGCAAGGCGACGTATGCAGCCGACGCCAAGCGCCGCGAGGAGGAGTTCGACGCCAGCGAGCAGCGCATCGAGGAGGCGCGCAAGGCGGGCGAGGCGAAGCGCAAGGAGGCCGCGCGGCGCGCCGCGCTCAGCCCCGAGGAGCGGGTCAAGGAGGACGAGGCGCGCGCCTTCATGTCGCCCGAGGAGCGGGCCAAGGACGACGAGAGCAAGGGCATCGTCGCAGGCGTTGACCCGTTCGCGGACGTCAACCCGCTGGCGGGCGCGCCGCAGTTCACGATCTTCAACGAACCGCATCACACGGCGGAGTTCGTGCTGACCGAGGCGAACGGGCAGCGCTCGCGCGCCAACGCCTATCTGGCCGATCCGGTGTCGGTCGTCGTCGGCCAGCCGCTCAAGCAGACGGTCGCCCCGACCGCCACCACCCCCGGCACCTACGTCCCGGCTGCGGTCGGCGCGGATTGCCAAGCGCTGGCGCTCTATGCGGGCGGCAGCAATCCAACCAACGGGCTGCGCATCTCGGTCATCGTGCGGGACGCGGAGGTCAACGGCAACCTGATCGTGTGGGGCGCGATCACCGCGCCCGAGCAGGCCATCGGACTTCAGACGCTCGCCGCCGCAGGCATCATCGTCCGCTATTGAGCGGCCCCTTCAATCCCGCTCGCCGACAGGCAGCTGCTAACAGAGGATCACGGAAATGCTTGACATCTTTCGCGGCGATGCCTTCGGCGTGGTGCCGCTCTCCATCGCCATCAACAATCTGAAGTTCGTCCCCGGCTACATCTCGGGCCGTGGGCTGTTCAACGAAACGGCCATCGCCACCACAGTGGTGGCGATTGAGGAGAAGAACAACATCCTCACGCTGGTCGCGCCGACGCCGCGCGGCGGCCCCGGCCACACCATGCCGAAGCCGCGCCGCTCGATGCGGATGCTGGGCGTGCCGCATTTCGAGATCAACGACGCCATCATGGCCGAGGAAGTGCAGGGCGTCCGTCCATTCGGGCAGGAGACGGGCACCGAGGCGGTGATGACCAAGGTGGCCGAGCGGATGCAGAGCGCGGGTCAGTCGCTCGAATACACGCAGGAGTACTCGCGGGTCGGCGCGGTCAAGGGCATCGTCACCTACGCGGACGGGACCACGCTCAACCTGTTCAACGAGTACGGCATCACCCCGCCAGCCGCGATCAACTTCGTGTTCAGCGCGACGACCAACACGGGCGCGGTTCGGCAGCAATGCGCCGCGCTCATCCGCACCATGGGCGCGAACCTCGACGGGCAGGGCTTCACCGGGGTCGAGGCGATCTGCGGCGATGCGTTCTTCGACGCGCTGATCGGCTCGCTGGAAGTGCGCTCGACCTATCTCAACACGCAGGACGCGGCGGAGCTGCGCAGCGCCTACATCTCAGGCGGGCAGACGTGGGGATCGTTCGCGTTCGGCGGCATCCTGTGGACCAATTATCGCGGCTACGCGCAGGGCGCGCCGATGGTCGAGACCGACCTCGCGTACTTCTATCCGACCGGCGTGCCCAACCTGTTCCCGACCATCTATGCGCCTGCGGACTACATCGAGACGGTCAACACCATGGGGCTGCCGCGCTACGTCAAGCAGTACGACATGCCCAACGACAAGGGCGTGCACATGGACACGCAGATGAACGCGCTCAACTTCTGCTCGCGTCCATTGGCGCTGCTCAAGGGCACGCATTCTTGAGGATGGCGCATGGTGGACTTCGACAGGCTGGTGCTGTCACCGGCCTCCGACATCTTCTCGATCAAGTGCCGGTTCACCCCGCTGGTCAGCAGCCCCGGTGATCCGGCCTTTGATTTGCGCGGCGTCTATTCGTCCGGGCCTGTCGACGTGCAGATGCAGGACGAAACGATCTTTTCGGACCAGCAAACATCGTTGGGGGTCAGGTTCCGCGACTTCCCGGTCAGGCCGCCAGAGCGCGGCGACCTTGTCGAGATCACCGACGCCATGCACCCGCATGTCGGGCGGAAGTTCTGGATCGGGGACGTGGACGAGGACGGGCAGGGCGGCGGGCTGCTGCTGCTGCGCACCTACAACCCAGAACCAGTGGAAGACACTGGCCCATGAGCCACTACGCCAGCATGATCGCGACCAAGGCGCACGACAATCTGGCGGCGGCCTTCGGGACGCGCTTCCGGACCTATCGCAAGACGCCGATGCTGCAGGTCAACCCCGGCGACCTGCCGCTGCTGGGCGTCTACATCCTGCGCGAGCAGCGCACTCCGATGGGGAACGCGAACCATGCGGAGCCGAAATTCAAGCATAGCCTGACGCTTGGCTTCTCGGGCGCGGTGCACGCCGACACCGACGACCAGAACAAGCTCTATCAGCTGGAGGAGACGATGTCGGAAGTGGACGACATCCTCCTGACCGATCCCAAGTTCGTCAATCTGACCGAAGGCATCACGGCGATGGACCGGCAATCGCAATACGCGAAGGTCGGGGAGACCACGCTGTTCGAAATTCGCGTCGAGATGCAGGTGGAATTTTCCGGGTGGTTCCCGCCGGTCGTTCTCGACGACTTCGACACGCTGCGCGTCACGCTGCAATATCCGCCCGATGTGGACCCGGCTACGGTGCTGCAGATCATCCGCATTTACGAGATCAACGCGGCGGCGGGGCGCAAAGGGAACGGGGCGGGCCATGCGCGATGACCGTCGCATAGACAAGCGGCATGTGCGGAGCGAGGCGTCGAAGGCGAAGCAGAGCGCGTCGGTCAAGGGCGTGCCGAAGTCGCCGGAGCATCGCGCCGCGATCAGCGCGGCGGCGAAGGCAAGGTACGCGCGCGAAGGCGAGCGTGAAAAAACAGCAGCTGCTGTAAAGGCGGCCAAGCGCCGCACTCACCCCTGACCCGACAAGGAGAACCGCGCCATGCCCGTCTCGTTCAACTCCATTCCCGCCAACTGGAAGATGCCGCTCTATTGGGTGGAAGTCGATCCGAGCATGGCGGGCTATCCCCGGTCGCGGCTGACCTCGCTCCTGTTCGGTCTGATGACGGCGGATGGGACCGCCGTCGAGAACGTGCCGGTCCCGGTGCCCAGCCAAGCCGACGCGCGCCAATTGTTCGGTTACGGCTCGATGCTCGACGGGATGGTCGAGTTCTTCACCAAGAACAATTTCGCGCAGGAGCTTTGGGTCGTGCCGATCATGGAGGCGACGGCGGGCGTCCCGGCGACGGGGGCGATCACCGTCGCCACGCCTGCGACCTCCGCAGGCACGCTGCCGGTCTATATCGCTGGCCGCAGGGTGCAGGTGCAGATCGTGGCGGGCGAGGACGTGGCCGACACGGCGAAGAAGATCGAGGTCGCCATCAACGCCGACCCGTCGATGCCGGTGACGGCGCTGGTCGGCACGCTGGGCGCTCTCGACCTGACCTGCAAGTTCAAGGGCGTCGAGGGCAACGAGATCGACGTGCGCTTCGCCTATGGCGGGGCGCTGGCGGCGGAGCGCATCCCGGTCGGCTTGGGGATCACCGCGCCGCCCAACAACAGGCTGGCGGGCGGCACGGGCACGGTCGATCTGACCGAGGCGATCAGCAATCTTGGCGACGAGATTTACGAGTATGTCGCCACCGGCTTCACCGACAGCACCAATCTCGCGGCGCTCGAGGCCGAATATGGCTTCTCCGACACGGGGCGCTGGGGCTGGATGCGCCAGCTCTATGGCCATGTGTTCGGGGCCTACAAGGGCACGATGACCGACCTGACCGCGCTTGGCCCGACGCAGAACAGCGGCGTCCTGTCGCTGCTGGGGATCGAGTTGAACTCCCCGACGCCGCCGTGGATGTGGGCGGCGGCCTATGCGGCCAAGGCGGCCCGCGCGCTGCTGAACGATCCGGCCCGCCCGTTGCAGACCCTCGCGCTGGAAGGGTGCCTGCCCGCGCCCAAGCACCAGCGGTTCACCAAGGCGATGTGCAACACCCTGTCCGGGGTCGGCATCGCCACGCAGGGCGTCAACGACGACGGCGTCCCGGCGATCCTGCGGGAGAGCACCACCTACCAGAAGAACCTCTACGGTCAGGGCGACGACGCTTATGAACTGGTGCCGACGCTCGCCACGCTCGCCGCCCTGTTCCGCTCGCAGCGCTACGCGATCACCAGCAAGTATCCGCGCCACAAGCTGGCGGACGACGGGACGCGGTTCGGGGCCGGGCAGGCGATCGTCACGCCGAAGATCATCAAGGCGGAACTGATCGCGCAATATCGCGCCGACGAGTTCTTGGGTCGGGTGGAGAACGCGACGGCGTTCAAGAACAATCTGATCGTCGAGCGCGACCCCAACGATCCCAACCGCGTCAATGTGCTTTATCCCCCGGACCTCATCAACCAATTGAGGATTTTCGCCGTGCTGGCTCAGTTCAGGCTGCAGTATAACCGGGGTGTCGACACTGAAATTTCAGTCACGCCGAACGCCACCACCAATGCGCGCAGGACGGCGAGCATCCCGCAGCCGCCGCCCCTGCGATAGCGTCCAGCCAGCTAAGTTGGTAAGTCACGCGGCGGGCGGACTTACCAACGAGGCGGGTGGATGGGGGGCAAGGTGGCGGCGAAGGCGGCGATCAAGCCGGTCGAGGAAGAACCGGCGACGGACTATGGCCGGGTCGAGCCGCCCAATTGGGACACGGTGGGCATCGTCGGCGGCGGCCCCTCTCTCATCGACTTCGACTTCGAGCGCCTGCGCGGGGCGACCATCCTCGCGGTGAAGGGCAGCCTCTTCTCGATCCCGTGGGCCGACGCGGGCTTCGGCATGGACATGATCCGCTATGGCGAGTGGCGCGACAGGCTCGCGGGGCTGCCGACCCGCGTCTATTGGGCGGCGCACGATGGGCAGCTTGACCCCGCGCCGCCGCGCAACGTGACGTTCCTGCATCGCCGGGAGGGCCGGGCTGTCTCGGATGATCCGGGCGTGGTGTACAGCGGCGGCACGTCCGGCTTCGGCGCATTGCAGATCGCGCTGCTCAAGCGGGCGAAGCGGATCGTGCTGTTCGGCTTCGACTATGGCGGGGCGGGCGAGAGCGATCCCCGGCGGGCGCGCAGCTGGCTGATCTGGGCCGAGCAGTTCCGGGTGTTCGTGCCTTATCTGACGGCGGCAGGGGTCAACATCGTCAACGCCTGTCCGCACTCCGCGATCCCCTGCTTCCAGAAGGCGACGCTGGACGATGGGGTGCGCGCGCTCACTCGTCCTTGAGGTCGCGCAGGGCCTTTTCGAGCGCCGCGATCACGTCCTGCTTGCGGTCGTCCTTGGTCTGGCTGGCGTCGTCGGATGTGAACACGACTTCCTCGTCGTCCTCGTCGGTGACTTCGATCTTGAGTTGCGCCATGGTCCCCTCCTTGGGTTTGAAACGGCCCGCCCCAACGGGAGAGGGACGGGCCGCCTTGCTTCTCGCCGGATCGCTGAACGCATCTTTCGCGATGCTATGGTCAGCCTGCGGGCGGAATGATCGAGGCGGCGTCGGAGGTTGTCAATGGGCGACCTGATCGTGGCGACGGCAGGCGGCGGCGTCGGGCGGCTGCGGCGATGGCGCGATAATGTCTGGCCGCACCTGTCGCTGCCGCACCGGCTTATCTGCCTGACCCAAGAGCCGGGAGATGTCGAGGGCGTGCTCTGCATCGACATCACCGAGCTTCGCCTGCCGGGGCCGTGGGCGGCGATGATGATGTTCGAACCGCAATGGCGGGGCCTGTCGAAAATAATTTTTCTCGACCTTGACATCCGCATCAATGGTGATCTCGCGCCACTTTCGCGTGTCCCCGGCGAGTTCGCCATCTGCGAGGGCGAGGGCCGCAGCTACGACGCGCGGGTGATGGTGATCGGCGGCGGCATGGCGGGGTTCGTCTGGACCGCCTTCGACGCCCGCCGGGACGAGATGATGGCGCGCTATCCGGCCCCGGCGGCGGCCATCGCGGCGATTTATCCGGGCGCGCCGCTGCTCAAGGGGGTGCCGGTCGGATGAAGGAATGCAGCCGTTGCGGCGGCCCCAACGACCGGCAAGGGCAGCGATGGTGCCGCCAATGCCATGCGGTTTACGAGGCCCAGCGCGCCCGCGCCCGCCGCGCTGTTTCTCGTGACGTTGGAACGGCGGGCCGGTCGGCGGCGGCCAAGAGGGGCTGGCGAACCCGCAAGCTGATGGCGGCCTCCCGGCCCGCCTACAACCCGCCCCAGCCGCCCGCCACCAGAACGGATTAGGCGGCCACTGGCGGCCTTCGGGCGCGGCTGGGGCGAATATGGCTCCCCTCCCGGCCCCGGCCATCCCCGCCCGGCGGGCCGCGACGGCGGCCCCGGCCCACCTTGCGCCCTCCCCGGCGGCGTGGAATGCCATCGCGGCACCCCAGACAGGAGGCTTCAATGCCGCAGGGTCCGATTGCAGGAACCGCCTACCTCAAGGTCGATGGCTCGATGTATCCCCTCAAGGGATCACTGACCGTCTCGATCTCCGCCGTCGAGCGCAACGGCATCGCCGGTCAGGACTACGTGCACGGCTATCAGGAGCTGCCGCGCGTCCCCTATATCGAGGGCGATGTTTCGACCCTGCCCGAGATCAGCACCGAGTTCTTGGAGGGCGTCATCGACGCGACCATCACGGCGGAGCTTGTGAACGGGCGGACCTACGTGCTGCGCAACGCGTGGTGCAAGGGGCCAATCGACATCAACACGGCGGATGGTCAGTTCCGGGTCCGGTTCGAGGGGATTGATGGCGACGAAATATAAGAGGGTTCCTTCATGGCGGGTGAAGCAGTGGGTGAGAAGGCGGATGCGGCGGCGTCCCCCTCAACCGAGATCGTGGTCGAACTGAAAAAGCCGGTGATGGCGAACGGCGAAATGACGAAGACGCTGACCTTCCGCGAGCCGACCGGGGCCGACATGCTCCAGCTTGGCGAGAAGTGGCCGGTCAACATCGACTGGCAGACCGGCGAGGTGTCGCCCAACCCTGCGGTGATGGCGAACGTCATCTCGCAGCTTGGCGCGGTGCCGCCGTCGACGGTGAAGGCGCTGGGCGGCAAGGACTTCGCGACTTGCGCGCATAGGCTGATGGGTTTTTTCGTGCCGGACGCGCAGGCGATGCAATTCTGAATTGCTATCGCATGGCGCGGTTCTACTCGCGTCCTCCGGCGGAATTTCTCAACATGCCGACGAGCGAAGTCGAGCGGCACATGGTTTGGACGGACAGGCTGCTGGCCGCTGCGGAGGCCACGCGGCCCCGATAAGGGCGGCAGCGCATGGCAGATGAAGTCCTCCGCCTAAGAGCCACCGTCGTCTCGGACGAGGCGCTGGCGGACATCCGCCGCATCGGGCGCGAGATCGGCCTCGTCCAGCACATGGGCGGCAAGGGCGCGGCGCAGGCGGCGACCGGCTGGGCGGCTCTCGGCAAGTCGATCAAGGGCGTCGGGCAGGAACTTCTCGGGGCGGTCCCGGCGCTGGGCGGCTTCGGCCTTGGCGCGGCGGGCGCGGGCGTGGCCGCCTACAAGCTGGTCAGCACGCTTGGCGACATTTCCAAGAGCATCCTCGACCTCAAGACCTCGTCGAAGGAGCTTGGCGTCAGCACGAGCGCGCTGAAGGCGTTCTCGATAGAGGCGCAGCGCGCGGGGATCGCGCCGGATGCGATGGCGGAGGGCCTCAAGACCTTCAAGCGCAACACCGAGGACTTCGCGCTGCGTATCGGGCAGTTGCGCGGGCAGATGATCGCCATGGGCGCGGGGCCGGTCCTCGACGCGATCAACAACGCCACCACGACAATCGACAAGCTCAAGGCGGCCTACGACTTCAAGGAGGTTCTGGAAAGGGAAGACCCGTCCGGGGTCAAGGCGCGGCGCTTCTTCGAGATGCTGGGGCTGGGCGCGGATGCGACGCGGCTCAAGTGGGTCGATCTCGTCAAGACCATGCAGGAGCAGCAGCCGATCACCGATGAGCAGGTGGCGAAGGCGAAGGCTTATTCAGACGCGCTGATCAAACTCGGCTCCACATGGGACGATTTTAAGACCACGGTGGGCGCCGCGCTCTTTCCCGCCTTGGCGGAAGACCTCAAGAACCTCGACAAACTTCTCGGCCTTCTCAACCAGATCGCCAATTGGAAGCCGCCCGCATGGCTGCCAGCGGGACCTGCTGCGCTTGGGCGGGCGATTGGGCACAAATTCGGTATGCACTATCCAGAGGACGAGCCGGTTGCGCCAGCAGCGCCGCGCGGGCCGACGCCCGAGGAGCTTGAGCGCAAGCGGCGGGCCGACGAAGTCCTCAAGAGCATTTCGCCATCATCGAGAGCGCCCGCGACCGGCGGCTGGCGGCACATGCTGCATCTCAGCGCGGCCAGCGACGACTTCCATCAGTACATCTCGAAGGCGTCCGACATCCGCCAGCTTGGCACGACGGTCGGCGGGCAATTGATGGACAATCCGGCGTCGTCGGCGGCGGGCGCGACCGGCAACGCCATGCTGATCGCGCGCTATTGGCCGATGATCCGCGCGATGATGGCGGGCGGCGGCGGGGCGGCGATGGGCGGGGTCGGCGCGGCGGGCGCGGTGATGTGGCCGAGGCCCGCCGAGACGGGCGAACTGCCGCAGCGCTTCTGGCCCAAGGGCGGTCCCGGCGTGTCGAAGATCGCCTTCGGCGGCGGCGATGGCGAGAGCGGCGCAACCCGGATCATCAGGACCGGCGTCTTTCAGGGCATGGTTGATTTTAAGTCGTACATCTCGGCGGGCGCGACGGTGAGCGGCGGCGATGGCGGCGGGATGATCACCAAGGCGTCGTGGGGCGGCGGCGACGGGGGCGGCGGCGGTGGCTTCGGGTTGGGCGGCAGCAGCGGCGGCGGCGGCGCGAGCGGCACCTATGGCGGCGGCGGCGGGGCCAGCGCGCCCCTGACGGGCGGCGGCAGCGCGACAGGCGGCGGCGCAGGCGGTTCCGGCGCGGGCGCGAAGATGAGCGACTATTCGCCAGCGCAGCGCACCGCTTTGCTGGACGCGATGCAGAAGCACGAAGGCTTTTTTCCGGGGTCGCGCTCGTTCCGCAACAACAACCCCGGCAATATCGAATACGGGGCCTTCGCCAAGGCGCACGGGGCAACCGGGTCGGACGGGCGCTTCGCGGTGTTTCCCAATTACCAGGCGGGCAGGAGCGCGCAGGAGAAGCTGCTGTTCGAGAGCGGCGGCTACAAGAACCTGACGCTGGGGCAGGCCATCAACCGGTGGGCTCCGGGGTCCGAGAACAACGTCCCCGCATATCTGTCGGCGATGAACAAAGCCCTGCCGCCGAACGGGCAGGCCACCGCCACGCCAGCGCCCGGAGCCTACACCGGCGACCGACGCCTGCCGAACGCCAAGGGCGTCTGGGGCGAGAACCGCGCCGACCCGCGCATCGCGGAGATCGTCAGCGCGGCGGCGGAGGGGCTTCCTCCCGGCTATAAAATTCAGATGACGTCGGCGGGCCGCGACCCCAGCCGCAGGGGCTTCCACCCGCGCGGCATGGCCGAGGACTTCCAGATCATCGGGCCGGATGGCAGGGCGGTGAACAATCGCGGCTGGGACGAGACCGGTCTCTACAAGCAACTGGCTCAGAACGCCTACGGCTATCAGGAAAAGATGCACCCGGAGCTCACCGGCAAGTTCCAGTGGGGCGGGCAATTCGGCACGCAGATCGGCGGCGGCGGCGTCCCCGACCTCATGCACTTCGACATCGGCGGGCGGCGCGGCAACTATAGCCAGTTCAGCCGCGAGGCGATTGGCGCGACCCTGCCGCCCACAAGCACGGCGCGGATCGACGGCGCGGTCGGCGCGCAGGCGTCGTCCGGATCGGTCAACGTCACCGTCAATTCCAACGGCACCAAGGCGGAGGCGAGCGCCAAGACGGACGGGCAATTGTTCCAGCCGCCGACCATCCGGCAGCACAAGCAGATGCAGCGCACCGAAGACGTGGGCGTTGACGTATGACGATCAAGACGAAGCTCCCGAACCCATGGCGCGACCGCTATCAACCGGCGGCCTTCCGCAACGCGCAGTTCTTCGTCGAGACGGATGCGCGCGTCGGCGGGCGGCGGGTGGCGGTGCATGAATATCCGAAGCGCAACATGCCCTATGCCGAGGACTTGGGGCGCAAGGCGCTGCGCTTCCTTGTGCAGGGCTATCTGATCGGCCCGCACTATTGGGAGCAGAAGAACCGGCTCATCGGGGAACTGGACAAGGACGGCCCCGGCCTGTTGCGCCTGCCGCTGCCTTATCAAATGGCCGACGTGAAGGTGACGGTCGTCAGCTACACCGTCACCGAGGGCCGCGAGCGCGGCGGCATGTGCACGGTCGAGATGGACTTCGTTGAATATGGCGACCCGCAATTCCGGGCGCAAATCAACACCGCGGGGCAGATCGAGGACAGCGCGTTCAAGCTGGAGGACCAGCTGATCGGCCCGCCGACCCGCATGTCGGACGCCAAGGTCTTAAAGCTCATGCGCTACGCCGAGGTGCACAAGAGCGCCAAGGCGGGCGCGCCGACCGTCACCCAAGCGATCAACAGCCTCCAATTCCGCACCGAGATGAAGATATGACCGGCGACGAGGCCAAAGAAGTTCTCGGCATCATCCAGCGCATCGGGCCGGTGGTGCTGTCGTCGGCTGTCAGCCTGACCGGCGATGTCGGCGCCGCGCTCCGCCGCGCGGTCGGGATGATGGTGGCGGATCGCGATCTGACGGACCCGCAATCGTTCTGCTTCGCCTTCAATGTCTGCGTCGATCTGGCGCGGTTTTGCGGGGCGACGCTCCCCACCATGGACCGCGTGCGCAAGGCGGCGCTGGCCGAGACGCCCACCAGCCCGCCGGGGATCGGCACGGTGATGGACATCGTGCGCCTCACCTTGGCGACGGAGGCGCGGATCGTCGCCTATATGGCGTTCAGGTCGAGGCAGGAGGCGGACGCCATCGCGTTGCAGATCAACGCGGCGTTCGCGGAGACGGCGGAGATCGCCGCCGACGACCTCGACGCGGCGACCTATATGGCGCTCATCCGCCTGCAGGGCGATGTGACGCAACACCTCGCGGATCGCGGTCGCCAGCTTCCGCGCGTCATCTCGTACAACTTTCAGGCGGTCATGCCCGCGCTGCGGATGGCGCAGCGGGCCTATGCCGACCCGTCGCGCTATCAGGAACTGGTGGCCGAAAATTCGGTTTGCCACCCGGCATTCATGCCGCGCGAGGGCGTCATGCTGGCGGTGTGACGATGAACGACATTCCCTTCCGCGTCATCAACAAGCCCGCCCCGGAGCAGGACACGATTGACGCGCCCGTCTATGAGCGGATGCCGGGGCCGAAGGAGATCGCGAGCCTCGAAGTCAAGGGTCAGTTCTTCTCCAACTGGACGACGGTGCGCGTCGAGCAGAAATGGACCGAGGCGTTCCCGACCTTCACCTTCGACTGCACCGAGGAGGTGCCGATCCCGCTCACCGTCAACGGCGCGCAATTCGTCCCCGGCGACGTGGTGCGGGTGCTGCTTGGCGGCGCGCCTGCGGTGTTCGGATACATCTCGGAGCGCCATGTCGGCTTCGATGGGCAGCAGCACGGCGTGCGGCTGATCGGCTGCGGCGACACCGCCGATCTGGTCAACTCGTCGGTGCCGCTCGACAAGCTCAACGGGCATGACGGCAAGTCGGTCGAGCAACTGGCGAAGGACTTGTCGGCGCATCTCAACATCGGCGTCCACACGCGCGGCAACGTGGACGGCACGCCGTTCGAGAACATTCAGGTACAGCCGGGGGAGACCCCGATGCAGGCCATCGAGCGTTACGCCAAGATGCGCTCCATCGTGATCGGGTCGGAGGCCAATGGCGGCCTGCTGCTGATCGGCGAGCATCCGGCGACCACGCTGGGCTGGCTGGTCGAGGGGATCAACATCAAGTCGGCCAACTGCGTAGCGCGCGACCCGATGATCTATCGTCAGATCTTCGCCACCGGCCAGAACATCGGCAGCGACAGCGCTAACGGCGACCCGCAGAACAAGCAGGTGGCGCAGGTCGACGGCACCTCGTCGCGCAACCGGCACTTGGTCGTGGTGGCCGACGTGGCCGACACCATGCACGGCATCCAGCGGCGGGCCGAGATGGAGAAGGTGTTCACCGAGGGCAGCGAGATCGAGGCGCAGATCACGGTGCAGGGCTGGTTCAAGGACGCCAACGCATCCGAGGACATCTGGCGGGCGGGCGAATACTACACCGTCACCGCGCCGTCGCTGATCCTCTACGACGAAGTGATGGGATGCTCCGGCTGCACCTACGAGCAGACGGACGGGGGCACCTCCACCACGCTGACGATGGTCAAGCCGATCCACATGAACGGGCGCTTCAACTATGCAAAGGAGGCGATGATCTTCCACGGGCAGCAGGTGCAGGACGAGAAAGACAAGAAGGCGTCGGACGCCGCATCGCGGGCCGAGGCGGACAGGGTGCAGGACTTGCGGCGGAGGCTATTCCGGCGATGAACCGCAACAGCCTCAACGAAATGTCGGGCCGCATCATGCACATGGCGGCGCGCGTGACGCTCAACGTCGGCGACGATCTCAAGATGATGCAGGAGATGTTCATCGACGGGATGAACTCGGACATGCGGAAGGCGGTCGAGCGCATTCAGTCGTTCGGCTTCTCGTCCGTGCCTTTGCCGCGCGACGAGCCGGACAAGCAGCAGGCGGGCAGCATCGGCGGGGTCGAGCAGCCCAAGGGACCGGCGGCGGAGGGCATCGCGCTCTTTCTCGGCGGCCAGCGCAACCATCCGGTGATCATCGGCATCGACGACCGGCGGCACCGGCCCATGGGAATGAAGCCGGGGGAGAACGCGCAATACGACGACCAAGGGCAGATGACCCTGCTCAGGCGCGCGGGCCTGTTCCTCCTGTCGCTCGATGACGACGGCCAAGGCACCGCTCCGGGCGGCAAGATGCTGCGCGACCGCGACGGCAAGCTGACCGGCAAGAGCGAACCGCAGCAGCGCATGGTGTCGCTGCGCCATGTGGTCAAGACGGCGCAGGAGCGCCCCGGCGTCGGCACCAAGGCGGGGCCGCCGATGACGCGGGAGCAGCGTGCGGCGGCGGATGCGAGAACCGCCGACTACAAGCACGAAGGCGATACGGTCAACACCGAAGTCCGCTGCACCGCCAGCAAGGTGCAGATCATGAGCGGCGACACCCCGGTCGCGACCTATGACAAGGGGGCGAACACATGGACGCTGAACGAGAGCGGCGGCAGCTTCAAGGTGATCATCAAGGGCGACCAGATCGCCTGCCAGTTCAAGGACAATGACCACTCGTTGCGGATCGACCAGACCCACATCCACATGAAGTTCGGCGGCAACGCGATCTGGGTGGACAGCGGCGGCTGCTGGTCGAGCGTGCCCATCCAGCTTGCGGGAGACCCCTGCTCATGAGCGACATTCGCTATCTGCAACAACTCGACTTCCCGGCCTATGCGGTGACGCTGAACTGGCTGATGACCGACCAGAACCTGATCGCGGACGGCTACGACCTGCAGACGGCGGTGATCATCGCGCTGGGCACCGACGCGCTCGCCCCGGCCAGCGAGGACTTGCCCGATCCCGACAGCACCGACCGCAGGGGCTGGTGGGCCGACATGGACGCGGAGGAGATATGGGGCGGCTGGCCGGTCGGGAGCCTGCTGTGGCTCTTGAAGCGGGCCAAGATCGTCGGGGCGACGGCGGAGAAAGGCTCGACGCTATCGCGCGCGGACGGCTGGACGCGGGACGCCATGCGGCCGTTCGTCGACAACAAGATCGCATCGCGGATCGACGTGCTGGCGGAGAAGACCGACATCGACCGGATCGACGTGGGCGTGACGATCTATCGCGGGCCGGAACCGACCATCGAGCTTCGCTACGCCGACCTCTGGGACGATTTGCGGGGAGCCGCCTGATGCCTTGGATCACCCCCTCATTGAAGGATACGCGCAAGCTGGCGCGCGACTACGTGCTGTCGCAGCTTGGCGCGAAGGCGCTGGTCCCGAATAGCGCGCTGCGCATCATGACGGACGGGCAGTCGGGCCTCACCCACCTCACGCTGCTCTATCTCGACTGGCTGGCGAAGCAGCTGCTGCCCGACACCGCCGAGACGGAATGGCTCGACCGGCATGGCGTGATCTGGCTGGTCAATGCGGACGGGTCGAAGGGACGCAAGGCGGCCACCTACGCCAGCGGCGTCGTCCGCTTCACCGGGACGACAGGCTATACGGTCCCTCCCGGATCGGTGGTCAAGGGCGCGAACGGGATCAGCTATCAGACCGGGGTCGAGGCCGTCATCGGGTCGAGCGGAATTGGCGACGCAACGGCGGCGGCGCTGACCGCAGGCACGATAGGCAACCTGCCCGATGGCGATGGGGTGTCGATCACCCCGCCGATCCCCGGCATCACCGGCGGCTCCCTCTATGGCGACATGCGCGGCGGCGTCGAGGAGGAGACCGACGACCAGCTGCGCGAGCGCATCCTCGCCCGCATCCAGAACCCGCCGATGGGCGGCGCGCAGGCCGACTATGTCGCGTGGGCGATGGCGGTCCCCGGCGTGACGCGCGCATGGGCGGCGCAGGAGATCGGCCCCGGCTCGATGACCGTGCGCTTCCTGATGGACGACATGTATCCCGACAATCACGGCCTGCCGCAGCCAGCCGACATCGACGAGGTGCGGGCCTACATCGACAGCAAGCGTCCGGTGACGGTCAAGGACTGCTTCGTGATGGCCCCGATCCTGTTCTTCTATGACATCACCATAAGCGACCTGACCACCGACGACCCGACCGTGCGGGCGCGCATCGAGCAGTCGCTGGCGGACATGGAGATGAGCCGCTCGAAGCCGGGTCAGACTTGGTATCGGTCGTGGGTTGACGAGGCGATCAGCAACGCGGTCGGCGAGGAGACGCACGAACTCGCCTACGAGACGACCGAGATGCCCGCGCCCGGATACATGCCGGTGCTGGGAACGGTGCTGTACGATGCCGGATAGCCACGTCACCCGCGCGGGCGAGGACTACGCCAACGCGCTCGAAGGCCTGCTGCCGCAGGGCGACGCGTGGCCACGCGATTGGGACGAGGCGCTGATGCTGACGGTGCGCGGCCTCACGCGCATCTGGGGCGACGTGGAGACGAGCGCCTCGCTGCTCTTGGAGCAGGAGAGCGACCCGCGCTTCACCCTGCCGGTGCAGGGCGACCAATCGGGGCTGCTGACCGATTGGGAGCGCAATTGGGGACTGCCCGACCCCTGCTACAAGGCCCCGCAATCCATCGGCGAGCGGCAGTTCGCGCTCGTTCAGCGGATGACCATCGAGGGCGCGCAGTCGCGCGAGTTCTTCATCGAGATCGCGGCGGCCATCGGCTATCCGATCACCATCACCGAGTATCGCCCGTTTACCGTCGCCATGGACGGCTGCGGCGACTGTCGCGTCTATGGCGACGGCGGCGACCCGATGCGGAACGCGTGGGGGCAGGTCATCTATGGCCTGAACGGCGCGCCGGTCGCGGACGGCGAATTGTCCGAGTGGCCGAACTACGGTCTGGGGCCGCAATCGAACTATTACTATTGGACGGTGCATGTCGGCGCGGCGCGGCTGACGTGGTTCCGCGCGGCGTCGGGACAGACCGGCGTCGATCCGCATCTTCGCATCGGCCTCGCGGAAGACCTCGAATGCCTGCTCAACCGATGGAAGCCCGCGCATACCGAGATCATCTTCGACTATTCGGGCCTGCAAGAGGGCGGCGAAATGGCGGGCACACCATGAGGGAGAAGCGCGATGCTCTATAACCAGCCCTACGGCGTCACCGATCCGGACGCGCCGTACATCAACGGCAATCCGGCGACCGGGACGATGGGGTCGATCCCGCCTGCGGCGGCCATCGAGCATCCGCAGCGCGAGATCGTGAATTTCCTCAACGACAGCGCCTTCACGCCCGATGCGAACGACCTGCGGCAACTGTCGAAGTCGGTGCAGGGCGGCGTCGTCAACTATTGCGACGATCAGGGCACGCCGAACTTCCTCGCCATCACCCCGACGCCGCCGCTTGCCGGTTATGTCTTGGGCCAGCACTTCCGCATCAAGGTGGCGAACGCCAACACGCAGGCGGTGCAGATCAGCGTCAGCGGGCTGGGCTGGCTGCCGGTGGTGCACGCCGATGGCACGCCGATGGGCGGCGGCGAACTCTATGCAAACCAGATCATCGAGGTCGCCTACAACGGGGCCAATGCGTGGCAGATGCTGACCGGCGGGTTGAGCGGCTCGCTCATCATGATGACGAACCCGCGCTCGCTCTACTGCGACAACGTACAGGGCGACGACAGTCTCTATGACGGCACCTCAGCGACCATCGACGCCGCGCACGGGCATGGGCCGTACAAGTCGCTGCGCAGGGCGCTGTTGCAGACGGCCAAGTACAATCTCAGCGGCTTCACCTTCCACATCTATCTGGCGGACGGCACCTATCCGGAGACATCGCTGCTCGACGCGCCGACGCCGAACGGGTCGGGCACGGTCTTCATCCACGGCAATCACGCCAACCCGAACTTGGTCAAGCTCATCAACTCGGGCACCGGCAGCTGCTTCCGCGTGTTCGGCGGCTCCTACACCGTGGATGGCGTCTCCTTTCAGGCCACGCAGGCCAGCGCGTCGGATCAGGCCATCGGTTTGTGGGTCGCCAATTCGGGCAATGTGTGGTGCGACGCCGTCGCCTTCTACAATGCGCCGGGAGGGCACGTCTTCGCGGGTCCGGGCGGCGGGCACATCGCCATGCAGGGGCCGGACTTCATTTATGGCGGCTCCGCCAACGGCGCGCATCTGGGGGCGTCCCAGAACGGCGTGATCTCGTTCTGGTCCAACCCCTATCCGACGCTCAACGTCATGAACGCCGTGTCGCTCTACGCCTTCGCCAGCGCGGGCGGCGGCGGGCAGATCAATCCGGTCTATACCGTGCAGAACCTCAACGGCGCTGTCACCGGCTACAGGTATGTGGCGTCGGGCAACGGCGTCATCGACGTGGGCGGGCGCGCGGTCAGCTATCTGCCGGGAAGCGTGGCGGGCGTGCTTGCGACAGGAGGGCAATATGTCTGACATTCCCAGAGTGGCGACGGCGATGGCGATCAACCCCTTCGATCACTTTTGGATGATCGGCGAGGGCGCGTCTCAGGTCTATCAGAGCCGGACGAACACGATGGTTCCGGTCAGCGATCCCGCCTATGTCGAGTGGTCGCTCAGCCGGTCGCCCACGCCAATCCCGAGCGAGGCCGATCTGGCCGAAGTGCTGCAGAAATATCCGCTGGTCAGGCCGTGGCTGTTCAACGCCGCGAGTTTCATCCAGCCCGCGCCCGACAGCTACACGCCGTCGCAGCTCAAGGCGTACAACGACGACGCGCGCTGGCGGAAAGAACAGGGCGGCCTCGTCACCAGCGCGGGCTTCCCGATCAAGACCGACGACCGCGCGCAGGCCAAGATCACGGGGGTGTTCAGCGCGGCGCAGGTCGAGCCGACCGTGGTGACGCCTTGGCATTGCGCGGACGGGACCATCATCGACCTCGACGCCACCGGGATGCAGGCGATGAACGACGACCTGCTCACCCACATCAACAACTGTTTCAGCATATCGTCGGACAACCGTGCGGCGATTGATGCGGGCACGATGACGACGCTGGAGGAGATCGACGCGGCCTATGCCGCGCCGATCACGGCGGCGCGCGCCAACTGGCTCAAGCCGACGAGGTAAAGGCGATGGCAATCGTCAACATCACCACGCAGAACGACGCGGACTTCTACCGCACGTTCCTCTGGCAGACGCTCGCTGGCGACCCCATCGACCTGACCGGCGGCGTGATGGAGATGATGCTGCGCCGTCATGCGTCCGATCAGGCGGCGGTGCTGCGGCTGGCCACCGACACCGAGGAGATCAGGTTCGTCGACGCGCCCAACGGCACGTTTACGCTCCGCATCGCGCAGGATGTCTTGGCGCGGCTGGGGCTGGGCGACTTCGACCAGTCGAACATCTTCACGCGCGGCGGCTATAAGGTGCGGGTGTGGGCGGGCCTGCTCACCAACAATGCGGGGCCGACGCGATGACCTTCAACGAAGTTGACATCGACAATTCGGACAACGTGAGCGCCGCGTCGAGCGACGACAGCACCATCGTGATCTTCGACGATGAGGTCGAGATCATCCAGACGATGCAGCAGGGGCCTCCCGGACCTCCCGGACCTCCCGGCCCCGCGTCCATCGTCCCCGGACCTCCCGGCGACACCGGCCCTGCGGGGCCGCGCGGCAATTCGGTGCTGTATGGCGCGAGCGATCCGCTGAACGCGGTCGGCGTCAACGGCGACTTCTATGTCAACACCACCACGCATTTCATGTTCGGCCCGAAGCTGAGCGGCGTCTGGCCAGCCGGGGCGTCGCTGATCGGGCCGCAGGGGGCGCAGGGCGTCCAAGGCGTGCAGGGGCCCATCGGCCTGCAGGGGCCGCCGGGGCCGAGAGGCACGGACGGCGTGGACGGGAACACCGTCCTCTATGGCCCATCGGACCCTACGGCGCAGGGCAAGGACGGCGACTTCTACATCAACACCACGACCCATTTCATCTTCGGCCCGAAGGCGGGCAGCGCATGGCCGGGGGGCGTGTCGCTGGTCGGGCCGCAAGGGGCGCAAGGGCCGCAGGGCGTGCAGGGCGTGCAGGGACCGAAGGGCGACAAGGGCGACACCGGCCCTCAGGGCGCGGCGGGCACCGCGACCCTGCTGGTGTCCGACACGCCGCCTGCGGGCGCGGCGGACGGCGCGCTCTGGTTCGAGAGCGACACCGGCCTTCTCTATGCGCGCTACAACGACGGCACTTCGACGCAATGGGTGATTGCGACCCCGCAGCCCGACCTTTCCGGCTATCTGCCGCTCGATGGGGGGCGTGTGACCGGCCCCGTGACGTTCGCCGGGACCTCCGGCAGCGGGGCGTTCGGCTATACCGTGGCGCTCGACGGGGCGGGCAGCGTCAACCGGGGCCTTGCGGGCATGACGGGCGGCGCGCTGCGCTGGCGGGTGACGCTTGGCAATTCCGCCGCCGAGACGGGGGCGAACGCCGGGTCGGATTTTTATATCCAGCGTTACGACGACAGCGGCGCGCTGATTAACCCGGCGGCGATGCAGATCGCGCGCGGCACCGGGGCCGCGACGTTCGGCGGCGCCATTAACACCATGTCTGGACAGGGCATCACCCTCACCAACGCCAGCTCGTTTTACAGCGACGGCAATTATTTCGGCATCGGCGAGCAGGGCAGCGCCACGGCCTCGTCGTGGAAGTACATGTTCCAGCGGTCCAGTGGAGCGCGCACATGGCAGGACTACACGGACGCCATCCTGATGTCTCTGGTCGGCGGCGGCAACCTCACCATCAAGGGCACGCTGGCGCAGAACTCGGACGCGGCGCTCAAGGCCGACATTCAGGACGCGCCGGACGGGATCGAGGCGGTGCGGCTGATGCGCCCTCGCCGCTATCAGCGGGTCAACCCGGAGCCGCCCGCCGATCACCCCGGATGGGCGGTCGAGCCGCGCGAGGAACTGGGCTTCGTCGCGCAGGAAATGCAGGAGGCGTTGCCCCATGCGGTGCGCGGCGGCGACCAGCCCGCGATTGAGCTCATGCCGCTGATCGCGGCGCTGGCCAACGCGGTCAAGCATCTCGACGGTCAGGTCGCGGAGCTGACGGCGCGGCTGGAGGCGGCCAATGCTTGATTTTCCCAATGCGCCCGCCCTTGGCGACAAGTTCCCGTCCGCGCCGGTCGCGGGCGTGCCGACCTATGTGTGGGATGGCGAGAAATGGACATCCGTCGCGCTGGCGAAGACCGGCTATCTGCCGCTGGGCGGGGGCACGCTCACCGGCCCCTTGATCCTCGCGGGCGACCCGGCGAACGCGCTTGGCGCGGCGACCAAGCAATATGCGGAAGCGCCGTTCGGCGTCACCAGCGGGGCCGATGCGGCGGCGGGCCATATCGGGGAAGTTCTGTCCAACGTGCGCACCGCGCCCTATAGCCTCGCGACTTCGTCAATAGCGCGCATTCTTTCGCTCGTCCTCACCCCCGGCGATTGGGACGTTCAGGCCGAGGTGTGGACGAGCGCGTCGGCGGGAGGCCTTGTCACGTCCTTCTGGCTGTCCATAGGGACCACCGATGGAGCGGGGCTGGCAGCCGTGGACATGAGCGGTTCGCGCTCGCAATTCGCCGCATCGGCGTCCACCTTGTCGGTCGCGCCGGTCGGGCCGTGCCGGGTGTCGGTCGCCGTGGCGACGACCTATTATCTGAATGTTCTGTTCAATTTCGCCAGCGGGACCATCACCGCGACCGGCAAGCTGTGGGCGAGGCGGGCGCGCTGATGGTCTGCCGGTCCTGCGAGGCGCGGCGGCGTGCTATGCGGGAGGCGGCGCGGCGGATTGCCGCGCGCCTGCGAGGCGGGGCCATGGGGTCCAACGCAGATGTCGATCCAAGAAGAAGCCGGGAAGGTCGCGACGGCGACGGTCGGCGCGATGTCGTCGCAGCCGCTCGCCATCGCGCTCTTGGTCGTTAACATCGGGTTCCTCGCCTTCGCAGGCTATGTCTTGGGCGAGGTCGCGGCCAACGCGCAGGAGCGCAACAAGGGGCAGATGGCGCTGATCGAAAAACTGGTGCGTGACGCCCAGAATTGCCCGCCGAGCCGATAGACAATTGTCATTAACATCCTGTAATGTGCGCCGCCCGCATTCGCGGTCCTATTGGGGAACACGCCACAATGAAAAAGCTGCTTCTCGCATCCACCTTCCTTGCCGCGCTGACGCCCGCCGCCGAGGCTCGCCTGCAATTGTCGATTGGCGTCGGGGCCAGCACCTTCACCTGCTTCGACGGGCAATTGTCGTGCGACGTGAGCGGCGGGGCCAACAACCTTCTGACCATCGACCAGACGATCGGCAACGCCTTTGTGCAGATCACCTTGGCGCAGTCCACCTTCGGCGCGGCCAACACCCTCCAACTCTCCTCGTCCTCGATCACCAACGAGGGGGCAACGCCGATCACCGTCAAGCTGCTCGCGTCCGACACCAATTTCGACGCGCCGGTCAGCTTCATCAACAACTCGGCCTCGCTGACCTTCAACGATGCGGTCGGCTCCGGACAGAGCATGTTGCAGTTCTGGGCCGATCCGGCGAACACGCAGGGCGCAAATCCGAGCAACACCCCCGGCTCCTTGCTGGAAACGGTGTTCGGTACGCCGCTCACCGACCCGGACAGCTTCTCGGGCAGCAACAGCGCGGCGTTCGTCAGCGGCTCGCCGTTCTCGATGACCGAGGGCGCGAGCTTGGCGCTGCGCGGCGGCGGCTCGATCACCGGCTTCAATCAGTCGATGACCACCGGGGTGCCGGAACCGAAGACGTGGGCGATGCTTGGCGTCGGCTTCGCGCTGATGGCGTTCATGGGCCTCAGGCGCAGCCGCAAGGACCGCCTCGCGACGATTGCGTAGGGATCGCAGGAGCCAAGGCGTCCCTCTTGGCGAATGCGGAGGGAGGGGGTCGGACGCACGCGCCCCCTCCCCACAATTTGCGGGCAAGAACAAATGAACCTTTTGACCAAACTCATCCTCGCCGCCTTGTGGCTGACGCCAATGGCGGCCAAGGCGCAGACCGCCTGCGCCACCGACCCGGCGACCGGGACGACGATTTGCGATCCGACCTCGTTTCATGTCACCAGCCCAACGGCGACCGGCAGCGATCCGGTGCTGCTCAACGACGCGGACACCTTCACCATCACCGAGGTTGGCAACCACTCGATTGACGATCCGATCCGCGTCTATTTCATTCAGCCCTTGGGCGCGGTCCTGCCGACGATCACGGGCGCGACCGGGATCGGCCCGCTTGGCGCGTTCACCATCGGCCCGACCCTGACGGCGACGGCGCAGAAGTTCGACGCCGCCAACGGCCTGTTCGACGGCGTGAACGTGACCATCGCGTCCGGGCAGGACTTCGGCAAGCAGATCGGGCTTGGCGACGCCAGCGTCAGCTTCGCCAATTTCGCCGCCGAATATGCGGCGCTGGGATTGGCCCTGCCGACCACCTTCCAAGTCGAGGACGCCTTGTTCAACGTGCCGGGAGGCGGGTTCGACAGCGATGCCGACTTCCTCACCGTCAACGGCAGCTTCAGCAAGGGCACGATTATCGCCCCCTTGGCGGTTGACCTGTCGATTGGCCGCAACGGCAAGCTCAACGTGACCGCGTTCGACACGTCGTGGACCAACGCCGCCATCGTCAACACGCTGGCGGGGCCGCCGGTGCCTGAACCGCGCACATGGATGATGATGCTGGTTGGCTTTGGCCTCTTGGGCCTGATGGGTCGGCGATGGAGCGCGCATCCGTCTTCATCGCCAACGGGCTGATCGCGCTCGCGCTCGCGCTCCTCCTGTGGCGGCTGACCCACAATTTCGCGGGTTGGCTGGCGCTGTTCGCGCCGGGGTCCGCGCTGGTGTTGCGGGGCGTCTATCTCATCATGCGCGACGAGCAGTAGGATGGATGACAACGACTTTCCGCCGGTCAGGCGCCCGTGGCGGGAGGCGATCACGATGGCTCTGGCGGCAGCCCTGATAGCGTACCTCGCGTGGCGTCTGGTGCGCTGGCTGTTCTGAGCGCTGGCGGGCAGGGGTCAAAACCCCCATGGCCCCTGCCGCCACTGAGGCGACCCATGCACCTGACCGAACACTTCACCCTTGAGGAACTGACCGCCAGCGAGACGGCGGCGCGGCGCGGCATCGACAACGTGCCGATGATCGGCAGCCCGGAACGGGCGAACCTGCAGCGCATGGCCGAGGTCATGGAGGAGGTCCGCGCCCTGCTGGGCGGCAGGCCGATCTTCGTCACTTCCGGCTATCGCGGCCCCAAGGTCAACGAGGCGGTCGGCGGCTCCAAGAACTCGGCGCACATGCGCGGCCTCGCGGTGGACTTCGCCTGCCCCGACTTTGGCGCGCCGCCCGATGTCTGCAAGGCGCTTGAGCCGCACATGCGGGCGCTGGGCGTCGACCAGCTCATCAACGAATATCCGCCGCGCGGCTGGGTTCATCTTGGCCTGAGCGACCAGCCGCGCCATCAGGCGATGACCATCGACGCCAAGGGCGCGCGGCATGGCTTCGCCTGAACGGTCACTGGCGCGTTGCAGGAACCGTGCTATTAAGCGGGCCTTACCTTGAAAGGGAGGATTGAATGCCAAGAAGCGTGTTCGCGATAATCACATTGCTCGATGACGGCGGTCTCGGCATCTGGGGCGGCGCGCCTCCCTATGTTGACATCGGCGGCCCCGGCCCGCAGCCGCACCCCGGCCACCCCATCGCTCCGGGCGGTCGCCCTCCGGGCATCTGGGGCGGCGCGCCGAGCTATCCC